>NZ_NBZV01000018.1 GCF_002379095.1 Polaromonas sp. AER18D-145
TCGCCCAACGAAGGCCACAGACAGCGTGTAAGGCCTTGCCAGGCTTCGCGCAATCGTGCGATCACGCGCAAAGCACGACTCGGGCCCTCAAAAATTCACCTCGCCCGCAAATCATCGCTTGCGCGCACTCAAGTCCGACAGGCTCCTAGGCCACTCCAGCATCGACTGCACCACATCGTTATGTGGACGTTGACCAAGATGTGTTGAGCGAGATGTTTGCAAATGCGATTTAGGCGCATTACAATTGGCTCAATGTAAGGGGTATTTATGACTGAATCAACTATTACAGCCAAGGGCCAGACCACGGTTCCGGCTGACATCCGGCAGGCCATTGGTGGCGCTCCTGGAACGCGGCTCGTTTGGCATGCCCTCAATGACGGGCGGCTGTTTGTACGCGTCAAGAACAAGTCCATCCTGGATATGAAGGGCATGCTCACGCCCCCAAAGGGCAAGCATGTCGCAATTGAGGACATGAAGCCTTGAGCATTGCTGGTTCACTTGATACCAATGTCCTGGTTCGCCTGATCGTCCGTGATGACGAAGCGCAGGCGGAAGTTGCCGCAAGGATGTTGGACCGGCACGTCCGACGATCCGAGAACCTTTGGATTCCGATCACCGTGGTTCTTGAGCTTGAATGGGTTTTGCGTTCCAGGTACAAGTTCGCCAAAGCAGAAGTGATCAGGGCTGTTGCCTCGCTGTTGATGACGATGGAGCTGGTGTTTGAGTCGGAGGGTGCACTGGAACAGGCTCTAGCCAGCTACGAAGAGGGCGGAGCCGACTTTGGTGAGTATTTGCACCTGGCGCTTGCCCAATACGGTCACGCACTGCCGTTCTGGACCTTCGATGCCAAAGCATCAAAGGCCGCAGGTGCGAAATTGTTAAAAACCTGATGAGTACCCAGCAAGAGTTTTTGCGCTCGGCCATGGCTGAGCTGAACATGACCCGCGATTTCTTCTGCGCGCGCCTCGGGTGTGCCCGTCGCACACTCGACAAGTGGTTGCTGCCTGGAGAGTCCAAGGATTTCCGCAACATGGATGAAACGATCTGGAATCTGGTGCGTGAGATCCTTGCGCACGAGAAGTTGAAACTTGTTCATGAGCGTGTGAAAAAGAAAGCTGAAAAGGCCACTTGAGATATCCCCAATGGGGATATATACTAAAGACAAGTAAACAATCGATTTAGAGGAAAACAACTATGGAACACACAGAAAACAAAGTGATGGCGGGCACATATTCCGAGCAATTAAAGTCGTAAACACGGCTCTAGCATCCATGCGGGTTTGCGGGGCGTTGGATTTTTGAGACGGATTTCCAAAGTCGTAAACATATGCTCAAGCAGGGGAATGATCGGCGGCATTGCCAAGGAGCGGTCGGAATCAGATCAATTCCAAGCGGCGAGTATGAGCCCACTGGCAGCATTCGAAATAGCAAGGACCAGACGTTCGCGATTGCCTCATAAAGGGACGGAGCAGCCTAGCCGAGGAAATTCCGAGATCGGTTGTGGCGTACTCCGGCAGAAAAAACCCACGCAACTTCGCGCGACGCGAAAGTATTGTCCCTGGGATAGGCGAGGTTGATGCTCTGATACATTGAATGCTCTGACAAGTCTGATGACGGGTGTGTTACCCTTCATAAATGCAATTACTGCAAGCATCCGACGCGGCACGACTGGCTGGGCTTACCATGCACCAGCTGAGGGAGTGGTGTGCTCGTCGTACTTTGCTGGCGCCAGACGTCCCCGGTGCGGGGCGTGGTCGACACGCGTTGTATTCGTGGCAATCCGTGCTTGCGCTCAGGCTGCTGCTGGAATTGCAAGACCGCTTCGGTGTCGAAGTGGGCGCCTGGAAAGATGCCATTAAGGAAGTTCGGCAACATCTCCAGGGGAGGTCCTTCCCCGCCTTGTGGAGTACGGCCGTGGTCTTCCCGGATTGCGCCCATGCGCGCTTGATTGACGAGCGATCTGTCCCTATCGAAGGTCTTCTAGTCCTTCCACTCGCACCACACCTTCAAGCGCTGGCCAACTCTTTCACTTTCCCTGTGGAGCCACCACAACGGCAACTCTTTCCGGCGGTAGGAATTCGGCAATGAATGCAAAGGACAGCGCCAGCGAGTGGGCACAGCGATTCGGACTTGCGATTTCGCCGCTCTTCGAGCACGATGAGGCTTCAATCCCCGGCTCACATTCGGTTCTGCTAGACGGGGCAGAGGGTACCTTCGCCATGTCAGTGTCGGAAGACGAACTGTGGCGCACAGCCGAGCCGGCCAACTGGGTTTGGTCAAGTGACATCCCGCATCACGTCACGATCACACCCAAGAAGGTTGCGGTGCTGCGATGGGACCGGCCTTCGGACCCTCGCGTATTTGCGCGGGAGAGCATCGAGCGCAGTCTCGACCGCTTCTATAAATTTCTGATCGAAGACCGACTGCGCTCGAACCGCACAGTCGTCGACCACCTCCTCGGTTTCTTCCGCCGCCTGCGCTCTCTGGGCAACCTGGCTCGTTTGCCAGACGCGCGCTCAACCGATCTATTTACTGCTTCACTTGCGCGGCTAATGGCGCCCGCAGACCAGCGCATCTCTCCTGGGACCTATGGGCTAGCCGAAGATTCGGAAGAACTATTGGGGAGGCTCGATCGTAACGCGCTTGAGGCCATCTTGGAGGAGGTCGGCCGCGGCTCGGCAGTACTTTCGTTGCTAGACTTGCATCCATCGCTAGCAGTGCGACATGCTGGCGGACAACTGTTCCAGGAGGCTCATTTCGAATTGCTTCGGGGGGCGACGGATTTCGATCTCTTTGGTTTAGTCGGCAACTCCGAGATTGCAGTTACGAGCCGCGGAGGTACCCACTACACACCGCCGACACTGGCGCGAAGTTTGGTCGAACAAGCGCTGGCAACGCTTCCCGGAGCACTGAATCGCCGCGAAAGCTTGACAATTTGCGACCCAGCCTGCGGCTCGGGCGCATTTCTCCAAGAAGCCCTGCGCGCGCTTCGACGCCACGGTTTTAAGGGACGGTTGCGGCTGGTCGGCTACGACATCTCGTCAGCCGCTATCTCTATGGCCCGCTTCGTAGTCGCTGCGTCGCTGAGGGACTGGGCGCCCGCGGGCGGGGTCGACCTCAATCTCACCGTCGGAGACTCACTCGGCGAACTCGGCATGCCTGCCGCGGACGTTATCGTCATGAACCCTCCATTCGTCGGGTTCACCGCGCAGACGCCCCTACAGCGCGATCAGTTGACGGCGGCACTTGGAGGGCCAAGCGCCGGGCGAGGCGACTACAGCATGGCCTTCGTGTTGCGCGCGCTCGATGCGCTCAATCCGGGCGGTGCATTGGGAACGCTGTTTCCCGCAAGCCTGTTGTCGTTAAAAGCAGCCTCGGGCTGGCGCGAGCGCTTGCTGGAAGTGTCCGACCTCTGTTTCCTGGCTTCTATCGGCGATTTCGGCCTGTTTTCTCATGCTCTGGTACAGGTTGCAGCGGCTGTGTTTAACAAGGGGCAGGCTCCCGACCGCGAGCTCATCGCACTGATAACAGAGAATGATCCAGCGGCCACGAGCGTGGCCTTACGCCAGCTCCGAAAGGCCGGCCACAGCGCGCCGGTCGCTCCTGTCGCCGAGGATGCTTGGAGTATTTTCCCAGTGCCGGTATCCGTACTACGCGACCGACCGACCTGGCGCCTACCCAAGCCGAGCGCTGAGCGCCTGATAAGGAGGCTTTCTCAGTCCGGCCTACCGGCCCTCGGCGATCTGTTCGAGATATCTCAGGGTATACAGACTGGACTGAATAACGCGCTGCTGCTCACGGCGGAAGAACTACGGGGCTTACCTGCGAGGGAGCGCCGCTACTTCCGTCAAGCCACAATGACCGACTCTATTCGCAATGGTCACATCGTGAAGCCTTACTGGCTGTTTTTCCCGCACGAAGCAAGCGGGCCAATGTTCCCGGATGAGGCGGCCGTTCAAAAAGCAGTGCCTCAGTACTTCGAGCTGTTCCTGACGCCAAATCGCACTCGGCTTGAAGGCAGAGCCGCCATCGTGCGATCCCGTCGCGCTGACTGGTGGGGCTTGATGCATCCACGTGAGTGGAGCTTGCTTGCCAAGCCCCGCATCATCACGAAGTTCTTTGGAGCCGAAGGCGCGTTTGTTGGCGACTACGAGGCCGCATTCTTTGCGGTCATGGGTCATGTGTGGACGCTGAAACCGAGGGGCGTGACCGACTCGTCAGACACTGGAGAGCAAGGCGTCGAGCAGATGCCAGAGCAGGATCTCTTGGCCGCGTTCGTCGCTCTCTGCAACTCGGAAGTCTTCGTCAAACTCCTGGGCCTATATGCCCCGAACGTCGCCGGAGGTCAGTTCGACCTGAGCGCCCGCCACTTGACGCCGATACCAGTCCCAGACCTTCAACAGCTTTCTCTCGGGCCGGAGACAGGTCGCGCGGTGCGCGAACTGGCAGTCCTCGGACGAGAGGTAGATGTGGGCAGCCCTCTGTGGAGCAAGCAGGCGATCGCACTGGCCGAACTGCTGTACGGTGGTATCGACCTTGACGCCCTCTGAGCTTAAAAGGCGTCGCCTACAGGCGACGAAGGCGCAGTTGGACCAGCGATGGGGCAGAATCGAGGCTCTTCTCAATACCTGCTTGGAGCGTCCCAAGCGGGCGATCCGCGTGGAAGCCGACTACCAGGTCAATGGCGTGTGGACGGGACTTTCGGGCGAGGCCATCGAGAGGGTCGAGCGTAATCGCGGAACCGCAAGCGTTGCCCAGCTCCTGCCGCTACCCGGCGATCTGTTCGCATGGCTGGGATACCAGGAGATCTGGGATCTCGACAGTGGCCGGAACTTTGCCTTCCGACAGGCTGGCCTCACGGTGCATGTGGGCGAGTTGAGTGACCCCGTCAAACCTCAGCTATTCAGACTTGAATGGCCGGGATTGAGAGACTGGGACCGCTCCGGCATTGGATTTCAGAGTCGTGGCGCGGGTCATCCACATTGGCAGATTGATGTGCTTGAGAGCCTTCATGCGCGGCGCGACAGTACGCCGTTCGACCCTGAGCCCAAGGAGGACGTCGAAGACTTCGATGCCGAAATCACTACCCGGCCTCTGTTGGACCGCATCCGGGCACTGACCATCGAAAAAATGCACTTTGCAAGCGTTGCGCCATGGTGGCTAAGTAACACCGCTGAATTCGGGCAGCATCACTTCAATGCACCGCACAGCCAAGAAGACCTCATGCGCTGGCTCACGTCCGCGGTTGTCTACATCAAGCAGGAACTCTCCCGCTGCACCATGCGTCGCTAGCGTTCTTCAGTTCTTCGGCCTACTCTTGATGTCCGCTCCGTGGCGACGACTCAATTGTCTGCTTCTGGTCAGTCTGCCAAAGGGCTGGGTCCACCAGTTCTGGCGCGGCCCGTTTTGAAAGCGCGTTCCGCGGGATAGAGTAACTGGGGACCGGTATAGTAAAGGTCGACGCTACCTTAAATAGACTAAGGTCCATTGTGGGTCTGTCTAACAGCACCCGCGTGATCGATCAACAGCCCCGCCGCGAACGGCCCGATGAAGCCGGATATGGCCGTTCCAATTGACAGCCAGCCGAATACCTGTTTGAGTCCACCGCTCCACTGATCGCGCGGCCCGCATGCCTTTGGATGACGCAGCGCGCCAATGTGTTTACGACTTTGGCTTTGAGTGTTGTTGATTTGGTACACCGCAAAGGCGCATGAATGCTAGTCGGCTGTTTACGACTTTAATTGCTCAGAATACCAGCCATCAGCAATGAATGGCAAGTGCGCGGTATCAGCGACGTGATTCCGGCCCTTGGTGCAGTGGACTGGACTTCCGGTCAGGTCAAGGTGTCGGCAGAGGTGGCCAGAGAGATTGCGGCCGATTGCGAGTTCTATATCGACCCCAAGGCCGTCGATGCGACAGCAGGCGAGCGTGCCGCGTATCGTGGCCTTTTGCGCCAGGTGCGTGAAGCAAACTCAAACCAAGAGGAAAACAATTCATGCACAACATAGCGGCCGTCAATAAGAATCACACCCATTGGACGAACAAACTGGAGGCTGAACTCTCGATGAGGGTGTCCCGAATTTTGTGTAAACGGGGCGAGCGTTAAGTTTTGGGCATTCTCTCCTCGAACTGGATGGTAAACCGGGTCAATGCAGCCTTCCAGTCTCTGAGCGGCATCGTCCATTTCTTGCTGATGTTGGCCAGGGCCAGATAGAACAATTTCAGCAACGCATCGTCACTGGGGAATGACCCTCGGTTCTTGGTGATCTTGCGCAAACTCATGTTCACCGACTCAATCGCGTTGGTCGTGTAAATGATGCGTCGTATCTCCGGCGGGTAGTCGAAGAACGGTGTGATGCGTGCCCAGTTGCTGCGCCAGGATTTGACGATGGTCGGGTAGTCAGCGCCCCACTTATCCTCGAACTCATTGAGCCGGATGGCTGCTTCGTCCACGGTGGCGGCAGCATAAACAGTCTTCAGGTCAGCAGCCACCGCCTTGCGCAGCTTCCAGCTCACGTAGTTCAGACTGTGGCGCACCATGTGCACCAGGCAAAGCTGTACCGCTGTCTTGGGGTACACGGCTTCAATGGCATCTGGGAAGCCCTTCAAGCCATCCACGCAGCAATGAAGATGTCCTGTACACCCCGGTTCTTGAGTTCAGTCACTACTTGCAGCCAGAACTTGGCACCCTCGGTCTGGGCGATCCACAGGCCCAGGATTTCCTTCTCACCGGCCATGCTGACACCCAGTGCCAGGTACACGGCTTTGGCACGTACCGCACCGGCATCACGGGTTTTGACGTGGATGCAGTCCAGGTAGACGATGGGGTACAGCGCGTCCAGCGGACGGGCCTGCCAGGCTTTGGCTTCTTCCATGACGGCATCTGTCACCGATGAGATCAGGGTGGGCGACACCTCTGCGCCGTACATTTCTTCCAGGTGACTCTGGATTTCTCGCACCGTCATGCCACGGGCATACAGCGACAGGATTTTCTCGTCAAAGCCTGCCCAGCGGGTTTGGTGCTTGGTGACGATCTGCGGCTCGAAGCTGCCGTGGCGGTCTCGGGGGATTTCTATGGGCAGTTCGCCAAAGTCGCCTTTGAGGGTTTTACGGCTCTTGCCGTTTCGGGTGTTGCCCGCAGCGTTGGCCACGCTCTCATGCTTGGCATGGCCCAGGTGTTCGGCCATTTCGGCCTCAAGGGCTCGCTCTACCAATTTCTTGGTGAGTTGCTTGAGCAAGCCGTTCTCACCGATGAGGTCTTCAGGTTTCTTGTAGTCAGCCAGCAGGCTGTCGATCAGTTCGTTCGTGACGGTCATTTGTTTGCAGTTCCATTGAAGTGCAGCAGTTTCCTGCCAATTGACCGTTTACACAAAAGTTCTTACACCCCCCTCTCGATTACTGTAGAGCTGCTTTGGTTGAAATGGACGGCGCTTTTTATTTCCGCCGTGCTCGGGATGGTCCTATGCAACATAGTTCAGCTCGCAACTGAATGGTTGGTTTACGGCGCCTTGGCAATGTTCATTGCTCATTTTGTGTTTGGTCGTATCGTCGTTGAGGTTTGGCTATTACGCTTCGATAAGCGCTTCAAGAAAATAGTCGGCTAAACATGGACCCATCAATTCTGACCTTGCTGCTCTTTGGCGCCTCACTGGCCATAGGCGTGATTGGATACCGCCGCACAGCGCGCCTTGGGAACACTGCCTCAGTGGCCATGCGTGAGTCGTTGCGCGTGCTGCTTACTCGTGGCGATGATGTGCCTCTGGACTATTGCCCTTCCTACAATTGATACGAAAGCGATGCCTTTCGGGATGGGGCAGTTGCTGCCTTGGTGCACTGGCAAGCTGCAAAGGCCGGTCTCATCGTATAGAGAGAATGCAGATTGTCGGGCTCGAAGTCTTCGGCCCCTGAAACGTTAAAGGCGGAAACCATGGAAACTGTGTTTTTCTTTTTGCAACTGGCAGCACTGGCCGCAGCGATAGGTGCAGGCGCTGCCATCCTCTGGGGTTGCCTGTTGATGATCACGGCCGGGCTTCGCGTGTTAGGCGTCCTGAAATAATCGGCCTAAGCGGGGCAAAAAAAAAGCCACTTTTCAGTGGCTTTTTTCATACTTTCCCTCAGGCAGATGCTGCGTTCGCAATCGCCGCTTTCGCATCCGTCCTCGCCTTGATGCTTGGACGTATCACCTTGTGACGCCGGCCGTCTCTGACCACGCCGAAGCGCGCCCAAACCGCAGGGTCCACACGAAGTGGTGTTACCACCATTCGCTCAAGGTTCACAAATACCCCGTGCGTGTCAACTTCCCCCTTTGTGAAGAGATTCCACAACAGGTTGCCGGCAAAGTCAGCCAGCGTTGGATTGATAAACAGGCTCTGCTTCTCCAGCGCTTCCGCCAATGAGCAGGATGGCGTATCGTCAGAATCCTCAAATGCAGGATCGATGAGTTCCGGATAGAGCTCGCCTACATGAGGTAGCCTCAACTTGTCCTCACCCACCTTTCGGCGGCTGCTGACTTGTCCGAGGACTACCTGGCCGTCTGCTCGCCTGTTACCCATGTCCATCCAGTAGCGGAGCCCGCTCATGGTGTTCTCCAATCCCCGAAGGATTCCGAGCCGGGCTGCCCGGTTATCGACTGCGCCGATCACGATGTCGTAGGCAGACAGATTACTCTGCGTGTCCAGCTTTGCAACGCAACTTTCCCAGACCGCATCTTCCAGCGCCATGTTTGCCCTTGTCACGAGGATGTCGGCCTTGTATGCGCCTACGTCGCCCGGATAGAATGCCTGTCGGCCAATGTTGGCCGGCGAGACGGTATCAGGATCCACCACCACAACGTCGAAGCCGTGTGGGTGCCCTTTCGCCTTGAGCGCCTTGTGCAGGCACACCAGCTTCTCCAGCATCCTGCTTCCCGTTCCGCCCGCGCCGACCAAAAGGATCTTCACGGGCTTCGTCAGCAAGTCAGATTGCAAACTGTGTTTCATCATTCCAAAACCTCCAGTGTTCCGTCGGCGGCCATCGTGGCCGCCCATGTTTTCCCAAGCAGATTCAAACGCATCACTGTCGTCGGCGTTCCTTTGTTCAGGTCGCCGATCACACCACTGAATTTCATTGAACCTGCGTCATCCGCATCATCTTTTCTTGAAAAATGTGCGTCAAATTGCCCATGGCTATGGAGATCGAGAACAAGGAATTCCCCTTCTTCCAACTTGACTTCCTTGTAATTTACGAACGCGTGCCCCGCCGAGAGGCTTTCGCGAACTGCATAACGCCAGCCACCGGTGGCCTGGTTCCATATCATTGCCGCCGCCATCTCGTCGGGACCGGCAGCGTAAGCGTCACGCACAAACTTCTGGCGCAGATCCCTTGGTATCGGGCCGCAAAGCAACTCGAGCTCGGCATGCAGCGTCCCATAGGGCAGCGGCATATCGCACGCAGCAATCAGATGAATGCTACGAATCCAGGGAAGCGTGACCTCACGCCACAGTCCATCTTTGGCCAAAATGTGCCGCGCTCCCGGCTTTACCGACGCTTCAAGGCTTGAGAAGCGAGGCGCGGAGACAACCGGAAAGGCGGCCTGAACGACCTGGTCCATCGTCTCCATCAAAATTCCCCTTGCGCCGTCATCTTGGATGCCCGAGCGGTGAAATCCGGCGCCAGCAGATCGCCTACCTTGAAACCGATCTTCACCAGCTTCTTTTTCGGAAACGTCTTCAGAGGCTTGGTGACCATCATTTTCCAAAACACAGCCGGATCCTCTCCGAGGATCAACCGGTCCTTTTCAGTGAAGTTCGGATGGGTAAACCGGGAGCCGAACAGGAATTTCTCCCACTCCCTGGTTTCTCCCTTCTTCCCGTCGACAGGGGCCACAGCATTGCCATGACAGACCTGCCCACTCGCCCAAACATTGAAGAGCGGCGCCTGAAACAATGGGGTCTCCTGCGTTGGCATTCCATCCCCTTCAAACGCGTAGACGTACAGGCTGGTGCCTGTCGCCTGCCACACCATTCCTGGCACCGGGCACATCGCCTGGCCCCTGAAGGACCTGGCGTTGTGCTTTGATGCCGCAAAGAACATGGCTCGCGTCATTGGTGGCGTCCACCAGATCATGCGTCCGAGGCCCCTGGCCAGCACACTGTGATCCTGCCACTCAACTTGGGGCCGACTTTTCGGAGCGAGCTGAGCAACGAGTGCTGCAAAGTCTTCCTCCGTCATTGGGCGTCCTGCTTCGATTTGTGGCCGTTTCTGATCCGCGCTGACTGCGTGAATCGTTGCAAAGGCGTTCGATTGGCGTCCGTACATCGAATCAAGATTCTGTCGGTAGAGCAGAATCGCCCCGGTGATTTCAAACTGACTTCCAGTTACTAAAACACTTGTTTTCATTTCATTGTTCCTCTGCGAACGGGAAACACGAGACCAGCATGGCCATCGCATTCCATCGTCCTAGGTAATCCCGCAGGTCGCGGGCCAGATTTTTGATTTCTTTGCTTGAGGCATCGAGCGGAACCCAGGCCCTACCCTGGTACTCGTAGGCTGTCCCATTTTCATAGGCCCCCCTCTCCGAGTGCTCAATCATCTCAAGCAGTATGTCGGTCTCTTCCCAGGCCACGATGCAGACCGCTCCGACCTGTTCGGGATAGTCGGCAAAGTCTTCTCCGTCTTCAGGGTCGACATCTTCGCCAGACCAGCTGAACGCGTGGGCCTTGTCCTTCTTGAACAACTTGTCCAGCGCGATTGCAGCCTGAACGCATTTGGCCAATTCGGGTTCAAAAGCGATGCCAGCAAACGCCGCTTCTGCTCGCTTGCTTACGAAAGCCCTGCGATTACCTGGGCCGCTGCTATCTGCCCAGCCAAGCAGGTGCTTGTGCCCATCAACTTGGCGAAGCACGTCAGACGGGAGGTACGCATAGTCATCCCGGTAGGCCTCAATGAGCTTTGGGATATCTGCGTCCTCTGGATGGTTGCCATGCTCTTCAGCGTAAAGGTTCTTGGCAAACTCTTCGTCGCTTTCAGCTTCGAAGAGATAGGCCTGCGACTGATACCCAAGGAGGCGGCAGTCATAGACGTTCATGGCGTGCCCTGCGGCCCGTCCAAGTACATCTAGCACATACCAGCCGAGGCCGGCCATTTTCGATTCCAAAGCGGTAATGACCGGCTTTGCCTGAACCATGACGAGGTTGGGACTCGACGCAATTCGCGCCTCCAGTCGCTTGTTCGTGACAACGATTTCGAGGTTGCCCGCGAGGAAATCGTTCGATTCTGGCCCCATCGTCGCTTTGTAGTAGTTCCCCCATTGCTGGTTCACTACCTCTTCGATCGAGACGAAATTGCCACCTGGCAGTGGTATGCCAATCGCTTCGGCAGCCAGCGCGAACTTGGCCAGTACCTGGTGCTTGACGGATTCTTTTCCCAGACGCACCGGAATATCCGAGGCGATCTGGGGGAGCACGAATCTGCCAGGGCTTCTCAGCCGTGGGCGCTCCAAAAGACTGTTTTTCATGGAGTTCCTTATGAACAGGAACCCATGCCCAACGGGATGAGTTCCCGAGGGTGAATGAGATGCGCACTCTGCAGTGAGCAGGCGCGCGAAAGGCATGAAGCCAAACACCCCAAATCTAGCTGGTTTCGGGGCGAAGTGCAAAAGTTGACGGCCAAAAAAAATCCGCCTCCCAGGGGAAGGCGGATTAGCGTGTTTGGTCTGTAAATTCAGCTTCTGATCAGTCACATGGACGTTTCAGACTTGGTAGTGCTTTCGAACCAGCAGCCGGCGAACGGCATACGGTTGCCCGAGGGTGACCTCAACGGGCGCAGCGACAACCAAGTTTCGAAGCGCAGCAGAGCGAACCCGTGCGCTGTAGCCCTTGTCAAGGATGATTCGGACAAGGTGATGAATCGGCAACACACCAGTGGCGCGAAGATGGCCAAAGAATGCCTGGCGTGTTCTGCTGAGCAGGTGATAGTTTGAGCAAGATGACAAGGCGACTCCAAAAGGATGGCCCTGCGCCCTAAAGGAGCAGGACTCGTGAAGGGAATTTGTGGGAAAGCTCTCAGTTGTCGCGTCAGGCAGTGGCCCTACCCCTTTTCAGGGCAAGAGCCACGACCTTTGCGAATCAACCGGTCAGGCTTCGGCTGGCTGGGCCAGCTTCCGCTTTTTCGGCGCCGGCTTGATCATCGCGACCGCGGCGAGCATCCAGCGGCCGTCATCAATGCCGTCAATGAGCACCTCGCCGAGCTGGTTGAAGTACACATTTTCGAGCACCAGGGGACCGGAGCCGCTGTCGGGGGTGAGCCTGACAGAGTAGACGTCCATTGCCCGGTCATACGAAATTTCGACCTGGCCCTTGTGCTTTTCAGTGCTCACAGACATCCGGATTGCCGGAGGACTTGACGCGCTTTCACTTTCCACCGGATCGTTGAAGGTCAGACCCGTGGCGTTGGCGTCAATCAGCACGTTCACAACTGCGCGCAGCCCATTGCTCACCGGCATCCGTTCAAGTTGCGTAATCAAGTCACGCAGGTAGGGATTGCGAATCTCGGTGTAGGCGTCTGCAAAGCGCTCATTGATTCCCAGGTACCGGCCCTCCCATTTGACGGGAAACAGGCTTGTCGCGCCGGTGAGCATGACGGTTCGGACCCCGCGATGCGAGGGATCGTCCGAACCGTCGGCCTTGGTTCCGTCGAAGCGCTTGGGCTTGTAGAAGGTCAGGCCAATCTTGTCGCCTTCAGCGACCGGCTGACCCAGCAATGCGTTCGAAACGACGCAGAAGCAGCTTGCGGCGGTCTTGACGAGGGTGAACTCTCCACCGACTTCCGCCACTTTTCCCTCACATGGTGGAAGGAACGCGATTCCGCCGAGGGAGTTGTGGCTGACGTCGCCCAAATACGAACTCCACTTGTAGCGCCGGATGTTGCTGCCAAGATGTTTCGAAACGACGGCACGCAGCCAGATTTCAGCTTGTTGTTTGAGACTCATTTTCGGGATTCCTAAAGTAAGAAAACCGAGAGCCTCAGCCCGACCGGGATGAGGATCCCGGTGGATTGATGTTGAGGGCCGAAACTAGTCCGGCGAAACTGGCATGAAGCCAATGACGATCGAATTGTGCCCCGGAGTGAACGAGTTCGCAAATGATGGTGGTCTATGCGTCATCCGGTCACAACTAAGCGGGCGCGCGCCCAGGGTCACCTGGAGAAGGGTCGACGGGCTGGCAGGGGGAAATCCCGGGAGGCGCCAACGACTCCCCCCGGGAGGATGCTCAGGAACAGTACTTCAAGAGAAACAGACACAGCAGTGCTACAAGCCAAAATCTGAAATCGTTCATTTCTTTCCTTTTTTGCCGGCAACCGGCCGGCGCACACCTGAAAAGCGATTCGGGCAGGATCTGTAGCAACCTTTTCTTATATGCATGAATGCTCGACCGTGATCCGGGGTCTCGAGGCAGGATCGAGTAGGGTGAGGGGTTGCCCCCTCAGCCCTCTCACACCACCGTACGTGCGGGTCCCGCATACGGCGGTTCAAACAGGACGCTGGAGGTGCTGGTGGGTTCCCGTCACCTCTCGATGCCGGTAGCCCTTTCGGGCACCGTGGCCAGATCTCCCCGGGTATCACGTACCCACCTTCACGCTTATGCCTGTCGGATCTACGATGCAGCATTCCGTGCAAGTTTCGGGCTTTGATGAATTCGGCCACCTCACCCTGCTGCATCGCCTCATATCCGCTTCCTGTTCGTCAGGCCAGCGCTTTGCCTCCGGCTTCCTTCAGACTCGCAGTCGCCCGCGAAACCCTTGCCTTTGGCTAACTCTTCCCCTTGCCGGGCGAGTAGAGGACTTTCACCTCCAAGTAGGTACGCCCTGCCGGGCGCACCAAAAAAACACCCAGGGCGATCGCCTGGGTGTTTTTGGTGCTGCTACAGCAGCAGTTAGATGGTCTCGACCTGGCACTCAAGTACCAATTTCGCATAGTCGAGAGTCCCGTCATTGACACGCAAACGGTAGCTTTGCGAAGTCGCCGGATTGGCGAGGTGATGGTGTGTTACCGCCCCAACCTTCCGGACCCCCAACCGTACGAATCCCCGGCTGACAACCAGCTCGACGAACTCAGCGCCCGTCATTATCTGGCCCTCAAACTTGTATTTCGTTGAAGAGGCCTTCCATTTCGCGTGTTCATCCGCGTTTTTTTTGCGCTTTGCCTCCGCAATGACCTCCCGCGCCGCCTGACTTGCCTCCTGGCGGACCTTCAATTCGGCCTCGGCATCAGCAATCTGCTGCTCGGTGACGTGCCCGGCAAGCGCGAATATCGCCTTGCGCCGCTCGGCGGCCTTCACATTGCGCAACTTCGTTTGAAAGTAGGCTTCGATAGCCTTCTTGCTTACGTCGTTCCCATTGCCGTCGAGTGTGGCCAGCAGGAAACCGATGTCCCCTGCCTCAATCGCCTTGGCCAGCCGATTGGCGTGGCAGTAAGTTGTCGATCGCTCGGTGGAATCTGCCAGTATCCGAGCAAAAGCAGCCTCCCGAAATGTCATCTGCCCGTCATCCAGGCCCTTCTGCACGCGGAGGTGTCCAGCCTTTCGGTGCTCCGCCGCAAGTAGGTCCCGGACGGTGCCTGCAAACTCGTTGTGAGCCGTGCCAATGTCGCTCGCGCTCAGCGAATCGTTCAAGGTGCGTACCTTAAGGATCCCGGCAAGGTAGAGCTCGTTGTCGACCTCAATGGGTCCTGCAGATGCCGGAAGTCTTGCGATCTGCTCAATTGCATGACTGGCCACTTCCTCGGTAAGGTTTGCAAGTCCATCGCCGCGCCAGTCCAACAATGTGACCAACTGCGCAAGTCGATCACGGCTTACCCTTCCGCGCAGGAAAGGCTTCGCCAACAGTGCCTCGAACCACGGATCCCGATACTGAACCTCTTCTCCCTGGTCCAGGTACTCGTCGATCACTGCCTGCGGAACTGGTTTGCCGGCCGCCAATGCGTACCCAACGTGTACCTCGTGGCGCGAGTTGGTATTTTCGCCGTCGTAGGTCGGGCCGTTGTGCCCGTAGCCCATCCGCCGCCTGAAAAGGTCGAGTCCGTAGTCAAGTGGTCCACACCGCTCTGCTCCAGCTGTCACGCAGGTCTGAGCCCTCTGGGTGGGTGATAGCCACGGAATGACCCCATAGAGGACACTCCCGAACGAGGTCAACGCGGCCCACTCGCCCTGCGTCATTTCCCACGGATGCTTGATGCGGCCATTCGTGTCCTTCCCGTATGGCTCAACTTCATCGAGGTACGCGTCAATCAAGGCCTGGCAATTCCCGTCCTCGGATGGCAAACGAATCCCAAGGTGATTGTGGGCCTGGACAATTTCACAGCTTTCACCCGTTTTCAGGGTTGCTTTCGTGCTGCCAGTGAGACCCAGGATTCTTGCCTCGGGATCCCGACGCGTGCGGTTGAGTCCTACCATCATGTCGCCCAAGGTCGGATACGCCTCTGTGGCTCCACTTGCGAGACGGAGGGTGTAGTTCCCCTGCGGTTCGAAAGCCAGGTTAAAGCTAAACTGATCAGTCATTTTTGATTTCCATAGTGAAAAGGGGCCGGCACACAATGTGTGTCCGGCCCCTCAATTGGTTGTGTTGCGGGTGAAGATTCGACGTGTCAGGTCAAGTCAAAGCAGCCGCTTTCGCTTTTGTCTTCTTCGCTGGCTTGTGCGCACCGAGCACTTCCTCAAGTGCGGCCGTGAACAGGTCCGTCAGGGTCCAAATCTCCAGCACGCCATAACCAGCACGCAGGCGACGGCCAGTGTCCTCGAAGAATCCGCGGGCCAGAAGAACGTCACGAAGGTGGACGTTCTCGTCGCTGGTTTTGACGACGATCTCACCGTCCTGGCAACCGCTGGGCTCCGCGCTTTTCGTGAGCGTCACATACGGCGACCAGAAGCAAGGTTCCTCGCGGTCGTTCGACCAGAGCTGCAGATGCAACGGAGCGCCGCATTTGTAGCTACTTGCCTCGAAGACCAAAGTCACATCCTGGCCATTCAGGCCCGGCGCAGTGAATTTCAGGAATGTGCGTTTTTCGAACGGCACAGACGAGCGCGCCAGCTGAGCGCGAGTAGCAAGATCTTGGGTTGATGATTTCATGGGTTTTCCAATTGAAAGCGGAAACCCACGGACCCGCTGGGTGTATGGATTCCCAGTGGGTAAAAGTAATGCGAAACAGGCTAGAGGCCTGCTCGCGGACTCGCAATGATGCGAAGACGAAAAGACTTTACTAAAGTTTGACCGGCCTGGCAAACGATCGAAGCCATTGAAAATTAGCAGGCAAAAAAAAACCACCTGGCCCCATAAATGGGGCCAGGTGGTTTCTTACTTAACGATTCACTGCCGGGGTTCAGTTCCCGACGATCAGCCCCAGATTCCGAATGCCTGTGACGGCATCTTGATCGGGCGGCCGACTTGCTTCGAAGTGACAACGCTAATGCATGCGGCGTAAATCACCCCGCACGAGCCAGTCAACACTGGCTCAATCGCTTTCACGGTCGTGCCGCCCTTGCCGGCGGCGAGATCGCGAACCTTGCCACGCAGGGTTGCACCCTGGTTGTTGGCACCCTTGTCGCCAACAGCGCGGAGGAACTTGTAGGTCGCTTCCTGCCCTTTGGTAACCGGGCCTTCGATGACCGAATTGTTGAGCTCCGGGTACTGGGTGGCGTAGAACTCGCGCACAGCATCAATGCTCAACGCAGGATTCGGGTCCACCAAGGCAATCCCGTTGTAGTTGAACTTGCGAACAATATTCAGTACTTGCATGTTCGCCTCACAACAGAAAGAGGTTCGGATTCTCGCCGGTCTCGCTGACCGGAAGCTCAGTCGCTACGACGCTGCTGGTCTCCACAGCTGCAGGGGCCTTTACTTCTGCCCCGTTTTCTGGCGACTCGTCCTCATCCATATCCAGGAAGCCGGCAGCCGCGCGGTCGACTTTGGCTTCGCTTGTGCTGCCAGTTGGCTTGGCGCCGGCTGAACTCGCAGGCTTGACCCTGGATGCTGCAGCTTTCACCACCTCTTTGGCAGCATCCTGCGCCTTGCCCATAACGGCATTTGCAACAGCGATCTGCTCATTGAGGTCTGCCGCTGATTGTGCGTAGGCTGCAAGGAAGCCCGGCACACCAGCGTCAAGTTCTTCAGCGGTCCCGATCAAGGCCTGCGCCGGCACGGAAATGCCGGTTTTGCCTGCCTCGACCTCGGGGATGATGTCCAGCTGCAGCTTGTCGCCATGCATGCGAACTGTCATCCGCATCACGATCCCGCTCGAAACCAGAGGGGCCAATTGTTGAAAAAGATTCATTGCATATCCTAAGAGAAGAAATGCGGATGAACTACCCGTTCGGGCAGAACACCCGCGTAGGTTTGTGTGATTGGTCTGAAGCGAGGGGCAGCTACCAGCGCATGAACGCTGGAATTTTCCCTACATACTCGAAACCTTCAATTGCCATGATGGCCTTGATGAAATCGGCCTTGCCGCCGTTCTTCAGCTTTGCGTATTCCTTGCCGACTGCCTTGTCCATCCCGAGTTCGATGCACACGGCGTCGATTTCGGTCTTGGTCAGTAGATCAAAAAACGCTGCGTTGATCTTCCAGTGGCTCTCGATCTGAATCCCCAAGGCCTTCAGAAATCCGACAACCGCCGTGATCTCCAGGCTGGTTGTGACCGCCGCTGGAATCTGAAACAACGCACTGCCAAGGGCCTTAACGTCCATGGCCAGGATCTCGCTGGTAAGTTGGAAAGCATCAAGTTTCCCAACGCTTCCCATTCCCGTTTCGCGTTCAATCGCCTCCACTGCTGCGTGCGAGTCGAGGGTAGACGGACGGTAGAGACACAGCGCGAGCAACAAGGCCCGGCTTTTCTCCACCGACAACTTGAGCGCGCCCCGATGGAACACCCCGCGCCAGATCTTCTCGCGAAATTCCTTCACTGCGTTCCGCGGCTCAGAAGAAGCAGCGACCTTCACGGTGGACGTTTTGGTCTTCTGCGATTGCTTCCGATCCTCGTTGGAACCCTGGCCTTCACCAGCGCTTCCCGGCGCGCGATCCGTCTTGGCGCTTGCGTCAATTGCAGCGCTTGCGGCGCTCTCGATCGAAGCAGCTGCAGCTTCCCGCGCGGCCTCCTCTGCCGCGGCACGGATGCCGACCTTGGTGTCAAGGCACGTCTTGTTGAAGCAGACATCCTTGAAGCTCATACCCAGCTTGTCCGGTACCCCTGAAATGCAGGCACCAAAGTCAGCACAGGTGCGACACGCGAGCGCCTGTTCAGCACCCACGCCAAGCTTGCCTTCGGCGCGCAAGGGATTGACCGTCAAGTTATCCCCTGGGCGGACAATCCGCACGACCTGGTAGGTCTCGGTCAACGCCATGCGGCGCGTTTCGAGTTCCTTCTCGGTCTTCTCACCGTAGCAAGCACCGTTTGTGCAGCGGGTACCTGAAAACGATGTGTCGAACAGGGCCTGCTGGTTGCCAGTATTGAACTTGCAGCCATTGCAGTCGGCCTTGTCGAAAATCGCGGCCTCGAGCCCGAGCAGGACCTGTTCGGCCATGGCCTTCAGTTGTTCCACGGTGGGCATCACTGGCGCAGCCAGCAACTTCACGAGAACCTTTTCCTGCGCCTCGCGGGGCATGGCAGCAAGAATCTCGACATGGCCAAGGTGCAACTTCTCTTCGACGAAGGCGTCACGCACACTGTCAGTCGCATTCATGATCGCCAGCCGGCGATCGAGCAGCGGCCGTTTCCAGCCGAGCCGGCGAGCGGTCTCGTCCTTGTCGCCATTCATTTCACCGAGGAGGCGGGTCGCCGCTTCGGCGTCTTCGATGGCGGTGGGGTCTTCGCGGTTGTAGTTCTCGCTCACCATCACCGCGATGGCTTCGGCGTTGGAGTACGTCTTGGCCTTGCCAAAAACCCGGTACTCCGGACCAAACACGCGGCTGATCGACATTGCGCGGCGGTGGCCGGCAAGGATCTGAAGGCCCCCGGTCTCAAGCTTCCTGAAGATCAGGCCCTGGAGTTGTCCGTTGCGTTTGATGTCCTCATCGAACGAGGCTTCCTTCGCTGCGTTGAGGCGGCGACGGTAGTTGAACCCGGAGACGAGTTCGCCAACAGCGATGTTTACGTCCTCGCCCTGATCGTGAACGACGGGCGATTCCTGGCCGATTGGCCGTTCCAGTACTTCTGTCATGGGTTTGTCTTTCTGAAAAGAAAAACGGGGACCCACGAATCCCAAGGGGATGTGAATCCCCGTATGGGTTGAAATGCGGCGTGCATTGCGCACGCGAGTCCTCAAAGTGAGGAGGCAGAGGCATATTAGCAGCCGATCTGCCGCGCTGCAACAGATCTCGACCAGTCAGAAGGTGGCTCGCTAGTGATCGCTCCCCTGCAGGGGGCCTCCCGTCCGGGAAGTCCTACAAGGCAGAGAGTTCAGAGATCCCGTCCTGTTTCTTCACCTGCCTCAACGAGCTGCAGGTCCGCAGCTTTGCATTGCGGGCAGATGGGATCATTGGCGAGGTGGTTTGCCGTGTTGCTGGGCCCTGACCATTCACAAGACTCGCAAATAGCCGTGATGGAGGGGTCGTTCTGCTCTGCAAAATTCTGAAACGGGATCATTTGTTTTCCTTGTTGGTGGGCGGCAGCGGATCCGTTGCGCGCTTCCGCTGGCCGTTGATAGTAGCTGCAGGTTGAATCCACTCCGAAGCAAATTCCCTATGAACATGGCGCCACAGGGCTCTACGGTGCCCCAGGGCAGCGTTCGGGACGCTTCCCTCAGTCCTCGCAGGGGTCTGAAATGAATTCCGCCAAGCTTCGGCCAGACTTCACAGTCGAAGAAAGCGCGGCCAAAGCTTCCATGGCACGGAACACGTCGTCCAAAACGTAAGCCTGGAGCTCCGGGTCAAAACGCCCCACTTCCGGCGGAAGGTCATTTTCCCACCCGACCCAAGGATGGCCTGGAACCGGGATGACCACGTATCGTTTATCCGCGCGCATGTAGCGCACCCACAATTTTTCCCCAGGGAGCTTGTAGAAGGTCAGCGTGCACCCCGGCGAACGGCCGGGCAGCGCATTCCCTGCCCCAGCCCCGCCCCCCTCGGGAGGCGTGCCAGACGCTGGACGTGGCCGCAGGAAAGCTTCTCCAGCACGGTTGCGCTTGGCTATGCCCGCCCACCGGCTACCTGCCTCCACCGCCCTTTGATGTGCCAACTTGTTGATTCTGTCGGCCTCAAGGCGTTCCTGGGCGTCAAGTTGCTCAATTGCGTGCCTCACCGGTGCTGCGCCCGCCGGCACACGGATCCATTGCCATGCGGCCGTAGCTCGAATTTGAGCCATCGCCGCTTCAAACGTCCGAAGGTGCTGGGGAGCTGGAATCGGAAACCGGCAAGCGATCATTCCAGTGTCGCCCACCGCGACCGGCAACGCGGAAATTGACGATTCGGTAGCCTCTACGGAAAGCTCTGCCACTTCCCCGTCCACCAGGCGAATGCGTGCAACGGTGGCCCCCTTCGGTGCATCCATCGAAAAGTCCACCCATCGCTCGAATTCAGGCTGCCAGACCAGCTTCGCATCAGAATGCCCCAGCCCACTCCGGCGACGAATCGTGACGTGGCATTCGGGCAGGTTCAAAACAGCGTTGCCAAGGATGTCCTCAATGGCCAGCCTGCGGATCAAATTCAGCGCTCCCACATAGCATTCGGGGTTCTCCTGTCTGGCAACGTGCGCAAAGTGCCACGACAGAACATCCCCCTGCTTTGCGACCAGCGGACTGCCGCAGGCTCGACAAAAGCACCCACAGGCAGCACCTTGCGCCACCTCGCCGATTAGTCGCGTCTCGCCGCTGGCCGTGACGCCTGCAAAGATCTCACTCACAGTATTTCGGGATCATGGATTGAACTCGCCTTTCGACAGCCACCGCTCTACCGCCTCTCTGGCTCCCCCTTGACGACTTTCGGCCTATTGTCCGCCTTGATGAGTCGCTTCCCGAACAGGATCGCCATGCCTTCGCTGTGCCGGGACTGGATGACCGCCGTTTCTGCGCTCCTTGAAGCCCAGGTGTTGGCCAGCACTATCACCATCTGGTGATCGTCAAGCGCCTCATTGAGGAGGCTCAGAATCGGCATGAACTCCTCAAAGCAAAATATCACTCGCGCCTTGATGCCGCTGCGAAAGGGCAGGATGTTGCTGCTCCGCCAGTTCGTGAGGAAGCTGCCCGTCGCATTCCAAGGTTTCCACAGCGCTATGGGGACCGGTTGGCGCGTCAAGGCGGTCACGCTACTCCCATCGGGGTAGAAGGCAAGTGCTGCAGTCTGGAAATTGCCATCAGCGGTCGGCAAATCCGCCCCAATAACCACCGTCTGGCCGGCCTTTGCCGCATCGTCGAGGATGATTTCCTTGAGAATGGGATAGAGCGTTGGGTGATAGGTCTGCACGATGCTTTCAGGGAATACGACCACTGACGCGACATTCTCTTCTGACAGCGCCCGCGTCGTTTTCCCCATTCGTTCTACCCTATCGAGCATTTCGAAGGGATCTGAGGCGGCGCCCCACCGGGTGCTCACCGCCACCATGTCATTGACATACCGGTTTTCGATCTCCTCGTGGAAATGCGACACAACCGCTAGGGCACCGGCCAAGCCAACGACCGCGCCTCGTACATAGGCCATTGACCACCTCTTCGCAGTGACAACCGCCATGACGGCCGCGGGTACAAGGACACTCAGCGCCACGCCGATCCACCCCCATCCGGGAGTGATGTACCCCCACGCGACAACAGCGTGCCCAGGCGATGACGCTGCCACAGGCGGCAGCAGAGTCACAACCCACGCTACTGCGACGGCAAGTGCCTTTCGCCAAGGCACCTCTGAAGCGGTCCAGGCAAGTGACCATGCGGCGCCCGCGATCAAGCCCACCAAAAGCCAAAGCATCGACCCGATGATCAAACTGTTGTCAAACCATGCCGCGGCGAACGCCGGCAGACCTCGCATTGTTCCAAGCACATATCCCATCGAGAGCGCGAGCGCCCTGGTCCTTGAACCGGAAATACCAACCGCCACTGGAAGGAGGGCAGCGAGAATTGGCGTTCTCCCCTCCCCCCAGGAGAGGAAACCAAGCGCGGCCCCGGCAACGGCAGCGGCAGCGAGCACTGGGCCTTGGAACCGCCGCACCAGCTCAGCAAGATGGGTGTTTTTCATTTGGTGGGGGTGTGGTTCATCATTTCAGCGACCCGATGAATCAGCTGCAGCTGCAGGCTGTCGGACAGCGACGGAGCATTGAGCTGAAGTGCCTGGAGCACGATGGCGTTCCATGCGTATGCGTCCGAGCAATCGACAGGCAGCGCAATCGAGCGGGAGCCCTGTGAGACTTTCACGAAAAGCTTGCTGCCTTGTTGCTCGATCCGAAGCGATTTATTTCGCTCTGGCCCATGATTTTCAATTGCAAGCGGCCGGTCGAGTAGTCCAAGGAGCGCACATGCAACGATCGGCAGCTCACGGCGCATGAGCTGAAACGGAATCTTCCGCTCCCAGTCATACCCGCTACCGGAGGTGGTCACCGCCGCTTCAATAAGAACTGTACGCACCACATCCTCCTCACCGGGCTGTTGTCTCAATGTGTCGAGCTCGATGGTCAACGCGGCTTTGGATGCGTATATGTGGTGCTTTACACGCCTCACCGGTACAACGGTGCCGCCAGGCACTTCGGCCAGACGTCGTTTCTCTTGAAACTGGGCGCGGTCCAGCCTTGGCTCAGTCGCCTGGGGCGGAACGGGCGCGGCACTCACCACGAAAGGCGGATGCTCATGATCAGGCGAAACCTTACGAGCCTTCTGCGCCGGCGCTTTGAGGATCCCTCTTACCCATTCGATGTCACCTGCCTCCTCCGTCCCTCGCTCGATCAGAGTTACTGCGTTTAGAAGCCGTGCGCGGATTTCCTCACTGCACTGCGCAACCGCAACCTCCAATACTTTTATGTCCGGTACTGGGATTCCGCGTTGCTTCAGTACCTGGGCAATCCACCGATGGCTGACAACAACTTCGCTCATGCGCGTCAACCAGCGTCCGCGGACTTTGTTTTGGCGCGCCGTACCGTGCGAATGCGGCCATCGACCTGAGCGCCGTCATAGGTTTTGATTGCGCCGGCGGTAATGTTTGCGCGGGCTTCCAAGGTTTGCGCCATGAAAACAGCGCCACCCGCGATCAGTTCGCTGTGGTCCTTGCCCTCGGCCGGATGGATTTTGCCGAACAGGTAGGCATCGTCTTCGCACGTCACATCACCTGTGATGCTTCCATGCTCCATGAGAACGAGCGGCCCGCCACTTACCAGCACATTGCCGACAATAGTTCCCTCGATGAGAAGTCCGCCTTCGCTTTCCAGTTGCCCGATGAACTTGCTCCCGGGTGCAAGTCGGTTGATGATATTCATCCCAACGGGATCGATAATTATGGTTTCGTCGGTCATGTTCATTCCAGCCTGTATTCTTTTGCGTCCGTTTGGACCTTGCCATTGACTCTGTCGATTGCCTTCAGAACTTCGCCCGTGGGGAGCCTGTCGCCCACGGCAAACTTCTCAGGCAGCCGGGTCTTCACATTCGTAAAAAGAGCGAACTTGCCGTCCTGAGTCAAGGCGACAAGGCCGCTGCTTACGCTGCTAGATCCGCTTGTGGAAGCCTGCGGCTTTGGTAGCTGCCCTAAGGCCGGTGGTGGAGCAGTGGCCTTTTGCTGCGAGACCGCCTCGGGCAGCTTTGCCTTCGCGAATGGAACATCCGCGTCCAAGATCACTGCAGGACGGGCCTTTTCGTCCTTGGCATCCTCCTTTGGCACTACGGCAGGCGCCTGCTTGTGGGATGGGACGACTGGTGCCGCTTGCTGGGTCGGTCGCACGGCGGGCAATGCGGGGGCCTTGGCTGAAGTCACAGTGGGCAGCGGGGCAGACGGTACCTGCACCGGTCCCTTTGCGCCGGGCACTGGTGGCGCAAGCTCACGCGCGCTACTTTCTTCCTCCAACTGGCTATTACCCGGAAGCGGTGCCGATGGCGAGGCGCCTGGCAAGGGGTAAGGCGCATCCACGGACCTGACCGCCACGGGTGTCTCTGCAGGCGCGATGGAAGTCGCTACCGGTATGTCTTCCGCGCTATCGCGCTGCTGGAGGACGAAGCCCAGCGCCGTCCCCAAGAAGATGACTACCGCCGCAACTGGCAGCGCGTATGCGCGCAAGTGCCGGAAGGTACTCGCTCGCCTGGTCGCCGATATTTCGAGAACATCCACAGGCAGGAAGGTGAACTGGCGCGCCTTTTTTATAATGCTTGCGGAATTCTGCCAATGGCCGTCCTTCCAGCGTAGGGTTTTAGACAGGTCGGTTTGCGTGACCGCCTGGCCGACTGGGACACCCATAGCGAGTGTCATTGTCGGGCCCACTACTAGGCGCGTGATGTTTGGGTCGCTCATAGTCTATTGAGTAGGTGTTGATTGTTCCGCTGCCGGTGCGAGTCCAGCCTGCGCAAGGGAGGACGAGATCAAATCGGCGGCTAAGTGGGGCGCAGAACTGCGCGCGTGCCTCTTAGTCAGCGGCGAGGAGACCGACTGGCTCCCCTTCCGCCGCTCCGCCTTGGGGATGGCAACGGGGGCGTAAAAATCTGAAATTTCATTGAAGTCGTCGAATGCCAGCGAGAGCTTGCTGTCGGCATCGCCGTTTTGGAGCTTCTCGTAAATAGCGTCTTGATCGGAAACGAGGCCGCATTCTTTTTCTTCGTCACGTTCTTTCTTCGCCTGTCGCATCACTTCGACTTCCGAGTTCCCATCCAAGGAGAGTTTGAAGACATCGAACGGCTCGAACGAGCTTGCCTCGTTGCTGGCCTGCCAGAGCGAGAGCTTGAGGGGCACATGCCGGAGGCCTCCAAAACGGCTTTCGATGAGCTCCAGCTGGGCACGGAGCGTCTTGTAGGCATTGAACGACGAGGTTCGAACCTCGAAGACGCTGAGCGCGTTCGCCTGCCCTTTGATCTGGACCGGCATCTTGACTTGGCGTCTGCAAGAAACAACCCCGGACTGAGCAAACTCGCAATCCTCCGAGCCGGCGCATGGCGCGTCCACAGTTACAGGCTGATTACCCTCGATAAGTGAGGTGCGCCTTGCATTGCAGCCATCACCGACACAGACCGGCCGACCTTCCCCGTCGAACGCCTGATACTTCACAGTCAATGCGTTGGCTGTTTTGTTGAAAAACATCCGAATCGGCACCTCAACCAACTTCCCTGCGGCCTTGTTCGCAGCCTCGCGTTCAAGCAACATCTTGCCTGCGGGGTGACTGGCCAGGCGCATGCGCTCGCCGTCGATTTCACTAGGAAGGCGAGTATGGTGGCGCGCCAGTATTTCGATCTCGCCCGTGAACTTCGTTTCGGTGGAGGCGGGATCGCTGGTCGTAGCCACGCGAATGAACCCCTCGTTGAACGGGCCAATGCTTAGTGATTTCATGTCCATTTGACTCTCCAGGAAAAGTGCGCCAAGAGCGCGCGTTGCGAATAGTTGGGACTATCTCAACATGAAAGGGGTCGTTGTCAAGCAACCGCTGAGGGTGTTTGCATGGCGAGGTACTGGTCTTTGCTCATGTCAGCTGGCGTTTCCATGTTTGGAGCAATTCCTGCCAGGCCAATGGTGATGTCGTTCAACCCCTGCATGCCAATCTGGTGCATCCGAACCGTGAACTGGGTAAGCCGAACAGCGGAGTCAGCCAAGTGGAGGGTGAACTTCACCACGTCCGACGCGGCGATGGATTGCGAGACGGTCCATCCGAGAACCGGGAACATTGCGTGGAGTTTCATCAGCCAAAGGACGATGCCATCCGTAATAGCGAACTGGACCCGTTCAGGGGCCAGGACTAACGGCTCGCCCTCAAAGTCTCGCGAGCCACCGTGCGGAGCGTAGGGAGCCATTGCCTCGGCCGGCGAGGCTGCTAAGTACAAAGATGAACGGACAACGTCCTTGAGACGCTTGTCCATCAATGAATTCAGTTCCGGTATCTCCGGCCACTCCCCTTGCTTTTGGCAGGCGATAAGGACGAACCCGAGGCGAGGGGCCCGTTCTGGCAGCTCAATGGTCGTTGCGGGGAACTCAGTCGCCTGCCTCGATGACTCCGGAACCAGCCTCTGGAGGTGTTGCCGAATCACGCGAGGGCGCCAGGTGGTTATCCAGTCCATCGGCAGGACTCCCTCGAAGATGACGATCCGGGTCTTTTTCCCGAACCAGTTGTTCAGGGCCGACTTGATAGTGTCCCGCGCCGATTTCCAGACGAGAGGTTCGTTGATGAGTTCGCACTCCGAGGGAACGATAACGGGCATCATGAACAATTCGCAATACACATCGATGTTCCTGTGCCTGTAGTGCAGCCGGCTGATGCTGTTGACCAATTCCTCATGCGCTTCCGCGTTGAGTTGCTGGGCATTCATGATTTTCCAGATCGCAGCCTCATCGGTGCACTTGATGGCAGTCTGGAGCGCAGCCCTCCACGTCTCAGGCAAAAGCTCAGGATTGAAGTCGATTTCAGCGGAGTTAGTCAATTTTTCTGGGGTCATTTTCTTGATTCTTAAAGTAGCGGCTGTCCTTACGTTAAAGCTATCACGCGAAGCGGCACCGTCAACCCCGCTCAACGCACGAATTTTCCGCTTTGTTCCGATATTTGAGGCCTTTCACACCCATCGAGCGTCTTGACAGATGGTGCGTCCGTGGTTTCATAGATCAAGCCCATCAATGGAGCAACCAAGACATGAACAAAGTATTCGACCTCACTTCATCCGCGGCACTGTTTGGCACGACAGACGAGCTGAGTCTCAACGTGACGGCAGGAGCTACCCCCTTCAGCCGCATGTACGCCGACATGACCTCTCATGCGTACCATGCGGACCGCGAGGTTCTGAGCTGCAGCATGCTCAAGCCACTTCTGATTTCGCCGGCGCATTTCCAGGCCAGCCTTCTGAATTTGCATTCATCAAGCAAAGCGAAAGATTTCGGAAGCCTCGTTCATGCGCTCGTGCTGGAGCCTCAACAGGTGGGCAACGAGATTGCTGTCTTTCCTGGACTGGCGGATGCTCGCAACAAGGATTACAAGGCCTTTGAGGCTGCGAATCCGGCACGTCTGGTAATTGACGAACCCACATTTCGCAAGGGCCTTCTCCTTGCTGAAAAAATCAAGTATCGCCGTGTTCGGGGTCGCTTCTTTGGTGATTTTCTCGCCGAGGGGCAGGCGGAGGTGAGCATCTATTTCCAGGAGCCGACGACCGGACTGATGCTCAAGGTTCGGTTCGATCTGTACCACCCGGAGATCAGCTTCGATTTGAAGACCACCCGGCACGCCACCAGCTCAGCGTTCTTGCGCGATGCGAACGACATGGGCTACGACTTCCAGGCGTTCATGTATACCTTCGGGCGCTCCCTTTATGAGGGTTCAGCTAGCGCAAAGCCGTTCGAATTCATTGCTGCTGAAAGTGATGAGCCGCATTCGATCCATGTCATCACCGCCGGCGAGAGCTTCATGAACAATGGCGCCAAGAAGTTCCAGGAGATTCTGTCGGTCTATTCGAGTTGCATGGCAGCCGAGTACTGGCCTGACTCTGGAGGCGATCTGGTCGCGGAGATTGATCACTGGCAGGCGTTCTCACCAAAGAATGACTGGAAGGCTGCATTGGCCACGAATGCCGCTGTACCGACGTAAAGCAAGGTCAACCGGGTTCAAGGCGCGACATCCTTGAACACATCCAGATACTTTTGCCGGAAGTCCCGCTGCGCGTCCAGTTCGCCCGGGACTATCACCTTGGAGATTCCGCTTGCGTCGATGGCTGTGATGCCTCGCAAGCCGACGCCAAAACTCTTGAAGCCCTGCCGGTCCCACCGATCGGAGCTGTCCAGGTTATCGTGATGGTGCCCGTGAACGGCCACTTTGACGCCCATGCTCTGCGCCAGGCTGTCCAGGAGCTCAAAGCCGTTGTTGTGATATCCAGGCGCTTCATGGGTGATGAGGATGTCTGCCGGCATTCCTGACAAACGATCCAGCTCGTCCGGATAAATGGTGGACCAGTGCTTGCACGGCACGCTCCCCTGCCATGGCGTTGCCCGAACATGCTCTTTGCGGTTGCGGAAATTTGGCGGTGTCGGCAGGCTGGGATACCAGACGCTTTCGCGGAAGACCCCTCCCAACCCGGCGATCCGGATACCGTTGGGCAAGGTTACAACCCGCCCATCGACGTTCCTATCTGCCAGCTTGCCGCCCCAGAGGTTGTTCCAGTTAAGTTCGCTGTCCGTATCGTGATTGCCGTGGATGAACCACAGCTTGTCATCAATCGACGCCATCGCTTCGTGCAGCGGCTGCCCGGACTCCATATCGCCAAGCAATATGACAGCTGACGCTCTCAAATCGCCGGCGGCCTGCAGGATGTGGTCGAACTTCCCGTGCGGGTCGCCGCAGAACAGCATGATGTCGGCTGATGTTGGCATAGTTGGGGTGGAACTCGCGATCAATTCTGAGTGAGGCTGGCCAGGTGGCGGCGTAACTCAGGGGCATCGGAAGGCATGAAGCCATCATCGCAGTCCAGCCGTGGAAGGCGGGGGAAACCTTCTAAATCTTGCTTAGAAGGGTCTGCGCATACTCAAGCAGGTCTTCCGCATTTGGCTCGCCCCACAAATCCTTCATTAGCCATTGAAAAAATGCGGCCTCAGAGGGCTTTGTTGCTTTGGTTTTTAGGCGGAGTGCCGGAGTAATTTGTTGCTCGTTGTACTTGGCGATGAGGTCCTGTTGATCATCCGCGTCGAGCACCTTGAAGTAGGCTTCGGCCTTCGCAATTTGGTTGGTGCGATAGAGAGCACTCAAGTTCGGCTTTCCTGAGGACGGTGGTGGTTCCGCGCCCTTCGGCTCTACATCCTCCACAGCTTCGCCGTTTATCGCCCATTTCCGCTGCAGCGCCATTCTGAAATACGCGGGGGGGTTTTCAAGCTTTTCCGACTTTTTACTGGTCTTCCGCTCGTTGGTATATGCGAGCGTTGCCTGGATCACTTTGGGCGAATAGTCCTTCAATAGTCGCTTTGCCTCTGAGGACAGGACGCCAAGTTTCACCATCTGTGCGACCAGGGATGTCTCATTCTCATCGAGACCCGCAGCGTCTGCGTACTGGCGTCCCTTTGCTACCTTGAAGAAGACACCTTCGACAGACTTTCCTGCCTTTGTCTCCCTGAGGACGATATTGATAGCTCCCTCGGCGTTGATCTCGGCTATTGAGGGATTCAGGATCTTTGCCTTGAACACCTTGTATTGCTCGTAGGTTTTGCGAGTAGCCGATTCGCCCAAGACGATGTCGCGAAACTTCTGCCACGGCACCGTCGTAGTTGTTCCAACTTTTTCAAATCGGACGCAGTGTTCATAGATACCGATAGACGCCAGGCGCCTGTACTTTCGAACCACCGTTTCGTCAATCAACGCATAGACATCTGGATTACGAACGTACGGCTTCAGTGGTTCACTCAAGCGAAAGCGGATGGTATCAGCGGTGATCTCCACGTCGGGGTACAGCACTGAGGAGATCCACTTTGCCCTTTTCGCTTCTGGAGCTACTACGTCCCAGGCAAAAACAATTCGCTGCAGGGCTCGCGCAGCGTCCTTGAGGTATTTACGATTCTTTGAATTGAAGCCGATGTCATCGCTCATCTCATCGATGCGAATGGACCAGTATCCATCGGCATCGGGTTCAGTCGAGTTTGCCTTTTTGAGCCAGTTGTTCGACATCTTTCGCTGCACAGCGGTAAGGTCGCCGAGCGGCATACTGTGAACGATCTGAACCGCTTTCCGAAAAGGATCCGGGGATTCCTTTTTCATGAACAGACTGATCTGGTGCTCTGGAGGTGGTGGAGATGTTCCCATGCCGGGGCCTGGCGGAATGTAGATTTCTGATGGTACCTATGTACCGCGATTGAGGCAATTCTTTTCTTGGATTGTTTCTTTGGACGACCTTGTTTGGATGTCACCACCCGTTGTGTATTTATTTAACTAACACTTTAAGAATTTAATACATTTAGGGATCTGAAACCCAGCAGCCATGCGGGTTCCAGCGGGGTATGGTATCTCTCTATGGGGCGGAAGGTCCCCTTTTGTGGGGGAATAAGTAGCCATTTATGGGTGACTGGAACCCTTCTATGGGTCTTCAGGTATGTGGATATGGGGTCAAAGGTACCCATCAATGGGGAATTTCAAAGGTACCGGTTTATGGGGCGTTTTGAAGGTACCTGAATATGGGGCGCTTCATAGGTACTCGTTTATGAGGCTTGCCCAGGCCTCGATCTAATCCCGTGTCCCAAGGTTGAGTTGAAGAGGCAGGCTTCGTTCTGTGCAGGTCCATCTTAGGTATCCGTTTATGGGGAGCGCAAAAGGTACCCGTTTGTGGGGCACGGCCTGGGTACCCATCTATGGGGCGGCGGACCGACCCCTGACGGCTCGGCGGCGGACCTCATTATGTCGGCGTCAGACTCAGGGACGTACTTTTAGGTACCTGTTTATGGGTCAGCATGAAGGTACCCGTTTGTGGGGAATTACCTTCTGCATGGGTCCCTATCCGCGGTGCCCGTCTGAACCTGCTCCCCAAGTATCTGGCGACAGTTAGGCTTGGATTTCCTAAGGTACCCTTCCATGGGGGATTGCTTAAAGTACCGGTTTATGGGGAAACATCAGGTACCCGTCTATGGGGTGAAAGATACCAAAAGGTGGGCTCGCGGCCCGAAAACCAGCTTTAAGGGCGTCTAAGGTACCCGTTTATGGGGCGAATTCGGATCATTCTCAGGTTTTAGGTCACCGAAGCCCCATATCCGGGTACCTTTAGCACATGCGAGGCATTTTTCTAACTGTCTAACGAGCCAAATGGGGGCATGATGCTTCGCTTTTTGGGCCTTTGTTGGTGAGTGGACGCCCACACCGATAGTTGGTTTCCCGGGTACCTTTGCGCGCTTAGATGCTCAGTTGGCCAGCGAGCATCTGCTCGATAAGTGCCTTGAGCTCTTCCACTTTGGGCTCTGGTAGCCCTTTGAACACCAGCTCCACTTGGCCGCGCGATGGGACAACCTTCAAGGACCCCTTGCTCTCCCCATACTTGACGGGATGGGCTTCACCTCGAAGTCGTGATTTCGGACCGCTGAGCTTCGAAGCGATAAGGGTGCTCACCTGGTGCCGGCTCAAGTCAAGCTTTGCCGTCTCTTCAATGACGTCCTCGGCCATGTACTCAGCCTTCTCGGGCGCTTCTTTGAATTGGTCGGCCGCGAAGACATTGCTGATCTCATACGCGATTGTGAGAGCGCGAGTTTGGGGATGGTCACTCATCATCCGAAGCAACCTCTCGGGGATGCGATTCAGCCCCATCGTCTTCGAAACCGTGGCCTTAGATATACCGAGGCTCTGGGCAAGCGCGTCCTGATCCGCATAGACGCCTTTGGCCAGCAAGTCCTTCCACCGAACGGCATCGTCCAGCGCAGTTTGCGCGCTGCGCTCAAGGTTGATACGCCGCGACATTTCATACTCAGCGGCGTCATCAACGGGCGTGGGAACGATTTCAACTTCCAGGGTGCCCAGACCCCCGATGGTGGCTCCCTGGAAGCGTTTCACGCCATCGATCAAGAACACTCGGCCAGACCTCACGTATCCAAGCCCGGCCAGGTGCTGTCCGTTTGTTCGCAGCGACTTAGACATGTCGTCAAGCTCTTCTGTGCTGTAGAAGATCCGAGCTTGATTTGGGCTTCGCGCAAGGAGAAACAACGGAACCGGGTATTTGCTGCCAACCGCGTACAAAGTCGAAATGTCGGTGTCCGCGGTTGGCAAACTGTGAGCTGCGGGCGCCACTGGCGGCGCAGGAATCGGGGTGGGAGGCCGCACGTCGCTCAGCGCCAAGCTCATTGCCGCTTGGTCCGTGTTGCGGTGGATATGGCCGAGAACTGGCTTGCGTTTTGACTTGGAGTTAGGCGCCATTTTTCTTGCTCCCCTTGTTGAACTTGTTGAATGCTTTAAAAGCTTCATCGACCATCTGGGTGAATTCCGCTTCTGCCTTCTCGCGCTCGCGTGGTGGCATTTCAAAGATGGTTCGCCCCATGCGGTGCGCGTCACGCCAGATCTTCCGGTCGCGGACTAAGGCCTCGAGAATAGGCACGCCTGGGAGGGCCTCCTTAAGCGCTTCGTAGGCATCCGCGCCTTCAGTGGTATTCCAGGCACCGGGAACTGCGTTGATCGAGACAACCAGTGGGATCTTCCCGTTCTTGTGCTTCGAGTCCGCCTTGGCAAAGGCATCAGCCAATTCAAGGGTGGACTCAAGATCGCCCTGCCCCACCCGAGTCGGAGCAATCCACAAGTCGACAATTCGGGTGAGTTCGCTCAGCCGGGCGTAGTCGCGGGCGCCGACGTCAACGACAACGACATCGTACTTCTCGGAGAGCATGCGGATGTGCTCGGTTGGGTCAACAGCTTTGTCGACGATGGTGAAGTTGTGCTGCAACTTGAAATGCGAACGCAACTCCCCCCATTTGCTGGAAGTCTTCTGGGTGTCTGTATCGACCAGGATGACACTGTATCCTTGCTGCGCAAGATAGGCGGAGAGATTCACCGCATAGGTGCTCTTTCCGACCCCTCCTTTTTCGGCTCCAATTTGAACGATCACGGGACTCTCCTATAGGGTTTTAAGGTTGGCGAAATCGCCAGTTTTGGCAAGCATCAGTCGAAGACGTAGCCGACTTCCTCACACTTGGCTTTGCCGATGGTTTCCAGGCACACCGCCTTGTTCTTTGCATCGTGTTCCTTCTTTCGATCTTTGAGGCGTTGTTGAGTGACGCTCTAGTCCTCTGCTGCTGCTTTGGCCGGCGGCGGTTTTTGGCGCGGATTATTCGGAGCATCCGGCAAGTGCTCCTAAAACGATAGCTGCACCGAGGACGTGCCCCAGCAGCGAACTTTGAAAGTTTTTATTCAGATAACAGCCCACAATCGGCTTCTCATTTGGTCTGAAGCTAATTTAACAGCAAAGATAACTCTGTCAAGGGGTAATACTGGCCAAAAGCGAGTTGATGGTGTGAAATTGTTCGCGCGTGTAGCGAGAACCAGTTTCCCCGGTGAAACTGAACTACTGTTGCACGGCGTGCCATGCCGATTTTCCGGTTGTCCAATGCGCGTCTATCGGAATTCGCCTGTCTTTTGCTGCAAGGGGCATACGTGTTATCGCTTATCGAGCTCCGTGTTGACCAATGGTGTTGTCTTGCCTCTTGCCCTCGCCATTAGCTATTGTCGATTGATATTAACCATCGTCGCTTAACTAGCCTATGCGGGGATGCTGCGTCACTTCCAGACCATTTGAATGTGTCGAGTGAATTGCACGCCAGGGGCGGGGCGGGCGAGCGTAGCAACCTATCAGCCTTAGAAAGCTCTAGTGAAACGGCGCCGCAGCTATTCCCCTGATCGGGAGGACGATCTCTGGCTTGCGCAGACAGTTTCCCCGGGGAAACTGCAGAGACGCTCAGTGATATTCAGTTGGATTCCGCCAGGGCAGCGCCAATTAAATGTTGAGGTAATTTCGTTCGACGGGTTTTTAGGAGGATGTGTGGCCACGAGGCCGCTCAGTTTTCCCGAGGAAACTGAGCGGCCTTCACCCCTCGTGCTGCGAATCGCTTGGCGCTAAGGAGTCCGCAGCAATAGCTTTCACGGCTGGGATGCTGGACAAAGCGTCGCGGTCGAGTTCCAGTTTCCCCGGGGAAACTGTGCCGCTGTACCCTATCGCCGGTGATGGATTGGTGCCGGAAAGAAGATTCGCATTCGCTCTTTTGTAGTCGGTACTGAAAAAACGTCGCGAAAATGGCCTCCAGTTTCCCCGGGGAAACTGCGTTGGCACTACCATGGTTCTGAGTCCAGCTTTCGAGTCCTAGTCTCCTAGGGGATTGACTTTACGAGCTGCCTTCACCTGTGCCGAAATATCTTGCTCCACATACTCCGCGGTCGTGGTAATCGATGCATGACCGAGCAGCTGCTGGGCAAGTTTGAGGCCTTCATCGCCGTTGTTCTCGCGCAGGACCTCGTGTGCGTAGGTATGACGAAGCCAATGTGTGCTGAACCTCAGGATGCGAGCCTGCATTTCTGGGCCCCGCTCTTTTCTGGCCATCTGCCGGAAAAACGTCTTCAGGGTTCGATAGAGTCCATTCGTGCTCAGCGCGCCGTTGTCATGGGCCATCGCCGTGTCATCGGTGATGGCGCGCCCACCCGAGCGAACCGGCGCCTCCAGGGCGGCGATGAGGGGAGGGGAGAGATCGAAGGCTGCAATGCGTGCCGCATCTTCTGGCATCAAGGCCCGCCAGTCCGCATGGTGCTCCTCAATCATGTTCATAAGCTTCACGCTAATTGGAACTGCGCGCTTCTTCTTACCCTTTCCTACGACCGTAATAACCCAATCATCGGCGGCCCTGCCATCGACACGCGGGTGGGCAAGGCTGTTCATGTTCGCCGAGGAGATCTCGGCCAAACGCATGCCGGTGGTCAAGGCAAGGTGCAGGATCAGCCGGGTCCGGCGGGCGAGGGCGGCTTTGCGCAGCGTTGCGGACGTGAGGCCGGGGAGGGTGGCCAGCGCTTCGCGCACAAGGTAGAGGTCGTCGGCGTGCAGGCTGCGCGTCACATCCATGGCGTGGCGCTTCATCCCGCCGGCATCGTACTGGATGCTCTCGAAGGGATTGCCCGTCACGTAGGCGTTTTTGTGGAGCGCATTGTACATCTGGTACAACACGCCGAGCGCGTAGTTCTGGCTGCTCGCCTCGAGCTGGCCGCGCCAGGGCCGCCAGCGCGGATCGTGACGCGGGACCCGTGCAGTGGTGGTGTAGCGCCCAGGGATCGCCCTGAGAAACGCCTGGTACTGCTGGGCCAGACTCAAGGTGATCGACGACAGCGGGCACTGTGCTTCGAGCATAGCCCAGATGTAAAACCGTTCGACTTCGCGGCGGTAGGCGTCAAAGGTCCGCTGTTTGCCCGCGGTTAGGTAGCCATTGAGCCAGGCGCCGATGGCCTCGATGTCGGTTGTCGCGCCCAGGTGATTCGGCGTCTGCGTCCTGAAGATGCCGGCCTGGCCGTCCAGGGCAGGCGGCACCAGCAGCAGCTCCAGCGGCGCGATGCCGGAGCGCAGCGCCAGCGCGTTCGGGGCGGGGGACGCGATGCCCGATTCCTGACTGTAGGTGAGCAGGGCGGCGGCGGGCGCGCGCTGCAGCGGCACGATGACTTGGGCCAGGGGAGGGGCCACTTCCCAGTGCGCACCCCAGCGCAACAACGGTCCCAGCGTGTCGGCGTGGTCTTCGAGCCAGCCCTCGATACGTGCCGCGCGGCCCGGGCCCAGTCCCTTGATGTCGCGGTGCCAGTGCCGGCCGGCGACGGAGATCGACTGCACGACACCGGCCATGGTCGTGACACCGCGGCGCGCAAACGCCTTGACGAGCGAAGCGGCCAGCCACAGTTTCGTGCTGTGCTCGGGCTGGGGCAGGGTGGCCAGTTGGGTCTGCAGGGCGTTGATCGCCTTGACCTTGGCGGTGACGCTCAAGGACTGGTCCGCGACTTCGAAGTGGCCGCCGCTGCCGGGCTGAACACCCTGGTCGGCGAGGTAGTCCTTGTAGCGCTCGACTATCTCGTTTTCGTTATACATGTCCTCGGGTTGCGATTCGGTCCACTGCGTATAGGCCAGGTGCGCCTGCGCGACGGCGGCCGGCGCGGCCACGGGTTCGGGGGTAGGGCGTTCCAGGGCCAGCGCCGCCGACTTGGCTTCGGGCTTGTTGGAGGCGCGCGCGGCGGCGAGGATCGCCAGCTGCAGGCGGTCGGCGTGGCTGTTGATCTCCGTGCCGTGCGGAATGATCGGGTTGCCGTCGGCGTCGAAGTGGCGGTTCGCGTAAAACTGCTTGTAGGCCACGGCGGGTTTCATGCCGCTCATGACGCCGCGCACAAACGAAAAGTCCTCCAGCGTGAGCTGGTCCAGGTTCGCCAGCGTGGGCATGCGCCATCCGACGGGTCGGCCGCGCTTGGGCTTGAGGGGAAGGGCGGTTTCGCCGGGGGCCGGCGGCGGCGCCTCCAGCACCACGAAACCCGAGACGGTGGTGCGCGCCGTCATGCGGCGGACCTGGCCGCCGGGCGGTGCATGCTGTCCACCACCGTGTAGGCCCACTTCGAGCCGTAGTCCGCTGAGCCGCGCGCGTAGCGCTCCGCGCTCTTGATTTCGTCCATGCTCAGCATGCGCAGCCCATGGCGCTCGGCCGCCAGCTGCGCTGCCGCGAACACCGCCTGCAGCTCGGCCGCGATCCACACGTCGAGCGCGCGCTCCTTGCGTTTGCCGGCCTCCCGCTGGAACGCGTCATGGATGGACCGGGCCGGTTCCTGGTGGGGACGGAAGGGGTAGTTGTCAACGGGCATGGTTGTCATTCTCTGGGGGGGCGTGTGGGGGCGGCAGGCGCGGGAAACCACTGGCGCAGGTCGGCCGCGCCGAGGTCCTCGCCAGCGATCAGCACCGACACCGCCAGCAGCGCCCGGGTGTCGAGGTAGGGCACCGGGACTTGGTGCCCGGAGGGCAGCAGCTGGCAGAGCAGGGCGTCTTCGTCCATGTTGAGATGGCTGCGGCAGACGGCCGGGCGCTGCGCGTAGATGCTGCAGCGCCCATCCGACAGGAACGGGCAGGGCGAGGCGTAGCCGGCGATGGCGGCAGGTTCGTGATCGGCCAGCGGCACCGGGGCGCGGCCGATGGCCCGGCCCAGGGCGCGCGCCTCGACGGCGCTGACCTTGACCGGGATGTGGCAGCAGTGGCTGCAGCCAGCGCGGCAGGCCGCGTGCGGCGCAAAGGCGCTGGCCAGCGCGTCGGCGGCGCGCCGGTGCCAGGCCACGCGCTGGCCTGCCGTCGGCGCTTTCACGGCGACATCGAGCAGCCCCAGCACGCGGCGGCTGGCCGCCGGCGGCACCTTGGCGCACTGCCGCGCGGCCGTCTGGGCGGCGCTGGCCAGGCGTGCGTTCACAGCGTCGGGAAACTGCGTGGACGGCGCGATGCGCACGCCGTTGCGTAGCCGGTCGAGCGCGCCTTCGAGCGTCAGCGCCGGCGGCGCGTCGGGCGGTGTTGACAGGTCGCTGGCCGAGGGATTCAATGATTGGGTCATTTCACCGGGTCCTGGCCCCGCCGGGGCATGGTGTAGTTTTCCATATGGTGTAGTTTTCTATATGACCCACGCGTCTGTCATGTGCTCGGCCGACGAGCGCCCTGCTGGCGCCCGCGTCGACGGCACGCCGCTGATCCGCACCTGGTGCTGGGCGCCCTGCCGTCCGCGCTCGTTGCCGGGCCGCCCGGCGGCCGGGGTACAGCCCGCCGGCATGCCGGCGCGTGCGCCCACCGGGCGGCTGCGGCGCGGCCAACCAGGGCGAGTTTGGGTCGTGATTTTGGACAGGTCAAAGTCGGTGGCGCAAAAAATTGGTTTCAAATCAAGGACTTAGCCGCAATTCAAATTTGCAAGTGACTTCATTATGGGTTAATTTGCCATCATGTCAATGTTACTTAGCCTGATGAGGGAATTAATTCACTTTACTTTCTTGTAAATGTTTATCCGCGCTATTGACTATAGCCACGCCCCTCCCATATGCTGTGTTCATCAGGAACCGCGTAAAAGGAGCCGCACCATGGCCACAGATCTTCACTTCAAGGCACCGGGCAAGCCCAGTGCCAAGCCGAGCGCCAGCACGGGCGCCTGGGCCCGAACCGGCGCGCCGCTGGGTGCGTCGCGGACGTCCAAGGGCATCGTGGCTGCCGCCGTGGCGGACGACGATGAAGGAATATTTCTTATGCTGGACAGCGGGCGCAACCTTGCCGCTGCCGGCGTCGACATGAACCGGGTCCGCGCGGTCGACCTCGGAAAGATCGTCAATGCCGGCGAAGACGCGGGGCAGATCCTGGGGAGAATCCGCCTGGCCCACATCGAGTTAATGGGGTTTCCCACGGCCGAGGCGATGCGCGACGACAGCGAGTGGTCTAACTTCGCCCTCAGCGCCCTGACCGCGTTACGCGGCCTGGCGCCGGAACAGCTCCACGATGCGGTCAAACTGCTGGAGACGCCGAGCGCCGATGCCGCGGCCGACGAGCTCTATCAGGTGCTGACCGCCAAGGAGATGGCCGATCGCATGAAGCTCACGCCGCCTGTGGTCTACCAACGTGAAACGGCCGGCGAGCTCTTCTCGGTGCTGGAGCCCTACCGCAAGAGCGGGCGGCACTTCCCCGCGTTTCAGCTCCATCCCAAGCTGAACCAGCGCCTGCTCGTGAAGATCATCAAGGCCTTCGTCGATGCCGATGTCAACACCACGCTGCTCTGGAGCTTCCTGCGCACGCCGCAACGAATCTTTGACAAGCTGACGCCGATCGAGATGCTGGTGGGCGGTCTGCCGGCCGCCTTCGAGGGCCTCAAGCTCGAGGAGCGCGCCGAGGCCATCCTCGACGTGGTGGCCGAACATCTCTCGCGCGTGCGGCTCCAATGAGCATCCCCAACTTCATCCGGCGAAATGAAAGTGACAACACTTTGGAAATGAAAGTGTCAACACTCGATCACCTTTCCTTATCCCATGCGGGTTCCGAGCCACCATCACAATCCGTCAATTTCAGAAATTCCGCGTTTCCACAGTTTCTTTGGAGCTTTTCTGTGAAATGAAAGTGCCAACAGGTATCGCCAAGGTTTCGTTTTTTTGATTTCCTGTACGGCGAATCGTAAGCCATCCGGCGAAATGAAGTTGACAACACTTTGGAAATGAAAGTGTCAACACGCAGAGTCAGAGCCAGCATCCATGCGCCCTGCTGCTCGGAAAGAAAATCCGCATAAAACTCACATTGGCCGTTGAGCCGTCATTTTTAGACCAAAATTGTGAAATGAAGTTGTCAACACTGCAGTGACCGCTGCATTAGCTCAAAGCCCAGACTTCGGAGCGTAACTGTGACCTGCCCCCTACCGGCGTACCAGTTGAATTGAGGAAGTCCTGATTGCAAGGTTTGAATCGCCCCGTATTTGAACTGACCCCCAGAAGTTGGACAAACTTCAAAGGGTTTCATGGAAAAGTACAAAACAGAGTTCAAGCTCAAAGTCGTAAAGAGCTTTTTGGCCGGTGACGGCGGGGCGAAGTTGCTGGCGCGTCGTTGGATAGTGCCCGAGGAAAAAATCCGTACCTGGGTGAACCACTACCGCCTGCACGGCATAGACGGTTTGCTACCTAAACGCAGCGCGTACAGTGCGCAATTCAAACTGCAGGTTCTGTCCCATCAGGACCGTGAACAGCTTTCGAGCCGTCAAGTGGCGGCGGTCTATGACATCCGTAATCCCAACCAGGTGGTGGTCTGGCGACGCAATTTCGATGAAGGCGGCGTGGAGGCTTTCTCGAAGGGGGGCAAAGGCGCACCAATATGAAGTCAGAACGACGCAGCTCGGCGCAGCCAAGCACCGTTATCACCGATTCGGCGCAGGCACTGCGTGAAGAGAACGAGCAACTGCGCGCGGAGGTGGCGTACCTAAAAAAATTGCAAGCCTTAATCCGGGCGAAGAGATCGGCTGCGCCGACAAAGCGCGTCTGATCGCCGGGTTAAGGCGTCACCATAAACTGGCGGACCTGCTGCAGGTAGCGGGCCTTGCCCGCAGCACGTTCTACTACCAATGCCAGGCGATACTGCGTAACGAAGAAAAGAGCGACATGGAGGTCAAGATCCGCGCCATCTATGACGAGCACAAGGGCCGCTACGGCTACAGACGAATCGCGGCAACGCTGTGCCGTTCAATGGCAGAGCCCGTCAACCACAAGTGCGTGCAGCGCTTGATGCAAAAGATGGGACTGCGCGCGCTGATTCGGGCGAAGAAGCGCTTCCTGAATGTCCTGGGTTTGAGCGATGTGCACGTGCCCAATGTCCTGCAACGCGACTTCTTCGCGAAGGCTCCGAATCAGAAGTGGGTGACCGATGTCACCGAGTTCAACGTGCACGGGCAGAAGCTCTATCTGTCGGCCTGCATGGACCTCTACAACGGTGAGATCATCGCGTACCGCATGGCCAAGCGGCCCGTGTTTGACCTGGTGTCTGACACGCTTCGAGAAGCCATTGCCCGGTCAGAATGTACCTGTGACCTGATTGTGCATTCGGATCAAGGATGGCATTACAAGATGCAGCCGTACCGAGCGATGCTTGCGCATCATGGCGTCAGGCAAAGCATGAGTCGCAGAGGGAACTGCTTTGACAACGCGGTGATAGAGAGCTTCTTCGGCACCCTCAAGGCCGAGTACTATCATCTTGCTACGCTTGATGGAATCGCGGCACTCGAAGCGGGCGTGCACGATTACATCCGCTACTACAACCACGAGCGCATTAAGCTCGGATTGCAAGGGTTCAGCCCGGTGGAATACCGGCTGAGAAACACCGCCTGATTGGCGGAATCGCAACCGTCCAACTTCTGGGGGTCAGTTCAAAACCGGGGCGATTCAGTATGGCGGTTGTCCTGCGGACGGAGCTGGCAGGCCTGCGAGCTTGCTCTGATGCTCGCGATAGCCAGGAATAGTCTGGTAGGCCACCGTCGCCATGTTGAACAGCAATTCGCGCAAGTGGGTGCAGCCCTTGATTCCACCGAGGTTTTCCTCGATGGTGTGACGCCAGCCCGGCCCCATTGTGCAGCCAACCATTTGCTGCATCGGGTCCTAGGCCTGCAGGCAGGCGTTTTCAGGACATAGGTTTTAACGTCGACTATCTCGGCCTCGATGTCTCAGAGCCCGTCCTCACGCTGATAGCCGCGAAACGTAACCCTGCGCGTGTGCAGATGCTTCCTGGTTTGGGGTGGTGGTAGTGATATTGAATTCTCTGCTGAATAAATAACATCTGGCCGTGCCGGTCTCGCTCCGCTCAAGCGACTTCCAGATTGTCGATAAGCCGTGTCGAACCAATTCTTGCGGCACCCAGCGCCACCAGCGCATCTCCGGCTTGCGGCGGCTGCAGGTCAGGTTGTCGACGCACCGTCAGGTAGTCAGGCACCCAGCCGCGTTTGGTGAGCTTGGACATGGCCCGTGCTTCAAGCTCAGGCAACCGCGCCGCAAGCTCTGCATTCGCGTCGTGGGCATCCCGCACCAGCTGCTTGAGCGCCAGTGACAGCTGCACAGCTTCGACGCGCTCGGACTCAGACAGGTAGCCGTTGCGCGAACTTAGTGCCAAGCCGTCAGGCGCGCGCTGGGTCTCTCCTGCCACGATGTCGATAGGCAGCGCGAACTGGCGCACCATGTGGCGAATTATCATCAACTGCTGGTAGTCCTTTTTTCCAAACACAGCCACCCCACCGGGTGTGCTACCAAAAACGCAGCTGAAGAGCTTGATCACCACAGTCGACACGCCAATGAAAAAGCCAGGGCGAAAGTGCCCTTCCAGGATGTCAGCGAGTGCTGCCGGAGGGTGTACCTTGTAGGTTTGTGGTTCAGGGTACAAGACCTTCTCGTCAGGTGCAAACAGCACGTTGCAGCCCGCAGCCTCGAGTTGGGCGCAATCGGCGTCCCAGGTGCGTGGGTAGGTATCAAAGTCTTCGTGCGGCAAAAACTGCAAGCGATTGATGAAGATGCTGGCCACCGTGACGTCACCCAGGGTTTTGGCCTGCTTGACCAGCGCAATATGGCCGTCATGCAGGTTACCCATGGTGGGTACGAAGGCGGGGCGGGTAAAGCGCGCCAGGTGGTTGCGCAGATCCGCGATGGTGTGGGCGATGTACATTTATCGTTGGGTCAGGATGGACGGAGGTGAGGCTCAATAGGGGGCTGGCCGTGGCCTAACGCTGGGTTCGCAACCGCTCAGCAAGTATGGATGTTCTCAACGGGAAAGCGGCTGGCTTTCACGTCCTCGACGTAGCACTGCACTGCACGGCACGGCACATTGCACCGAGGCGCTGTCATCCATGAAGTTGTGCACAAAGCGGGGGCGTTTGCCGTGACTTACGGCCAGCATGTCGTGTAGCACCAGCACCTGACCGCTGCCGGCCACGCATCGCACCGATGCCGATGACGGGTATCGTGAGCGTTTGTGTCACTTTTTGCGCCAGGGTGGGCATTTCACGCAGGCGGTGCAGGGTCAGGGGTTTGCGTGGGGTGGTTTGCTCGCTCATAGTGTTCTCACGCAGTCGCAGGCGTAGTGGCTTGACGCAGGCCCAGGCGCTGCAGCAGGTCAAGATCGGCGTGCGTATCGGGGTTGCCGGTCGTCAGCAACTTGTCGCCGTAGAAAATGGAATTGGCACCGGCCAAAAAGCATAGGGCCTGCACCGCGTCGCCCATCTGCTGGCGACCTGCCGACAAGCGTACGCGCGCCAAGGGCATGGTAAGGCGCGCCACAGCGATGGTGCGCACAAACTCGAAAGGGTCGAGCGGTGGCTGGTCGGCCAGCGGCGTGCCGGGAACGGGCACCAGGTTGTTAATTGGCACCGATTCAGGATAGGGGTCAAGGTTGGCCAACTGAGCGATCAGGCCAGCACGTTGCAGACGTGTCTCGCCCATCCCTACGATGCCGCCGCAGCAGACTTTGACGCCGGCACCACGCACACGCTCCAAGGTGTCCAGCCGGTCCTGATAGTCACGGGTGGTGATGATGTCGCCATAGAAATCGGGTGCGCTGTCAAGGTTGTGGTTGTAGTAGTCCAGCCCGGCATCGCGCAGGGTTTCGGCGTGGCCGTCATTCAGCATTCCCAGCGTAGCGCAGGTTTCCATCCCCAGGGCCTTGACGGTGCTGACCAGTTCGGCCATTTTTTCAATATCGCGGTCTTTCGGTGCGCGCCAGGCCGCACCCATACAAAAACGCGTGGCACCGGCTGCCTTGGCGAGTTGCGCAGCTTGCAGCACGGCTTGGGGCTCCATCAGCTTGCTGGCCTCGACGCCAGTGTCGAACTTGGCGGATTGAGGGCAGTAGCCACAGTCTTCTGGACAGCCCCCGGTTTTGACTGAAAGCAGCGTAGCAAATTCGATCTGAGTGGGATCGAAATGTTCCCGGTGTACCGTCTGCGCACGGTGCATCAACTCAGGAAAGGGAAGTGCAAATAGGGCTTGCACGGCTTCGACCGTCCATCGCGCCGATTGGGGCGCGGCGATGGCATCAGCGCGGCGATGCAGGGTAACGGTTTGCTCGACAACAGAGGACATGAAAAACTCTCTTTCAATAAGACGGAACAATGACCGATGGAATTGCCTCCAACCCATCTGCAAAATTAAAGCGAGGACTCTGCCTTTGCCAGGGAATCTGCCCCCAGCAGGGCGCGCCCAGCCGCTGGGCCAGCGCGTTGACATTCTCGACCGGAGCCGACATCCCGGGGTCGATGTGATTGGCCACCCAGCCGGCCAGCGGCAAACCGGCCTGCCGGATCGCCTGCGCCGTCAGCAAGGCGTGGTTCAGGCAGCCCAGGCGTATGCCGACCACCAGCACGACCGGCACAGCCAAAACTTGGGCAAGATCGGCCAAGGTGTCGGTGGCATTGATCGGCACAGAAAAACCACCTGCACCTTCGACCACCACGCTGTCGGATACCGACTGAAGTTGCGCAAAACAATCGCGCATATGCTCAAGACTCAGGTGGACGCCCGCATGGTCGGCGGCGATATGCGGTGCCATGGCGTCCCGCAGCAGGTAGGGGCATACCCATGGCGCCGGGGCTTGTACATTGCTGGCCGCGCTCAGTGCTTCCACATCGTCGTTGCACCAGCGGTCATCCACCTGTGTCGCGCCTGCGGCCACCGGCTTCATGCCCACGGTCCGCCGACCGGCTCGCCCCAGGTGGCGCAGCAAAGCGGCGGCCACCAGACTTTTGCCGACGCCTGTGTCCGTGCCTGTGACAAAAAAATCAGCACGGGGCAGGCTGCGTGGTAGGGGTGGTGGCAGTGTCATTGCAGTGCTTTCAGGGTGTCTGCCAGCCTGTCCACATCGTTGATGCTGTGCGCAGCAGACAGCGCAATGCGCAGGCGGGCTGTGCCCGGTGGCACTGTCGGTGGGCGGATGGCGGGAACCCACAGCCCCTGCGCTTCGAGCTGGGCAGACACGGCCAGCGCGGTCTCATTGCTGCCCAGAATCAGTGGCTGTATGGGCGTGTCGGATGGCAACAAGCGCCACGAGCTGCTGGCCATGCGTTCGCGCAGGTGGGCAATCAGCGCTTGCAGGTGCTGGCGGCGGGAATGCCCCTGTAGCCCGGCAATCACGTCCAGACTGGTACACAGGGCGTGCGCCAATGCCGGCGGCGCTGCGGTGCTGAAGATGTAGGTGCGAGCCTTTTGCACCAGCCAGTCAATCACTTGCGGGCAGGCCGCGACAAAAGCCCCGCCTACCCCGGCGGCCTTGCCCAAGGTGCCCATGTAGACGATGTGCGGAGACTTCAGGCCAAAATGCTCCAGCACGCCACGTCCACCGGCACCCAGCACGCCAAAGCCGTGGGCATCGTCCACGATCAGCCAAGCACCATAGCGCTCGGCCAGGGCCAGCAACTGCGGCAGCGGTGCGATGTCGCCATCCATCGAGAACACGCTGTCGGTCACGATCAGCTTGTTCGTCGCTGTCTCTTGCGCTAGCCTCGTCTCCAGGGTTTGCAAATCGCCGTGCGGATACACATGCACGCGCGCGCCTCGGGCCAGGCGCACCGCGTCGATCAGCGAGGCGTGGTTGAGCATTTCCGAAAAAATCGCCGTGGGCTCGCCCGTGGCTGCCAGCGCAGGCGTCACCGCCAGGTTGGCCATGTAGCCGGTGCAAAAAAACAGCGTGCGGCAGGTCTCGAACTGGGGGCTGACAAACTCCGCCAGCCGGTGCTCCAGCGCCTCGTGCGCCTGGCTGTGTCCGCTGATGAGGTTGGGATGCACCACTGCCCGCGCCGTGCAGCCCGGCCCCTTCCTGCAAGGCCGTCACCACCGCAGGGTGGTTGGCAAGCCCCAGGTAGTCGTTCGAGCAAAACGCCAGGCGATCACGGTTGTTCAGCTTGACATGGGGCTCACAGGGCGATTGCGTAGGGCGCGTGCGGCGGCGCAGGTGTTGGGCGTCGAGTTGCACCATGCGCGCCTCCAGGGTGTCGATCAAATGCATGGTGGTTTCAGGTTCGCAGCGCTTCGGCCAACGCGCTTTGCACGCCCTCGGCAAGCAATGTCTGTTCGTGGTCGTTCAGGATATAGGGCGGCATCAGGTAGACGGTTTTACCGATGGGGCGCAACATCAACCCGCTTTCCAAGGCCAGGGCATGAAAGCGCCGCGAGAAGGTGGCCGCATGCGCGGGATCTTCAACCGTAACATCAAAGGCCCAAATCATGCCCTGCTGCCGGAAATGCCGCACCTGCGGGTGCGCGGCTACAGGGCCTAGCAGGATGCTGAGCCGCGTGGCACGCACGCGGTTGGCGTTCAGCACATCGTCTTCTTCAAAAATGTCCAGGCAAGCCAGGGCTGCGCGGCAGGCCAGCGGGTTGCCGGTGTAGGAATGAGAATGCAAAAAGGCACGGTTGATGCCATCGTCGTAAAAAGCCTGGTAGACATTTGGCGTCGTCATCACCAGTGACAGCGGCAGGTAGCCGCCACTGATGCCTTTGGACAAGCAGAGGAAGTCGGGCCACATCCTTTCCCCCTCACCTCCCCCATTCCCGGCCTGCTCACAAGCGAAGAAGGTGCCGGTGCGGCCACAACCCACGGCGATTTCATCAGCGATCAAATGCACGTGGTACTGGTCGCACAGGCGGCGGATGTCCTGCAGGTACTGCGCATCGTGCATGGCCATGCCAGCGGCACACTGCACCAGCGGTTCCACGATCAGCGCGGCGATGGTGTCGGCCTTGGCCTCGAACAACTGCCGCAGTGTTTCCGCCGCGCGCGCTGCCACGTCCCGCGCGCTTTCACCCGGACGGGCTGCACGCGCATCCGGGCTGGCGACGATGTGGGCCGGTCGCAGCAGGCCATCGTAAGCCTGACGAAATAGCGGCACATCGGTAACGCCCAGGGCTCCCAGGGTTTCGCCGTGGTAGCTCTGCGCGAGGCAGGCAAAGTCACGCTTGAGGGGTTGGCCGCTGTTGCGCCAGTAGTGGGCGCTCATCTTGAGTGCGATTTCTACGGCGGAGGAACCGTCAGAGGCGTAAAAGCAATGCCCGAGTGCATGCCCTGTCAGCGCCGCCAGCCGCTCGGAAAGCTCGACCACAGGCGCATGGGTACACCCGGCCAGCATCACATGCTCCAGCGTGTCGAGCTGGGCTTTCACGGCGGCGTTGATGCGCGGGTTCGCGTGGCCGAACAGGTTGACCCACCAGGAACTCAAGCCGTCCAGGTAGCCTTTGCCCGCTTCGTCATAGAGCCAGGCACCGCTGCCGCGCACCAGCGCCAGCGGCGGCTGGGTCTCGTGGCGTTTCATCTGGGTGCAGGGATGCCACACGCTGGCCGTGCTGCGGCTGGAGAGGCTTGCCGACATCACAGTGCCTGCGTTGGCACGTGGTGGCGCAAGGCTGTTTGGCGGTTGTGCTCGTCCACAAACACCAGTTGGGGATGATGCCCAGCGACCCGCTCTTCATGCACTTGGGCAAAGGCCGCGATGATGATGAGGTCGCCCACTGCAGCACGGCGTGCCGCTGAACCGTTGACCGAGATCATGCCCGAGCCTCGCTCGCCCTTGATGGCGTAGGTGACAAAGCGCTCACCGTTGTTGATGTTCCAGATGTGAATTTGCTCGTTCTCGCGCAGATCGGCAGCATCCATCAGATCCTCGTCGATCGCGCAGGAGCCCTCGTAATGCAGTTCGCATGCCGTCACTGTGGCGCGGTGGATCTTGGACTTGAGGAGGGTACGGGACATGGTTTCACCTTCAAGAAAGTTCAGCGGGCAAGCAGCCCCGGGGTATCAAACAGGCGTAGGTCGCTGGCCCAGTAAAGGTTACCGGTTGTGAGCAGCTTGTCACCCTGAAAATCGAATTTGGCCAGCCGCAGCGCATCAGGCGCCTTGTGGCCTGATGTGCCGGGTGGCCTCGTCTTCGACACGCTGCCAGATCTCGACCGCTATCGGGTTCTTGCTTTCTTCCAGGATGTGCCCCACCAGCCCGATGGCGCGCGCCAAGACGCCGATGCCCCGCACGATCTTCCAGGGCAACCCGAGTTCGCAGCAGATGGCGCCGATGGCGCCGGTGGCGTTGACCGGCAGCATCTTGCCGGCCACCCGCTCGGCCTCGGCGCAGATCAGTTGTTCGAGCCGGATGTAGTCGCCGGAAAAACCGTTGTCCCTGGCGATCTGAAACAGGCGCGGGGCGCGCGGATCGACCGGCTTGTGCAGCGGATGACCGAGTCCGGGAATGATCTGGCCGCGCGCACGAAAGGCTGCCACGGTGTCGCAAGCGATGCGCTCTAGGTCAGCTCCTTTCGTTCCGGGTGGCAGGGCCTCGTACAGCATTTTGGCGGTGCCTTCGGTGCTGCCGACGAACACGCTGCCTAGACCGCACAATCCGGCCGCCACCGCGGCCTGCAGCGATTCGGGCGCACCGGCGTAGGTCAGTCGCGCGACCAGCGCACTGGGCGTGATGCCGTGCTCGACCAGCGTCACCGCAATGGCGTTGAACACGTTCGATTCCTGCGGTGTCGGCATGCGCCCGACGATCTGCAAGTAGGCCATGTCGCCCAGGTTGAGATGGCCGAGAATCTCGTCAGGCAGACTCTTGCCGTGCACTTCGATGCGGTCGGGGGTACTCCAGGCAATGTCGGAGCGTATGGGTTTGGTTTTGCGGGTCAAAAGGAATTCCAGTCGGTTGGGGGTGGGTTCAAAAAAATCAGGCGCTCAGGCCCGCGTCACGCAGCACGGCGCGCGCACGCTGGACCACCGGCAGGTCCACCATCTGGCCATCCACGGCCACGGCGGCACCGCCGGCCGATGCAAATGCCTTGCAGATGCGGCGCGCCCAGTCAATCCGCTCGGGGGTCGGCGTGAACACCGCCTGGACGATGGCCAGCTGCTTCGGGTGGATGCACAGCTTGGCGCCGAAGCCGAGCCGGCGTGCGCGCTCGGCGTCCGCCTGCAAGCGTTGCAGGTCGTCGATCGCGGTGCTGACGCCGTCGACCGGCGCAGCCAGCCCGGCCAGCCGCGAGGCCAGCACCACTTGGGAGCGGAAAGCCAGCAGCTCAGTCTCCGCGCCATCGGGCGCACAGTCAATGCCCAGATCGAGCGCCAGATCGACGCTGCCAAAAGCCAGGCGGACCACGCCCGGCACGCGTGCGATGTTGTCCATCTCATGCAGGCCGCGCGCCGACTCGATGATGGGCAACACGTCCTTGAAGGTGGTCTCGACCACGGTGCAGACGGCATCGATGCCCTCGGCCTTGGGCAGCATCACCGCGGCCACACCAGGATGGCGACACAACTTTAGATCGTCTTCAAACCAGGGCGAGCCGGCAGCATTGATGCGCACTACCAGCGGCCCCGACTCATCAAGCGCGAGCGCCAGCGCGTCGCGTGCGCGCGCCTTTGCCTCCGGGGCAACCGCGTCTTCCAGGTCAACGATCACCGCGTCAGCGCCGCTGGCGCGCGCCTTGACAAAACGCTCAGGCCGGTCGGCGGGCACAAAAAGATAGGTGCGCGACAGACTACGGGGGCTGGTTGCCATGTTCATGCCCCCAGCCAGCGGTCCATGCGCGGTGACTGTGCGACCGCCCAGATGCGTGCGATCAGCGCCTGCACCTCGGCCGGCGTGGCGGATTTGCCGTAAGCCGCCAGGCGCTGCGCCTTGTCTTCGAGCTCGGCGCGGGTCAGGGTGTTGCCGGGGTCGCCCTTGGGCTCATCGACGCGCGCGCTCAAGATGCGGCCAGCGTGCGTGGTGACCGTCACCTTGCCGATCCAGCGCTGCGGGTAGGCCTGGTCAACCTCGGCGTCGAGCTGCATCGTCACGCGGTCGCGCAAGGCGGCCACGCGCGGCGCGAGGTAATGCGCTTCAAATTCATTCAGCCCGGCAAAGCCGTATTCGGCGGCCAGCGCCAGCACCGTGCCCATGGAGAACTTGGCCTGGTGCACTGTGGCGGGCACAGTGACGCGGCCCAGCACGTCGATGGCGCCCTGGTGCACATGGGTGGTCACCGCGGCAATATCGTCGGCCTTGAGCCCATGCGTCTGCATAAGCGCCAGCAGCGCGTCGGCGCTGGGGTGGGTGTGGCGGCACGAGGCGTGGTATTTGAACGAGGTTTCCGCCGTGGCCCAGCGCTGGCCCAGGCGGTCGGTCAGGCGCGCCGGATCGGCGTCGCTCGACATGCCCGCAGCCATGCCTTGCGCACCTTCCAGAATCTGGCGCGCGCCGGTAAAGCCCGCGCGCGCCAGGTAGGCGGATGCCAGACCGCTGGACGCCGCATGCGCGGTGTGCAGTTGCTTGGAGTCGGCGGCGTCGCGCAAAAACTCCCACAGCCCGGCGGCTTGTGTGCCCGCGCTGCCGAAGGCATGCAGCATGGTGGTCGCGTCGAGCTTGAGCAGCCGTCCGGCCGCCGCAGCGGCGGCCAGCGTACCGGCGGTGGCCGTGGTGTGAAAGATGCGGTAGTGCGAGCGGCCCAGGAACTCGCCCACCCGAATGCCGACTTCATAGCCCGCCACCACGGCGGCCAGGAACTCGCGGCCGCTGGCACCGATGTCCTGCGCGATGGCCAGCGCCGCCGGGAACACGACGGCCGCGGGATGAAACACCGAGCCGTTGTGGACGTCATCCTGCTCGGCGAAGTGCGAGGCCGCGGCGTTGACCATGGCGGCGAAATGGGGCGAGGTGGTGCGGCGCGAGATCAGCACCTCGGCGCGGCCCGAGGCCGGGCCCATGGTGCGGGCATAGGCTTCGATGGCCTCGACCGGCCGGGCGCCCTTGCCCGCCAGCGCGGAGGCGTACCAGTCGAGGAACAGGTCTTCGGTGCGGCGCAGCACCGGCGCCGGAATGCTGTCGAATGACAGATCGGCGGCAAAGGCAGCCAGCGTCGCGCTCGGGTTTGTATCCAGGGTCATGGCATCGATCTCGCAGTCAGATGGCTTGGTCCGCACGCAGCCGGACGATGTCAGTCTCGCCGTAGCCGAGCTCGGTCAGGATGGCTTCGGTGTGCTGGCCCAGCGCAGGCACCGGCCCCATGGGCGGCGGCTCGCTGCCCTGGACGTGGTGCGGCGGGTACAGCGCCGGCAGCGGGCCGCCGGGCGAACCGATCTCAGTCCAGCGCCCGCGCGCCGCGAGTTGCGGGTGCTTCCACAGGTCGGCCATCTCGTTGAGTTGGCCGTTGGCGATTTGCGCCGCGTCTAGCCGCGCCACCAGTTGCGCCGCGGTCAGGGTGGCGCAGACGCCTTCGATGATGCCGCGCAGTTTCTCGCGCTGGGCCAGCCGGTTGGCGTTGCCCAGGTACTGTGCGGTCAGCTCGGACAACTGCAACACCTGGTTGCAGAAGGTGGCCCATTCCCGGTCGTGCTGCACCGCCAGCACCACCTGCTTGCCGTCGCCGCAGGTAAAGGGGCCGTAGGGGTAAATGGCGGCGTGCGAGGCGCCGGCACGCGGCGGCGGCGGCTGGCCGTCCAGCGTGTAGTAGAGCGGGAAGCCCATCCATTCGGACATGGCTTCGAGCATGGAGATTTCGAGCCGCTGGCCGCGCCCCGTTCGCCCGCGCTCCAGCAAGGCTGCCAGCACGCTGCTGTAGGCGTACATGCCGGCGGCGATGTCGGCAATCGACAGCCCCGCCTTGGATGGCTGCTCCGGCGTGCCGGTCACCGACACAAAACCGGCTTCGCTCTGGATCAGCAGGTCATAGGCTTTTTTCTCGGTGTAGGGGCCGCCGTCGCCGTAACCGGAGATGTCGCACACCACGATGCGCGGGTTGACCGGCGCCAGGCTGGCGTGGTCCAGTCCCATGCGCGCGGCTGCACCGGGCGCCAGATTCTGCACCAGCACGTCGGCGCGCTCCACCAGCTTTTGCAGCACGGTGCGGGCATCCGGGTGCTTGAGGTCGAGCGTCAGGCTTTCCTTGGAGCGGTTGCACCAGACGAAGTGCGAGGCCGAGCCGTGGGCCCGGGTGTCGTAGGCGCGGGCGAAGTCGCCCTCGCCCGGGCGCTCGACCTTGATGACGCGCGCGCCGAGGTCGGCCAGTTGGCGGGTGCAGAACGGCGCAGCAATGGCGTGCTCCAGCGTGACGATCAGCATTCCTTCCAATGGACGCATGGCAATTTCTTTCAGAATGAGCGCGGCAACCCGAGCACATGCTCGGCCACGTAGCTCAGAATCAGGTTGGTGGAGATCGGCGCCACCTGGTACAGCCGGGTTTCGCGAAACTTGCGCTCGATGTCGTATTCGCAGGCAAAGCCGAAGCCGCCATGGGTCTGAATGGCGGTGTTGGCCGCCTCCCAGGAGGCTTTGGCGGCCAGGTACTTGGCCATATTGGCCTCTGCACCACACTGTTGGTGGGCATCAAACAGCTCGCAGGCACGCCAGCGCATCAGGTCGGCGGCCTCGGTCTCGATGTGGGCTTCGGCCAGCGGAAACTGCACGCCCTGGTTCTGCCCGATCGGGCGGTCAAACACGCGGCGCTCGCGGGCATAGCGGGCGCTGCGCTCGACGAACCAGCGGGCGTCGCCAATGCACTCGGCGGCAATCAGGGTGCGCTCGGCGTTCAGGCCGTCCAGGATGTACTTGAAACCTTTGCCCTCCTCGCCGATCAGGTTCTCGGCCGGGATTTCGAGGTTGTCGAAAAACAGCTCATTGGTCTCGTGGTTGACCATGTTGCGGATCGGGTTCACCGTCATGCCCTGACCAATGGCCTGGTGCAGGTCAACGATGAAGATCGACATGCCCTCTGACTTGCGCTTCACATCCTTGAGCGGGGTGGTACGTGCCAGCAAAATCATCAGGTCGGAGTGCTGAATCCGCGAGATCCAGACCTTCTGGCCATTGACCACATAGCGGTCGCCCTGCTTGACCGCGGTGGTCTTGATCTTGGTGGTGTCGGTGCCTGTGGTCGGCTCGGTCACGCCCATGGACTGCAGGCGCAGCTCGCCGCAGGCGATCTTGGGCAGGTAGCGGCGCTTTTGCTCATCCGAGCCATGGCGCAGCAAGGTGCCCATGTTGTACATCTGACCGTGGCAAGCGCCGGCGTTGCCGCCGCAGCGGTTGACCTCTTCCATCACCACCGAGGCTTCAGCCAGACCCAGGCCGGCACCGCCGTACTCCTGCGGAATCATCACCGCCAGCCAGCCGGCCCGGGTCAGCGCGTCAACACACGCCTCGGGGTAAGCACGGGCGTCGTCAATCTTGCGAAAATACTCGTCGGGAAAGCGTTTGAAAAGATCGCGCAGCGCGGCACGCAACTCGGGGTAACGTTCTTGGTTCATCATTTTCAGTCTCTAAAAGTTCCCCGCCGAGCCGCGCAGGACAAAGGTTACCGGTTAGCGGAATTTGCTGAAGTCGGGCTTGCGTTTTTCAAGAAAGGCGCTGGCCCCTTCCTGCTGCTCGCCGGTGTTGAAATAGTTGGGTGCCACTTCCTGGATCAGGTCGTTCATGTCCTTGCCCATGATCGGCGCCATGTGGTGGTAGAACGAGCGCTTGACAATCTTCAGACAGGTCGGCGACAGCGACAGCAATTCGTCGCAATACTTCTGCACCTCCGCGTCGAGCTGGGCCATCGGCACCACCGAATTGGCCAGACCCCAGTCGAACGCCTGCTTCGCGCTGTAGCGGCGGCACAGCATCCACAGCTCGCGCGCCCGCTTGTGGCCAAGCACATTGGCCGCGTGCGAGACGATGTAGCCGCCCGCCGGTGAGCCGACGCGTGGCCCGTTCTGACCGAAGATCGCGTGATCGGCGGCAATCGTGAAGTCACAAAAGTAGGCAATGTGGTGACCGGCGCCAATGGCATAACCGTTGACACGCGCGATCACCGGCTTGGGGCATTCGGCGATCTGCCGGTTGAAGTTGAACTCCAGGTCCTGCAGGCCGCTCTTGCCGCCTTCGCCCTTTTCCCAGTTGACATCACCGCCGACGCAAAAGGCGCGCTCACCAGTGCCGGTCAGCACGATGACACCGACCTTCGGATCGTTGCCGGCCTGGGCCAGCAGTCGCTCCATGTCCTTGATCGTGTCACCGGTGAAGGCATTGAGCGTCTTGGGCCGGTTGATGGTGATGGTGGCGACGAAATTCTTGACTTCGTAAATGACTTCCTGGTCCGACATGCCTGACTCTCCTATTAAAGTTTGGGGATCTACTGATGACGATGGTTCAATTCGTGTGCTATCACGCAGTCTTTCACGAGTTGATCCACCTCGGCCGGGCTGTAACCCAGCTCGCCGAGAATGTTCCGACTGTGCTCGCCCAGCTTGGGCGGTGGCGGCATGGCGTCGGGCCGGCGCATGCCCGCGGCAAGTTGCGCTGGAAAGGGGATCAGCGGCAGGCCGGGCATCGCCGGATGTTCAACAAAGCGACCGGCCAGCACCGGGTCGGTCATGGCCTCGGACACCGTGTTCACCGGACCACAGGGAATGTCGGCAGCCTCGAAGGCCGCCACCCAGGCAGCCGCCGCACGGGTGATGAAAATCGCCTCCAGTTCAGCCAGCAGCGCCGGCCGGTTGGCAATGCGCACGGCGTTGCGCTGGTAACGCGGATCGGTGAGCCACTCGGGCCGCTCAACCACGACGCAAAAGCGCTTGAACGCCCCTTCATTCACCACCGACACGCTGAACCAGGCACCGTCGGAGCCGCGAAAGTGACGGCTCGGCACCGCAATCGGCAGGTTCACCGAGCGAATCGGCTCGCGCTGTTCAATCGCATATTCACCCACCTTGCTGGCAAGAAAATTGAACATGGTGTCCGCCAGCGACAGCTCCACGCGCTGCCCCTGGCCGGTCTGCTGCCGGTGCATCACGGCGGCCAGCACGCCCAAGGCGCCGCACATGCCGGAAGCCACGTCAATGATTGGCAAGCCGATGCGAATCGGTGCGTCGCCCTCTTCACCACTGGCGTAGAAGGCGCCCGTCATGCCCTGCACCACGCTGTCGACCGCGGGTCTGAGCCGGTAGTCGCTCTGCTCACCAAAGGCGCTGACCATGTAGTACACCATCGTCGGGTTGAGGCGCCGCACCGCGTCGTAGGTCAGCGCATGGGCCTCGGCAAAGTCGGGGCGAAAATTGTGCACCAGCACCTGGGCTTTTGAAATCAGCCGCTCCAGCACCGCGCGCCCGGCCGGGGTGCGTATGTCCAGCGCGATCGACTCCTTGCCCCGGTTGCAGGTCATGAAAGCGACGCTGGAGTCGCCATAAAACGGCGGGCCAAAATGCCGCCCCTCCTCGCCGGTCATGGCCTCGACCTTGATGACGCGCGCGCCCAAGTCGGCCAGCACCATGGCCGCGTAAGGCCCCGCAATCAAGCGGGACAGATCGATGACGGTGATGCCATTCAGAATGCCTTGCACGGCGCCGCCCTTTTTTACTTGCTTGCGCGCGAGCGGGTGCGGAAGGCCGCAATGCCGGCGCGATGCTCGGGCGTGTCTTCGAGCACCGCCATGTGCGAGGACACCATGTCCAGGTGCGTGGCGAGCGCCATGGTCTGGCTTTGGTAGACGGCGCGACGAAAGAAGCGCACTGCCTGCTGCGGCTTGGAGGCAATGGTGCGCGCCATCTCGTAGGTGGCGCTCATCAGTTCGGCATCGGGCACCACGCGATTGACCATGCCAATGCGCTCGGCCTCTTCCGCCCCCACCACGCGACCGGTCCAGAACAGCTCAAGCGCGCGCGCAGTGCCTATCAGTCGCGGCAAGTACCAGGCACCGGCATCACCGGCCATCAGCCCGATGTTGATATAACTCTCGGCCAGCGTGGCCGAGCTGGCCATCAACCGGATATCGCACATCAAAGCCATGTCACAGCCCGCGCCGCGCGCCGCGCCGTTGACAGCGGCAATGACCGGTTTTTCCATGCGCTCCAGCGTGAGCGCGATGCGGTGCACATGCCGGTACAGAAAGTCCTTGCGCCCCATGCTGTCCATTTCGCTGAACTTGGCCATCTCCTCGAAATCGCCACCGGCGCAAAACGCGCGACCGGCGCCGGTGACGACGATGACCTTGACGCGCTCATCGGCCTCGGCCTGCTCAAGCGCTGCGCGCCAGGCTTCAACCATTTCGAGATCGAAAGCGTTGAGCTGATCCGGCCGGTTCAGCGTCAGGGTGCCGATGCCGTCGGCATCAACCGCAAACAGGATAGGGGGTTCGACGGACATGGGAGCTTTCCTCGCGATTGGGTAGCGTCAGGCTGCGACACGCCCCTGACTCGGGTGATATGGGAATGTTAACAGAACAGGTGTTAGTTAGACAACTCTGATCCGGGGCTACCGGCGACCCGCGCGCCACCGCCACGCCCCCTCACCGATCACCAGCTTGCCGCTGCGTATCGCCTGCCTGTTGCTGCACCCGGTCAATATGGGTTGGCGGAACGCTTAGTGCGCCAGCAAAGCTGGCAAGAGATAGTCAATGAAAGTTTGATACTGGTAAGAAATGGCGAATCAATCAGGCCCCGAGTCATGCGTTACACATCGCGAGGTGTGGAGCGAAGCGTTGACAGGGGAAACCGGCGAGCCAGCCATGGAGCCGCGAAATCAGGAAACCGGGATGCCGATGCTGTTAAGCGAAGCAGAAGGCAATACGGGGCATGGCGTTACACGCCAGTCATGCCCTGATCCCGCGCGGTCGAAGACCCTGAGCACGCCGGGAAGTCTCTTGCACGGAAGCTGGGAGATCTCATCTGTGCCCGATGCACAAGCTTCGGGCGGGACAGGCAAGGCTAAAAGCCGTAACCCTGTCGTTCACGCAGATGAGAAGTCGGATACGCCCGTAGTACCAAGGAAGCCGCCGAACAAAGGGGATGACCCGGCGGAGGTGGTGGAGGGAAGGGGCGTAGCCAAAGGAAACGTCAACAAGAACCCCGCGTCCCGGACCCAGAGCCGGAACAGTTGCGCGTCGACGGGTCTTGACGGCGTACGCGAAGTTGCCCGTTTGAACAAGACGGTGCGTTTCACGGCATTGCTGCACCACATCACGCCGCAGCTACTGGTGGAGAGCTTCTATGCGCTTCGCCACGACGCGGCGGCGGGAGTGGACGGCGTGACGTGGCGAGACTATGAGGAAGGACTCTACGAGCGGGTACACGGGCTGCACCGGGAAATTCATACCGGTGCGTACCGAGCCAAACCATCGCGGCGGGTACTCATACCCAAAGCCGATGGCAGACAGCGCCCGCTTGGCATCGCCTCCCTGGAGGATAAAGTCGTACAGCAAGCGGTGGTGACCGTGCTGAATACGATTTACGAAGAGGACTTTCTTGGATTCTCGTACGGGTTCCGGCAGGGGCGCAGCCAGCACGATGCACTGGATGCGCTGACGGTCGGGATCAAGAGCCAAAACGTGAACTGGATACTGGATGCAGACATTGCGTCATTCTTCGATGAAATCGACCATGACTGGATGCTGAAGTTTCTGGAACACCGCATTGCGGATCGGCGAATGCTGGGTCTGATTCGTAAATGGCTCAAAGCGGGGGTGGTTGAGGACGGGTGCAGGGTAGCGGCGCTCAAGGGCACGCCCCAAGGCGCGGTGATCTCGCCGTTGCTGGCGAACATCTACCTGCATTACGCCCTTGATCTATGGACGCGGCAATGGCGTCGCAAATATGCACGGGGAAAGGTGATTGTCGTGCGCTACGCTGATGACAGTGTGTTCGGATTCAAGAGCGAAGAGACGGCCAGGCGGTTCCTGACAGCAATGCAGGAGCGGCTGGCCAAATTTGGGCTGACCCTGAATGCGAAGAAGACGCGACTGATCGAGTTTGGTCGATTCGCCGCAACCAATCGCAAACGTCGGGGACAAAGCAAGCCTGAAACATTCGACTTCCTTGGGTTTACGCACTGTTGTGGTACCGACAGGCAAGGCCGATTCAAGGTCCTGCGCCTGACGGTGAAGAAGAGAATGCGCGCGACTCTCGACGCTATCCGTGTAGAACTGATGCGACGACGGCATGAATCCGTCTCCATTGTGGGCAAGTGGTTGAATCGCGTGGTTCAGGGGTACTTCAACTACCACGCTGTACCGGGAAATCTGTATCGCCTGGCAGGAATGCGCAGTGAGATATGTCGCGCTTGGCGACATGCACTGATGCGTCGAAGTCAGCGACATCGACTACCGTGGGACAGGTTCAGCCGTATTGCCAATCGTTTCATTCCGCCCGCCCGCAACATGCACCCACACCCTGAGGAGCGGTTCTTCGCGTCACATACCTGAGGCAGGAGCCGTATGCGGTAATTCTGCACGTACGGATCTGTGCGGGGGGCGGGGGGTAACCCCCGTCCCTACCGCAACCGTTCCACCCGCAATGCGGGCAGTGTCGAGGTGCGCTTGCGAGTGCGAGACTCAACCGCAGACGCAGCGTCGTGATCGATGCGCCAACGCATCTTGGTGGTCAGATAGTCCCGAGGTGCAGGACGCACTCGTAACACGGTGAAACGCCCGCTGAGTTCTTGCACCACCAGTTACGATCACCGCCTTGCCTTGCGGGTTCACGCTTTCGCTCAATGGCTGGCAACGGCCTGGAACGGCAACGCGCTGACGGGAGATTCGTGCAGGCACACCACCTCGTTGGCTGGGTCGCCGAAGTGTGGGTAACGAGCAAGAACCAGCGGGTCATGCCCGGGCACCAGGTGGTCGGGACTGTCGCATAGCGCGAGCAGTCTTTGATAGCCGACCAGCATGTCGGCCATGTTGACGACGATGGGAAACGGCGACTCGCGGTGGATATTTTCGTAAAAATGACTCGCGTCCGAAGCAAGCACAACCCAGCCGCGCTTTGTATGCACCCGAACCGACTGCAAGCCCTCGGTATGGCCGCCGACATGGATCAGTTGCAAACCCGGTGCCAATTCGTCGTCACCGAGGTAGAAATCGACGCGCTTTTCGTACACGCCGCGAACGAGATTCACGACATCCTCGACCGCATAGGCATGGCGTAAGACGTCATGGCACATGTGCCGGCCGGTGGCATATTGAAGTTCGCGTTCCTGCAAATGGAATCGGGCGTTGGGCAACAGGTCAATATTGCCCGCATGGTCGTAGTGCAGGTGCGTGATGATCACGTCTGCCACTTGCTCAACCGAGATGCCAAGAATCGCCAGCGCAGCCACCGGACTACGAAGCAGCACACGCCCTCTGCCTCGCGCTGCCGCCTCGTTGAACCCGGTATCAACCAGCCAAATGCGACCATTGCCCCGAACGACCCAGACAAAGTAGTCCATCGGCATGGAGGCATCGTGCATATCGGTGACGATAAAGTTTTCCCTGCGTTGACGCGCCACTGTCGCATAGCGCATCGCATAAACCTCGTACATTGGCAACATCGTTTGTCCTTCAGTTAAGGCGAGCGCGCACCGATTCAAGCACCGGCGCCAGATATCGTAAAAAGACAGTTGGATTCTCGATCATCGGAAAATGACCAAGATCCGCCATCTCGGCAAACACCGCGCCCGGGATCAGATCAGCAACATGCCTCGAATCGGCCGGAGTGGCCGAGTAGTCATATGAGCCAGTTAGCAAGTGAATCGGCCGGTCGCTTCCATCCAGGCCCTGCACGTCGACGGCAGCATCGAATTCATCACTATAGAACGCGAGGTCACCTGGGTAAATCTGGAAGCCGCCCTGAGAATATATCCAGGCAGCATTGCGGCGGTGCCGCAATGGGCTGGAAGGACTCATGAGCCCACGCACATAACTCGGGTTGTGAGCGGCTTGATTCACCTGGACATGAGTCAAATGAACGGTGCGTCGCCCGCTTGAGCGAAACGGCGCTTCAAGCGCAATCGCCCCGAGCACGCGCTCCGGCAACTCACGCGCTGCGTACAACGCCATCGCCGCACCCATTGAGCACCCGAGCATCACTGCAGGCTGCGACAACACCTGTTGCAAGACGCCCTCGCACACGGAAAGATAAGCGGCCTTGCTCAAGCGGTAGTCCTGCCACAACCACCGGGAGGATCCAGGCGAGCGCCCGTGCCCAGGCATGTCGAACGAATGCATGTGCCATTGCTGTTGCAACTGCGCATCGGCCATCAGCGCGTGATATTGTCGAGAGTCGGCACCGGCGGTGTGCAACATGAGCAGACAAGGCATGCCGACTGTACCGCTGAACTCGTGATAAACCGTCAAACGCTCACTGTTGCCGAGCCTGAGCGTGGCATAGCGGCCGGTCAGTCCACTCAGGTCAAGCGGTTCGTCAGCTACAGCTTCTTCGCTGACCTGACCGCGAAGTATCTCGAACAGGCGTTCCAGCGCATGCAAGCCTTGCGCGACCTGAATTGCATCGGCACGCACAGAAAACAACTCTGTCTGACGTGTTGCGGCTGTGAAGGAGTGCCACCCCACCGGGGGCAGTGGCAGCATGATCTGCTGCCACACCTGCGGCGATGCCGAGAGGTATATCGCCGACGCCGATTCGCCACCAACAGCGATAACCTGCTCCCTCCCTTCGGACGACTGGACTTCGAGCAATATTCGGCACGGCAAACCGGCCGCGGCGCTGATGAACTCTTTGTCCTGCCTGGCGGTATTTGCACATGCCTGTAGCGCATCGAGCAGCCTCATGTCACTTCTCGATCTGCTGCAGATACCTATACATCTCTGTGTGGTCGGCAGACTTGTCCAACGTGGACGCCGCGCCTGCCCACAGATTGAGCACTTCCTTGCCCAGCAGCATCTGCCAGCCCATGGATTCACCGAGGTTCATGGCGATCCCAAGATCTTTAGCCATCAGTTGCAGCGAGAAGCCCGAATTGAACTTGCCCGACAACATGAAGGGTTTCACCTTGTGCTCGGTTGTATTGTTTTTACCGGTTGAGCTGTTAAATACATCGGTCATGATGCCCGGATCCAGGCCGAACTTTTGTCCCACCAACAATGCCTCGGCAGCAGCCACCAGCCCGGCAGCCGACACATAGTTGTTCAGGGCCTTCACCGCATGACCCGCTCCTGCCTGGCCGACATGGGTGATGACTTTACCCATGTGGAGAAACAGCGCTTGGTGCGCGTCGAACTGCGCCTTCTCGCCGCCCACCATGATCGCCAACGAGCCATCCACAGCACGCTTGACGCCACCGGACACTGGCGCATCGAGAAACGACAGCCTCATCTTTTTCAGCTGTTCCGCGAGCACTTTCGAGCGCAAGGGTTGCGACGAACTCATGTCGATCACGGTAACACCCGGCCGAAGGATGTTGATCAGGCCGCGCTGACCCGATTGCCCCAACACGGTAGCATCCACGATGTCAGAGTTGGGCAGCATCGTGATGACCACATCCACCCCAGCAAAAGCATCAAGACCTGCGGCGGCGCTTGCACCAGCGTGCTCGCTGACAAAGCGCTCCAGCGTCGCTGGCACCGCGTCCAGTACCGTGAGCGCGTGCCCGGCTTTGTGCAACAGGCTCGCCATGGGAAAGCCCATCATCCCCAGGCCGATAAAGCCGATCTTCTTTGCGACTGCGTCCATCAGATGCCCATTTCCTTGAACACTTCCTTGGCGACGCGGAAGCTGTCGATCGCCGCTGGAACGCCGCAGTAGATGGCGGCCTGAAGGAACACTTCCTTGATTTCTTCCTTGGTCAGCCCGTTGTTGATGGCGCCTCGGACATGCAGCTTCAATTCATGCGGACGATTCAGCGCGGTGATCATGGCCAGGTTCAGGAAACTGCGGGTGCGCCGTTCAAGGCCCGGACGGTTCCACACATCGCCCCAGCAGTATTGGGTGACGTGTTCCTGCATGTCCATATTGAAGTCATCGGCATTTTTCAGCGATGCATCCACGTACTCGGCTCCCAGCACTTCACGGCGAGTTTTGAGGCCCTTGTCGAATAGTTCCTGATTCATGGTTAATCTCCTTTAGAGGGTTACAAGAAAGAAAAGGGCAAGCGAATCAATGCATGCCAGGAATTCATATCCATTCCTGCAGGCAGGCAAAAAACGTTCTGACATCAGCCCATGCCATTATTGAGTTGAGTGAATGTCCCGGCTCGCTTCAGGAATGGAAACGTGCACCGCTCGCGACCTTGCGCTGTATCAGCGGCGACACCCGATAGCGGTCTTCGCCATATGTGCCGGCCAGGTTGTGCAACACCGTCAACACATCATCCAGTCCGATCGCATCGGCCCAGGCAAGCGGCCCGCGCGGGTAGTTGACGCCTTTTTGCATCGCCACATCTGCGCTCTGTGCAGTGCATACGCCCTGGTTCACCGCGTCGGCCGCTTCATTGGCCAGCATCACCACCGTCCGCATGACCGCCATGCCCGGCACATCGTTCAAACGCGATACGGCAAAACCTGCGGCCTGGAATAACCCGGCCACCGCTCGATAAGCCTCCTCATCGCACTGGTCCGCCGCCGCCAGCGCAATCCGGGACGCGCTGGCGTAATCGAGCGCAAGATCCAGCAAGACGGTATTGGCTACCCCGGTATCACTGGCACGTTGCGTCGCACTGCGGCCATCGGTGAGATGGACAACCGCGCCACCGCACTCCAGCAAACCGCTGTTGGCCTGCGGCGCATCGACCCGCACGAACGCCATCCCGGCCGCTGCAATACGCGACGCAATCGCGTCGGCTACCGCTCCGCTGCCCATAATCGTTAGCTGTTGCGGCGCGGCCTGCGGCGCCTCGGTTTGCGGCTGCGGAGGTGCCGTGTCTTGTCCGTACGGATAAAAGCCGCGCCCGGATTTTCGTCCGAGGAATCCGGCATTCACCAGTTCCTGCTGCAGCAGCGACGGCGTAAAGCGCGGATCATTGAAATACGCCTGAAAAACCGATTGGGTCACCGCGAAATTGACATCGTGTCCGATCAAATCCATCAGCTCAAACGGCCCCATGCGGAATCCGCCGGCTTCGCGCATGATCGCGTCGATCGTTGCCGGCTCGCCCGCCTGCTCGGTCAGTATCCGCAAGCCTTCGGCATAGTACGGGCGGGCCACCCGATTGACGATGAATCCCGGCGTCGATTTGGCATAGACCGGATTCTTGCCCCAAGCCGTCGCCGTTGCGTACACAACCTGCGCCAGCCGGCTATCGGTCGCCAGTCCGCTGATCACTTCGACCAGCGCCATCAAAGGCACCGGATTGAAGAAGTGCATGCCGACCAGACGAGATGGATGCCGCAGTTTCGCCCCCAGCGCGGTGATCGAAATGGACGACGTATTCGTCGCCAGAATGCAGTCTTCACTGACCACGTCTTCCAGATCGGCGAACAACCCGCGTTTGACTTCCTGATTTTCGACGATCGCCTCGACCACCAGCCGCGCATCCGCAAGTTCAGCAAGATGGGTGGCCGCCTGCAGGCGCGCACTGGCGGCCACCGCCGCATCCTCCGTCATGCGCCCTTTGTCGGCCAGCATCCGGAAGGTTTTCCGGATATTGCCGATGGCTTTTTCAATCGCCTCCGGCCGCGTGTCATGCAGGATGACAGGATGCCCGACGGCAGCGGCCACTTGCGCGATCCCGGCGCCCATCGCGCCACTGCCGATAATCGCCACGATACTGGATGGATCTAGTGCATTTGTCATGACCATGCTTTCTTGACCAGGGATGGAAATAGGCCCGTATTGAAGCGCGGCGCTGCCATCAGTCTTGCGCATGGCGGGTCGTCAGAACCACCTTGCCCTGCACCTTGCCTGCCTTGACCAGCGCCAGGGCAGTGGCGAAGTCTTCCATGGCAAAGGTTTGCATCACGTTCGGCCTGATCTTGCCCGCGCTGTACAGCGCAAACAGCTCGTCTTGCACGCGACGTACCCATTCCGGGTCACGTTCGCGGTAGTCGCTCCACTGCAAGCCGGATACCTGGATGTTCTTGACCAACAGGTAATTCGCCTTGATCTCCGGAATTCGTCCGGCCGCAAAACCGATCACCACCATCCGGCCGCGCCACGCCATTGCGCGCAAGCTGGCATCAAACACGTCGCTGCCCAATGTATCGAGGACCACATCGACGCCACGTCCGTTGGTCACCGCGTATACCTGCTGGCGCAGCGCATCGCGCAAGTTGTCGGCGTCAAACCGGATCACATGGTCGGCACCGTTGGCCTGCGCCAGTTTTGCGTGCTCCTCATTGTTGACGCCCGCCAGCACCGTGGCGCCCAGGCCCTTTGCAATCTGCACCGCCGCCAGCCCGACTCCGCCGGCCGCGCCGTTGACCAGCACAGTTTCGCCGGCCTGATAGCCGCCACGCTCTACCAGGGCGAAATGCGCGGTCTGATACACCAGCCCCATCGCCGCTGCATCGGTAAACGGCATGCTGTCCGGAATCAAGAAGCAGTTTTCCTTTCGCGCTGCGACCTGTTCCGCGTAGGCGCCGGATTCGAGTTGCGCCACCACGCGGTCACCTTGCCTGAAGGACTTCACATTGCGGCCGACCGTCGCGACGACGCCGGCGGCGTCTTTCCCCGGACTGAACGGACGCGGCGGCAGGATTTGATATTGCCCGGCGATGACCAGCAGATCGGGATAGTTGACCCCTATCGCATGCACATCGATCAGTACGCCGTCGTCACTCACGGCCGGCGTGGGAACGTCTTCAATCTTCAACGTTTCGGGAATACCGTGTTCCCGGATCAGTATTGCACGCATGAGCTACCTGTTGTTCCGATAATTTAAGAATCCGGCCGCCGCGTACGTGCTGCGCACCCATGCGGCTGATTGATGATGTGTGTGGCGCACACCCGGCCTTATTTGCCGAGTCCGAATTCGGCGTTGGCTTCGCCCAGCGCCGGGTAGCCATCGCGAAAATTTTGACCACGAAACTGCGGCGCCACGGGCACCGGCAGTGCGGTGATGTGCGCATCGCCACTGACAAGCTCCCTGGAAAAAATGCCTCGGGCATGGAAGTGCGGATCATCCACCGCCTCTTTCATGGAGGCGACCACCGCGCAACAAACGTCCTTGCCCTTGAAACAGGCGACCCAATGTTCGGCGGTCTGCGCGGCCAGGATCTGCTGAATGTGCGCCTTGACCGTGTCCGGAGCCTGGCTGTCGTCCAGCAGTTCTTTCGGCGCGCCAATCGCATCGATGAAATTGATCCAGAACCTGTCTTCGAGCGGGGCTGCCGCGATGAACTTGTCGTCCCGGGTGCGGTAGATCTGATAGCGCGGCGATCCGCCGGTCACCAGTTCGCCGCCAGGCGCCGGCCACTGCCCCGCCACCTGGCCATTGCCGATGGCCCAGTACAAGAAGGTGAACAGGTTGTCCGCCATCGCGATGTCGAGCTTGCAGCCCTTGCCGCTGCGGTCCCGCTGGCGCAGTGCCAGCAGGATGTTGACGATTGCGGGATAGGTGCCGCCCGCAATATCCGCAATCAGCGCCGGCGGCAACACTGGCGCGCCGTCGGCGCCCGCCGACAGGCCGAGCATGCCGGCCTCCGCCACATAATTGAGATCGTGCGCCGCGACATTCGCACGCGGACCGGACTGCCCATAGCCGGTGATGGCGCAATAGATGATCCGGTCGTTGATCGCGGACAGCGCTTCGTAGCCCAGACCAAGCCGGTCCATCACGCCCGGCCGGAACTGCTCGACCACAATGTCCGCACTCTCGATCAAGGGGCGCAGCCGGTCCGGCGCGTCTGCTTCTTTCAGGTCGATCGCGATGCTGCGCTTGCCGCGATTGAGCAATCCGAAATTGACGCTGTCCACGCCGAAGCGGGGCGCATAACTGCGCATTTCGTCGCCGCGGCCCGGGCGCTCGATCTTGATCACTTCAGCGCCGGCCTCGGCCAGCACCAGCGTTGCCATGGGTCCCGGCAGCAGTGTGCTGAAATCCAGGACTCGGATCCCCTCCAGCGGACGCATCATGTCAGCCGCCTCTTTTCTGGACGCGGACTTTGGCCACGCGGGCCCGGCGCGCCGGGGCGTAGGGTGCCTCACCAAAGGCTTCAAACAAATCCTGCGTCACATCAAAATGATGCTCCAGCCCGGTCCGCTCAAGCAGCGCGATCGGGCCTTCCGGATAACCGAGACCGAGGCGCAAGGTCAGATCCATGTCGTCCGCGCTGGCCAGGCCTTCGTCCAGTCGGCGCAAAGCGGCGTTGTAGTATGGGCGAACCAGCCGATCGATGATGCGCCCCTGGAAATCAAAGCAAACCGCCACTTTGAAGCCGGCACCTTCGAGCACCTGTCTGGCCGCGCTGATCGCGGCTTGCGGCGTATTCGGCTGCCGCACCAGTTCAATCAGGTTCGAAGGCTCGCCGTCCCCCAGCCTGAAGCGGGCGAATCCAAGCACATTCGAGCCTTCGGTGCCGCGGCTTTCGCCGGTATAGGCGCCAAGTGATTCGGTGCCCAACTCAATCAGGATGGCGGCCGTGGCATCACGACCCTGGATTTTTTCCAGCGCTTCGGCTTGCCCGGTGCCGAGCACGATGATCACTTCGCCATCCGCCGACTTGCCGTCCAGCAGTGAATGGCGGTTTGGGAAAGAGTGGCTGCTCCCGGTATCGATAATCATATAGTTCATCGCTTAGCCCCCAAACATGGCATTGTCTTTATAGGTATAAAACCCGCGTCCCGATTTGCGTCCAAGATGGCCGGCGGCAATCATGCGCTTGACCAAGGGTGGGCAAGCGGCGCGTGGTTCATGGGTCACGCCGTGCAGCGCTTCGCACAGCAGGAGTTGGGTGTCCAGGCCGATCAGATCGAGCAGTTCGAGCGGCCCCATCGGATAGCCAAGCCCTTCCTTGATCGCCAGATCAATATCAGCGGGCGACGCGACACCCGCTTCGACCAGGCGAATGGCATCATTGTTGTACGGCACCAGGAAATAATTGAGAATGAAGCCGGGGTTGTCCTTGGTTTTCACCGGGCGCTGCCCCATTGCTTCGCAGGCAGCCCATGCTTTTTTGAACGTCTCTTCGGACGTGTTGATGCCGGGCGACATCTCAACCAGCTTCATCAGTTGCGCCGGCAGACAGAAATGCATGCCGACGAAATGATCGTCGCGATGGGATCCGGCCGCGATTTCGGTAATCGACAGCGTCGATGTGTTGGAGGCGAAAATCGTGTGCGCCGGGCATATCTCGTTCAGTTTGCCAAACAGGTCGTGTTTGACGCGCAAGTCTTCAAACACGGCGTCGATGATCAGGTCGCACCCGGCCATGTCGGCCAGCTCGGTGGTCCCGATCAGATTGCGCATGATTCCCTCGACCTGCTGTTCGGTCAGTTTGCCGCGCTGCACCGATTTGGCAAAGAAGCCCTCGGTCTGCTTGCGTGCCCGGTCCAGCGCATCTTGCCGCGTGTCATAGACGATGGTGCGAAAGCCCGCGCGCGCGGCGACGATGGCGATGCCCGACCCCATGGTGCCGCAGCCGGCCACACCGATGGTCTTGATGTCACTCATGAATACCTCACTTGGTTAAAAAACTGCGGCCGATGAGCTGGCGATGGACCTGGTTGGTGCCTTCCCATATCTGCGTGATCTTGGCATCCCGCATCAGCCGCTCAACCCGGAAGTCGCTGCAATAGCCATAGCCGCCGAACAGTTGCACCACGTCGGTGGCGATGCGCATCGCGATATCCGAGGCGCGCATCTTCAGAATAGAAGCCTCGATGCCGAAATCGGTCCCGCCGCCATCGATCAGTTTGGCGAGGCGCCACAGCCAGGCTTCGCACATCGCGAGGTCGGCCGCCATGTCCGCCAGCATGAACTGAATGCCCTGGAACTCGATGATCTTGCGCCCGGATTGCCTGCGCTCGTTGATGTACGCGACACCGTCTTCGAACGAGGCACGGGCAATGCCCAGCGCGTGCGCCGCCACGCTGGGACGCGACTTGTTCAACGACGAAAACAGGATTTCCAGTCCGGCGCCGGGCATCCCCAGAAGATTGGCGCGTGGCACGCGGCAATTGTCGAACGAAATGGTCGCCGTACTCGATGCCCGGTGGCCCATCTTGTCTTCCTTGCGGACCACCGACAAGCCGGGCGTGTCCTTCTCAAGAACCACCACTGAAATCGCTTTCTTGGGATCGTCGATCTCGCTCCACTTTCCGAACAACACGTACAGGTCGGCGACATCGCCGTTGGTAATGAATGTCTTGCCGCCATGGATGACGATGTCGTCGCCGTCCGGCGTAAAGCGTGTGCGCATGCCGGTTGCATCCGATCCCGCATCGGGCTCTGTGATGGCGAGCGAGACCAGGCCGCCTTGCGCTATGCGCGGCAGCAGCCGGTTTTTTTGCTCTTCGTTGCCGAAGTCGACGACCGGTTTGATCGCGTGAAAATTGGTGGCCCAAATGATCCCGGTTGACGCGCATGCTTTGCTGATTTCGCGGACGCACTCCAGATAGGCGGTGTAGGAAAGCTGCGCACCGCCATATTCCTCGGGAATGAACATCGCATTCAGGCCAAGGTTGTTGATGGCCTTGATGTTGTCCCATGGAAACTCGCCGCTCTTGTCGTAATGCGCCGCCCGTTGCGTGAATTCGCCGCGCGCCAGCGTGCGGACACTATCGAGCAACATCGCTTCGTCTTCCGATAATTCGATGGCTGAGTCAAGCCGCTCAAAAATGTTCAACTGTGTACCTCTTTGATCAGGGAAATGGTCAGTGCGCAATGCCCTGCGCGCCGTCGATGTAAATGGTTTCACCGGACAGGAAGGCCGAATCGATCAGGAACAATCCCCGCACCAGCCGGGCGACATCGTCCGAGGTGCCTGGTTCACGGCCCGGAATGCGCTTTTCCAGATAGGCGCGCAACGGGCCCGCTTCCATCACGCTGCGATTCAGATCGGTCGTGATGTAACCCGGCGCAACGTCCATCACCCGAATGCCCTTGCCTGCCCACTCGACCGCCAGACAGCGCGTGATCGCCCCGACCGCCGCCTTCGACGCGCAATACGCCAGATTTCGCTTCACACCCAGCTTGTCGAAAAAAGACCCAATGTTGACGATCAGGCCGCCGCCTGCCGCGACCAGGTGGGGGTAGATATGCTGGCAGCTGACGAATACCGAGGTTGCGTTGGTAGCAAACACGGTGTCGTAGTCACTCTGCGCGAAGGTATCGCTCGGCCCCTCGAGGTGGATTCCCGCGTTATTGACCAGGCCGACAATCGGCAAACCCAATTGGGCAACCTTGGCAAACGTGTCGCGCAGGCTGCCACTGTGCGTGACGTCGGCGGCAAAGGCCACGCAACGCCCAAGCGAGGCGGTAGCCGCGCCTGGCACGGAAGGCAGTTCGCCTTTGCGTGACAGACAGGCCACGGTATAGCCCTGCTCCGCCAGCGATAGCGCGATCGCTGCGCCGATCCCCCGGCTCGCGCCGGTCACGATGATGGTTCCTGTCATGGTCATGCTGTCACCTGTCGGTAAAGACCGGTTTTCGTTTTTCCAGGAAAGCGGCCATGCCCTCGGCCGCGTCGGCCGTCTGATAGGCAAGGGTCGACTGATCGGCCTCGATCTTCAGGCCTTCGGCGAGTGTCGTCTGCAACGAGCGCTGTATCGCGCTGCGCGCACAGCGCAGGGAGGCCAGGCTGTGGCAAGTGAATTCGCGTGCGAAGGCGATACCGCCGTCCATCGGATCGCCTTCGAGCAGGCGATTGACCAGACCCAGTTGCAGCGCCTCGTCCGATTTGACCGTGCGGCCGCTCAGGATCAGTTCCATGGCGCGCGCCTCGCCGATCAATCGTGACAACCGTTGAGTGCCACCGTAGCCCGGGATCAGGCCGAGCTTTATTTCTGGCAGGCCCATTTTGGCGTTGGCCGTGGCGAGCCTGAAAGTGCATGACAAGGCCAGTTCGAGGCCACCGCCAAAGGCGAAGCCGTTGATGATGGCCACAGACGGTATCGGTAACGTGCCCAGCCTGGAAAACACCTGCTGACCCAATTCAACGCCGCGTTTATGCACCTCGGGCGCCTGCCCCAGCAACTCGGTGATGTCTGCGCCAGCGCAAAATGCCTTTGGCCCGGCGCCGGTCACCAGCAATGCGCGCGCACTCGATCTGGCAACCTGTTCGATGCATGCTGCAATGTCGCCGATCAGTGAAAAACTCAAGGCATTCAGCGCTTCCTGCCGATCAATCGTGAGGACCGCAAATTCTTCACGGTAGGACAAAGTAATCGGCATGGTCAGCTCACTTCTTTCAATGTTTGTTGGCCGGCACTGCTCCAGCGCACCGGCACCGGACGGATACGCCCTTGTTTCGCCCATTCGACCAACTCGCGCTTGAGGATTTTCCCGCTGGGTGTCAGCGGGAATTCATCGAGAGCGATGTAGTACTCGGGCATGTCGAACCTGGACAAACCCGCGTCAAACAAATGCTGCAGCATGTCATCGGGCGCGGGCCCGCCATGGCTGGCAATCACCGCCAGGCAAACCTTTTCACCAAGGCGTTCATCCGCGATCGGGAATGCCGCCGCCTTCAATACGGCGGGGTGGGTCACCGCCAGGTTTTCGATGGTGGAAGGATGGATGTTGTGGCCACCGCGAATGATCAGGTCTTTTTTCCGCCCCATGATCGTCAGGCAGCCCTTGGCATCGAGCACGCCCAGGTCCCCGCTCAGAAACCAGCCATGGATGTTGAAGGATTTTTCAGTCGCGCTCTGGTTATTGAAGTAGCCGAGCATCAGGCAGCCACCGCGACCGGCAATTTCACCGATCTCGCCAGGAGCCGCTTCAATGTCAGGGTTCTCCTGATTCCAGATTTTTATCTCATAAGCGTCGCATGCCCGGCCGCAGGTGCCGACGATGGTATCGGCATCGTCAGTTGGCAACGTGTATTGATGCGATCCGTTTTCGGTCATGCCGTACACATTTTGCGGCAGGATGCCGCGATTCAGAAAGGCCTGCGCGGTTTCACGCGGTATCGCCGCCCCAGCCATGTAGAAGACCTTCACACGGCCAAGCCGGTTCATCTCACGCCGCTCCATCTCGGCAAGAATGTCCATCGCATGGGTTGGCACGCCCATGACGTAAGTGGCGCCGGCTTGCAGGATCCAGTCAACCGGTTTGAGGCCGGGCGGCAAATCGTTGACCACCAGCTCGAAACCGGCCGCCAGCATCTGCTCCAGCGCCACCGTGCCGATGTGGTGACTGATGGGGCTGAGCGTCAGCAACACGATTTTTTCGTTGTGCCCCCAATCCTTGACCATGGCACGGCCATTGGCCAGCAAGGTGTTATCGCTATGCATGACCGCTTTGGGCTCACCCGTGGTACCGGAAGTGAACGCGAGATAGACGATCTTGTCCGGGTTGGCATCAGGCGCACAGTCCGGCTTTCTGCCGTCGCAGGCCGGAAAGCCGTCAGGATTTTTTGCCGGCGAGCGTTTCGCATCGAGCCAGTAGCTGCGTCGCAATGTGCCGACCGCGCCAATCTGCTCCACAATGCCGCTGCGATGGCCATCGGCGCCATACCCCTTCTGTCCAAAAAAAGCTTCGCATCCGATGCGATCAAGGAGCAGGGTAATTTCCGCAGCCGTGTAATTCTGGTGCAGCGAAGGATTGCAGATGTAGCCGTTGCGTGAACAGGCCAAGAACACCAGAATTGATTCGATCCGGTTCGGCAACCAGACCGATACCCGGGATCCCTTGCGCAGCCCGGCCTGTTCGAGATCAGCCGCCACGGCGTCGACCCATTCGAGCGCCTGCGCCCATGTGAGCCGATGAATACTGTCGCGCAGCGCGAAGGCATCCGGACGACTCGCGGCATGCTGCCTCAGAAGCGAATACAAAGTGTGCTCCTGCCAGATGCCGTCCGCGTAGTATCGCCGCGCCTGTTTCGGATCCAGCAGGGTAAGAACGGAACTCATTGATGCGAATCCGGTTAGTGTCCGAACTTGGACGCGTCCGGTTTGCGTTTTTCCGCGAAGGACTTCGACAGCTCCCTGGATTCCTGGGTTTCAAGATTTTGTCGCAATAGCAGATCATGCGCCATGCGCGACAGACCGCCGACGCCACCGTGGCGGGCATTGAACGCAGCCTTGATCGAAGCCAGTGCGAACGAACCGCGTTCGGCGATTTCGAGCGCCATCGCGCGCGTGGCCGAGATCAATTGGTCATCTGGCACGACTTTGTTGATCAGCCCGATGGCAAGCGCTTCGGCGGCACTCATCTTCGGATTCATGTACCAGATTTCCTTTGCCCTCTTCTTGCCGACCAGGTCTTCCAGATACCAGGTGCCATAGCCGGCGTCAAAGCTGCCCATCATCGGACCGACCTGACGAAAGACCGCGCTTTCCTTGGCGATCGTCAGATCGCAGACCACCTGCAGCACATTACCGCCGCCGACGGCGAAGCCGTTGACCGACGCGATGACCGGTTTCTGGAGGCGGTCGATGCTTTCGTACATGTCCAGGACCGGCAGCACACCCGCGTACAGCAGGGTATCTTCCATGCCGGTTTTCTCACCGCCAATGCAGAAGAAGCGATCCCCAGCACCGGTGATGACGATCACGCGGGTGCGTGTTTCACGCCGGATTTCGTTGATGCAATCACGAATTTCATGGCACATCTGCACATTGAACATATTGCCGTTGTTTGGACGGTTCAGTGTGATCGTTCCGATCGGGCCCTCTTCAGCGTAAATGATGGTTTCAAATTTTTGGGTCATGGGAAATTCTCCTTGAATGATAGGGTGCGCGTCGCGCAGGCGCCGCTTACAGGACACCTGCCGCGTCGAGCGCCGATAGTTGCTCATCTCCCCAGCCCAGCCAGGAATCGAATACGGCTTGGGTATCTTCGCCAAGTCGCGGCGGGGCTTTGCGGAATGTTCGATTATTCCCGTCAAACTGAATGCCGAGACCAACCTGCGGAATGGACACGCTCCCCCGCTGTACCGAATAGAACAGGCCGCGCTCGGAAAGCGTCCGATCCCGGATGACCTCGTCCAGACTGTTGATCGGTCCGGCGGGTATACGCGCTTCGGCGAATAATGCAAGCCAGTGCTCGCGGCCATGCCGGATCAGAGTTGCCTGGATCTCCACTACGATTTCTTTTCGCGCCGCGCGTCGTCCGGCGTTATCCGCGTAACCGGGCTTATCGGCCATGTCCGGGCGTCCGATAGTCTGGCAAAAGCGGCTCCAGATGCCATCGTTGCCCAAACCCAGAACAATGGGTCGATCAGCCGTATCAAAGAGCTGATAAATCGCGATAACGCTGTCTTTACCACCGGAGCGAATGGGCAATTCCCCCGAACCGAGATAAGGGACGATCCTGGGCGTCATGAATCGCGTCATGCTCTCCACCATTGACACGTCGATCGACTGCCCCAGGCCGGTTTGCCCTCGGCCGACCAGTGCGGCCAAAGTCGCCAGCGCCGCGTCCGAGCCGGCCAGAAGGTCCGCCGCCGGTGTTCCGACCTTTTGCGGTCCATGGCATGCTTCCCCCGTGAGATCCATGACGCCGCTATACCCTTCCGCGATCAAGTCATAGCAGGGCTGGTCGCTGTTTGAGCCGGTCAGGCCAAACCCGGTAATCGATACATGGATCAACCTCGAATTGATCGCCCTCAGCGTCGCACAATCAATGCCGAGCTTTTTTTGACTGCGCGCAACCTGATTGACGATGATGACATCCGCCTCTTTTACCAACGCATGCAACGCATTCAGGCCCGCTGGATTGGAATAATCCAGCGCAATACTTTGCTTGTTGCGGTTGACGCTCAAGAACCACAGCGACTCGCCATCAAGAAAGGGAGGGCCCCAGGCGCGCGCATCATCGCCGCGTCCCGGCCTTTCAACCTTGACGATCGAAGCCCCCATGTCAGCCAGCAACAGGGTTGCGTAGGGCCCGGCAATGGATGTGGTGAGATCGAGTATGCGTATGCCGCTCAGCATGCTCAGTGTATTTCCGGGGTCTGGCGTTGGCAGTTTGTCAGCAGGCAGCATGGTTAAAAAAAGCGTCCAGAGGTAAGTCTTAGGCTATTGATAAAGCAACATCCGAGCCATCAATTTTCAGTCGTTGCCGACTACCGTGGAAAAAGGGGCGAAGCAAGCCGATGCACCGGTTGAAAGCTCAAGAATGAGCATGCATCACAAGCCCTGCAAGGGATAGCGGGCACCCAACACCATCCGCAAGGAACAGAAGCGCCAGCCGTGTGAATTGCACTTGTGTCATCAAGTGACTATTCGTGCGTCTCCATCCATAACAAAAGTGTCTTTTTGAAATACAAAATATTTGATTCCGAACAGACATAAGACATAATCTCCAGATCCTTGGGGCTTCTATCAGGAGCTCGATGCGATTGCTGGCCAGATCAATGGCCGCATTAGAAAGGCGCTGGGCGCCGTTGCCCCTTGATGTTTGCCGCGAATGCCTGATCCACTCGTCCCATCACTCAACCGCAATACACTCAACCCACTGTGGCCCTGCAGGCTTTAAATCGCCAGACCACGCCAGGGCGTGAAAGTGTCTGTTGAGTGCTTGAGCCTCGATTTTTTTGGAAAGAGTGAATGAATAACCGAGAAATGCCCGTATTTGGCGTCCTGGTCGCCAACCCGCAAGGAACAATATTGTGTGCGACCGGCTTCGCGAGCGACCCTGCCATCCAGAAAAAACTCCTTCAGGGACTCCCGAAAAAACGGCAACAGGTTACCGGGTTTGTGGCGCTCGAAGGACATTTGCGCCTGCTCGCAATTTTTCGCGTAACGCCCGATGCGATCGTGTTTTTTATTCATTCCGCAACCGGCGAACCGTCGCTGTTTGACTTCATTGCGAGCGTCGACTTTGCCCACGCCATCTTTAGCTACTTCATCAACAGCCCATACGAGTCGATGGTCGTCGTGGATGATCAGGCGCGCATCAAATTCGTGCCGCCGGTACACGAGGCATTCTTCGGCATAAAGCGTGGCGAGGGAATCGGCAAGCACGTTACCGATGTCATTGAAAACACAAATCTGCACGAAGTGGTTCGTACCGGCAAGGCCGAAATCGGCAAACTGCAGGAGATGGGCGGCGTAACGCGCGTCGTCGCGCGCATCCCGATCATGGACAACGGAAAAATAGTGGGCGCTATCGGCCGAGTCATGTTCAAGGGGCCTGAAACGGTGCGTGAACTCAGTAGCGAGGTAACGAAGCTTCGAACCGAAGTGGAATTTTATCGACGCGAGCTATCAGGCTTGAAGCGGCGTTCCTATAGCCTGGAGCAGATGGTGGGAAAAAGCGATGCCATCCGGCAGTTGAAGGCCGATATCGTGAAAGTCGCGCCTCTTCATGTGCCAGTATTGATTATCGGTGAAAGCGGCACCGGCAAGGAGCTGGCGGCGCATGCCATGCACGGATTGAGTTCACGCAACGAGAATCAGATGGTCTTCGTCAATGCCGCCGCGTTGCCTAGCGGACTGGTGGAAAGCGAACTGTTCGGTTACGAAGCGGGCGCATTTACCGGAGCGGAAAAGAAGGGGCGCAAGGGCAAGTTCGAACTGGCGGACAAAAGCTCGCTGTTTTTCGACGAGATCGGCGACATGCCACCCGAAATTCAGGTCAAGCTGCTGCGGGTACTGGAAGACGGAATGTTTGAACGGGTCGGCGGCGACCGCCCCCGCCATTCGGATTTCCGGCTGATTTGCGCGAGCAACCGGGACTTTCAGGGAATGATCAACGCTCGCGAATTCCGCCTGGATCTGTATTACCGCATCAGCGGGGTCACTATACGCATGCCTAGTCTGCACGAGAGGCTGGAAGATATCCCCGATCTGGTGGAGAATTTTTTAGCCGCCTTTGCTGCCCGCCAGCGTATTTCCGTTAATCGGGTCGACCCCAAGGTCTACGGTTACCTGCGCGAGTTATCGTGGCCGGGCAATGTGCGGCAATTGCTGCATGAAGTGGAAAAGGCGGCGATTTTCTGTGATGGTCAGGAGATCACGATCGAAGACTTTCGACCGCTGTCCGCGGCAGCCGCACAAAAGGACCTTCCGAACGAATCCAGGCAGCTGATGCCATCGGCGATCCTGCCTCCCGGAGGAAAAATCCGGGATGCCGTCGAGGATATGGAAAAGGCGATGATCAGCGCGGCGATGGCAAAGCATCGCGGCAACAAGAAAAAGGTCGCCGAGGAGCTGGGCATTTCACGGGCTTATTTGTATAAAAAGCTGCCGGCGGCCTGATCCTGCCGATGAGCAGGACTGGTATGTGGCTTGTTGTGTCAACTACCAGACGGCAGAAGAGCGGGGAATGTGGCCCGATCCATAGGATGGACTCATTGCGCGGCGCGCCTGCAAATCAACTGGTATCTCGCCCACGAACCGATCAATAGTCCATTTTCCGCGCACTCTCCCGTTAGCCACTGCTTGTGCAGCGCCAACGCCGATTGTGCAAGATCATAGTTCTCTATGAACAGTACCCAATGAACGTGATTATCGCGCACACCTCGCAACCCCATTTCGGGGCTGGCATCGCCTGTAATCGCTTCATCCGACTCCCACAGCGCCATACGCACCAGGCAATCGGACTCCATCAGGCGCGGTCCAAGATGATGTTTGACAAAGAAGCGGGCGTCGTTTTCTCTCCCGTGAATCGGCTTGCACTGGACCACAATGGCAGTGCCCCCCGCTCCCTCTCCAATCGACCAGGTTTCGCGACAAGCGGATCGCAACGTGCTGCGAAAATTCGGCATGATCTTTTTGGTCCAATCGGTGGGATTGGCAAGACACTCCTGATACGCCGGCGACTGCAGCACCTCGATTGAGCTGCACTCATAGACGGCCATGTAAGCAGGTTGCGCCCCCAAGGCCTGATAACGTCGCGCCGCATTAAATCCGGCGATCGCAAGCCGTTCGGGAATATGCTGCTGCTGGTACCAGCGATTGAATTCAAGCTCCATGCCTTTCAGCACATCATTCAAGATCAGGAGCACGCCCGGCACGTCCGGGCACCCATCAGGAAGTGATGTCATGCATCCCTCACAATTCATGGTTCAACAAAAAATTGACGCCGTACCTCGCCACACCTTCGATTGCAACAGGATTACCCTGACTACTCGCAAATGAAAAGGTCCCCGCCCGCGAAAAATCCACCGAACGCCCGGTGAATGGATCACGACGCAGAAAGCCTGTTGGCGGGCAACAGGCTTGGCCCCATGCGGTCACCGACAGGAAGCGACGCCATATGACGTGGTAGCTTCGCCTCCTGGTTTCCTTATCGCTTGATCAGCGGACAAGTGCTTTCGCTCAAGGGCTGATAGGCCTGGTCGCCGGGGATGGTTTGCTTGATGGTGACGATGTCCCACTCCCCTTTCGATTCCGACGGCTTCTTCGCTTCCGCCAGGTACATCTCATGCACCATACGGCCGTTAGCGCGAATTTTTCCACCTTTGGCGAAGAAGTCATTGATCTCGGTGTCTTTCATTTTTTTCATCACCGTGTCGGCATTATCCGTATCGCCGGCCTGTACCGCCTTCAGATAGTGCATTGTCGCCGAGTAGGCGCCAGCCTGAATCATGGTCGGCATAGCCTTGTGGATGTCGTAGAAACGCTTGGACCAGGCCCGCGTTTCGTCGTTCCGATCCCAGTAATAGCCAGTGGTAAACAACAGCCCTTGCGCGACCTGCAGTCCCATTCCTTTGATGTCGGTGTCGAACAGCAGCAAGGTCGCCAGCTTCTGTCCGCCCTTGGTCAGGCCAAATTCGGCGGCTTGGCGCACCGAATTCTGGGTGTCCCGGCCGGCATTGGCCAGCCCGACCACCTTGGCCTTCGAGGCTTGCGCCTGAAGCAGGAACGAGGAGAAGTCGGAGGCGCTGAGCGGGTGCTTGACGGTGCCCAGCACCTTGCCGCCCATTTCGCGGATGACGGCGGTGGTGTCCTTTTCGAGCGAGCTGCCAAAAGCATAATCAGCCGTCAGAAAGTACCAGGTATCACCGCCTTGCTGCATGACCGCGCGCCCGGTGCCGGTGGCCAGTGCATAGGTGTCGTAGACGTAATGAATACCGTAAGGTGAGCATTCCTTATTGGTCAGAGCGGTGCTGGCCGATCCCGCGAAAATCATGATCCGTTTCTTGTCCGCGCCCAGCTTTTGCATGGCAATAGCCGCGGCAGAGTCGGTGGATTCGATGATCATGTCAACCTTGTCGCGGTCAATCCATTCCCTGGTTTTGGATAAAGCGATGTCGACCTTGTTCTGGTAGTCTGCCGACACCAGTTCGATGGGCTTGCCATTGACCTTGCCGCCGAAATCCTTGATCGCCATTTCTACCGCCCGAATCGCGCCGGGGCCGCCGTTGGCGGAATACACCCCGGTCTGGTCCACAATGACGCCGATCTTCACCACATCGTCCGAGATCTGCGCCGCCGCCGGCAACGATACCGCCGATGCCGCCGCAACGATGGCTGTACTTAGTATGTGCTTCATTTGTTCTCCAGTTATAGATAGATACGACTGCCCGGCGGCAGAGGCTTGCAATAAATGAACAGCACGATACGTGATGGCCTCACCGGTTTTTCGCCAAGGACATTCATTCATTTTTTCGTGCTCCTGCTTTTCCGCCTCCTCAATCCGCATCGATGACGCTGCTCCTTCTGGAATAGACATTTCGATGCTGACCGTGATGTTACGCAAGTTCCATTCCATGCAAAAAAAGCTGATTTCCTTTTGATTCGCCAAGAAATGTCGACCTTGCGTCGCAATGCGCATCCACAAAAGACACCTCCTCCATTCACGAGGCAAACACGAAACGCTTGCCGATCAATGTTAAAAGCTGTCGTCAAGTTTTCGATGCGATCGGAATTTCGTTTGGTACGCCCGCTGGCAACATGAGCAATTTCGACGCCTCTCAAATTTGATATCAGGTTTTTTCTGAGCGTTTGTTGATGCACCACGCGAAATCATGCGCATGCGTTCCAATCATCCGCCCAGGGAAAACCATATGAACAAGCAGCGCCTACACCCATGCTTCCGAGTGTTCTTATTGAATACAAACTGACTGCGGTGAGTGCCTGTAAAGAAGTCACAAAACCAACTGATTCCGGAAACCTCATCGAGTTCATCAGGTTTCCCCAGTCCTTTGATCCACTTGATGCACCGGCACGCTTGTTGCTTCTACGAATGCAAACCTATTCGAAGTAGCGATATTGATCGCCAACCAAACCGGGACATCGACTGGACTTCGAATAAGTATACGAACCTAAAACCGACAAAAAAATAATGGAGATCCGATGACCAATGTCATCTTGAAGACGAAGAACCTGACCAAGGAATTCAAGGGATTCGTGGCCGTCAACCAAGTGAACCTGAAAGTTCAGCGCGGCCACATCCACGCGCTGATCGGCCCGAACGGCGCCGGCAAAACCACCTTCTTCAACCTGCTGACCAAATTTCTGCACCCGACCACCGGCACCATCCTGTTCAACGGCAACGACATCACGACCGAAAAGCCGGCGCAAACCGCGCGGCGCGGCATTGTCCGTTCATTCCAGATCTCGGCGGTCTTTCCGCACATGACGGTGCTGGAAAATGTACGGGCCGCCCTGCAGCGCAATCTGGGCACCTCGTTTCACTTCTGGAAGTCCGAAAGCACGCTGTTTCACCTGCACGAACGCGCCCGCGAGTTGCTGGCCGAGGTGGACCTGCAGGACTTCGCCGACGAGATGACCGTCAACCTGCCCTACGGCCGCAAGCGCGCGCTGGAGCTGGCCACCACGCTGGCGCTCGAACCCGAGCTGATGCTGCTGGACGAACCCACACAGGGCATGGGCCACGAAGACGTGGACCGGGTGACGCAGCTGATCAAGAAGGTCTCCGCCGGGCGCACCATCCTGATGGTGGAGCACAACATGAACGTGGTCTCGTCGATTGCCGACCGCATCACGGTGCTGCAGCGCGGCGCCATCATTGCCGACGGCCCGTATGCCGAGGTTTCCAGCAATCCGCTGGTCATCGAAGCCTACATGGGTGCCGCGAGCACCGAACTGCAGGGAGCACACTAGATGTTGGCCCCCACGCTTTTCACTTCTTGTCGTGCACTGCTCCCCAAGGGGGCTAATTTCCCTTGGGACGGTCCGGCGAAAAAATGCGCCCCTGTGCCTGTCTCCATCGGTGCCACACGGAGGCCCGCATGACTAAAGAGCTGCTCCGCATCGAGGATCTGCACGCCTGGTACGGCGAGTCGCACATCCTGCACGGCGTGAACCTCACGGTGCACCAGGGCGAGGTGGTGACCTTGCTGGGACGCAACGGCGCCGGGCGCACCACGACCATGCGCGCCATCGTCGGCCTGACCGGCTCGCGCAAGGGCTCGATCCGCATCAACGGTGAAGAAACCATCAAGCTGGCGCCGCACAAGGTGGCGCACATGGGCGTGGGTTACTGCCCCGAAGAACGCGGCATCTTCGCCAGCCTGACCGCCGAGGAAAACCTGATGCTGCCGCCCAC
>NZ_NBZV01000019.1 GCF_002379095.1 Polaromonas sp. AER18D-145
TGGCCCGCGTCGAACAGCACATCGAGGCGCTCGCCCGGCGCGAGAAAGGCTTCGCTCACCGTTTCCGGCCGTTCGATCAGGCCGCCATCGGTGCCGATGACGGTGAAGTCCAGCGCTGTCTTGCCCTTGACGAAGGCGAGCCGGTAGATGCGCGGTGTGACGGCCTGCGAGCTGCTGTCTACACCGTGGGTAGCGAGCCGCTTCAGGTTCGTGGCTGTTTTCTCCGGAAGCGCATCTAGAAGCGATTCCTGATGCCGCAGTCAGCCTTCGTTGAGAGGTGGCTGGCAGTGCGGGATAATCAACCAGTGGGGCACTGTGCCTGGTGGGGCTTTTGAACCTAGGCTTCGGCCCTCCACCTTCACGCCTACATCCAATACCGACGACAGAGATAGCTGCTTCAATGCCGCGCGATCGCGGCGGACTCTGATCGGCATCATTGCGCCTGGGCGAGCTCCCATGGCCTTTCGCGTGGACACGCTAGATGTTGATCTCGATTGCGGCGTACTTGCCGGCCACGGGCGCGATCACCTCCTGGCTATCGCTAGTCGAATGCTGGCCATCGATACATACCGATGGCTACTGGCTGGCTGATCCGCCTTCCAGGCGTCGTGAGATGGCCAATGCTGCTTCGGAATACCATTCAGAGAAGATGACCATCCCTCTGAGAAAACTCGTTAAAGCTCAATGAGCTAGTGCATTTCCGGCATGGTCAAAGTCGCTGCGGTCGCTCATTTACTCAAGAGACCCTCACGTTAGCCTGCTCTCGAAAGAAACGCATCCCCAGTTGAGGCTCGAACAAAGCCCTCGAACCTGGACTACCCAAAGTCATGGCAGCGGCGCAACAGGCGCCAGCGGCCGGTTCTCCAGTTCAGGTGCCGGCGGCAGGCCGGTGACTTTGAGAATTTCCTCCTGGCCCAGCGTCTCGTGCTCCAGCAGCGCGGCGACCAAGGCGTCGAGTTGCGGGCGATGCTGGGCCAGCAGGCGCCTGGCTTCGTCCTGGCATTCGTTGATGATGCGTTGCACCTCGCTGTCGATGCGCTGCGCCGTGGCTTCGCTGAAGGGCTTGTCACCTCCGAAGCTGCCGGTGATGCCCAGGTAGCGGTTCTCGCGCGGGGCCAGTTGCACCATGCCGAGCTCGTCGCTCATGCCCCAGCGCGTGACCATGTTGCGCGCGATCTGGCTCACCTGTTCGATGTCGCTTTCGGCACCGGTGGTGCGGGTGCCATAAACCAGCTCTTCGGCGGCGCGCCCGCCCAGCATGCCGACGATGCGGGCGCGCATGTAGGCCTCGGGATAGTTGTAGCGGTCGGTTTGCGGTCGCTGGTAGGTCACGCCCAGCGTCTGGCCGCGCGGCACGATGCTGACGCGCTGCACCGGGTCGGAGCCGGGCACGACCAGGCCCAGGATGGCGTGGCCGCTCTCGTGGTAGGCGATGCGCTGGCGGTCATCGGCACTCAGCAGCAGCGGCCGCTCCGGACCGAGCACGATTTTCTCCAGCGCGTCGAGGATGTCTTTTTGCGTCACGCTGTCCTGCCCGCGCCGCGCCGCCAGCAGCGCCGCCTCGTTGACGAGGTTCTTCAGGTCGGCGCCGGCCAGGCCCGGGGTGGAGGCCGCCACATCGGTCAGGTCCACATCGGCCGCCAGCGGCACCTTGCGCGTGTGCACCTTGAGGATGGCTTCGCGGCCGGTCTTGTCCGGCAGGTTGACAACGACGCGCCGGTCGAAGCGACCGGGCCGCAGCAGCGCGCGGTCCAGCACGTCGGGCTGGTTGGTGGCGGCCAGCACGATCACACCCTCCTGGCCCGAGAAGCCGTCCATCTCGGCGAGGACCTGGTTGAGCGTCTGCTCCTGCTCGCTCGCGCCGCCGATCGCAATCTGCCCACGCGCCCGGCCTATCGAGTCGATCTCGTCGATGAAGATGATCGCAGGCGCGTTCTCACGCGCCTGCCTGAACAGGTCGCGCACCCGCGCCGCGCCGACACCGACGATCATTTCGACAAACTCGGAGCCGCTCATAGAGAAGAAAGGCACGCCGGCCTCCCCGGCCACCGCCCGGGCCAGCAGCGTCTTGCCGGTGCCGGGTGCGCCCACCAGCAACACGCCCTTGGGCGCACTGCCGCCCAGGCGGGTGTATTTGGCGGGTGACTTCAGGAAATCGACAACCTCGACCAACTCGTTTTCAGCTTCGTCGATGCCGGCCACGTCGGCGAAGGTGACCTTGTTCGCCGTGTCCTGGTCGTAACGCCGCGCCTTGCTGCTGCCCAGGCCGAACAGTCCGCCGCCCATCAGGCCACCGCCACCCTTGGCGGCACGCCGGAACATCCAGACATAAAAGCCGATGATCAGCAGTGCCGGCCCGAAACCGTAGAGCAGTGTGGACAGGCCACCCACGGTCTGCAGCGGGATCGCGCTGATTTCGACCTTGTGCTCAATCAGGAAGTTTTCCAGCCCCGGGTCGACAAAAGCCGGCAGCGTGGTGTCGAAGTGGGTCACCGAACGCGGCTTGGCAGGCAGCGGGCCGGCTGGGCTGGCCGCCCCATCGGCCGGCGGCGGCGGCCAGGTGATGGGCGCCACGAAGCGGCCCTCGATGCTGACACCACGGCTGTAGATGGAGGCCACATTGCCTTTGGCCACCTGCTGGCGGAACTCGGTGTAGGGCACGGTGGCGGGAAGGTCGCCCCCCGGGAAAATCAGCCGCGCCAGCAGGTAGTTCGCTGCCAGCACGGCCAGCAGGATGAGCCAGGCCCGGCGCGGCGGGGTCGCGGGCGCCTGCGGCGGCGGGCCGGGTCGCTTGTTCTCGTTGGGACTTTTTACTTGTTGAGGGGGCCAACGCATGATCTCTCCTTGGATGAGCCGATCTTAGCCATGCTGGCACTCCCACCCAACAAGCACCAGCCGGGACGCTCCCGGCCCGCCTGCCCGCCGGCGCTACGCGCGCTCCGGCGTCAATGCGGTGCGCAGTTGCTCCATGGCCGCCACGCAATCGAGGACCACCACCTGAAGATGGGCGGCGGCATCGTCTGCTTGCAGCGCCGGGGATGGCGCGAGGCGCTCGCCCGCGGCTTTTCTGAGCCGCGACTGGACCGACTGGAACAGGATGTCCCAGTCCTCGAACGGAATCTGCAGACGGCACGCCGACCCCTGTCCAGCGGGTTCAGGTTCCTGTGGCAAGCCGGTGTCGCCCTGCGCCTGTAACTCCGTCGGTGGAGCGAGTGTGACGGGCGAAGGAGGAGGAGAAGGAGTAGCCTTGAACAGGAGATTGAGGTTGACGAAACCGAGCGCCTTGAGGGCTTTGTGCGCAAGATTTCGCATCTGTCTGGTGGGCAAGGAGGCTGTTCGCTTCATGCGGGAACCTGCGGAATTTGCTGCATAACGCTGCAGCGACGGTAAGGCGCTAATGCGACCGAGGCTCGGTACGCCATTGCCTTGGGTCGTTTATAGAAGTTTCAGAAAGGTCAGTCGGTCCGGTAGCGGACTTAGCCGGAAAAAAATGAATAAATATGTAGGACGTCACGCCGTCTGGATGGGCGGGAGGGAGGCAGTTGAGGGCATCACACGGCCGGCTTTGCTCCTAGCCGGCCATCTCCATCGGAAGCAAGCGGTCGTATTCGTCCTTGACAACCTGGTAACACTCGCAGGAACGCTGCTCCAGCCCCTTTCGGTCCAGCACCTTAATGCGGCCGCGGGCGTAGCTGATCAGCCCGGCCTCCTGCACCTTGAGCGCCGCTTCCGTGACGCCGACCCGGCGCACGCCGAGCATGTTGGCAATCAACTCCTGGGTCATCACAAGTTCGTTGCCAGGCAAGCGGTCCAGGCTCAGCAGCAACCACCGGCACAGCTGTTCGTCCAGGGAGTGGTGGCGGTTGCAGACGGCCGTTTGCGACATCTGCGTGATCAGCGCCTGGGTATAACGCAGCAGCAGATTCGTCACCGGCCCGGCCTTGTCAAACTCGTCCTTCATGAACTTTGCTTTCAGGCGATAACCCTTGCCGCCGCTTTGCACCACGGCACGGCTTGGCGTGGTGTTTCCGCCCATGAAGAGCGCGATGCCGACAATGCCCTCATTGCCGACCACCGCAATCTCGGCCGAGTCGCCATTTTTCATGACGTATAGCAGCGACACGATGGACGAGGTCGGAAAATAGACGTAGTGCTCGACTTTGCCGGATTCATAAAGCACCTCGCCAAGCGGCATCTCAAACAGTTCAAGATGCGGCAACCAGGCCTTGAGCTGCGCGTCGGGCAAGGCGGCGAGCAGACGATTGAGTTTTATTTCGCTCGAACTGGCCACCACAGCCTTCGCATGTGCGCTTGGCGAGGAAGAAGCCCGGAGCGGCTTTGTTTTGGGTGAAGGCATAAGCAATACAGAACCATGTGATGAGCCTGTCTTCTCAGCTTGCCGAGGTGGCAGCTGGACGGCCTCAGCTTTCAGCATACGGTGGTGACACCCGCTGGTCTGTGCGATGGCGAACGGCCGGGAATCGGCTCTTTTTGTAGGCGAATCGCCCGCCCAACAGCCACGCGCTTTCTAGGACTGTTTGCGCTCCATCAACTTCACCAGCGCCCACAACACCCGGTTCGCTGGCGTGGCCACGCCCAGCGCCTTGCCGCGTCTGACAATCAGCCCGTTGAGGTAGTCGATTTCGGTGGGCTTGCCGCGCGCCAGATCCTGCGCGGTCGATGAGAACTGACTGGGCATGCTGGCGGCGAGTTTGTCGACCGCCGCATACACGTCGCCGGCCACCTGCACCCCTTCGGCCCGGGCCACGGCCAGGCATTCGGCGACCACGTCGCGCATCAGGTCTTGCACACCCTCGCCGGCCACCGTCTGGCCGTAAGGCAGCTGGGTGATGGCCGAGACGGCGTTGTAGGCGCAGTTGAGGATCAGCTTGGCCCACAAGGCGCCGCGCACGTTGTCCGAGACCTCGGTGGGCACGCCGGCGGCAACCAGGGCCTGCGCCACGGCATCGCTGGCCTGGGACGGCTCGATCACCAGCTCGCCACGGCCATGGTGCTTGACGTGGCCGGGGCCGGCCATTTCGGTAGCGACGTAGACGACGGCGGCGGCCACGGCATGCTGCGGCAGCACCGTGCGCAGCCGGTCGGCGTTGTCCACGCCGTTTTGCAGGCACAGCACCAGCGCATCGGGCGCCAGATGCGGCCTTATCTGGGCGCCGGCGGCTTCGGTGTCGGTGGATTTGACGCAGAACAGCACCAGTTGGGCGCCCTGCACCGCGCCGGGCTCGCTGCTGGCGGCGAGGCGCACGTGCTCGTCGAAGCTCCTGGTTTCCAGGTGCAGGCCGTCGCGTGTGATGGCTTCCACATGGTGCGGCCGGGCAATCAGCACCACGTCGTGGCCGGCGCGCGCCAGCATGCCGCCGTAGTAGCAGCCGACAGCGCCTGCGCCCATGATGGCCACCGGGAGGGGGTTCGGGGAGAGGTGGACGTTTGTCATGGGTAAAGTTCAGAAGAGGGGCGCCCGGCCTTTTCGACAGGCGAAGGATCGGGCAGGCTCGGGGGAAATGGATGGCGCATTCCAGGAAAACTTCAACAAGTGTGCCGGAGAAACCGCCATCCGGCCCCTTCGCCCTGCCCGTGCGCTGCCTGCCGGCAGGTTATCCTGCCCGCATGTGTATGCAATTTCCAGACTGGCGGGTGAACAACCCGCAGCGTGCGGGTGAATGACGGCGTGGCAAATCGCGCTCTTCCTGCTGTGTGTGGCCCTGGCGACCTGCGCCCAGAACCTCAGCGGTTTTGCGTTCGCGCTGATTCTGCTGGGCCTGGCTGGCCTGCTGGAACTGGCGCCGCTGGCGGACCTGGCCAACGTGGCCACCGTGCTGGCGCTGGCCAACGCCCTGGTCGCCTTGCGTCGCTCGGGCCGCACGCTCGATGTGCCCGCTTTCCGCGACACCGCGATGGGCAGTGCCGTGGGCATTCTGGCGGGTGTGCTGCTGGTCGGCTGGCTCAGCACCAACGTCACGCTGGTTTTACGTGTGTTGCTGGGCCTGACGGTGCTGGCCTGCGCCATCGTGGTGCTGCTGCAGGCCGCGGCCCTGCGCGAACGCTCGTCCGCCGCCTCGTTTCGCACCTGGGGCGTGATCTCGGGCCTGCTGACCGGCCTTTTTTCGACCGGCGGGCCGCCGCTGGTCTACCACCTGTACCGTCAGCCCATGCCGCTGCGAACGGTGCGCGACACCCTGGTCGCGACGCTGGCGGCCAGTTCGCTGATGCGGCTGGCGATGGTCCTGGGCACCGGGCAGTTCAGCGCCAACGCGCTCAAGCTGTGCCTGCTTGCCGCGCCGCTGGTGTTCGGGCTAAGCTGGTGGCTGGAGCGGCACCCGCCCGGCTGGTCGCGACCCACGGTGCTCAAACTGGTCTGTGCGCTGTTGTTGCTGACGGGTGTCGGGCTGCTGGTTCCGGCGCTGCTGCAGATCGCCAGGACCGGCCTCTGAACCCCCATGGAATGCCTGAACCCATGAACTACTGGCTGATGAAATCCGAACCCGGGGAATGCTCGGTCGACGACGCACTGGCGGCCCCGAAAGCCACGGTGCCCTGGGTGGGCGTGCGCAACTACCAGGCGCGCAATTTCATGCGCGACGCCATGCGGGTCGGCGATGGCGTACTGTTCTACCACTCGAGCTGCGACCAGCCGGGCATCGTCGGCATCGCGCGCGTGGCCTCCACCGCCTCCCCCGACCCGACACAGTTCGACCCGGCCTCGCCGTATTACGACGCCAAGTCCAGCCCCGAAGCGCCGCGCTGGCTGCTGGTGGACGTGCAGGTGCTCAGGAAAATCCCCACCATCACCCTGCCCGCGCTGCGCGCCCGGCCCGAGCTGGCCGAGCTGCTGGTGCTCAAAAAGGGCAACCGCCTGTCCATCACGCCGGTGGAGCCGCGCCACTGGCAGGCCATCACGGGCAGCGGCGCGGAGGCCCCAGCTAAAAAGGTCAGGTCATGAAAACCATGGGACTGCTTCTGGGTGTGTTGCTGGTCGTGGCCGCGTTGCTGCTGGCGGCCAGGCAACTGGGGTTTTTCGCGGGCAAGCCGCCGCAAGACCTGGGCGTGCGGGATGGCCGCCTCAAGCCGCCCTCCCCCACACCGAACAGCGTGTCCAGCCAGGCCGGCGACTATGCCGACCACCCGCAGCGCAGGGAGGCCAACATCGCCCCCTTGCGCTACACCGGTGACGCCAAGGCGGCCCTGCGCCGCCTGGCCACCTTTCTGGAAACCACCCCCGGCTGCGTGCTGGTGACGCGGGAGCCGGCTTACCTGTATGCGCAGTGCCGCACCCGCTGGCTGAAGTTCACGGACGATGTGGAATTCTTCCTCGACGAAGCGGGAGGCGTGATTCAGGTGCGCTCCGCCAGCCGGCTGGGGAGCAAGGACTTTGGCGTCAACCGCGCACGCGTGGAGGCCTTGCGGGCACGCTTTGATCAAGCCCCAAGACCCTAGTCCGCTACCAAAACAATAGCTGATTGCGCCCGCCACTATTGGGCTGGAGGCACTTTCTTTTATGTGTCCAGGGCATCAACCCGCTGCCGGCCGGCGGTGGTGCGCAAAAAACGTCCACATCATCAGCGTGGCGTCGGGGCCTTCCGGCGCGCTGAAATCCACACTCGCATCGCCGCCGCTCCAGGCGTGGCCCAGGTGCTCGATCTCGCAGCTCACCAGATGGGGCTTTCTGCCGGCGTAGTACGTGGCGCTTTCGTAGGCGTGGCGCGGATGGCGCCCGGTGGCACGCGCCGGGTAGCGGCGCACCACCGGTTCCGGGCGGGTGATGGCCGCGGCGTTGAAGATCGTGAACTGCTCGGTCAACTGCGCCATGTTGATGCGCCGCACCACGGCATCGCGCGCGCCGTGGATGAGAATCGCCGGCATGCCGGGGAAGGCCGGCAGGGCCGCGGTGAAGGAACGCGCCGCCTCGCTGTGGGCCGCGCCGGCGCCGTGCTGCATGGCCCGGTAGGCGCTCATGGGCGAGTCGGTCGTGCCGAACACCGGCGCCGAGTGCAGGCCGAGGGCGGCCACCAGGCCGGGGTAGCGCAGCGCCAGGATGTTGGCCAGCCCGGCGCCCGCGGACAGGCCCGCCACATAGGTGCGCGTCGGATCCAGCCCGTGTTTGACCTGCACATGGGCCATCATTTCTGCAATCAGCCTGACGTCGCCCTGCCCCTCCTGGGTGGCACGTTGGTACCAGTGCCAGCAACGGTGTGCGTCGGCCGTGGCCGACTGGTGCGGGTAGAGCACGGCAAAACCCTTGCGTTCGGCGAGCTGGTTCATGCGCGTGGCAATCGCAAAGTCGGTGGCGGTTTGCTGGCAGCCATGCAGCATGACCACCAGCGGCCGCGGCGCCGGGCTGGCTGCGGCCGGCAGGTAAAGCCAGTACAACATGCGCCGCGCGGGCGCAAGCTGGCCGGCGGCCGGCACGGAAAAATAGGCCTTTTGCCAGGTTCCGGGCAGGCCGGACACGGCGCGTGCCGGTGGCGCGGCGGGTTTGCGCAGGGCTTTCACCGCCTTGGGCCTGGGCAGCTTGACGGGTTTGGCGCGGCGCACCGGACTGGCGGCAACCGCGGGCACCAGGCTCTGGAACAGCCTGCGGCCCTGCGCCTGCTGGACCTTGCCCATGCGGCGCATGCTTTTGAGCCAGAGGCTGCTCAGGCTTTTGGCCATCGTGCTCCGCATAGGCTTGAATTAGTTAGCATGCATTCATTTTGCTGCATTGCAGCAAACGCGTCCACGCCATCGACTGCCGTTTGTGTGGTCCTTCACGCCGCGTGTCTGTCAGGATGCTGACGTGGCGCAAGTGGCCCCGCCCCAGCCCTTGGTACGATGGCAAGTTCCGCGTTGCCTGCGGCCTTGTTTTCGCACGCTTTTTTCTCATCTCTGCCTGCCATGCCTGATTTCCTGACCGCCGCCCTCTATAAATTTATCGATCTTCCCGACTTTGCCGACCTGCAGGCGCCCCTGCAGGCCTTTTGCGAGGCCCAGGACGTACGCGGCACGCTGCTGCTGGCCCGGGAAGGCATCAACGGCACGATTGCCGGGCCGGAAGCCGGCGTGCGTGCGGTGCTGGCCTATTTGCGCCGTGATCCGCGCCTGGCCGACCTGCCGCACAAGGAATCCTGGGCGCAGAAGCTGCCGTTTTACCGGATGAAGGTGCGCCTGAAGCGCGAAATCGTCACCCTCGGTGTGCCCGGCATCAACCCGAACGAGATGGCCGGCGAATACGTGAAGCCGCAGGACTGGAACGCCCTGATTGCCGACCCTGACGTGGTGGTGGTGGACACCCGCAACGACTACGAGTTCGGCATAGGCACGTTCGAGCGCGCGCTCAATCCCAAAACCCGGAGTTTTTCGGAACTGCCCGCCTGGGTGGAAGCGCAGTCCGCGCCGGGCGGACTGCTGGCCGCCAAAGACGGCAAGAAGCCCAGGGTGGCGATGTTTTGCACCGGCGGCATACGCTGCGAAAAATCCACCGCCTTCATGCGCACCCAGGGTTTTGACGAGGTCTACCATCTCGAAGGCGGCATCCTCAAGTACCTGGAAACCGTGCCCGAGACCGACAGCCTGTGGCAGGGCGAATGTTTTGTCTTCGACGAACGTGTCTCGGTGGTGCACGGCCTGGCCACCGGCCACTACGGCCTGTGCCGCGCCTGCCGCGACCCGATCAGCGAGGCCGACATGGCCTCGCCACTGTACGTGCCCGGCGTCAGCTGCCCGGCCTGCCACGACAAGAAAACCGACGAACAAAAGCGCGGCTTCATCGAGCGCCAGCGCCAGGTCGACTATGCGAACCGCCGGCGCCAGCCGCACATAGGCGCAAAACTGCCGTCGTCGGCCGCCGGGGACAGCGAAGGCGCCTGATGGGCGCCCTGCCCGCTCTGCCCGTCCTCTACTCGTTTCGCCGCTGCCCGTATGCGATGCGCGCGCGGCTGGCCCTCAGCGTCAGCGGCCAGGCGCATGAACTGCGCGAAGTCGTACTCAGGAACAAACCCGCCGACCTGCTGGCCGCCTCGCCCAAGGGCACGGTGCCGGTGCTGATGCTTCCTGGCGGCGAGGTGCTGGACGAAAGCCTGGACATCATGCGCTGGGCGCTGGCCCGCCACGACCCGGCGCAGTGGCTGGCGCCGCCGGGCGCGTCGTCCGATGAAATGGTAGCGCTGATTGCTGCCAACGACGGCGACTTCAAGCGCCACCTGGACCGCTACAAATACCCGAACCGTTATGCCGACGAGTCCGGCGGTGATGCGGCCGGTTTTGCGCTCAAGCATCGCACGGAAGCGGCGCACTGGCTGGCGCAACTCGACATGTGTCTGGCTGGCGGCTGGCTGCTGGGCACCCAGGCCAGCCTGGTCGACATGGCCCTGCTGCCTTTTGTGCGCCAGTTCGCCCACACCGATGCCGACTGGTTCGCCGCGCAACCGTGGCCGCGCCTGCAGGGCTGGCTGGCGGCGTTCGAGGCCAGCGACTTGTATGCGGGCGTGATGCAAAAACATGCGCCATGGCAGACGGTCGCTGTCGCGTAGCGGTGATACCGGTTCACCTTTTCTTTCGGGCTTGCATGAAGATTCATGCATAAAATCGGCCTCTGGCCCTTTAGGGACAAGCGCAAGCAGCTATCAATAAAGAAGCAAAACCACCTCTTCTGAGCGCACCAACTCACACCTCCGGCGCCACCATCTCCGCATACTCGTACAGCGCCCCCAGCACCTCTTCACCGCGCTCGTCCGCCGTTTCCGACAGCACATCAAGCGCGGCCAGAAACGCATCCACATTGCGCGCCCCGCCCTCGCCTTCGAGCAGCCGCGCGGTGCGGTGCGCCTCCCAGCGCTCGGCGTCTTCCGGCGAGAGCGTTTCGGCGAAATTGCGCGCGCGGTAGCGAAACACCAGCTCTTCGAGCCGGTCGTCGTCGAAACCGGTGCGGCTGTGCGCGAGTTCGGCCGGCGGCAAGGCGCGCAGCTGGTTCAGGCGGCGCCGGTCGTCGTTGTTGATGAAGCCGCCGTACAGGTCTTCGTCCACGTCGGGAATGCCCTCTTTGGGCCGCGCAAAGACTTCGGGCCAGATCGCGCTCATGTCGGGCAGGCCGGCGGCTTTTTCGGCGTTGCGCAGCGCGGCCTCGAGGTCCACGCCCCACCGGGCCGCCATCTCCGGGCTCAGGGTGGCCAGCTTGCGCACCACCATGGGCGACTTGTTCAGGTGCACCGACTTGATCGGCAGGCGCAGCACGCCTTCCGGCAGATCGGCGCTTTTGCTGAACAGGCGCTGGCGCAGGGTCGCCACGTCGAGCAGCGGCAACTCGCCGGGGTCCTGCGCCAGGTCCCAGGCCAGCAGCTCGTTTTTGTTGGCGGGGTGCATGGTCAGCGGCCACATGACGGCCAGGCAGCCGCGCTCGGGCGGGAACATGCCCGATACATGCAGAAACGGCTGCGCCGTCTGCGGGCTGGTGGGCAGGCCGAGTTCGGCGGCCACCCGGTCTTTCTTGTGCAGCCCCAGGCAGAAGTCGAACAGCTTGGGCTGGGCCGTGCGGATCAGGCGGGCCAGCGCAATCGTGGCGCGCACGTCTGACAGCGCGTCATGCGCCGCCTCGTGCATCAGGCCATTGGCACGCGCCAGGTCTTCGAGCTTGAAGCTGGGACGCAATGCACCGGCCTCGCCGGGGCGACGTTCATCGGGTTTCATCGGCCACTGGATGCCTTCGGGCCGCAGCGCATAAGCCATGCGCACCACGTCGAGCAGGTCCCAGCGGCCGCAGCCGTTTTGCCACTCGCGCGCATAGGGATCGATCAGGTTGCGCCAGAACAGGTGGCGCGTGACCTCGTCGTCGAACCGGATGGTGTTGTAGCCCACGCCAATGGTGCCGGGCTCGGCCAGCACGGCCTCGATGCGCTCGGCGAATGCATGTTCGGGCAGGCCGCGCTCCAGGCACAGCTGCGGCGTGATGCCGGTGAGCAGGCAGGAGGACGGGTCGGGCAGGTAGTCGCGCGCTGGCTGGCAGTAAATCATCAGCGGCTCGCCGATCTCGTTGAGTTCGGCGTCGGTGCGTATGCCGGCAAACTGCGCCGGCCGGTCGCGGCGCGTGTTCAGGCCGAAGGTTTCGTAGTCGTGCCAGAGGAAGGTGTGCGTCGCCATCGGTCGGGGCCTGTCAGCCAGGGTTATGCATAAAAAGTGCCTCCAGCCCATACAGTACGGACGCAAGCAGCTATGTTTTCAGGAGCAATTCAAGCGGCCAAAGAAAAAGTCCCGCAGCGTGATGCTACCGGCCTTTTGGGCTCTTCCAGGCTCTTTCGAACCGTCACGTCATTTTTCGGCGGCCCCACAGCAGTTCGTCGGCTCATGCGCGGCAGATCGTGTCCTGGCTCGCAGGAACCCGGCGGCCATCCCGTCGCCCGCCTCGCGCGCCAGAAATCCCGCCCGTGGCAGCGTGCCCGGACGGGGCGCCGCGCACCACCGTGAACCTTGCGATACATCAAGCGGGCAACGGCCCGCCAGTCCTGATAATTGCGGGTGTTCCGAGCAAATGCCGGCCATGAACCCCGAACGACGCAGGTTTCACGGACGGGAGTCTCCAAAGGAAACATCATGGAAAAAACCTGGGTTCTGGTCGCCAATGCCGAGCGTGCACGCTGCTTCCAGCGTGATGCCACCCACCACACCCTCACCGAGCTGAACGACTTTGTGCATCCGCATGCCAGCCTCGCCGGCGAGGCCCAGGGCGGCGCCCTGACGGGCGCGGCGGGCAAGGGCCACGGGCGCACCGGGCACGCCGGCACGCAGTTCGAGCCGCACACACCAGCCCAGGCCAAGGAACGTGACAGCTTTGCACGCCAGCTCGCCGATTACCTCAACGAGGCGGTGGCCGCGAAGCGCTGCAACGGGCTGGTGCTGATTGCCTCCAGCCCCATGCTGGGTGAGCTCCGACCCTGTTTGAGCAGTGCCGCTCAGAAGGTGGTGCAGAGCGCCGTTGTGAGCGACCTGACCCGCTACCAGGGCCCTGAGTTGAAAAAACGTGTCGATGACGCCTTGCGACTGCCCGATTGAAAGACAGGGACGAGGGACGGGGCGTTTTTTTCAACGAAAAAAGGAGTACAGCATACTGAAAATCCTGATTGCCGTGGATGGCTCCGGGCATGTTGACCGGGCGGTGGACGCCGTCGGCAACATGGTCCTGGGCTCGGTGGCCCAGCGCGTGATCCATCAGTCACCGGTCCCCGTGCTGCGGGTCAAATAAGCGCCCGCCTGGGCGCGTCGCCGCCGGGTACCAAGCGTGGAGCCCGATAGGCCCATGAAACAGGCCTTTTGCCCAATAAAAACGGGCACAGGCAGCTATTATTTCAGGAGCAAATAAAAAAGGCCGGTGGCATGACGCCACCGGCCTTTTGCTGCTTGCCCGATGTTTTCTCAGTCGGCCGTCGCCTCTTCGGCCTCCGGCTTGGCCCGGCCTTCCTTCTTGGGCAGCGGCTGGATGTCGAGCACGACCTCGCCGTTTTCCACGCCTTTTTCGTCGGTGGTCACCTTCATGTCCACCGTCAGGCGCCCGCCGTCGACCAGGCGGCCGAACAGCAGTTCGTCGGCCAGCGCACGACGGATCGTGTCCTGGATCAGGCGTTGCATCGGCCGTGCGCCCATCAGCGGATCGAAGCCCTTCTTGGCCAGGTACTTGCGCAGCGTGTCGGTGAAGGTGACGTCAACCTTCTTCTCGGCCAGTTGCGTCTCGAGCTGCAGCAGGAACTTGTCGACCACACGCAGGATGACGGTTTCGTCGAGCGCCTTGAAGCTCACGACCGCGTCAAGGCGGTTGCGGAACTCGGGCGTGAACAGGCGCTTGATGTCGGCCATCTCGTCGCCCGCCTCGCGCGGGTTCGTGAAGCCGATGGTCGCCTTGTTCATGGTCTCGGCGCCGGCATTGGTCGTCATGACAATGATCACATTGCGGAAATCAGCCTTGCGCCCGTTGTTGTCCGTCAGCGTGCCATGGTCCATGACCTGCAGCAGCACGTTGAAGATATCCGGGTGCGCTTTTTCGATCTCGTCGAGCAGCAGCACGCAATGCGGCTTCTTGGTCACGGCCTCGGTCAGCAGGCCACCCTGGTCAAAACCGACGTAACCCGGAGGCGCGCCGATCAGCCGGCTCACCGCATGGCGTTCCATGTACTCGGACATGTCGAAGCGGATCAGCTCGATGCCCATGATGTAGGCCAGCTGCTTGGCCGCTTCCGTCTTGCCCACGCCGGTGGGGCCGGAGAACAGGAAGGAACCGATCGGCTTGTCATCCTTGCCCAGGCCGGAACGCGCCATCTTGACGGCAGACGCGAGCACGTCGAGGGCCTTGTCCTGGCCGAACACCACGCTTTTCAGGTCGCGCTCGAGTGTCTTGAGCTTGCCGCGGTCGTCGTTGGACACATTGGCGGGTGGAATACGCGCGATCTTGGCCACAATCTCTTCGACCTCGGCCTTGGTGATGATCTTCTTGCGCTTGGACGCTGGCAGAATGCGCTGGGCCGCACCCGCTTCGTCAATCACGTCGATCGCTTTGTCAGGCAAATGGCGGTCGTTGATGTATTTGGCGCTGAGCTCGGCCGCAGCCTGCAGAGCTGCCACCGCGTATTTAACGCTGTGATGCTCTTCAAACCGGGATTTGAGACCCTTGAGGATGTCCACCGTTTCCTGAACCGTCGGCTCAACCACGTCGACCTTCTGGAACCGCCGTGAGAGGGCCGCGTCTTTTTCGAAAATGCCGCGGTACTCGGTGAAGGTCGTAGCGCCTATGCACTTGAGCTGACCCGAGCTGAGCGCGGGCTTGAGCAGGTTGGACGCATCCAGCGTGCCGCCCGAAGCCGCACCGGCCCCGATCAGGGTGTGGATCTCGTCGATGAACAAGATGCCGTTGGGCTTGTCTTTCAGCGCTTTCAGCACGCCTTTGAGGCGCTGCTCGAAGTCACCACGGTACTTGGTGCCGGCCAGTAAAGCGCCCATATCGAGCGAATAGACCTGCGCCTCGCCCAGGATGTCCGGCACGTCTTTTTGCGTGATGCGCCACGCCAGGCCCTCGGCGATGGCCGTCTTGCCCACGCCGGCTTCACCGACCAGCAGCGGGTTGTTCTTGCGGCGGCGGCACAGGATCTGGATCACACGCTCGACCTCGTAGTGGCGGCCGATCAGCGGATCGATCTTGCCTTCCTTGGCGAGCTGGTTCAGGTTCTGGGTGTACTGCTCCAACGGCGAGGCTTTCTCGTTCTTCTCGCCGCCTTCTTCGTTCTCGGCAGCGCTCTCGCCGGCCTTGGTCGGCTCGGGCGGATCGCTCTTCTTGATGCCGTGCGCGATGAAGTTCACGACGTCCAGGCGCGTGACGCCCTGCTGGTGCAGGTAATACACCGCGTGCGAGTCTTTTTCGCCGAAGATGGCGACCAGCACGTTGGCGCCGGTGACTTCCTTCTTGCCGTTGCCGGTGGACTGCACATGCATGATGGCGCGCTGGATCACACGCTGGAAACCCAGCGTGGGCTGCGTGTCCACGTCGTCGCTGCCGGCGACCTGCGGCGTGTTGTCCTTGATGAAGTTGGCCAGCGACTTGCGCAGGTCATCGATATTGGCGGAGCAGGCGCGCAGCACCTCGGCGGCGCTGGGGTTGTCGAGCAAGGCAAGCAGCAGGTGCTCCACGGTGATGAACTCGTGGCGCTGCTGGCGGGCCTCAACAAAGGCCATGTGCAAGCTGACTTCTAGTTCCTGGGCAATCATTGCTTTTCCTTTCGGCTTGCTGCTGGGATATCTGATGGGATCATTGTGTAACTCTTCAAGCCGATATGGGCTGTTTTTTCAATTATTCAATGGGCTCGCACACACACTGCAGCGGATGGCCATTCTTTCGCGCCGCTTCCGTGACCTGGTCGACCTTGGTCGACGCGACATCCTTGGAAAACACGCCACACACGCCTTTGCCGTCGAGGTGGATCTTCAGCATGATCTGCGTGGCCGTTTCCCTGTCCTTATTGAAAAATTCCTGGATCACCACGACGACAAACTCCATCGGGGTGTAGTCATCGTTGAGCAGCACGACCTGGTACATCTGCGGCGGCTCGGTCTTTTGCGGACGGCGCTCAAGCACGACCGCATCCCCGCCGTTGGCATCCTCGGGCTTGAAGGCCGGTGCCTTGGGTGGTGCGGGAGTTTTGGGAGGTTTGCTGACCATGGAAATCATTCTAGCGACCGGAATTGTCCAGTGCGCCTGACAGGGAAATTGGTGGCGGGAACGCGACAATCAAGCGCGCGCAATTGACTTCTGGCCTGCCGGTTCAAAAGCCAAAAAAAAAAGCCGCCCAGCCTGAGCCGCGGCGGCTTTGCAGCATATTCTGCCTGGTTTCCCGGCCACGCAGCCCCTGGCTGGCGCGGCGGGCTGCCAGGCAGCCTGCTTTTTTACATGTGGTCGATCATGACCTGGCCGAAACCGGAGCAGCTGACCTGGGTTGCGCCATCCATCAGGCGGGCGAAGTCGTAGGTGACTTTTTTGGACTCGATCGACTTTTCCATCGAACTGATGATCAGGTCAGCGGCTTCCGTCCAGCCCATGTGACGCAGCATCATTTCGGCCGACAGGATTTCGGAACCGGGGTTTACGTAGTCCTTGCCGGCGTATTTTGGCGCCGTGCCGTGGGTGGCCTCGAACATCGCAATGGTGTCGCTGAGGTTGGCGCCGGGCGCAATGCCGATGCCGCCGACCTGGGCCGCGAGCGCGTCGGAGACATAGTCGCCGTTCAGGTTCAGCGTGGCGATCACCGAGTATTCGGCCGGGCGCAGCAGGATCTGCTGCAGGAAAGCGTCGGCAATCGAGTCCTTGACGGTGATTTCCTTGCCGGTTTTCGGATTCTTGAACTTCATCCACGGGCCGCCGTCGATCAGCTCGGCGCCGAACTCCCTGGCCGCCAGGGCGTAGGCCCAGTCACGAAAGCCTCCCTCGGTGAACTTCATGATGTTGCCCTTGTGGACAATCGTCAGGCTGGGCTTGTCGTTGTCAATGGTGTACTGCAGGGCCTTGCGCACCAGGCGCTCGGTGCCCTCCCTGGACACAGGCTTGATGCCGATGCCCGAGGTGTTGGGGAAGCGGATTTTCTTGACGCCCATCTCGTCCTGCAGGAACTTGATGAGTTTTTTGGCCTTGTCGGACTCGGCCTCGAATTCGATGCCGGCGTAAATGTCTTCCGAGTTCTCGCGGAAGATCACCATGTTGGTCTTGTGCGGCTCTTTCACCGGTGAGGGCACGCCCTTGAAGTACTGGATGGGTCGCAGGCAGACATACAGGTCCAGTTCCTGGCGCAGCGCGACGTTGAGCGAGCGGATGCCGCCGCCAACCGGCGTGGTCAGCGGACCCTTGATGGAGACCACATAGTCCTTGACCGCAGCCAGGGTTTCTTCCGGCAGCCAGACGTCGGGACCGTAGACCTTGGTCGACTTTTCACCGGCGTAGACTTCCATCCAGTGGATTTTTTTCTTGCCGCCGTAGGCCTTGGCCACGGCCGCGTCGACCACCTTGAGCATGACCGGCGTGATGTCCGCGCCCGTGCCATCGCCTTCAATGAACGGAATGATCGGCTCGTCCGGAACATTCAGTGAATTGTCGGCATTGACCGTGATTTTCTGACCCTGGGCGGGCACCTTGATGTGCTGGTACATGTGAACAAGTCTCCGGTACGCGCCAGAAATTGCAGTGATCGACTGCCGGGCGCTGTTTAGGTGATAACCCGCAAATTTTAGCCCCAAATCTTCCCTCGACAGATTTAACGGCCTGCGTGTCAACCGTTTCCAAACGGGCCTCGTTACATTCAGGTCCACGAGTTTTTCGGGGGACCTGGTTCAAAAACTTATTTAGGAAAACTCCAAATGAACAAGATTCTTGCTGCCCTGATTTCCGGTCTGTTTGCTGCAGGCGCTTTTGCCGCTTCCCACGCTGGCGCTCCTATGGCCGCTAAGCCTGCCACCCCTGCGACCGCTGCCGCACCGGCTACTGCTGCCGCACCGGCTACACCAGCGACCGCTGCAACGCCAGCCGTACCTGCTGCCAAGGTTGATGCCAAGGCCGCCAAGGCTGAAAAAGCTGCTGCTGCCAAAAAAGCCAAAGCTGAAAAAGCTGCCGCTGCAAAAGCTGCCAAAGCTGAAAAAGCCGCTGCCGCCAAGAAAGCCAAAGAAGACAAAGCTGCTGCCGCCAAGAAGTAATTCTTCGCGCCTGTCTGAAATGCCCGCTTTGCGGGCATTTTTTATGGCGGTCGTTTATGCTGACCGTCTGACCTCTTTCCGGTGAACCCTTATGTCCTTCCTGTCCGATGTCCCGAAGCCGTCCCTGCGCGGCCTGAAGCTCGCACTTTCCTGCCTGGTGTTGACCACCGGATGCGCGCTGGCCCAAGGAACGCCGCAAACAAACCTGCCGCGGGCCAAACTGTCGGCAGGCATGCACCAGATTGATGCGCAACTGGCGCTGACGCCCGAGCAACGGCAAATCGGCCTGATGTTTCGCCGGGAGATGCCGCAAACCGAAGGCATGCTGTTTGTCTTCGAACAGCCTGCCCAACAGTGTTTCTGGATGAAAAACACCCTGCTGCCGCTGACCGCAGCATTTGTCGCCGACGACGGAACCATCGTGAACCTCGCCGACATGAAACCGCAGACGACAGACTCGCACTGTTCGGAAAAACCAGTGCGTTACGTGCTGGAGATGAACGTCGGCTGGTTTGCCAAAAAAGGCATCAAGGCCGGCAGCAAATTGGCGGGACCGGTGTTCGCGCCGCCTCGCTGACCAGGCGTACGCCGCGCCATTGGCGGCACCATGAAAAAAGCCGACGTGAAGTCGGCTTTTTTGTGCGCTGGTCAAGGCGTCAAGTTTGTTTACGCCTGGAAAGACGCCAGTGCCGCGTTCAGGGTCTTGCTCGGCCGCATCACGGCGTCGAGCTTGTCGAAGTCAGGCTTGTAATAACCGCCAATATCCACCGCTTTGCCCTGCACGGACTGCAGTTCGGCGACGATGGCCTGCTCGTTGGTCGTCAGTTCCTTGGCCAGCGGAGCAAAGCGGGTAGCCAAGGCCGCGTCTTCGGTCTGTGCGGCCAGTTCCTGCGCCCAGTACATGGCCAGGTAGAACTGGCTGCCGCGGTTGTCCAGCTGACCGGTCTTCGGCGACGGATTTTTGTTGTTGTCGAGAAGCTTGCCAGTGGCGGCATCCAGCGTTTTGGCCAGAATCTTTGCCTGGGCGTTGCCAGTCTTTAGCCCCAAGTCCTCCAGCGACACCGCCAGGGCCAGGAATTCGCCCAGTGAGTCCCAGCGCAGGTGGTTTTCTTCCACCAGTTGCTGAACATGCTTGGGTGCGGACCCGCCGGCGCCGGTTTCATACATGCCGCCGCCGGCCATCAGAGGCACGATGGACAACATCTTCGCGCTGGTGCCCAGCTCCATGATGGGGAACAGGTCGGTCAGATAGTCACGCAGGATGTTTCCGGTGGCGCTGATGGTGTCCAAGCCACGCACAACGCGCTCCAGCGTGTAGCGCATGGCACGCACCTGGCTCATGATCTGAATGTCCAGACCCGCCGTGTCGTGCTCGTGCAGGTACATCTTGACCTTGGTGATCATCTGCGCTTCGTGCGGGCGGTAGGAATCGAGCCAGAACACCACCGGCATGCCGGAGTTGCGCGCGCGGGTCACAGCCAGCTTCACCCAGTCACGGATCGCGGCGTCCTTGACCTGGCACATGCGCCAGATGTCGCCAGCTTCAACATTCTGGCTCAGCAGCACCTCGCCGGTGGACAGGTCGGTGATGTTCGCCACGCCGTCTTCGGCGATCTCGAAGGTTTTATCGTGCGAGCCGTATTCCTCGGCCTGCTGGGCCATCAGTCCCACATTGGGCACCGTGCCCATGGTCTTGGGATCGAAGGCACCGTGCCACTTGCAGAAATTGATGATCTCCTGGTAGATGCGGGCGAAGGTCGATTCGGGCATCACGGCCTTGACGTCCTTCAGTCGGCCGTCGGCGCCCCACATCTTGCCGCCGTTGCGGATGGCCGCGGGCATGGATGCGTCCACGATGATGTCGTTGGGCGAATGGAAGTTGGTGATGCCCTTGGCCGAATCGACCATGGCCAGCTCGGGGCGGCCTTCGTGGCAGGCGTGCAGGTCGCGCTTGATCTCGTCCTGCTTGCTCTGCGGCAGCGTGCCGATCTTGTTGTACAGGTCGACCATGCCGTTGTTGACGTTAACACCCAGCTCCTCAAACAGTTTGGCGTGTTTTTCGAACGCTTCCTTGTAGAAGATCTTCACGCAGTGGCCAAACACAATGGGGTGCGACACCTTCATCATGGTCGCCTTCACGTGCAGGGAGAACATCACGCCGGTCTTGTGCGCGTCCTCGATTTCCTTCTCGTAGAACTCCACCAGCGCCTTCTTGCTCATGAACATCGAGTCGATGATTTCGCGGTCCAGCAGCGCGACCTTCGGCTTGAGTACGATGGTCTTGCCGCTCTTGGCGATCAGCTCCATCTTGACTTCGCGCGCGCGGTCCAGTGTGATGGACTTTTCTCCGTGGTAGAAGTCGCCGGCGTGCATATGCGAGACGTGCGAGCGCGAGGCCTGGCTCCAGTCGGCCATGCTGTGCGGGTTCTTGCGCGCGTATTCCTTGACGGCCTTGGGCGCGCGGCGGTCCGAATTGCCTTCGCGCAACACCGGGTTCACGGCGCTGCCGGTGCACTTGTTGTAGCGCGCACGGATGTCCTTGTCCTCGTCGGTCTTGGGGGCTTCCGGGTAGTCCGGGATCTTGTAGCCCTTGCCCTGCAACTCCTTGATCGCGTCCTTGAGCTGAGCCACCGACGCGCTGATGTTGGGCAGCTTGATGATGTTGGCTTCGGGTCTGAACGTGAGCCTGCCCAGCTCTGACAGGTTGTCCGCAACCCGTTGTTCCTCGGTCAGGCATTCCGGAAATTGCCCCAGAATCCGGCCAGCCACCGAGATGTCGCTGGTGGTCACCTTGATTCCGACCGGCGCGGTGAAAGTGCGCACGATGGGCAGGAAGGCGCTGGTCGCCAGCAGCGGGGCCTCGTCGGTCAGGGTGTAGATGATGGTGGGTTGCTCGGTGCTCATCGCTTATCTCCAGAAATTGTTATGGGAACGCCACCGGCTGCGGCACAGCCCGGAGGTCACGATCGGATGTTGTCAGACGTTCCTTGGGGGAATCTGACCCAAGCTGCATTTTATGCAACGCGATATCACAATGCGAAATTGCAGGTGGTTGCAGCAACTTTTTTCCACACAGCCGAAAAAAACCGGCGCCGCCAGGTCAAAAAACCGTCTGCGGCGCACCCGATGCGGATGTCCCGCGAAGGCATGACGCCAACCGTGCGAGCGCAGGCCCTGCTGACGGCCGTCAAACAAAAGGGCTCGAAGATCAAATCTTCGAGCCCTTTGTATTTCCAGCCAGTGCATCAAGCAGCCCAGGCAGGTTTAAAACTGGCTTGTTCTACGCGGGCCCCTTTTCCAGAGGAACACAGGGAACAGCCCAATGGATGTCAGGCGAAGTTCTTGGCTGCAAAGTCCCAGTTCACCAGCTTGTCGAGGAAAGTCTCGACAAACTTGGGACGCTGGTTGCGATAGTCGATGTAATAGGCGTGTTCCCACACGTCCACCGTCAGCAGCGCCTTGTCGGCGGTGGTCAGCGGTGTGCCGGCCGGGCCGGTGTTGACGATGTCAACCGAGCCATCGGCCTTTTTCACCAGCCAGGTCCAGCCTGAACCGAAGTTGCCGACGGCCGACTTCACGAACGCTTCCTTGAAAGCCGCGTAGGAACCGAACTTGGCATTGATGGCCGCGGCCAGCGCACCGCTTGGCTCGCCGCCGCCGGCCGGCTTCATGCAGTCCCAGAAGAAGGTGTGGTTCCAGATCTGGGCTGCGTTGTTGTATACGCCGCCACTGGATTTCTTGATGATCTCTTCGAGCGTCATGGCCTCGAACTCGGTGCCTTTTTGCAGGTTGTTGAGGTTGACCACATAGGCGTTGTGATGCTTGCCATGGTGGTACTCAAACGTCTCCTGGCTGTAGTGGGGTGCCAGCGCGTCGATGGCGTACGGGAGTGGGGGGAGTTTGTGTTCCATGTTTTTTTCCTCGTGAGGTGTTGTTGATAAAACCGGTTTCGACGGTCATTGTAAAAACTAAATCAGCCGCGGCGCTGAAACGGTCAAATCGACCGCGCCGTCGGCAAGGGTAGCGCGCAACGCCTGGCCAGGATGGGTGGCGCGGGCACTGGTGACAGCCTGCCCCTGCAGGTCGGCCAGCCAGGCATAACCGCGCTGCAGCACGAGCTTGGGGTCGAGCGGCGCCAGCCTGAGCTGCGCCCGCTCAAGCCGCCGTTGCTGCTGCGCCAGCGCGCCCGCCATGGCCTGCGGGAAAGCCAGCGCCAGTCCCTGGAGACGGCTGTTCTCCCGCTGCACGCCCGACTGCAGCGCATGCCGCAGGCGCTGGGTCTGGCCGGCCAGCCGGGCCTGCTGGCGGGTGACCAGATGGGACGGCCGGCTCACGCGGGACGCGGCCCAGTCGAGCCGCTGGTTCTGGGCCTGCAGTTGCCGCTCCACGCCGTCCTGCATGCGCCCCTGGGCCAGGTCCAGCGCGCCGAGCCAGACACTTTGCGGCTGGGCGCACATTTCGGCCGCCGCGGTGGGGGTGGGCGCGCGCAGGTCAGCGCAAAAATCGGCAATTGTGAAATCCGTCTCGTGGCCGACGCCGCACACCACGGGCACCGGCGAAGCCACGATCAGGCGCGCCAGCTGCTCGTCATTGAAGGCCCACAGGTCTTCCATGGCCCCGCCGCCGCGCACCAGCAGCAGCACGTCCACCTCCGCGCGTTCGCTGGCCTTGCGCAGGGCCTGGCGCAACTCCTCGGGGGCCTGGGCACCCTGCACACTGGCCGGGTAAATCACCACCGGAATATGCGGCGCGCGGCGCTGCAAGGCCGTCACCACGTCATGCAAGGCGGCTGCGCCGAGTGAGGTCACCACGCCGATGGCGCGCGGCAGCAGCGGCAGGGGCCGCTTGCGGCCGGGCTCGAACAGGCCCTCGGCCTCCAGCCTGGCCTTGAGTAACAGGAATTGTTCGAACAGGTTGCCCTGCCCGGCTTGCCGCATGGACTCGACCACCATCTGCAGCTCGCCGCGCGGCTCGTAGACGCCGAGCCGGCCACGCACTTCGACCAGCTGGCCGTCGCGTGGCGAAAAATCCAGCAGGCCGGCGGCTCGCCGGAACATGGCGCAGCGGATCTGGCCCTGCTCGTCTTTCAGGGAAAAGTAACTGTGCCCACTGGCGGCCCGCGAAAACCCGCTGACCTCCCCTTGCACGGCCACCGGGTTGAAACGTGCCTCCAGACTGTCGGCGATCGCGCGCAGCAGGGAACCCACGGGCCAGACCCGTCCCCCCGGCGAAGCTCTCTCGGGCGCCCCCGCAGACTCAAACACGGGCAAACCCCTCGATAAGACGGGGGTAATACTCCACAGAGCCGCATGACAGCGGGGTCAAACCCCTGGTTTGCCGGGGAGGCCTCGATAAATTCGTGTAACTCATTGATTTAGAAGAACTATATTCTGCTTATTTTTTCATCGTTCTGTTACAGGGCCCATTTGGCGCGGCTTGGCGGCCCCCCGCCGGCTACTTGCTAACAAAGTTATCCACAAGATCTGTGAGTTAGGTCCTACAACCCTACGCCTTGGGAAAAGGCCGCGGGCACACAACGCTGCGTCCGGGTCACGCCCCTGGCTGGGCCATAATCCACAGCAACTATTTGCCGGGAGACGTTTACTTGTTTTCGATCATACAAGCCGCAGGCTGGCCCATCTGGCCCCTCGTTGCCTGCTCCATACTGGCCCTGGCCCTGGTCATCGAGCGTTTTGTCAGCCTTAAAACCGGAAAAATTGCCCCGCCCAGGTTGCTGGACGAAGCCATCACCGTGTCGCGCGGCACGGTTCCCGCCCCCGACGTGGTTTCGCACCTCGAGCAGAACTCCCTGCTCGGTCAGGTGCTGGCCAGCGGTTTTCGTGCGCTCAACACCAACCCGCGCATCAGCGAGGACGATCTGCGCTCCACCCTCGAAGGTGCGGGCCGGCGCGCTGCCCACACGCTGGAGCGTTACCTCGCGGCGCTGGCCACCATCGCCTCGGCCGCCCCGCTGCTGGGCCTGCTCGGCACGGTGATCGGCATGATCGAGATTTTCGGCTCGCAGGCCGGCAGCGGCGGCGTGGCCAATGCCGCGGGCGGCAACCCCGCGCAACTGGCACAGGGCATCTCGATTGCGTTGTACAACACCGCCTTCGGCCTCATCGTGGCGATTCCATCGCTGATTTTCTGGCGTTATTTCCGCGCCCGGGTGGACGGTTACCTGCTCACGATGGAGATTGCCTCCGAGCGTTTTGTGCGCCACCTGAACACCCTGCGCAAATGATGAACAGGGCCCCCACGCTCGTCGCTTCGCGTACGTCGCTGTCCCCCGGGGGGGCGCATTTTTTCTTGGGGCGGCCCGGCGAAAAAACATCGGCCCCCACGCGGAGGCCATCATGAATTTCCGCAGAAGCTCCCGCGATGAACCCGAGATTAACCTGATTCCGTTCATCGACGTGCTGCTGGTCGTGCTGATCTTCCTCATGCTGTCGACCACCTACAGCAAGTTCACCGAACTGCAGATCAAGCTGCCGGTGGCCGACGCCGACCAGCAGCGCGATTACCCCAAGGAAGTGATCGTGGCCGTCAGCAGCGACGGCCACTACATGGTCAGCAAGGTGCCTGTTCCCGGCCGCAGCATCGAGGCGCTGAGTGCCGCCATCAGCGCGGCGGCCAAGGCCGGCAAGGACAGCGTGATCATCATCAGCGCCGATGCCAGCGCCACGCACCAGTCGGTCATCACCGTGATGGAAGCGGCCCGGCGCAGCGGCTTGAGCCAAATCACCTTTGCCACCCAGAGCGCGGCGCAGGCCGGCGCCCGGTAAAGTGGCAACCCGGCTGCAGCAGGCCTGGCTGCGGCGCGGCATGCTCGCCCGCCTGCTCTGGCCGCTGTCCTGGCTGTACGGCCTGCTGGCCGAGTTGCGCCGGCTGGCGTTCCGGGCCGGCTACTTCAGATCTGAACGCCTGCCCGTGCCGGTGCTGGTGGTGGGCAACGTGGTGGCGGGCGGAGCCGGCAAGACCCCGGCGGTGATTGCCCTGGTGCAGCACCTGCAGGCCCGCGGTCTGCAGGTCGGGGTGGTGTCGCGCGGCTACGGGCGTACCAGCCCGCATTGCCTGGAGGTGTTGCCGGGCACCCCCATCGAAGCGTCGGGCGACGAGCCGGCCCTTATACAGCGGGCGACAGGCGCTCCTGTTTTTGTAGCACCCCGGCGCGCCGAGGCCGCGCGTGCGCTGCTCGCTGCCCATCGCCCGACACAGCTGATCGTCTGCGACGACGGCCTTCAGCACTACGCGCTGCAGCGTGATGTTGAGATTGCGGTGTTCGACGAGCGCGGCGTCGGCAACGGCTGGCTGCTGCCGGCCGGCCCCTTGCGCGAGCCGTGGCCGGAGCGCCTGCGACGCGGCGTGCGCGCCGGCGGGCGCGGCATTGACCTGGTGCTGCACACCGGCGAACACGCCGCCTTTACGGGTTCTTCGGATTTTGGCTCGACGCGGCGCCTGGCCGACCACGCGCTGCGCGCCGACGGCAGCCGCGTGGCACTGGAGAGCCTGGCCGGCCAGCCGCTGCTGGCGCTGGCCGGCATCGCCAAACCCGAGGCGTTTTTTGCCATGCTCCGCGCCCGCGGCCTGGTGCTGGCCGAAACCCGGGCATTGTCTGACCACTACACTTTTGATAGCTACCCGCGCCCGCAGGACAAGGGTTACACCGTTATTTGCACTGAAAAAGACGCGGTCAAGCTGTTTCCCCGGCAAGCGGATGTGCTGGCCGTGCCGCTGGAGTTTTCACCCGAACCGGCCTTTTTCACGGCGCTCGACGCCTTGCTGGCCCCCCTGCTTTCTCCATTACCATCCACCCATGGACACCAAACTGCTTGAACTGCTGGTCTGCCCCGTGACCAAGGGCCCGCTCGATTACGACCGTGAAAAACAGGAGCTGATCTCGCGCAGCGCACGTCTGGCCTACCCCATCCGCGACGGCCTGCCGGTGATGCTCGAGAGCGAAGCGCGCACCCTCACAGACGAGGAACTCGGGCTGTGACCCTGGATGCTTGCGACGAGGAACTCGGCCTGTGACCTGCCGCGCATGAGTTTTACCGTCCTGATCCCGGCCCGCCTCGCGTCCACCCGCCTGCCCGATAAACCGCTGGCCGATATCGCAGGCGTGCCCATGGTGGTCCGGGTGGCGCAGCGCGCCATCCAGAGTGGCGCAACCCGCGTGGTGGTGGCGGCTGACAGCCGCCAGATCGTGGCGGCCTGCGCCGCCTTTGGCGTGACCGCCGTGCTGACCCGTCCCGACCACCCGAGCGGCAGCGACCGGCTGGCCGAGGCCTGCGACCTGCTGGGACTCGGTGACGCGGAATGTGTGGTCAATGTCCAGGGCGACGAACCACTGATCGACCCGGCGCTGATTGATGCCGTGGCCCATCTGCTGGACCAGCGCAGCGACTGCGCCATGAGCACGGCCGCCCATGCCATCGCCAGCCTCGAGGAACTGCTGAACCCGAATGTCGTCAAGGTGGTGCTGGATGCACGCGACACGGCGCTGTATTTCAGCCGCGCGGCTATCCCGGCCGCGCGGGATTTTTCCGGCCAGGCCTGGTGGCAGGCCGGCCATGCTGCGCAGGATCTGCCGCCCCCATTGCGCCACGTGGGCATCTATGGCTACCGCGTCGGTTTCCTGCGGCAGTTTCCGGCCTTGCCCCAAGCGCCGCTGGAGCGGCTGGAACAACTCGAGCAGCTGCGCGCGCTCTGGCACGGCCATCGCATTGCAGTGCACGTCACCACGCAGGCACCCGGGCCTGGCGTCGACACCCCCGAGGACCTGGAGCGCGTGCGACGGCTGTTTGTGTAAGCTGCGCGCAGGGGGACGCATGCTATCCTCCAGATCAAAATAATGTGAGGCCGGGGCCGGCATCTGGCCACCTGCCCGCTGCCGAATTCATAAAAATCCAAGGACATCCATGAGACTGATTTTGTTGGGCGCGCCAGGCGCGGGCAAGGGAACGCAAGCGACCTTCATCTGCCAGAAATACGGCATCCCCCAGATTTCCACAGGCGACATGCTGCGTGCCGCCGTCAAGGCCGGCACGCCCCTCGGCATCGAAGCCAAAAAGATCATGGACGCCGGCGCGCTGGTCAGCGACGACCTGATCATCAACCTGGTCAAGGAACGTATCGCCCAGCCGGACTGCGCCCAGGGCTTTCTGTTCGACGGTTTTCCGCGCACCATTCCCCAGGCCGACGCAATGAAATCCGCCGGCGTGAAGCTGGACTACGTGCTGGAGATCGACGTGCCGTTTGAGGCCATCATCGAACGCATGAGCGGCCGTCGTTCGCACCCGGCCTCGGGCCGCACCTACCACGTCAAGTTCAACCCGCCCAAGGTGGAAGGCAAGGACGACATGACCGGCGAGCCGCTGATCCAGCGTGAAGACGACAAGGAAGAAACCGTGCGCAAGCGCCTCGAGGTCTACAGCGCGCAAACCCGTCCGCTGGTGGACTACTACTCGAGCTGGGCCAAGGCAGCGCCCGAAGCCGCGCCCAAATACCGCGCGATCAGCGGCATGGGCGGTGTGGATGAAATCACGGCCAGGGCCTTTGAAGCGCTATCGAACTGAGCGCTCTCACCGCACCCAAAAAAAGGCCGTCGACAGACGGCCTTTTTGCTGGGCGTCACTCACTGTCACTCACCGTCACTCAGGCCGGACTGGACCTCAGGCCATACGCCTTGCCGTCGACAAACAGGTATTCGGCGCGCAAAATCGCGTCCCCCTTCTCGCCGGCGAAGGTGAAGCCCAACACCGAAATCTGCGTGCCGGGCTTGATCTCCGCGACTTTCCAGGCCTGCAGGCGCGTCAAGGGCGCCAGCTCGATCTCCCAGCGCCTGTCCTTGCGCGTGGGCAGCATGGCTTTGGCCAGCAAGGCCTTGCCATCGACCGGGGCGCTCTGCGCCGGCAGCGCGCGCTGGGCAAGGTCGGCCGGCAGCTTCAGCGTGGCCGGCAATTCAATTTCCAGCTCGCCATGCGGGTTCTGCCAGAGGGACTTGAGCACCCTGCCTTCGAGGTAGATCGGCCGTTCCTGGTCAAAGCCGCTCCAGCCGTGGTGGGCCCGCGCAAAAGGCATCAGGCCGACACTGGAAACGGCACCTACGGCCCCGATCACGTCACGTCGTTTCATCTGTCAACTCCTTGAGGGATGGTTTGCTTAGAGATAGGCGATCCAGCGACCGCACGCCAGTATGGCCAGCCAGATCAGGGTGGACATCGCCATCTGCACGCGCGCCCAGACATCGAGTTTGCCGAGCGAGCCGCGTCCGTGGAACCAGGCTGCATTACACGCCGCGGTGAATAACAGCAGCATCTTCAGGGTAAAAGCCCGGTTGGCCAGCAATTCGCCCGGCTGGGACGCAAACATCAGCAGGCCGGACGCCGCAGCGATGACGAAGCCGCTGAGGGCAAGGCCCAGGCTCAGGCGCGCCAGGTCTTTCACCGGAAGGGCCGCGCCCAAGCCGAACACCCGCAGTTCCAGCAGCACCAGGTTGCCCAAGAGCAGCGCGATACCGGTGATATGGACCATCTCCAGCGCTGGGTAGGCCCACAGATGGGATCTGAGCTCGGCAAACATGTCGGTGTGGATCCCCCTGCGATGCGTCTGACTTTTAATGCGGCAACTTGACCGCCTGCCAGCCGGTGTGGTCGAAATACGTGCCATAGGTGTTCAGGCCCTGCGCGATTTTTACCACGCCTGATGCCCTGCTCTTGTCAGGCTGTTTGCCCTCTGCGGCTTCCGCGCCGTTCATCATGTCACCGATGATGATATGAAGTTGCGCATCCGCCTTGGGGTCAAGCTTGCAGTTTTAGGCGACCTGCACAGTGACTTCCCTGCCCAGCGCATCGTAGTCCGCCTTGCTGGCCTTGCCAGCGTGCGCTGCGGGCAAGGTGGTGGCAACGGATGACCTGATGGCGGTCATTGCCTGGCGTAAAGGGGCATCGGTCGCCCATTTCTTGCCAGCATTGAGTTCGATCTTTTGAGGCGCCGCGCCATCGTGCCCATGTTGATTGGCGGCCAGCGTTGCCAAAGGACTTGCCAGCGTTGCGACAATCAGTAAAGGTGTAAAAAATTTCATGGTTTTCTCCGGTTCAGTTGAAAATGCTCAGCCAAACATTTGCCTGGCTTCTTACTTAAACGAGCAAGGACCGAAGATGTTCCATTTTTTTACCAAGCCGTCCGGAAAACTGCCGCAGGACCGCATCAATCACGATGCAGCAGCTCCTCCTTCGTGGCTTCCTGCTCGTAACGACTGAGCAGCAAGGCCATCAGCCTGGCGCGCTGGCTTTCATTGAGCAAATCGCGTTCGGCCAGCAGTTGGCTGATCACGCGCTGTTGCTGCGCATCTTGCAAGGCGGCAATCCGGGCTTGCTCGGCATCAATCGCGGCTCGCTGCGGCGTGCCTGCAAAAATGTGCCGTACCAGCGTTTCACGATGCTTGCGAATCTCACGCCAGTTGGCTGCAATATCCTGCAAAAAAACAGGTTCGAGTTGCTGCCAGCGCTGGCGCTGCTCATTGCTCAGTTGAAGGTAATCCGGCAAATTCACAGGCGGCGTTTGCGTGGTGTTCGCATGCGGCGGGAACGGCCGCAATTGGTTGAAGACAACAGTAGCGATGATGCCGAGATTCAGCGACAGCGACACGGCCAGTAGCCATTTCCATGCGGTGCGGTTCATTGCATTCCTTTCGATAAGCGGCAGAGTTCAGCAGCGGCGCACAGTCCACCGGGCGGCACCGGATCGAACACGCGCACCATGCTTGCGGGCGGCGCGCCGCCGCCAAGCCGGCGGGCACCCAGTTCGACCAGAACGGCTGCGGGCGTCTTCGCACCGACCCGGCGCGCAGGCGGTCCTCGAGGCGCGCTCCAAGATTCAACCCCAGCGCCGGAGATGGCAGCGCGCCCAGGCTTTGCCGCAGCGCGCTAATCTCATCGAGCCGCAGCCGGCAGACCGGGCAGCCCGCCAAATGCGCGGCAAACCGTTCTTGGTCACGGGGCTTGAGCATGTGATCCGCGTAGGCGGAAAGGTCGTCATAGGGTGGGCAAGTCATGGCAATTTCTCCAGTCAGCACTTTGTGTTGCCGAGCAGCGTAGCGCGCGCCCGCGCAATACGCGACTTGACAGTTCCGGGATTCAGGTCGAGCACAACAGCAATCTCCTCGTAAGACATTTCCTCGATTTCCCGCAGCAACAGAATCTCGCGATGTTCGACCGGCAAGCGCAACAATGCTGCCTCCAGCATGCGCAGGCGCTGGGACGTTTCGAGGGCAGCATCGGGCCCCGGCGCAGGGTCGGCAATTTCCGCATCTTCGTCCAGCGCCACAAATTCGACGCGTTTGTGGCGTCGCAACAGATCGAAGGCGAAATTGCGCGATGCGAAACAGCCAGGTCTTGTAGAGCGCGTCCGGCCGCCAACGCGGCAGACCCTGATAAGCACGCAAGAACGTCTCCTGCGTCAAATCCAGCGCGTCGTCCTCCGAGCGGGTAAGCCGCACAAGAAAGCGATAGATACGGTCCTGATAGCGTGCCACCAACTCCGAAAACGCTGCGACATCACCGCGCTGGGCGCGCGATGCATTCGTCCTCGTCGAGGTGGCTGAAATTTCGCATGGTTGAAAGCTGATTTAACGAAGGGGCGCAAAAAAAGTTCCAACTCTCCAACTCTTGATCAGGCGATCAGCTGAAGCATCAGGTCCACACGTGCCTTCACCGGACTCAGACCCTGCGAATCCGCAATCGCGTCACCGTGCCTCGGCAACACCCTGCCCTCCAGGCAACGTGTGGCGCGAACCACGCGCACGCCGGCCGCCTGCGCTTCCAGCAAGGCCGCCTCGAGCTCATGGTGCAACGTGCCGTTGCCCGTCGCCGCCACCACCAGGCCCTGCACGCCCGCGGCCACCAGTGCCTGCACCACGCCGGCGCCGACGCCCGCGTAATTCATCACGATCTCGACGCGGGGCCAACCCAGCCCGTCCTGCTGCTCCACTACTTTTTTGATAGCGCCTGGCGCTTGATGGACGGGGGCTTCAGGCCAGTTTCTCACCATACGCAAACGCCCTTCCTCGACATAACCGACAGGCCCGGCATCGCCGGAGCTGAAGGCGTTGAGCCGGTAGGTATGCACCTTCTGCACGTCCGGCGCACCGTGAATGACGCCCGCGCACACGGCCAGCACGCCGCGTGCGCCGGGATGCGCGGCGACAGCCACCGCGTCCAGCAGGTTCTGTGGGCCGTCCGGCGCGAGCGCCGTGGCCGGACGCATCGCACAGGTCAGCACCACCGGCTTGCCGGGATGGAGCAACGCGTGCAGCAGCCAGGCGGTTTCCTCCAGCGTGTCGGTGCCGTGTGTCACGACGATGCCCTGCACATCGGGCTGCGCCAGAAAGTGGCTGACCCGCGCGGCGAGCCGGGCCCAGACCGCAAAACTCATGTCCTTGCTGTCGATTTGCGCCACCTGCTCGGTCACCAGATCGCAGGGGCCTTCGGCCAGGGCCGGCACGGCCTCGACCAGTTGGGCAATGCCCACCTGCGCGGCGGTGTAACCCGTATGGTCCGAGGCACTGGCGGCGGTGCCGGCAATCGTGCCGCCGGTACCCAGAATCACGATTTTTCTGTTCATAAGCGTTGAGACTTGCATTCTTTAAAAAACTGGATGAAAATACAGCTACTGGTTATTAAAACAGCTCGCCAAGGTTCTTCATCCCATTCTGGACGATGGAATCACCTTTTTGACAAGGAGCCCCGTGATGAGCAGCTTCAACGATTTTTCCGACATGCCCAAACTGACTGCACGCCAGCAGCAAATACTTGAACTGATTCAAAGCGCCATCGCCCGCACTGGCGCCCCGCCCACGCGGGCCGAAATCGCCAACGAACTCGGGTTCAAATCCGCCAACGCCGCCGAAGAACACCTGCAGGCGCTTGCCCGCAAAGGCGTGATCGAGCTGGTCAGCGGCACCTCGCGCGGCATCCGCCTGCGCAGCGACACTTTGCGCTCCATCAACGAGTCACGCATCAAACAGTTTTCCCTGCCGTTGCAAAGCCTGGCCCAACTCGCCCTGCCTCTGGTGGGGCGGGTTGCTGCTGGCAGCCCCATTCTCGCGCAGGAGCATGTGGACCACACCTATTATTTCGAAAGCAGCCTGTTCCAGCGCCAGCCCGACTACCTGCTGAAGGTGCGCGGCATGAGCATGCGCGATGCCGGCATCATGGATGGTGACCTGTTGGCCGTGCAGCAGACCAAGGAAGCCAAAAACGGGCAGATCGTGGTGGCGCGCCTGGGCGATGACGTCACCGTCAAACGGTTCCGCCGCAACAAGAACCTGATCGAGTTGCTGCCCGAAAACCCCGACTTCAAAACCATTGTGGTCGAGCCCGGCGATGCCTTCGAAATCGAGGGCCTGGCGGTGGGCCTGATACGCAACACCATGCTGATGTAGCCATGGTCCGGGCAGTGCGCATGCATGGACTGCCCATTTTTTTCCGCGCAACAGGTGGCGGGCGTTTGGTCGCGTGGACCAACACCCTGGTGCGGCGGTTGTTCAGTTTGCAATCCTGCCTGTGTTTACCTCTACTTCTGGAGTTCTCATGGGAATCGCCGTTTTTTCACGTTCACCCGCTCATTCACCCCTTTTGTCCCTGCTGCTCTCGCCGCTGCAGGCGCTTGCCTCTCTGCTGCGGCCGGTACAGCCAGTGACCCCCTTGCCCGCATTTGTCGCGGCATCACGGCGCGAGGCGACGGGTGAATTACCGGTGGCCCTCAAAGCCATGGCCACCAGCGCCCGCCACGCATCCGTGGCAGGCCACAAGCCTTGTCAAACCGTGGCCAAGGCCACGTCGCCGCGCCGGCTGAAAATCGTCCGCGAATTTGAGGCCGGCGTGAGTCCTTCATGCGCCGGCCGCATGGTCATTTCGGGCCGCATGGCCGATGTCTGCGCCGAGCTCGATCGCATGGCCCAACGAGAGGCAGCTGTACAGTCCGCCTGAAGAACCTGGCGGGTCGGGTGCCCTGGCGCCCGCCCCGTCCCAAGCCGTAGAAACCGTTGGCGGCACTTGCTGTCGCGCAGCCGCCGGCAACATGGAAGGACCGCTACTTCCTTTCCGGGACTGCTACACCCCTTCATGCCCGTGCCGCGTCCCCGAGGGAAAACTTGCAGGCACAATATCGGCATGAATATTGTGATCCTTGACGACTACCAGGATGCGGTGCGCAAGCTCGCCTGTGCCGCGAAACTCGACGCTTACCAAGCCAAGGTCTACACCAACACCGTCAAGGGCATCGGCCAACTGTCCGTACGGCTCAAGGATGCCGATGTGGTCGTGCTGATCCGTGAGCGGACGCATTTGCCACGCCAGCTGATTGAGAAACTGCCCAAGCTCAAGATGATCGCGCAGACCGGCCGCGTCGGAAGTCATGTCGATGTCGGCGCCTGTACCGAGCGTGGCATTGTCGTCGCCGAGGGCGTGGGATCACCCACGGCACCGGCAGAACTCACCTGGGCCCTGATCATGGCCGCCATGCGCCGGATTCCGCACTATGTCTCGCACCTCAAGCACGGCGCCTGGCAGCAGGCAGGCCTGAAAAACGCCTCGATGCCGCCCAACTTCGGCATCGGTTCGGTACTCAAGGGCAAGACCCTGGGCATCTGGAGCTACGGCAAGATCGGCCAGATTGTTGCCGGTTATGGCCGCGCTTTCGGCATGCGCGTGCTGGTGTGGGGCAGTCAGGCCTCGCGCGCACGTGCCCAGGCCGATGGTTATGAAGTAGCCCTTTCCAAGAACGAATTTTTCAGGGACAGCGATGTGCTCAGCCTGCACCTGCGGCTGCAGGACGACACACGCGGGGCAGTCACCCTGGAAGACCTGGCGCAGATGAAAACCTCGTCCGTGCTGGTCAACACCTCACGCGCCGAATTGATCGAACCCGAAGCACTGATTGCCAGCCTGAACCGCGGGCGCCCGGGAGTGGCGGCCGTCGATGTATTCGAGTCTGAACCCATCCTGCAGGGACATGCCTTGCTGCGCCTGGAGAACTGCATCTGCACGCCGCATATCGGTTATGTGGAGCAGGAAAGCTACGAGATGTATTTCAGCTCTGCCTTCGACAACGTGGTCAACTTCATCAAGGGCACGCCCACCAACATCGTCAACCCCGGCGCATTGCAGGTACGGCGTTGAAGGTCAAAGGGCGCAAGGCCGCGAGCGCAGGCGGCCCCGGTGGCAGGCGGTTATAGACCCGGACGCTCAGAGTCGGGATTTGTCGACATCGTCGGGCCGGTAGCCCGTGTCGTAGTCATCAAAGTCCACCAGGGAATCCAGCCCCGTCGGCCTCACGGAGTTGGGCGCAATGGACAACGGTGAGGCCGCACCGGTACGCTGGCCGTCCCTGCGCCGTGCCGCGTGCGGCAGTTCCGCAAGGCTGGCGGGGGAATCGGCCCGTACAGGTTCCATTCGGGAAGCACGCCCCGTCGATGGAGTCCTGGCCGTTGCCTGGTTGTCCGCAGGCTTGCTGTCGCTGCCGTCTGACAGCCGGGTCAGGTCGATGTCCAGACCCAGGCGCGGCGAAGACCTCGGCTGCATGGCCAGATCGGGCCACTGGGTGTCGCCGCCGCGGCCGACCGAGCCGGATTCAAGTTCGATGATTTCGCGGCCCACGGCATACAGCAGCAGCAGTTCGCGATACTCCTCCAGGGCCAGCACCTCTGCGCCGTCGCCAGGCTCCCGAAACAGGGCCTCTTCAATGATCCTGAAGACCTGCCGCGTCGGCCACGCGGCCTGGATCTGCAACAAAATGGTGGCATAAGCGGCGCCTCCCGCACTGGCCGGCACGTAACGGTCGAAGGGCACAATCCGGGTGTTGAAAACCTTGTTGACATCGTCACGCAGGTCCTCGTAGTCCTGCACATTGCCGGTCTGGTGGTAGAGATCCAGCAGGTCCAGATAAATCAGCGCACTGGTTTTGACGTTGTCGACCAGGTGCTTGCGCAACAGCGCGATGGCATTGGCCTGCTGCCCCAGGGAGCTGAAAAACTCCACCTGCTGCTGAAGATCGAACAGTTCTGGAACCTTGACGGTCCGCGGCACGAAAGGCACGCTGACCGAGAAACGGGGGCGATCGCGGGGCGGCAGCGACGGGATGGAGTCGGCCGCTGGATAGCGGGACGCGCGCCTGAGCTCGTCGAAAAGCGACTCATTGACGTCGAGATCAGCGGTCCGGCTTGCAGCCGCCATCGGCAAGCCTGTCGAGAGGCCGGATTCCGGGCTGAAAGTGCTGTGCTCGGAGGAAGAGACGGTGCCCGCTGCCTGGGCGGTGGAGCGCAGGTACAACACGAAAAGCAGGCCCATGACCGCGAGGGAACAAAGAGCAGCCAGGCCATACACAACCACCTTGCCAAATCGCGCATTCTCGGCCTGCTCGAGTTGATGCCGGTTTTCGGCCAGCGCCGCCTGGTTGCGCATCATGTCTGCACGCAACTGGCGAAGCTCTGCTTCCAGCGTCTGGACCTTATTGCCGTCTGCTGTGCCGGCCACCGCTGACTGCGCCGGTGGTGCGCCCGCAGAAAGTGGCTGCGGATCTGCCGCCGCAAGCGTGGTTTGCAGACTGGCCCCCACCGCGCGCGGTTTGGTTGCCGCCAGCACCACATAACGGCGTATGGTTTTTTGTACGCACCCGGCACGCAGATGCACGGTGACCACGGGTCCTTCGACGGGTGTCGCAGAGCGGATATGGACCAGCCAGTCCTGGGCGGTGGCGCCCTTTTCCGGCGTTATCCGGACACTGGCCTTGTCGAGCGGCTTGTCCACGTAGAAAACATCGGCTTCAAGACACAGCGCCTGCGGGTCATCCCCGGTGTCAAGCATCAGCTGCATGGAAAGATCCAGCGGCTGGCCCAGCACGGCCGACCGGGTGCTGGGCCCCAATGTCACCGCCAAAGCACCCGCCGACAGACACAGCCACAGGCCCCCTGTCAGCAGGGCACGGTGTGGGAGTGGATGCAAAAAGGTGTTCACTTGGCTGATTCTGGCATGTCCGGCCCCTGCAGGAAGTGCAGGCAGAGGTCACTTGAACGAAAAAAAGACACGGCCCCGGGCCGACCCGTCTGCCCCCGCAGCCCACGTCCCCGCACCTTGGTGGATAAAACCGTCGCACAAGTCTAACTCTCGACCCATGACCGCGCAAACGACGCGGGCCCTGCGAACGCCCCTCCAGCAGGATGTGGAACGCGGTCCGGGCTGCTGGATAATACTTTTCCATGAAACCTCTTTTTAAAACTGTTGGCCTGGTTGGCACGGGCGCCATGGGCCGGGGCATTGCACAAATCGCCGCGCAGGCGGGCAGCACCGTCAAGCTGTTCGACACCCAGGCGGGTGCAGCCGACAAGGCGCGCGACGCACTGGCGGCGCAATGGGGCAAACTGGTGGACAAGGGCCGCCTCGACAGCGGCCTGGCCACCGGCCACAAAGCCCGCCTGCTGCGCGCCGACACACTTGAAGATCTGGCCGATTGCGACCTCGTTATCGAAGCGGTCGTAGAACGCCTGGATGTGAAGAAATCACTGTTTTTGTCGCTGGAAAGTGTTGTTTCCGAACAAACCATCCTGGTGAGCAACACGTCCTCGCTGTCCGTCACGGCCATTGCCGCCGGACTCAAGCACCCGGGGCGTTTTGCCGGCTACCATTTTTTCAACCCTGTTCCGCTGATGAAGGTGGTCGAGGTGATTGCCGGCCTCAAGACGGACGCCGCAACCTGCAGCGCGCTGGCCGACTATGCGCGGCAAATGGGCCACACGCCGGTGCAGGCCCAAGACACACCGGGCTTCATCGTCAACCACGCCGGACGGGCCTACGGCACCGAGGCCCTGCGCATTGTCAGCGAAGGCATTGCCGATTTCGCCACCATCGACCGCATCCTCAAGGACCAGGCCGGCTTCAAGCTCGGGCCGTTTGAACTGATGGACCTGACCGCGCTTGATGTCTCGCACCCGGTGATGGAGTCGGTGTACCACCAGTATTACGAGGAACCGCGCTACCGCCCCAGCGTGATCACGGCGCAGCGTCTGGCCGGCGGCCTGCTGGGCCGCAAAACCGGCGAAGGGTTTTACCGCTACACCGACGGCGCCGCACAAACCCCTGCAGAGCCGGCCGTGCCCGTGGTGGCCGAGATGCCCCCGGTCTGGGTGTCGCCCCGGGCGGCGCGCCGATCGGAGCTGCTGCAACTGCTCAAGAACCTCGGCGCCAGCATAGAGACCGGCGCGTCACCTTCGATGCATGCACTCGTACTGGTAGCGCCCCTGGGCTTTGACATCACCACCGTGGCCGTGGTCGAGCGGCTCGACCCCGCACGCACGGTGGGCATCGACATGCTGATCGACGACGCAGCCTGCAAGCGCCGCGTGCTGGCGACCAACCCTGCGACCCGCAGCGACATGCGTGACGCCGCGCACGCGCTGTTTGCGCGCGACGGCAAGGCCGTCAGCGTGATTCGCGACAGCGGCGGCTTTGTCACACAGCGTGTGGTGGCCGCCATCGTCAACATTGCCAGCGACATCTGCCAGCAGGGCATCTGCAGCCCCAAAGACCTGGAGACCGCCGTCACGCTGGGCTTGGGCTATCCCATGGGTCCGCTCGCCATGGGTGACCGTTACGGTCCCACCAACATCCTCGAAGTGCTGTTCAACATGCAGACCGTGTACGGCGATCCGCGTTACCGCCCTTCCCCGTGGCTGCGCCGCCGCGGCGCGATTGGCCTCAGCCTGATGCACGAAGAGGCATGAAGCACCCCCGTCGGACGCGCACTGCGTGTAGCGCCTTCCCCCCTCGAGGGGGCGGCGCCTGTGGACCGGCAAAGCCGGTTCCACGGCCCCCGTTGTTGCGGGAACGCATTTCCTGCCCATTCCCCATTTCTCTGTATTGGAAAAACTGACATGGCAGGCGCACTCAAAAGCACCAGCGACGGCGCCACCTTGGTGCTGACCCTGAGCAACCCGGAATTCAAGAATGCACTCGGGCCGGAAATCTATGCCGCGGGCGTGGAAGCGCTCAACGCGGCCGAGAACAACCCCGACATCCGCAGCGTGGTCATCACCGGCGAAGGCGGCAACTTCTGCGCCGGCGGCAACCTGCATCGCCTGCAGGGCAACCGGCAACTGCCCATGGAAGTGCAGGCCCAGAGCATCAATGGGCTGCACAGCTGGATCGACTCGATACGCACCTTCCCGAAACCGGTGATTGCCGCGGTCGAGGGCGCCGCGGCCGGTGCCGGTTTTTCCCTGGCATTGGCCTGCGACTTCGTGGTCGCCGCAGACAACGCTGTTTTTGTGATGGCTTACAGCAGCGTCGCGCTGTCGCCTGACGGCGGCGGCAGCTGGGCCCTGAGCCGGGCTCTGCCGCGCGCGCTGGTCGCGGAGCTGCTGATGTGCGGTGAGCGCATAGGCGCACCGCGTCTCCATGCGCTCGGCCTGGTCAACCGCAGCGTCGCCGCCGGTGATGCGCTCAGCGAGGCACTGAAACTGGCCGACACGCTCAATGCGCGTGCGCCCAATGTACTGGCCAGCATCAAGGAACTCATCAATGACGCTCAGGCCAACACCCTGAGCCAGCAGCTGGACGCCGAACGCGGGCATTTCGTGCGCAACCTCCACCATCCCAATGGCGGCGAAGGCATTGCGGCCTTTCTGGAAAAGCGGCCGCCGGTCTACGACTGAGCGGCCGCGGGAACGCCGCCCGTGCTTGCGCACGGGGCGGGCGGCCGGGACACCGAGGCGACAGATGGCGGCCTGTGGCATCGTCGCTGGCGCGACAATAGCTTTCTTGTGAGTCACCCAAAAGACAGGCTATGGACGATCCCATTCTTACGATAGATGAAAGAGAGGCCATCAACGGTGGCCGCTGGTTTTCATCCCTATCCCCCTCACTCAGGCACGACATACTTCGATGCGCTTACGTCCAACGTTTCAAGGATGGCGAACTGATCGCCGCCCGCGGCGACCCGCCGGAACAATGGATTGCCTGCGCCAAGGGCGCAGTACGCGTGAGTTCGACCTCGATTTCAGGCAAGCAGATCACGCTGACCTATGTGGAGCCCGGCATCTGGTTCGGCGACGTGGCGATCTTCGACGGCGACCGGCGCACACACGACGCCTATGCGCATGGCGAGACCACCATCCTGTGTGTGGCCAAGGCCGACTTCAAGAAAATCCTGGCCGCGCACGTGGAACTGTACGAAGCCATGCTGCGCCTGCATGCGCGCCGCATCCGCCAGCTGTACGGCCTGGTGGAAGACCTCAACACCCTGCCCCTGCGCGCGCGCCTGGCCAAGCAACTGCTGCACCTGGTGCGCAGCTACGGCGTCAGCAGCCTGAGCGACGGGCACGAGGTGCGCATCGGTTTGCAACTGGCGCAGGAAGAACTGGCGCAGCTGCTGGGTGCCTCGCGTCAGCGCGTGAACCAGGAACTCAAAGCCATGGAGCGCGAAAATGCCATCCGCATCGAGCCGGGTGGCCTGGTGGTGCGCAACCGCGAAGCGCTCATGCGTATTTCTGAAGCCGACCTGGAAAAATAAAGCAATGAGCAACTTTGACCATTTCCTGGGCACCCGCGAAGTCTCGGGCCAGCACGCTTTTGACATGGAAGCGCTGAGCGCCTACCTCGAGAAGCACCTGCCGGGTTTCCAGGGACCGCTGAGCGCCGAAATCTTCAAGGGCGGCCAGTCCAACCCGACCTACAAGCTGATCACGCCGCAGCGCTCGTACGTGATGCGCGCCAAGCCGGGGCCGGTCGCGAAACTGCTGCCTTCGGCCCACGCGGTCGAGCGCGAGTTCAAGGTCATGACCGGCCTGCAGGGCACCGACGTGCCGGTCGCCAAGATGTACTGCCTGTGCGAAGACGAGGCCGTGATAGGCCGCGCCTTCTACGTGATGGAGTTTGTCGAGGGTCGCGTCCTGTGGGACCAGGCCTTGCCGGGCATGACGAATGCCCAGCGCGGCGATATCTACCGGGAAATGAACCGCGTCATTGCCGCCCTGCACAAGGTCAAGTTCGCCGAGCGCGGGCTGGCCGACTACGGCAAACCCGGCAATTATTTCGAGCGCCAGATCGGACGCTGGAGCAAGCAATACACCGCCTCCATCACGCAGCCCATCCCCGAGATGGACGCACTCATGAAGTGGCTGCCCGAAAACATGCCCGCCAGCGCGCGTGACGAAACCATGGTTTCCATCGTGCATGGCGACTTCCGCCTCGACAACCTGATGTTCCACCCGACCGAACCGCGCGTGCTCGCCGTGCTGGACTGGGAACTCTCGACCCTCGGCCATCCACTGGCCGACTTCAGCTACCACTGCATGGCCTGGCACATTCCGCCCGGTGCTTTTCGCGGCATCGGCGGCCTGGACGTGGCCAGCCTGGGCATTCCGCTTGAATCCGAGTACATCCGCCTGTACTGCGAACGCACCGGGTTTGCCAGTCCCGAGCTGATCAAGGCCGACTGGAATTTCTACCTCGCCTACAACCTGTTCCGGCTCGCGGCTATTTTGCAGGGCATCGCCAAGCGGGTTGAAGCCGGCACCGCGGCGAGCGCCCAGGCCGTCGCCTCCGCCAAAGGCGCTCCCGCGCTGGCTCGCATGGCCTGGGACTTTGCGCAGAAGAGCCAATCACAGAGCGCCTGACCGCCCTCACCCTTTACGACGACGCCACTCCAGGAGATAACGATGGAATTCAACTACACCCCCAAAGTCCAGGAACTGCAAGCCCGCCTGCTGGCTTTCATGGACCAGCATGTTTACCCGAACGAGGCGCGTTTCTTCCGCGAGATAGCGGAGAACCGCGCCAAGGGCAATCCGTGGATTCCGACCACCATCATCGAGGAACTCAAGCCCAAGGCCCGCGCGGCCGGCTTGTGGAATCTGTTCCTTCCACATTCGCCGCGTGCACCGGAAGGCCTGTCCAACCTCGAGTACGCGCCGCTGTGCGAAATCATGGGCCGCGTGCCGTTTGCGCCCGAGATCTTCAACTGCTCGGCACCCGACACCGGCAACATGGAAACGATCGCCCGCTACGGCTCGGAAGCCAACAAGGACCGCTGGCTGGAACCCCTGCTCAAGGGCGAGATCCGTTCCGCCTTCCTGATGACCGAGCCCGAAGTGGCCTCGTCCGACGCCACCAACATCCAGTGCAGCATCGTGCGTGACGGTGACGACTATGTGATCAATGGCCTGAAATGGTGGTCGTCGGGCGCCGGCGACCCACGCTGCGCGATTTACATCGTCATGGGCAAAACCAACCCCGACGCGGGCCGCCACGAGCAGCAGTCCATGATCCTGGTGCCAGCCAATGCACCCGGCATCACCGTGATCCGACCGCTCAGCGTGTTCGGTTACGACGATGCGCCGCACGGCCACATGGAGGTGCGCCTGACCAACGTACGTGTACCGGCGACCAACCTGCTGCTTGGCGAAGGCCGCGGCTTTGAAATCGCGCAAGGCCGCCTTGGCCCCGGACGCATCCACCATTGCATGCGCAGCATTGGCATTGCCGAACGTGCACTGGAACTGATGTGCAAGCGCCTGAACACCCGTGTCGCTTTCGGCAAGCCGGTGGCACGCCAGTCGGTCTGGCATGAACGCATTGCCGACGCACGCTGCATGATCGACCAGGCCAGGTTGCTGACGCTGAAAGCTGCCTACATGATGGACACCGTCGGCAACAAGATCGCCAAGGCCGAAATCGCCATGATCAAGGTCGTCGCGCCCAACATGGCTTGCCAGATCATTGACTGGGCCATTCAGGCGCACGGCGGCGGCGGCGTGTCCGATGACTTCCCGCTGGCCTATGCCTACGCCCACCAGCGCACCCTGCGACTGGCCGACGGCCCCGATGAAGTGCACCGCGCCTCGCTCGCCAAACTGGAACTGGCCAAACACCTGGCCATGCCCGGCGAAGTCGAGATGCCGATCACCCGCGGCAGCTGATTGAGAAAACCGGGCGCTGATTAGCTATAAAAATAATAGCTTAATGCGCCCGTATTTGTTGGGCTCAAGCCATTTTTTACTCGAATCAGAGGAGGGTATCCGTCGATAGGCCGGCCAGCGCCGACTCACAGGCGCTGGTGTACACGATCGCCGCATGTTGCAGCGTGGCGATGCTGGGCGGGCTGTACTGCATGCGCAGGTAGGCCTTGCCGCGCAACAGCATCAGGATGAACGGGGTTTGCACATCCAGGCCCGGCGCGGGCCAGTGGAGCAGCAGTTCGGCCAGGTTGCTGTCCAGCCATGCCAGGGCATTTTCGCGCCGGTCGGCCAGCACGGTGTAACGCTCCCAGAATTCGGGCACCAGGCTGCTCCAGCCGACTTCGTCATACATCGCGAGCCAGCGCATTTCCTCGGGCAGACTGGGGTCGGCCGTGGTCTGCAGCGTGTCGGTGTAAATCGCGTAGGCGCGTTTTTCCAGCGATTCCTTGAGGGGCCGGTTCATGATGAGCACCGCCGCATCTTCGTTGATGTCCAGCATCGCACGGGCGCGGAGTTCCTCGCCGACGATGTAGTCGCGTGATGCCGCCCCGCTCTCCAGCTTCCAGCTCTTGCCGCGCACCTTGCCGGTCAGCACAACACCGGCGCCCTTGCCCTGGCTGGAGTAACTGAAGCCGTGCGTGCTGGCCCACTCCGACACCGGGTCGGACCTTGCCGCTTCCAGCGGCTGAGTCTCGCTTCGCACAAAAACTTTTTTCAGGCGCTCAAACATGATTCCGGCTTTTCTCTTAAAGTGCTTGAGAACTCGTCCACCCGCCAGCAAGACGGCGCGGACAGCCTCTTTTCCATCATAGTTCCAAAGGTTGCGCTCATGCTCAAAGTCTATTCCTGGCCCACCCCCAACGGCCACAAGGTCCACATCATGCTGGAAGAATGCGGCTTTCGTCTCGGGCGCGACTGGGAAGCGGTTCCGGTCGACATCGGCGCCGGCGACCAGTTCAGGCCCGAGTTCCTGGCCATCAGCCCGAACAACAAGATTCCCGCGCTGGTGGACCCCGAGGGGCCGGACGGCAAGCCCATGGCGCTGTTCGAATCCGGCGCCATCCTGCTGTACCTGGCAGCCAAAACCGGCAAGTTCCTGCCCAAGAGCGACCGGTTGAAGTTCCAGGTCCTGCAGTGGCTGATGTTCCAGATGGGCAGCGTCGGCCCCATGATCGGACAGACCCACCACTTCCGCCAGTACGCGCCCGAGAAAATCGATTACGCGATCAACCGCTACACCAACGAGACCCGACGGCTCTACGGTGTGATGAACCAGCAACTGGCGGGCAGCAAGTTCATCGCCTGCAACCAGTACACGGTGGCCGACATCGCCATCTTCCCGTGGCTGCGCAACTGGGAAAACCACGGCATCGACTGGGCCGACTACCCGCACCTGAAAAAATGGTTTGATGTCATCGCTGCCCGGCCTGCCGTGCAGCGCGGCGTCAAGGTGCTGGCCGAGCTGCGCCGCCCCATCACCGACGACAAATCGCGGGACATCCTGTTCGGTAAAACGCAATACCAGAAACGCTGAATCTCCCGCCACCGACTGCAGCCCGTGAAATAATTCAGCGCAGCGCGCAGCGGGCTGCGTGTTCGGGCTATAATCTTGAACTTGTCGGAGTGTGGCGCAGTCTGGTAGCGCACCTGGTTTGGGACCAGGGGGTCCAAGGTTCGAATCCTTGTACTCCGACCAAAAAAATCCAAAAAAGCTCACTCTGTGGGCTTTTTTCGCATCTGCGTTTACATTCGCCTGTAGCCGCTTTTTCTGCCCGTAGCTCAGTTGGATAGAGCATCAGCCTTCTAAGCTGAGGGTCGGGGGTTCGATCCCCTCCGGGCAGACCACCACCACCACTCCACTACCGTCATCCAAAACCGTTCAAAATGGCGCTAGACCGTCTGTGCTGAAAGGATCTCGCATGGCAGTAAAAATCATAAGACTGGGTACCGCCCAAAGCAGCGGAGAAGGCCTGCGCATAGGCACCGTGCGGCGCCCGCCGCGCGGCGTGCCCAAAAGTGAATTCGCCTCGCAGGACTGGTACGACGTCTGGTACCCCAACCTGGCCCCCAGCGCGGAGACCATGAAACTGGGCCAGTCGGTGGAGACGGAAAAGGACTGGGTGGCGTTCAGCAAAAAATACCGCGCCGAGATGAACGAGCCGGATGCCAGCCGCAACCTGGACCTGCTGGCGGCGCTGTCGCACCAAACGAATTTTTCGATGGGTTGTTATTGTGAAAATGAAGCGCGCTGCCACCGCTCTCTGCTTCGCGGATTGCTCAGCGAGCGCGGCGCGACCATCGTTTAATGGATTCATTGCACTGAGACTAAATAAAGACTATATTCAGTCCATGCGTTACTCCACCCAAATCAAACCCATCAGCTATCTCAAGGCAAACGCCGCTCAAGTTCTGCGAGACATTGCCGAGCAGCGCGAGCCTATGGTGATTACCCAGAATGGTGAAGCCACAGCCGTCATCCAGGACATCGCTTCCTATGAAAACAATCAGGAAACACTGGCCCTGCTGAAAATCCTGGCGCTCGGCAACCAGCAAATCGAGCAAGGCCGGGTTGTTCCGGCGGCTGAAGCCATCGCGCGCATCCGCCAGCGTGCTACCAAAATCCAAAGACTAAGCAGAAATGACGAGCAAACCGGCGCGGTATGAAGTCGTGCTGACCGAGGACGCGCAACGCGACCTGGAAGAAATCTGCGACTACATTGCCGAGCACGATGCCTCTGCGAAGGCGGCCCATGTGCTGGCAGCCATAGAGAAACTGCTGGCCACGCTAGCGCTATTCCCTGAACGCAGCCCCATCACCAAGGAACTGCTGTCAGTCGGTATCCGTGACTATCGGGAGACCTACTTCAAGCCCTACCGCGTGATTTACCGCATCGTCAACCGGCGGGTCTATGTGTACCTGATCGTGGATGGCAGGCGCGACATGCAAGCCTTGTTGATGCGCCGGCTCCTTCGTAGCTAGCGCAGCAACTCACTATGCTGAGACTCCTTCTCAAAGCTTCACGTACTCGTACTCCACCGCGTTCGCGTTGATGCCGCGATCCGGCGGTGCAATCCAGCCGGCCATCTTGCCAGGTTCGGTGACGCGCTGCATCAGGCTGTGGATGAAGGTCTTGTCTTCGTCCGTCGGCAGCCAGGCGTCTTTTTTCGCCTCAAACTCGGCGGCGCTGATGGGGTTGCCCTGCGGGTCGGTGTGGGCGGCCGACCAGGCGCCCACGCTGCGGCGAAAACGCGAGTTCGGCAGGCCCAGTTCGAAGTCCACGCCGGCACGTTTGATGGCCATGTTCCAGCGCGTCACGCCGACATTGCAGTCTTTCACGTATTCCAGGCGCGTGATTTCGTTCATGCCGTTGCGGGTGGAAATGGTTTCATTCTTCAGGCCGCCCTTGCCGTCCGGCACCTGGATGGTCATTTCGCTTTCGAGCTCGACGTGGTCGGCAAACTTGGCTTCATCGGGCCGGCCCTTGATACCGTTGCTGAAGTAGTTGGCGGCATTCGACGAGGCCTCCGAGCCGAACAGGTCCAGCGAGGAGGTGAACCAGAAGTTCATGAATTTCTGGATGGTCGGCAAGTCGATCACGCCGGCCTTGCGCAAGGTGTCCACGTTGTCGGTGTCCAGCTCTTTCATGACTTCCAGCGTGCGCTTGATCACGCGGCCGATGCCGGTCTCGCCGACAAACATGTGGTGCGCTTCTTCCGTCAGCATGAAGCGCGTGGTGCGGGCCAGCGGATCAAAGGCGCTTTCGGCGAATGACTTGAGCTGGAACTTGCCGTCGCGGTCGGTGAAGTAGGTGAACATGAAGAAACTCAGCCAGTTGTCCATGGGCTCGTTGAAGGTGCCCAGGATGCGCGGCTTGTCGGCGTCGCCGCTGTGGCGCGTCAACAGCTCTTCGGCCTCCTCGCGCCCATCACGGCCGAAGTGGGCATGCAGCAGGTAGACCATGGCCCAGAGGTGGCGGCCTTCCTCGACGTTGACCTGGAACAGGTTGCGCAGGTCGTACAAACTGGGCGCGGTGTGGCCCAGCAGGCGCTGCTGCTCGACGGACGCCGGCTCGGTGTCGCCCTGGGTCACGATCAGGCGGCGGAAGGCGCTGCGGTACTCGCCCGGCACTTCCTGCCAGACGTCCTCACCCATGTGGTCGCCAAAGCCGATTTTCCGGTTTTCTTCCTGGTCGGCCAGGAAGATACCCCAGCGGTAGTCGGGCATGGGGGTGTAGCCGTAGCTGGCCCAGCCGGAAGCGTCCACGCCGACGGCGGTGCGCAGGTAGACCTCCTTGGCATTGAAGTCGCTCGGGCCCATTTCGTCCCACCAGCTCATGAAGGCCGGCTGCCAGTGCTCGAGCGCACGCTGCAGCTGGCGGTTTTCGCCGAGGTTGACGTTGTTGGGGATCAGGGCTTGCAGGTCAATGGTGCTCATGGTGTTGTCCTTGAAAATCTACAAAACAGGTGACCAGTTCCCTCGCCCTTTGGGAGAGGGTCAGGGTGAGGGGGTCTGCGGCGTTGAACGCGGCAACGGGGAGCCCTCACCCCTGCCCTCTCCCAGAGGGAGGGAGTAAAAAAAAATCAGATCCTTTTCCAGTCGAATTTGGCCTTCTTGCCGGTGCCGAAGAGCTTGAGGGCACCCTCTTCGCCCACCGCATTCGGGCGGATGAAAATCCAGTTCTGCCAGGCGCTGAGCCGACCGAACACACGGGTCTCCATGGTCTCCTTGCCGGGAAAGCGCAGCGAGGCCTCCATGCCGGTCATGGCGTCGGGCGACATGGACGCACGCTCTTCCAGCATGATGCGGATCTCGTCGTCCCAGTCGATGTCGTCGGGGCTCAGGGTGACCAGACCCAGCGCCAACGCCTGGTCGGCACGCAGCGGGCTGTCGCCGAGTTTTTGCAGCTGCGCGATGGTGGCCTCGTCTTCATAAAACCGGGTCTGCAGCCGCGTCAGGTGATTGACGGCCGGGAACCAGCCAAAGTTGGCGGGGCTCAGCTGCAGCGCGGGCGCAGCGTCGGGCGAATCCGGCAGGTCCAGCATGTAGATGCGGTCGCAGGCCAGCGCCAGTTCGTAAAACGTGCCGGCGAAACAGGAGCCGGTATCGACCAGCGCAATCAGCGATCGGCTGGTCACGTCCAGCCGCGCCAGCGTGCGGCGCAGCGCGCCTGTGGTTTCCTTGACCAGCCAGTGGTCCTTCAGTCTGGCCAGCACCTCGTCCATGCGGATCACCTGGCCGGCGTCGCCCTGCGTCTTGATGACCCAGGTACCGACTTCGAGTTCGTTGGTGCGCAGGTTCAGGATGGCGTCGTCGAGTTCACGCTGCAGCTTGAGCGGGTACCAGTGGGCGCCGGCGGCTTCGATGGCTTCCGGCGTGGACTCAATGGCGGCGGCCGGTGCCTTGACGGTAAGGGTGGCGATGCGTTTTTCGCGGTCCACCTGCGCATCGACCACGCTGTAGTGGTAGCCGGCATCGTCGATCACCACCTTGAGTGGCGTCAGTTCAATGCCTTTTGACCCCGCAGCCCTCGTGGAATGGGCGCGAAGCGCTTCTATTTCAGTAGCAAGCAAGGCGCCGAACTGTTGCGGCTTGGCATACGCGTCGATCAGCTTCCAGTCTTTGGCGCGGTCGGCGCGCACGCCTTCGGACGTGGTGCAGAAGATGTCGGCCAGGTCGCGGCGCACCTTGCGCTTGTCGGTCACGCGCGTCAGGCCACCGGTGCCCGGCAAGACGCCGAGCAAAGGCACCTCGGGCAGGCTCACCGTGCTGGAGCGGTCGTCGACCATCACGATGCGGTCGCAGGCCAGTGCCAGCTCGTAACCGCCGCCGGCGCAAGCGCCGGTGACCGATGCGATGGCTTTCAGGCCGTCATGGCGCGAGGAGTCTTCCAGGCCGTTGCGGGTTTCGTTGGTGAACTTGCAGAAGTTGACCTTCCAGCCGTGCGTGGACAGGCCCAGCATGTAGATGTTGGCGCCCGAGCACCAGATCTTTTCCTTGCCCGACTCAAACACCACCACCTTGACGGCCGGGTGCTCGAAACGGATGCGGTTGATCGCGTCGTGCAGCTCGATGTCCACGCCGAGGTCGTAGCTGTTGAGCTTGAGCTTGTAGCCGGGCTTGATGCCGCCGTCTTCATTGATGTCGAGCTTCAGGCGGGCCACGTCGCCCTCCACGCTCAGTGTCCAGTGCTGGTACTTGGTCGGGTGGGTGGCAAAGCTCACGAGCTCGCGCTCCTGGCCTTCGATCACCTGCTTGAATAACAGCGGTTCAGTCATGGCATTCATCGTGGTCTCCTGTGTTTCAGTTGGTTTCGGTACTGCCTGGGTGTCGACCACCCAAAGTCATTCCGCGTGTCGATCCCCAGCAAGCTGGGGCCCCTCGCCATGCGCTCCATGACTTTTCTCCTGTGGGTGTCAGGCGCCTGCGACCGGCGGAACGGCGCGTTCCAGGTCTTTCAGGCTTTGTTTGAGGGTTCGGGCAGCGGTGTCCACCACGGCATCGGCGCGGGCATACAGCGCTTCGCGGCTGGCCAGGATGCGGCGCAGGTCTTCCATCGCCTCGTCCGTGGCACCGCGGGTGGCATTGAAAGGCCGCATGTCGCCCTGCGCCACCACCCGTGCCATGTGTTCTTCCGGGCTGGCCTTGAGCCAGACGCAGTAAAAGCGGCTTTGCAGCAGGTCAAAGGTTTCCCGCTCGCTGACAATGCTGCCGCCGGTGGTCATCACAACGCCGTCGGCATGGTCCTCGGCGATGCGGAACAGTGCGCGACGCTCGTAGCGGCGGTAGCCGGCCTGCCCGTGCAGCAGCAGGATTTCGTTCATGCTGGTGCCGGCTTCGCGTTCGATCTCGCGGTCGAGTTCGACAAAAGGCACGCCGCGCTCTGTGGCCAGCTTCAGGCCCAGGGTGGACTTGCCCGCACCGCGCAGGCCGATCAGCGCAATGCGCTGTTCGCGACCCAGCGCATCGCTCAGGCCGAAGGTGCTGCCGAGCAGCGCGTAGGCCTGGTCCAGCTGCGTGTCGTCGAGCCGGCCCAGCAGCCCGTGGACACGGGCCAGCGCCGGGCGCGGTGCGTCCTGCAGCAGTTCCAGAATGGAGATGTTCAGCGCGCGGGCCGCGGCTTCCAGCGAGTTGATCGAGACGTTGCCCTTGCCGCTTTCCACGTCGGCCAGGAAACGCTCGCTCAGGCCGGAATCACTCGCCAGCGCCTTGCGTGTCATGCCACGGCGAGCGCGCCAGGCCCGCACCCGGGCACCCAGCTCGGCGAGCGTGGCTTTGTTCGCCTGTTCGGATAGGGTTTCGACGTTGGACATCTGCGTTATTTGAAAAAAGTTTGCGTTAAATCAATATTGCACTATACTTCACACAATTAACTTGTCAAGCAGTTTATTGCATCTTTTTTCGCCCTTCGACAAACTCAGGATGATCGGAACAACATGAAACTCAAAATTCTCGTGGGCACCATGACCAGCACGGCCGACTATGTGGCCCAAGCCATCCAGATGGATTGCGCCGATCTCGTCAGTGATATCGAGGTGCAGTTGATGGACGGTCTGGATATCAGCGTGTTTGATAACGCCGCCGAAGAAGATGCAATATATCTCATCTGCTCTTCCACCTACGGCCAGGGCGATGTGCCGGACAACGCCCGGCTGCTGTATGACTCGCTCGATGCCCAGCCCAAATTCCTGGGCCATGTGCGTTACGGCGTGATCGCCCTCGGCGACCGCACCTACCTGCAGACCTTCTGTTTCGGCGGCAAGAAGTTTGACGAGCGCCTGCAGAGCCTGGGCGCGCAGCGTATCGGCGAGGTCTGGTGCCACGACGCCAGCGCCGGCACCCTGCCCGAAACCGAGGGTGCCGCCTGGTGCCGCGAATGGCTGGCGCTGGCACTGAGCAGCACGCCCAGCACCGAAGCCGCCTGAGTTTCAATAAAAACAGCCTCCAGCCCAATAGCAGCGGGCGCAGGCAGCTATAAAAAATAGAGCATCCGGAGACCCCATGAACCTGAGCCGCGCCGACCATTCGGTGACCCCCCCTCGCGTCGACATTCCCCGCGACTACAACGCCGCCCATGACCTGCTGGCGCGCAATACCGGCCGCGCCGGCAAACTCGCGTTTATCGATGCCGTCAGCGGTGCGACGCTGAGCTACGGCGAGCTGGACGACCAGGCCCACCGCTTCGCCAATGCGCTGCGGGCCCAGGGCTTCGCGCCCGAGAGCCGTGTCCTGCTGGCCATGCTGGACACCCCTGAATGGCCGGTGGCTTTTCTGGGTTGCATCCTGGCCGGTGTGGTGCCGGTGGCCGCCAACACCTTGCTGACCACGCCCGACTTCGACTTCATGCTGCACGACTCGCGCGCCCAGGGCCTGATCGTGTCCCAGGCGCTGCTGCCCGCGTTTGAGCCGCTGATCGGGAGCATCCCCACGCTGCGCAGCGTGATCGTTGCCGGCGCGGAAGACGCCGCACCGCATGCGAGCCTGGCCCAGATGGTGCGCGCGCAGGAAGCTACCAAAACCATAGCACCCACCTGCGCCGACGACGCCTGTTTCTGGCTGTATTCGAGCGGCTCCACCGGTGCGCCCAAGGGCACGGTGCACCTGCACAGCCACCTGATCCAGACCGCCGAGCTGTACGGCCGCGGTGTGCTGGGCATCCAGGAGACGGACGTGGTGTATTCCGCGGCCAAGCTGTTTTTTGCCTACGGGCTGGGCAACGGCCTGACCTTCCCGATGAGTGTGGGTGCCACGGCCATCCTGCTGCCGGCGCGCCCGACCACGGCCGAGGTCTTCCGCATCCTGAAAGAACACCAGCCCACCATCTTCTACGGCGTGCCGACGCTGTACGCCTCGCTGTTGGCAGACCCCGCCCGTCCGCCCCGGGCTGCGCTGAACCTGCGCGTCTGCACCAGCGCCGGCGAGGCCCTACCCGCCGGCATCGGCCACAAGTGGGCCGCCGAGTACGGCTGCGACATCCTCGACGGCATCGGTTCGACCGAAATGCTGCACATCTTCCTGAGCAACCGGCCCGGCGAAGTACGTTACGGCAGCACCGGCAAGGCCGTGCCCGGTTATGCGCTGCGCATCGTCGGTGATGACGGCCAGGACTGCGGCGTCGGTGAGATCGGCGAGCTGCAGATCCAGGGCCCGAGTTCGGCCCTGATGTACTGGAACAGCCGCGCCAAGACCAAGGCCACGTTTGCCGGCGAGTGGACACGCAGCGGCGACAAATACACGGTGGATGCCGATGGCTACTACACCTACAGCGGCCGCACCGACGACATGCTCAAGGTTGGCGGCATCTATGTCTCGCCTTTCGAGGTGGAAGCGTCGCTGATGACCCACCCGGCGGTGCTGGAAGTGGCGGTGGTCGGTCTGGCCGATGCCGACCAGCTGGTCAAGCCCAAGGCGTTTGTGGTGCTCAAGAAAGGCCAGGCCGCCTCGGCCGATGACCTCAAGGCGCACGTCAAGCAACAACTGGCGCCTTACAAATACCCGCGCTGGATTGAGTTTGTGGACGAGTTGCCGAAAACCGCGACCGGCAAGATCCAGCGCTTCAAGTTGCGCCAGGGCACAGCTTGAAGCTGCAGGCTGGCAGGACAATTGATTTAGGCATAAACAATTTAATCCTCAATCTCGGGTTTTTCACTAGGTCCTCGGGCGAAGACCGCCATTACTATTGAAGCCTTCCGGCGCATCCCCTTCCGTTCCAACCAGGAGTTATCCATGACCTCACGCCTTCCTTCACGTCGTTTGATCCTGAGCCAGAGTGCGGCCGTCATCGGCGCCGCCTCCACCGGCTTGCTGCTCCCCCAGATGGCGCGGGCGCAATCGGGCAAGGTGCGCGTGGGTTTCATGCTGCCCTACACCGGCACCTTCGCGCAGCTCGGCGTGGCGATTGAAAACGGTTTCCGCCTGGCCATCGACCAGCAGGGTGGCAAGCTCGGCGGCCGCGAGATCGAGTACTTCAAGGTGGACGACGAGTCCGAGCCTTCCAAAGGCATTGAAAACGCCAGCAAGCTGGTGCAGCGCGACAAGGTCGATGTACTGGTCGGCACCGTGCACTCGGGCGTGCAGATGGGCATCCAGAAAGTGGCGCGCGATTCCGGCGTGCTGAGCCTGATCCCGAACGCCGGTGTGCATGCCGCCACCCGCGGCCTGTGCGCGCCCAATGTCTTCCGCACCTCTTTCAGCAACTCCCAGCCCACCCGCGCGCTGGGCCAGGCCATGGTCGCCCGCGGCCACAAAAAAGCCGTCTGGATCACCTGGAAATACGCTGCCGGCGACGAGGCCTTTGAAGGCTTCAAGGAAAGCTACACCGCGGCCGGCGGCACCATCGTCAAGGAACTGGGCCTGCCATTCCCCAACGTCGAGTTCCAGGCGCTGCTGACCGAAATCGCCGCCCTCAAGCCCGACGCCGTGGCCTGCTTCTTTGCCGGCGGCGGCGCTGCCAAGTTCATCCGCGACTACGCGGCGGCTGGCCTGAAAGGCAAGATTCCCCTGTACGGTTCGGGTTTCCTGACCGAAGGTGTGCTGGACGCCGCCGGCCCTGCGGCCGACGGCATCATCACCACCATGCATTACAGCGACTCGCTGGACACGCCGCGCAACAAGGCTTTCCGCACTGCCTATGCCAGCCGCTTCAAGATGCAGCCCGACGTGTATGCGGTGCAGGGTTACGACACCGGCCTGCTGCTGGTCCAGGGTGCCAATGCTGTCAAGGGCGACCTGAACAGCAAACCGGCCCTGTACAAGGCGCTCGAGTCCGCCGTGATCGACAGCCCGCGCGGCAAGTGGACCATGAGCAAGGCCCACAACCCGGTGCAGGACATCTACCTGCGCCAGGTCGAGAACAAGGAAAACAAGGTGATCGGCGTGGCCGCCAAGGCGCTGGCCGACTCCGGCGCCGGCTGCAAGATGGGCTGATTTTTTTTCTGCTTCAAAATGGGAGGTTTCGGGCCTCCCATTTTTTTGCCTTGTTTCGCAGCGAAGCCTCCACTTCCCACCATGACCCTCACCACCTACTTTCTCTACCTCGCAGCAGTTGCCCTGCTGATCTTCACGCCAGGCCCGACCATGCTGATGTGCATGACGACCTCGCTGAACCATGGCCCGCGCAAGGCCATGACCTCGGTGGCCGGCAGCGTCAGCGCCGTGCTGGGCGTGATGCTGCTGTCGGCGCTGGGCCTGGGCGCGCTGCTGGCGGCATCGGAAACGGGCTTCATGGCAGCCAAGGTGCTGGGCGCCGCCTACCTGATTTACCTGGGCGTCAAAACCTTTCGCAATGACGCCTCGGTGCTGCGGGCCGATGCGGGTCCGGCTGAAACGCCGCGCCGCTCGTTTTTCCTGCGCGGCTTCCTCGTCGGTGCGAGCAACCCCAAGGCCGTGCTTTTTTTCGCCGCTTTCTTTCCCCAGTTCCTCGATCCGCAAGCGCCCTTCGCGCCACAGTTCGCCATCCTCGCACTGACCTTCATGGCCTTCGAGTTCAGCGTGCTCAGCGGCTGCGCGCTCGGCGTGTCACGCATTGCACCGCTGCTGCGTTCGAGCCGCGCGGTGCGCTGGTTCAACCGGATTTCCGGCGGGCTGTTCACGCTGATGGGCGGGCTGTTGCTGCTGACCCGCCGCCAAGCCTGAAGCTGAGCCATGGATCTCGCGAACTTCCTCATCCAGCTGCTCAACAGCGTCCAGTACGGCCTGCTGCTGTTCATGCTGGCCGCCGGCCTGACGCTGATTTTCGGCATCATGGGCGTGGTCAACCTGGCCCACGGCAGCTTCTACATGCTGGGCGCTTACCTGGCCTGGTCGCTCAGCGCCTATTTCGGTAGCCTGACCCTGGCCATCCTCGGCGGGGCCGTGCTGTCGGCGATTTTCGGGCTCGCGCTGGAGTGGCTGCTGTTTCGCCACTTCTACCAGCGCGACCACCTCGACCAGGTGTTGCTGACCTTCGGCCTGATCTACATCTTTGAAGAGCTGCGTTCCATTGTCTGGGGCGACGATGTCCACGGCGTGCCGATTCCCGAGCTGCTCAGCGCGTCGATCCCGCTGACCGAGAACCTGTCCTACCCGGTCTACCGCCTGTTCATGTCGGGCGTGTGCATCGCGCTGGCCGTCGGCCTGTACCTCCTGATTTCAAAAACCCGGCTGGGCATGAAAATCCGGGCCGGCGCCTTCAACCGCGACATGGCCGGCGCCCTGGGCATCAACATCAAGCTGATTCACGCGGTGGTGTTTGCCCTCGGCGTGACCCTGGCCGCGGTGGCCGGCATGATCGCCGCACCGATCGCCAGCGTCTACCCCAACATGGGCTCGCAAGTGCTCATCATGTGTTTTGTGGTGGTGGTCATCGGCGGCATCGGCTCGGTGCGCGGCGCCCTCATTTCTGCGCTGCTGGTTGGCCTGGTCGACACCTTCGGCAAGGTGCTGTTGCCCCAGGTGGCCGGCATGCTGGTTTACATGTTGATGGCGGCGGTGCTGCTCTGGAAACCTGAAGGTTTGTTCAAGCAATGAGCACGATGAAAGCCAACCTTGAAGTCCTGCCGCGCGGCGTGCAGGTCACGCTGGTGCTGGGCCTGGTCGCCCTCGTCGCCTTTCCGTTTGCGGGCACCGACTTCTACACCCAGATGGTCACGCGCATGATGATCATGGCGATTTTTGCCATGAGCCTGGACTTGTTGCAGGGCGTCACCGGCCTGGTGTCTCTGGGACACGCCGCCTACTTCGGCCTGGCCGGCTACGCACTGGCCTTCCTCATGCCGCAGGGCGAAGCCGTCAGCCTGTGGTGGACGCTGCCCGTGGCGGTGCTGGCCTCGGGGTTGGCCGCGCTGATCATCGGATTTTTCGTTGTTCGCACCCACGGCATCTACTTCATCATGGTCACCATGGCCTTTGCGCAAATGGTGTTCTTCCTGTTTTTCGACAACAAGGTGCTGGGGGGGTCGGACGGGCTGTACATCAATTTCAAGCCCGACACCACCTTGTTCGGCTGGATGCCGTTCGACCTGGACAACAAGCGAACGCTGTATTACTTCACGCTGGCCGTGATGCTGCTGGTCTACGCCTTTTTGCGCCGCCTGCTGTGGAGCCCGTTCGGCCGCGCGCTGGCCGGCATCCGCGTCAACGAACACCGCATGCGTGCCATGGGCTTCGGCACCTTCCGCTACAAACTCACCGCCTTCACATTGGCCGGCGCCCTGGCTGGCCTGGCAGGCTACCTGTGGGGCACACAAACCGGCTACATCAACCCCGAACTCATGGGTTTTCACATGAGCGCGCACGCCATCATGATGGTCATTCTCGGCGGCATGGGCAACTTTGCCGGCGCGATTGTCGGCGCCTTCGCTTTTGAATACCTGCTGCATGTCTTCAAGGACCTGCCGCAGGTCGGCAGCGTCAACCTCGGCAAGCACTGGCAGTTGTGGATGGGATTGTTCATCGTGCTGCTGGTGACCTTTGCGCCGCGCGGCATCCTGGGCCTGGTCGAGCGCTTTGGACGACGCACGGAAGCCGGTCATGAATGAAGTGCTCCTCTCCGCCAAAAACCTGACCAAACGCTTCGGCGGACTGGCGGCGGTCAACGATGTGTCGCTGGACCTGCAGCGCCAACAGATCCACGCCGTGATCGGCCCCAACGGCGCTGGCAAATCGACGCTGACCAACCTGCTGTCCGGTGACCTGCCGCCCACCTCGGGCTCGGTGCGGCTCGGCGACCGCGACATCACCGGCTGGAACCCCGAAAAAATTTCACGCCAGGGCCTGGGCCGCAGCTACCAGAAAACCAATATCTTCCTGCCCTTCACGGTCTGGGAAAACGTCCGCCTGGCCGCGCAGTCGCGCCAGCCGCATGCCCTGCACTGGCTCAGCCGTGCGACCCATTTGAAAGCAGTCAACACCCGGGCGGAAAGGGCTATCGAGCTTTCTGGCCTGGAAAACCGCAAACAGGCGGTCGCCGGCGCCACCAGCCATGGCGAACAGCGCCAGCTTGAAATTGCCATGACGCTGGCCACCGAGCCGCAGGTGCTGCTGCTCGACGAGCCACTGGCCGGCATGGGTGTGGCCGAGGCCGAACGCATGGTCGCGCTGCTGCTCAAGCTCAAGGCCGACCACGGTATCCTGCTGGTCGAACACGACATGGACGCGGTCTTCACGCTGGCCGACCGGCTGACCGTCATGGTCAACGGCCAGGTGATTGCCACCGGTACCCCCGCCGAGATCCGGGCCGATGCCGGCGTGCAGGCCGCCTACCTCGGGGAGGAACACGCATGAAACGTTATCCGTTCGGGCTGAGCCCTTCGTCAAGCTCAGGACAGGCCCTGTCGAAGCCCAACCGAGTCGTCAAGAACCCTTCGACAAGCTCAGGGCGAACGGCATGAAGCAACCCGACCTGCTGATCGACGCCAAGGACTTGCACACCTATTACGGCGCAAGCCACATCCTGCGCGGCATCAACTTTTCCGTCGCGCGGGGCGAAACCATAGGCCTCATGGGTCGCAACGGCATGGGCAAAAGCACCCTGCTCAAAAGCATCATGGGCCTGGTCAAGCCGCGCTCGGGCAGCCTGGACATCATGGGCCAACCGATGCTAGGCCGCGCACCCTACGAAATTTCCCAGCTCGGCATCGCCTATGTGCCCGAAGGCCGCGGCATCTTCGGCAACCTCAGCGTGGTCGAGAACCTCAAGATGGCCGCGCGTGCCGGCAGACCGGGAAGCGCCGCAGACGGCGTTGGCCGAAGAAACGACTGGACCTACGACCGGGTGCTGGAGACCTTCCCCCGGCTGAAAGAGCGCCTGGGCCACGGCGGACAGCAACTGTCGGGCGGCGAGCAGCAGATGCTCACGATAGGCCGCGCGCTGATGACCAACCCCGACGTGCTGATCCTCGACGAAGCCACCGAAGGCCTGGCACCGCTGATTGCACGCGAGATCTGGCGCATCTGCGGTGTGATTCGCGAAAGCGGCATCAGCAGCGTGATCGTCGACAAGAACTGGAAACACGTCACCCAAATCACCGACCGCAACGTGATTCTGGTCAAGGGCGAGGTGGTGTTCGAAGGCAGCTCGGCCGACCTGCATGCCCGGCCGGAACTGTTGACGCAATACCTCGGCGTCTAGGCGCCTGCCGGGCTTGCGCCGCCCAGCGTGAAATAAAAAGTGGCGCCTTGGCCCGGGGCGGACTCGGCCCAGACCCTGCCCCCGTGACGCGTGATAATTCTGAACACGGTGGCCAGGCCAATGCCGGCCCCGGTAAATTCCGACTCTGCGTGCAGCCGCTCAAAAGCGCCAAAAAGCTTCTCCGAATAGGCCATATCAAAACCCGCGCCGTTGTCCCGCACGGCATACACGGTCTCACCGTCCGGGCCGCTCTCGCGCCCGAAAGCAATATGGGTTTGCGGCTGCTTGCCGCTGAACTTCCATGCATTGCCCAGCAGATTGTCAAGGGCCTGCTGCAGCAGGCGCGCGTCGCACTGGACCACCAGATCAGGCTGGATATCAAATTGCACTACCCGGTCAGGCTCGCGCTTCCGGCAAGCACTCAGTACCGTTTCGGCCATGGCGCTCAGATCGACGCTGTCCCAGCGCAGGCTGGTCCGCGAGACCTGGGCCAGCGACAACAAGGCGTCAATCAACTCGCCCATTTGTACAACCCCGGCGCGGATGCGGGCAAGGTAGTGCTTGCTGCGCTCACTCGCCACGCTGGCGCCGATTTCCTTGCCGAGCAGGCCGCTGAATCCGTTAATGCTGCTCAGCGGCGTGCGCAGGTCGTGGGACACCGAATAGGAAAAAGCCTCCAGTTCCTGGTTGGCCGCCTGCAGCTGCGCCGTGCGTCGCTGCACACGATCTTCCAGTTCCGCATTGAGGCGAAAAATTTCTTCCTGGGCCTGTTTGCGTTCGGTGATGTCGCGCAACACGCTGACAATGATCCAGTCCGTGCCGAAGCGCTGGGCCTGTCGATGCACTTCTACCTGCAACGAGGAGCCATCCTTGCGCCGTACGTGGATTTCCGTCAACTCATTCGTAACGGTACCAGCGATGATGGCATCGTAAGCGCTCTCCAGCTGTTCATGCGTAGCCGCACCTAACTGCGCTGGGTTCATCTGGAATAATTCTTCGTGTGTATAGTCGAGCATGGTGCAGGCTGTAGCATTGACCTCGACAAAACGCATGGTGCTGCGGTTTGTCAGAAAAATCGCATCGGCGGTGGCGTCCATCGCCGTACGGAAGCGTTGCAAGTCGGCCGTGCGCGCCTGCACCTGTTGTTCCAAGAGACTGCTATGGATTTGGAGATCGCCAAATGCTTTCAAACGCAATAGGTTGCGCACTCTCACCCACAATTCTCCCCTGTCGACTGGTTTCGTCAAAAACTCTTCCGCCCCGGCATTGAGACTAGCCATAAGGGCGCCGCGGTCGATTTGCGCTGTCACCATGATGATCGGAATGTTCGCGGTGGCGGGGTTGGCCTTGAGCAGGCTGGCCACCTGGTAGCCGTCCATGCCCGGCATCATGACGTCGAGCAAAACCAGGTCCGGCGCGCGCCGCGCAATCGAGGCCAGCGCCTCTTCGCCACTGGCGGCGCTGAGCGTGAGATAACCTTCGGGCTGCAGCAGCGCTTCGAGCAGCTTGCAGTTCTGGCGTTCGTCGTCGACGATGAGGATGGTGGCGGGGGAACGGGTCATGGCGGCTGATGCAAGGAGTTTGCTGTGCTGGCCGCTTGCGATTTTCTAGCAGTCAAGAGGGTGTCGATCACTGCATACAGTTCCTGGTAGCGCAAAGGCTTGGCGATATACGCGTCGCAACCGGCTGCCCGGGTTTTTTCCTGGTCCTCTTTCATCGCCATCGCGGTCAGCGCAATGACGGGAATGGTGGCGGTGGCCGGATCCTGTTTCAGCAGGGCCGTCGCTGCCAGGCCATCCATGCCGGGCAGCTGGATGTCCATCAGGATCAGGTCGGGCTGGTCGGCGCGTGCCAGTGTCAAGCCGGTCTCGGCATCGACGGCGCACAGTACCGCATGGCCAGCGCTATGCAGCAGAAGACAGGCCAGTTTCATGTTCGCCGCGTTGTCTTCAATGATCAATACTCTGGCCATCTGATGCTCTCCCTAATGTGGCAGCAATGCGCGTCTGACCTCGTTGATAAACTGGACACGGTTGAATCCGGCTTTTCCGACAAAGTGGATGTGCTTGCCTGAGTTGGTATTGAGCGCAGCACGGTCCAGTGCCGTGATCTGTTTGGCGGTGACCACCAGGATAGGGATGCGCGCCGTGTCGGTATTGCGCTGAAGTGCTTCAGCGACATCGAAGCCGCTGACTTCCGGCATCATCAAGTCAAGCACAATCAGGTCCGGCCGCAGCCGCTGGGCCAGGGTGATCGCTTCGGCGCCGCCGTACGCGCGCACGATCGCATAGGCCGGGGCCGGCAAGAACACGGCAATCACTTCGACGGCTTTCGGGTCGTCGTCGACGATCAGTACCGTGTGGGTACGTTCCGCGGCTGGTTGCAGGCCCAGATTGGCCAGGGAGAATTTCAGCTGGGCGTGGCTGATCGGCTTTTGCAGTACGGCGGCTGCGCCACAGGTCAGTGCCATAGTACTGTCGGCCACGCCTGAAATAATCACCACCGGAACGTGGGCCAGCGTGCTGTTTTCGCGTAGCTGCAGGAGAAACTCCCAGCCACCGATGCCGGGCAGCTGAATATCCAGCGTGATCAAGCTGAGGGTTTGCTGCGGTGCCAGCAGCAGGGCGTCCTCGGCATTGGCAACGCGCAAGACGGTAAAGCCCTCGGCTTCGAGCACCAGGCGAACCAGGTCAGCCACCAGGTCGTCGTCCTCGACCACCAGCGCAATGTGCTCCTTCTGGTCGGCTACAGCCAGGGTCGCAGCGCCGACGCTGTGGGGCAGGATGGAGGAGGCTGGCGTCGGCATGCGCAGCGGCAACCAGGCGGCGAAGCGCGAGCCCTCGCCCTCCGCGCTGGCCACGGCCACGGCGCCGCCATGCAGTTCAGCCAGTTGTTTGACCATCGCCAGACCGAGACCGGTGCCTTCGAATTTGCGTGCCAGGCTGCTGTCGATTTGACTGAAGGCCTGGAACAATTTCGCCATGTTTTCCTTCGAAATGCCGATGCCGCCGTCGCTCACGGAAATTTCGAGAAATTCGTCGTACTCATTGTCGGCCAGGGGGAAGCTGTGCACTGGCCAGGCGCCTGACAGCGTGCCAACGGCATTGCGTGACACACGCCGCGCGCGCAAGGTCACGCACCCGCCGTTGGCGCTGAATTTAACGGCATTCGACAGCAGGTTGTAGACAATCTGCTTGGTCTTGCGCATGTCCAGCAGGGGCAGGCCCAGGTCGCCGGCTGTTTCGAGTTCGAGCTGGATGCGCTGGGCCAACGCCTTCTCCTTGACGATGGACAGGCTGTTCGACAGCAGGCTGTTCAAGTCGCCCGCCTCCAGCTCGAGTGTCATCATGCCCGCTTCGACCTTCGACAAATCCAGAATGTCATTGATCAGGGACAGCAAGTGCTGTCCGCTGAAAAAAATATCGCCGATGTATTCGTGCTGGACATCGCTCATCTGGCCCATCAGGCCATCCTTGAGCGCCTCGGAAAAGCCGATGATGGCGTTCAGCGGCGTGCGCAGTTCGTGCGACATGGTGGCCAGGAATTCCGATTTCATGCGGCTGGCATGTTCCAGCTCGATATTTTTCTCTTGCAAGGTGCGCTCGAAGCGCTTGAGCTCGGTCACATCGCGCGCCGCCGCGAATACGCCCTGCAGCTTGCGGTCGCGGTTGTGGAAGGTCGCGGCGTTGTAGGACACCACTGTTTCTTCGCCATTCTGGGCGCGCACGGTCAGTTCGTAGTTGCTGACCTTGTTCTCCGTGAGGGCGCGTTTGATCGCCGCGTCGGCCCGCACCGGGTCGGTGAAGAATTTCTTGCAGGGCGCGCCGATCAATTCATCGCGCGTGCGCCCCGTGAGCGTCATCATCTGCTGGTTCACGTCCGAGATGATGCCCTGCGGGTCGGTCATCATGAGTGCGTCGATATTTGATTCGATCAGGGAGCGGGTATAAAACTGCTGGTCGCGCAGCCGTTGATCGAGCAGCGCCTGGGCTGCCTCGACTTCCTTGCGGGCCGTGTTGTCGGTGCCGATCAGTAAATAGCCGATGATGCCCTCCTGCGCATCGCGCAGTGCCGTGACCGAGACGATGGCGGGAAAGCGGCTGCCGTCCTTGCGGATATAGGTCAGCTCGTAAATATCTTCGATGCCGCGCGAGGCCTTGAACACCAGTGCCTCAAAGCCCGGCGCAATCGGGGTTCCGAGTTCGAGGCTCAATGCTTCGGCGCGTGTGATCACTTCCTGCGGATCGGAAATATCGGCCGGCGTGATCTTGTTCATCACTTCGGCGGCCGTGTAGCCCAGCATGCGCTCGGCGCCGACGTTGAAAATCTGAATGACACCTTTTTCATCCGTGGCGATGCTGGAGAAATTGGCGCTGTTGAAAATCGCGCTCTGCAGTGCCCCGGCCTGGAGCAGCGCCTCTTCCGCCTGCTTGCGCGCGGTGTTGTCGGTGCCGATCAACAGATAGCCGATGATGGCGTCATGATCGTCGCGCAGCGCCGTGACCGACACCACCGCCGGGAAGCGGCTGCCGTCCTTGCGGATGTAGGTCAGCTCGTAGATGTCCTCGATGCCGCGCGAGGCTTTGAAGACCAGCGCCTCAAAGCCCGGCGTAATCGAGGTTCCGAGCTCGACGCTCAATGCCTTGGCGCGCGCGATCACTTCCTGCGGATCGGAAATATCGGCCGGCGTGATCTTGTTCATCACTTCGGCGGCCGTGTAGCCCAGCATGCGCTCGGCACCGACGTTGAAAATCTGGATCACGCCCTTCGCGTCCGTCGCGATACTGGAGAAATTGGCGCTGTTGAAAATCGCGCTCTGCAGTGCCCCGGCCTGGAGCAGCGCCTCTTCCGCCTGCTTGCGCGCGGTGTTGTCGGTGCCGATCAACAGATAGCCGATGATGGCGTTTTGAGCGTCGCGCAGCGCCGTGACCGACACCACCGCCGGGAAGCGGCTGCCGTCCTTACGGATGTAGGTCAGCTCGTAGATGTCCTCGATGCCGCGTGAGGCCTTGAACACCAAGGCCTCGAAGCCCGGCGTAATCGGCGTGGAGAGCTCGACGCTCAATGCCTTGGCGCGCGCGATCACTTCCTGCGGATCGGAAATATCGGCCGGCGTGATCTTGTTCATTACTTCGGCGGCCGTGTAGCCCAGCATGCGCTCGGCACCGACGTTGAAAATCTGGATCACGCCCTTCGCGTCCGTCGCGATACTGGAGAAATTGGCGCTGTTGAAAATGGCGTCCTGCAGGGCGCCCGTCTTGAGCAGTGTTTCCTGGCGCCGAAATTCCATGACGCCGTCAGAGCCGCCTTGTTTTTCGGCAGAGCCATCAGCAAAACCGGTTTTCGACATAAGCTCTTTCGTTCGAACAATCACATCAGCAAGTGGCTCGGGAAACAACACGCTACCGTAACGAGCTCACAGATTACCACTCTACCCGCTCTGCAACGCGAAAAGGCCGGTATAGAAATTAGATGGAGTTCGAAAACCACATCAGAGAAGCTGCAATAGATGATGCGCTACGCCATCGCTGGACGCGGTACTCTGGACGAGGGGGAGGCCAACGAGAGATCTGGGAAATCAAGGTGGTACATATCAAAGTCACCACACAAGCGGACCGCTCGGTTTACAGCTTACAGTAGCGGCCGCAGCTCCCGCGCTGCGTCGAGCAATAACGGCAGTAAGTCGCGCTGCATTTCCTGCGCACTCAGCCGCTGCGGCGATGCCACGACATTGAGCGCGGCCACGGTTTTTCCCTGCATGTTGCGCAGCGGTACCGCCAGCGCATGCACGCCGAGTTCGTGCTCCTCTGACGCCAGGCAGTAGTCGTCCGCACGGACCTGCTCGATCACCGCGCGAAACTGCTTGATGTCGATGATGGTGCGGGTGGTCAGGCGCGGCAGGGTGCGGCCCTTGAGCCATTGCGTCAGCGCGGTTTTGGGTTTGGCGGCCAGCAGCACGCGCCCGGTGGAGGTGGCGTGGGCCGGCAGCCGCGCGCCCAGGTGCAGGCCATAGGCCAGCACGCGCACTGCACCGTCCGACGAGTTTTTCCATTCGTAACCGCTGCGCCCGACAATCACCACCTCGTCGCCGTCGAGCACGCCGGCGGAAAACGACTCCTGGGTCTGCGCCGCCAGACGGTTCAGAGTGGGCTGAACGGCACGCGGCAGGCGCGCCGACGCCAGGTAGCTGCCTGAAAAGCGCAGCACCTTGGGTGCCAGCCAGAAATAGCTGCCGTCGGTCTCCAGGTAACCCAGGTGCGCCAGTGTCAGCAGGTGGCGGCGCGCGGCGGCGCGGGTGATGCCGGCACGTTCGGCGGCGAGCGTCGCGTTCAGCCGCTGGCGCTGCGTGTCAAAACTCTCCAGCACCGCCATGCCCTTGGCCATGCCTTCAATCATGTCGGCCTTGGCAATGGGCCGGCTGGTCTGGAGGACCGCGCCCATCTGCTCGGAGGGTGGCGAATTTCTGCTCATTGCGCGATCATCGCACAAATGGCCTGCAGATCGTGCACCGCGCGCGTGGCCCTCTGGCAGTCACCGGGCAGGAGGCCTACGCTTGCGACTCAGTCAAAACGAAGTGGAGAAAGACATGCGTACCCAAGTTGCCATCATCGGTGCAGGCCCCTCCGGCCTGCTGCTCGGCCAGTTGCTGCACAAGGCCGGCATCGACGCGGTCATTGTCGAGCGCCAGAGCGGCGACTACGTGCTGGGCCGTATCCGCGCCGGCGTGCTGGAGCAGGTCTGCATCGACCTGCTCGACGAAGCCGGCGTCGGCCAGCGCATGCACCAGGAAGGCCTGGTGCACGGTGGTTTCGACATGCTGTTCAAGGGCGAGCGCCACCGCATCGACATGAACGGCCTGACCGGCGGCAAGAACGTCATGGTTTACGGCCAGACCGAAGTCACCCGCGACCTGATGGCTGCGCGCCAGGCCGCCGGCCTGACCACCGTTTACGAGGCCGGCAATGTGGCCGTGCACGACTTCGACACCAGGAAACCGCGCGTGAGTTACGAGAAAGACGGCCAGACGCATGAGATCGAATGCGACTTCATCGCCGGTTGCGACGGCTTTCACGGCGTGTGCCGCGCCAGCGTGCCCGAGGGCGCGGTGGCCGAGTACGAAAAGGTCTATCCCTTCGGCTGGCTGGGCGTGCTTTCGGACACCCCGCCGGTGCACCATGAACTCATTTACGTCAACAGCACGCGCGGCTTTGCGCTGTGTTCGCAGCGCAGCGCCACGCGCAGCCGCTACTACCTGCAGGTGCCCCTCACCGACAAGGTCGAGGCCTGGTCGGACGACGCCTTCTGGAACGAGCTGCGCCTGCGCCTGGACGCGAACGGCCGCGACAAACTCGTCACCGGCCCGTCGATTGAGAAAAGCATCGCCCCGCTGCGCAGTTTTGTTGCCGAGCCCATGCGTTTTGGACGCATGTTCCTGGCCGGGGACGCCGCCCACATCGTGCCGCCCACTGGCGCCAAGGGCCTGAACCTGGCCGCCACCGATGTGAAATACCTCTCCAGTGCGCTGATCGAGTTCTACGCCGACAAAACCGAAGCCGGTATTGACACTTACTCCGAGCGCTGCCTCAAGCGCATCTGGCGGGCCGAGCGTTTCTCATGGTGGTTCACCAGCCTGATGCACCACTTCCCGGAAAACGGCCCCATCGGTCAGAAGCTGCAGGACGCCGAGCTCGACTACATCGTGCATTCGGAAGCCGGTGCGCGCTCGGTCGCTGAAAACTACGTCGGCCTGCCGCTCGATTTCGGCAGCTGACGCCGGCGTGACAGCCCCCGTCAGCCGCTATCCGCCTCATAAACCAGCAGGTCGCCGGGCTGGCAGTCGAGAAACTCGCAGATCTTCTGCAGGGTGTCGAAACGCACGCCCTTGACCTTGCCCTGCTTGAGCAGCGACAGGTTGGCTTCCGTGATGCCGACGTAGGCGGCCAGGTCTTTCGACCTGGCCTTGCGCTGCGACAGCATCACGTCGAGTTTGACGACGATGCCCACGGGGGAAACCTCAGACGAACTGCGCGTTTTCTTCAGCGAGGGCCACCGCCTTGGCCATGACCGCAGAGATCTGCCACACCATGCCGGCAAACAGCAGCGTCATCAGCTCGTTGCTGCCCAGGCCGATGGACAGCGCGCGCTGGCCGGCCGGTGCGCCCAAGGTCAACACCACGCTGATCAACATGGAACCAAAAAAGCCCGCCACTACCGAGGCAAAAACGCCCGCGGCGAAACCGCGCAGATAACGCACGTTGCGCAGGCTGAAATACTCGCTCTGGGAAAACCCCGAAAAGCAGCGCATGGCGCAGACCAGCCCGTAGGATGCGCAACACACCGGCACCATGCCCAGCACCACGGCCAGCACGCGTTGCCACAATTCCACGTCCAGCATGACCAGTTGCAGCGCCGACAGCTGGACGCCCGCACGAAGCAGCAGGCCCTCAGTCGGCGTGGTGACCAGCTGGTAGAACACGGCCAGCGGCAAGGCCACGGCCAGCAGGGCGCAAACCCAGGCAAAGGCACTGTTCAGGCGTTGCACGTCAGGGCGTGTCAGGGTGCTTGCGGCGAATGCGTTTTTCATGGGTCACCTTTTGAGTCGTGAGGTACATATTGTGCTTCAAAAATATCTGTTAAACAATAATTAATTACTGTAAAACATAAATTTCTACAAAAAACAGACGGAGCTGACCGGCTTCCGGCCGGGTGTCGGCAGGCTCCTTCCAAGGCGACAAAGCAAGAGGCAAAGTCTGGTAAGGTCCATTGCCTTTGGGCGCCTTCTACTTTCCTGCTCTCCAGACCATCAGCCACCACGATGACCTCCTCTGCCCCCGCCAAAACCCCTCCTCTCCAGGCCCTGCAGGGCCTGCGCATCCTGAGCCTGGCGCTCAACCTGCCCGGCCCGGCCGCGCTGATGCGTTGCCGGCAGATGGGTGCGACCTGCATCAAGCTCGAGCCGCCCTCCGGCGACCCGATGGGCCTGTACAACCAGCCCGCCTACGCGCAACTGCATGAGGGCGTGAAGGTGCTGACGACCGACCTGAAAACTGAAGCCGGCCAGAAGGCGCTGCACCGCGAACTTGAAAAAACCGACGTGCTGCTCACCTCCTTCCGTCCTTCGGCGATTGACAAGCTGGGCCTGGGCTGGAAAAAAATCCACACGCTGTACCCCGCGCTGTCGCATGTCGCCATCGTCGGTGCCCCCGGCGCGCGCGCCGAGGAACCCGGCCACGACCTGACCTACCTCGCCGACAACGGCCTGGTGCCCGGGCTGGAGCTGCCCGCCACGCTGTACGCCGACATGAGCGGCTCGCTGATGGCCAGCGAAGCCGTGCTGCAGGCAGCCCTGCAGCGGCAGGAGCCGTATGCCGGCTCGGGTGACCCGCATCCGCGCGGCGCCTTCATCGAAGTGGCCCTGTCCGATGCCGCGGCCTACCTGGCGCTGCCGCGGCAATGGGGCCTGACGCAGCCCAGCGGATCGGTCGGCGGTGCGCATGCCGGCTACCGGGTCTACCCCTGCCGGGACGGCCGTGCGGCGGTGGCGGCGCTGGAGCCGCATTTTGCCGCCGCCCTGTGTGCCGCGGCGGGTGTGGAAGCGCCAAACATCCAGGCCATGTTCGCACCCGCCACACATCAGGCGATAGCGGCTTTCATGCGCACACAGACACGCGCGCAGCTCGATCAGCTCGCGGCCGCGAAAGACATTCCCCTGCACACGCTATTGAATTAATAGCTGCTTGCGCCCGTGCAATAAGGGCTGGAGGCCGATTTTGCTTCATAAATTTGCAGAAACCAGTTGAATCGCCTCTTTCAACCAGGCGCTTGAATCCGCGCATGCTGGACTAAGATAACAGGCATGACCCGAATCGTAGGCACACAAAACCGCAGCGAATTCATTTTGGACCCCGTGGAGGCCTGGCATCGTGGCCAAGCGCTGGACCAGATGCTTGCGGCCGCGCGGATACCTGTGCCGCGTGGCGTGCTGCGGGCACCTCATCGTGTGTTCAACGAAATGGATGACGCACGGCAGCTGGAGCAGGCCCGACTATTGAACCGCCCGCCAGCCAAGACTCCGCCAGCGTAGCCATGAACCCCGATGCCCTGCTCGGCTTGTTGCGCCGCTTTCAAGCCGAAGGCGTGGATTATCTTCTGATTGGTGGGCATGCTGTTCGCCTCAACGGCTTCAACCGCAACACGGAAGATATCGACATCCTCCTGCCATCCTCGCTCGAAAACGGCAGGCGGGTGATCAAGGCCCTCGCCTTTTTGCCATCGAGCAAAGAGCTTGAAGTTCAATGGTTCGCGCCACCCGCGAACGAGCCGGAAAATATCCGGGTCGCCGACGAGCTGTTGATCGACCTGCTCTTCGCCGCCAACGGGCAGACCTATGAGAGCCTGCAGGAGCATGTTCGAACGTTGGTGGTCGATGGCGTTTCCATTCGAACACTGGATATTGAAGGCCTGCTCAAAACCAAGACCGACTACCGCGACAAGGACCGCATCGACCGTGAGGCGCTGACGCGTCTCAAGCAGCAGCTCTGAGCTGTTTTCGCTACTTTTTTAATAGCTGGTAGCGCCTGCAGCATAAGGGCTGGTAGCCGATTTGGCTTCATAAATGCAACTCCTCAGCTCGCTGCATGCAGCACGCTTTTCTTGCCCCCTCGCCCTCTTGGGGAGGGTTGGGGTGAGGGTGCGCAGCAGTCCACAACATACGACGATCACTCCATGTACAGGCCGCAGCCCTCACCCCCGCCCTCTCCCAGGGGGAGAGGGAGTAAAAAAAGACCTGGGTAGTTACTCATAAACGGCGGGGAAACGCCTGGCGCTCACCTTGCATTGCATCTCTGAATGCGTAGGATGGAAAGCCCCGCCCTGCAACACGGCACACCATGACCGAGTTCGAACTCAAGCTTGAAATCCCGCCCGCCCGGCTCGCTTCGGTGGAAGCGGCGCTGCGCCGCGGGATGACCCGGACCCAGCGCCTGCGGGCACGCTACTTCGACACGGCAGACCGTGCGCTGGCGGCGCAGGGCGTGGTGCTGCGCCTGCGCAAGGAAGGCCGGCACTGGGTGCAGACGGCCAAGGCCCCGGGCAGCCGGCCGCTGGAGCGGCTGGAACACAACGTCGTGCTGGGCAGCCAGACCGCGCCCCTGCCCGACTTGTCGCGCCACGACGGCACGCCGGTCGGCGAGCGCCTGCGCCAGGCCCTGCAGCACCAGCCCGATGCGGGGGCGCCCGACCTCACCCTTGTCTACGCAACCGATATGGTTCGCCTCACACGACTGGTGCGGGTGCGCGGCGCGCTGGTCGAGCTTGCGCTGGACCAGGGACACATTGCCGCCGGCGAAAGGACGCTGCCCGTGCGCGAGCTGGAGCTCGAACTCAAACAGGGCCAAGCCGCCAGCGCCGTGGCCCTGGCCAGCGGCTGGTGCGTCAGGCATGGCCTGTGGCTCAGCAGCGTGAGCAAGTCCCTGAAAGGCCAGCGCCTGGCGCTGGGCCAGGACTTCGGCGCGGCCGTGGGCGCTGAAGCGCCGCGCTTTCCCCGCCACGCCTCGGGCCACGAGGTGGCCGCCGCCGTGGTGGCCGCCTGCCTGAACCAGGTGCTGGCCAACGCCAGCGACGTGGCCGGCGGCTGCAGCGCCGAAGAGAACATCCACCAGCTGCGCGTCGGTCTGCGCCGGCTGCGCACCGCGCTGCAGGAACTCGAGGCCCTCGCCGGCGGCTGGGGCGATCAAGGCGATGCCTGGAAGGCGTCGCTGGCCAACGTGTTCCGCGCGCTGGGCCAGCACCGCGACCGCGACTACCTGCTCGGCAAGCTGCAGGGCCAGATCGAAGTCGCAGGCGGGCCGCCGCTGGACTGGCAGGAAACACTGGGCGCCCTGCCCAGCGCCGCCGAATCGGTACGCTCGCCGGCTTTCCAGCAGGCACTGCTGGGCCTGATCGGCTTTGTTCACGCCGCCCCCGGCGAGGGCGCGTCTGCGGTTGACGACACATCGCCGAAGAAATTCCTGCGCAAGCGCCTCGCCAAACTGCACAAGCAGGTGCTGGCGCAGGGCCAACAATTCACGGCCCTGCCCGAGGCCGAACAACACGCCCTGCGCAAGCGCCTCAAGCGCCTGCGTTACCTGGCCGAGTTCGCGCAACCCCTGTTTGCCAAACGCAAGGCCGCCGCCTACCTGACGGCTCTCAAGCCGCTGCAGGACGCGCTGGGCATCTACCACGACGAAGTGGCGGCGCTGCAGGTTTGGCAAGGCCTGTCAGGCCACGACCCGCGCGCCCTGTTCGGCGCCGGCTGGCTCAGCGCGCGCCGCGAGGTACATGTGCAGGCGTGCCAACAAGCCTGCGACCTGTTGGCCCGGCAGGCCCGGACGTTCTGGGACTAAACGCCTGCCGCCCGGCGCCGCGCCAGCAGCAACATCGCCGCGCCCAGCAGCAAGGCGCCCACGCCCTGCCGCGCTGTCAACGCCTGGTCCCACAGCCACGCGGCCGCCAGCGTAGCAACGAGCGGTTCAATCAGCGTGCCCACCACCGCCGCGGTGGGTGACAGCCGACGCGCTCCCCAGGCAAACGCCAGGTAGGCAATCGACGTGGTCGCTACGCCGGTATAAGCCACCTGCAGCCAGGCGGTGCTGTCACGCGGCCAGGTGATGCCCTGCGCGCCGGCCAGCACAAGCATCAGCAGCGCCGCCACCGTCATGCCCCAAGCCGAGGCGCTGACGGCCGGCACATGCGCCGGCATGCGCGCATTGCCCAGCACCACCAGCGAGTACAAAGCGGCCGACGCAAACGACCAGGCCAGGCCCGCCACGTAGTCTTTCGGCAGCATGATCGCTTCAGCGGGCATGACGATCAACCCCACGCCGATGAGCGCCAGCACCAACGCCGACAGCAGTTGCCCGCTGGCGCGTTCATACCCGCGCAGAACCGACAGCAGCGCCACAATCACCGGCGCGCAGCAGATTGAAATCACGGTCGGCAAGGCCGCGCCTATGTAGGCAACGCCCATGAACCAGCAAGTCACGTTCATCGCCATGGCCAGGCCGGTGAGAACAACCAGCGACCTCTCCCGCCACGGCAAGTGCCGCCATTGACCGGCGGCCGGCGTGGCGGCCATTTGCCGCCAGTGCCACCACCACAACAGCGGCAAACCCAATGCAAACCGCGCCAAAGACAAACTGAAAGGCGACATGCCGCCACCCTCCATCACCGACTGGGCAACCAAAGCGCCCACACCCCACAAGACGCCCGCAAGCAGGACGCCACCCCAGGCCAAAGCGGCCGATGTTCTGGAATTCATGAAAAAAGTTCTCCATCCGTGCGCCTGCTGCAAGGCTGTATGCAGCCAGAGGAAAGAAGAAAAGGCAGGCAGGCGCGTCAACTCATGGCCGCTTGCTGTTGTTCTGCGTCAATCAGAACAGCGCAGCCGGATGCGCGACCCGGCGGGAGGCCGGGTGCAGTGCGAGTTAGGCGGAAGGGGGCGAGAGTTGGAGAAACATGATCAGCATTTTAAGCAACTGGTCAGAAATTGAGCGAATTGTTAACTATGTGCATTTATACAAAAATGATCGCGTAACGCATGCCGTGCATCGGCGACATAGCCAGACTCTGTCAAATAGCTAAAAAACAACGAGATAGAGTTGCCGACGTTGCGCATTGTTATGAGAGGGGGAGATTTTTGGTTTGTGGCCTATTCATAGGCTTTTGGAATACATGAACACTACCCATTTTGATAAGGACTGGAACTATGCGCGAATCCGCGAATAGAGTGCTCGATTTTTTCCAATACACCGAATACAGTTTATTAAGCTTGTCCACCGAATCGTTGATGCGCGCTTCACCGTCGCCGGTATTCACAAATATGTAGTCACCTGGATTTAGTATCGCGCCGCCAAGCCAGAAGAAGTGATCGTGAAAAGGCACAGCCAAGCCATCGTCCCGCGCCATACCGAGGAGCAACCCAAAGCTGGCGGTATCAATAGTTTCAATTGCCTTTAAAGCAATTGCCTCTTTATTGGGAACGCCACGCTCCAGCACAGCGACGATCTGTATTTCCGAAATAGTTTCCAATATCATGCTTTACTCCACCGTACGCTTGAGAGCCAGCCGAGTAATAAGAGCAAAGACCCTCCCGCAGCTGAGCCAACGGCGTAAATGAATTGATCTTTAGGTAAAGCAACTGCAACGTTTAAAAGTGATGTACCGAGAAAAATTGCAAAGTTGCGAAGGTGCTGAGTTCGACCATGTGATGCAACTTGGCTAAGTAGAACGGCATTCGACGTGCGCGTCGCTTCCAATTCATCGCGCATGGTGTCGAGTTTGTCAGTCAGCCGTCGGTTCTCAAGCTTAATTTCGCGATGCTCCTGAGTCATTTGACGTGCGGCAGAAGCTATAAAAGCAGCTGCAATTTCTCCGCCAAAGGCTTTTGAATTGGTGGAAGCGATTCCCTCGATGGTTGCCGCAATATGAAGTCCATACGGACGCGCTTCCGTTAGAAGATCGGCTTTATTCGCAAGTTGCGTTCCAGTACTGCCCGATTGGTCGGGGGTCGGAATAGGTCCATCCAGTTGCATATCTGCTCCAAGTGCCTTAAATGTAGTTTAGGCAGTGGGTTTGAGTTCGTGCAAGTGTTGTTCTTAAGCCACCTATTTCGAACATGGCTTTGGCGAGCTATTGCTCCCGCTAACGGTCATCTTCAAAAACTCAAATAACCGCCCAGCGGGCTGCGACTCCGCCAAATCCACCCGCACACAACACCAGCGACCGCGTGGCCCAGACATCCGACAAGGCCCGCACAGTCAGCCGTCCGCTGCCCGCCCCCCGCCCCAACACAGCATCCGGCACCACCGTCGCGCCCGCGCCCTGCTCCACTAAGTACTAATCGCGTCAAAACTGCTCAGAGTGGCACGCAGGCGGAGTAGCTGGTGATGCCAGAATGCTCATTATTTGATAGCTGCTTGCGCCCGTTGCATAAGGGCTGAAAGCCTGTTTTACTCATAAAAACAAATAAGAGGAAAACCCCGCGGCGCTGCCGGCTCAGCGACTTTGCCCGGCCAGTTGCGCCTTGAGCGCCGCATTTTCCGCCGTCAGTTCGCTGATGGTTTGCCTGAGCCGCGCAATCACACCCTCGGGCGATTCGGGTTCGGTGCGTGCCACGGCGCGGGTTTCGCGCACCTGGCGGGCGGCCTGCTGCAGCTCTTTGCGGCCGCCGGCTGCGGCGGCCACTTGCGCTTCGACTGGCAGCGAGGCCACGTTGGCAGCGGCGTTGATGGAAATTGCACCGGACTTCACTGCGGCCATCAGTTCGGGCGCGGCGGATTTCTGGATTTTCTCGATCTGGCTGATGGTGTTGCTGCTGATGCGCGCGGCTTTGGCCACCGCGTCGCGCGTGAGCAGGGGTTCAGGTGTCGGGGCCGGCGTGTCAGCGGCCTGGCCTGACGCGGAAGACGCTTCCGCCGTGGTTTGCGCGCGCGCCGCCAGGATGTCCTTTTTGCGCAGGGCCAGCACGCCGCGCTGGAAGTCAGACACGCTGCGCCTCCCCAGGTGCTGGTCGATCATCCACAGGTGCACGTCGGCGAGGGATTTGAAATGGCTGTTCTGCACGGTATGGAAAGGGATGCCGTGTTGGGTACAGATGCTGTGGCGGTTGTGGCCGTCCACCAGCACGTCGCCCCACAACACCAGCGCATCACGGCAGCCTTCGGCCAGCAGGCTGCGCTCCAGGGCCTCGCGTTCGTCGGTCGTCAGCGGATCGATGTAGGCAAGCAGTTCTCGGTTGACCGTGATGTTCATGGTGAGTTCGTCAGGGATGGCTGTGAAAAAACGACTCCATCCCTCCACGCATGGCGGGCTGGGTCGTTAAAAAAGGGAAGTCACGCGGCGGCAGCAGGGTGCAGCCCGGTGCGTGACAGTCGGCGGGGGCAGACTGCAGGAAGCGCCCTGGGCAAGATCATAGCGAGGATCAGCCGCAGGCCGGACGCGCCCGGAAAGCCTTCGCGCAGCTGCCTCCGGCGCCTGCGCAGGTACCGGGACATGCCGCGCGTTTTGGCCGCGGGACCAGAATTCTGAAGAAAAAGGCCTGCAGCCATTTAAAGACAAGGGCACATAGCTATCGAAACAATAGCAATTCAGACAACAAACGCCGCGCAGGCTGCGCGCCCGGCGCTTTTTCTGACACGCCTTTACGTGTGAAAGCGCTGCACCAGCGCGGCAACACTGGATAATCGAATCCCCGACACGGAGAGGGAACCCCTTTGTTTTCAATGCGTCAAGACCGCCGGATCAGCCTGATCGGCGGGATCATCCTTCTGGCGGCGAATCTGGCAGCAGGCATCGCCGTGTATGCCGTCATGGAGCGGCAGACAGAGTCTGTTCTCAGCCGCAGCCTGCAGGCAGCGCTGCAAAGCAATGTCCGCCTGTTTGAAAGCCAGACCAACCAGACCCTGACCGACGCGCGGACTGCGGCGACGCGTCCTTTCCTGGTGCAGACCCTGCAGATTCTCGGGTCCACGCCGGACGATGCCGCGGCAACGCTGGCAATGCAGCGGGCTGCCACCTCGTTTCTGTCCACTGGTTTCAATGGTTTGTCCTTTCATGACGCGCGGGGCCGTGAAGTGGCCCGCGCCGGCAGTTTTTCGCGCGGTGGCGAGCAGCACGTCCTGCTGAGCCAGAAAGACCGCGCGGTCCTGTTGTGGAACGGCCAATTCATTGTCCAGACGCACCTGGACATCCTCGACCCCCAGGGCCTTCGCGTGGGCGAGGTCAAGACGGAGACCGCCCTGCCCTTGTTGACCCGGGTCTTTGGCGATGTGGCCGCTATAGGCCAGAGTGCCGAGTTCGCGCTCTGCGCGCCGCTGGACGACGGCGGCAAGGACATGAACTGTTTTCTGGGGCGCTTGTCCGGCATAGAGTTCAAGCGCCTTGCGCGTGTCGTCGAAGGAAAAGCCCTGCCGATGAACAATGCCCTGCTTGGCAATACCGGCATGGTCGTCGCCCAGGACTACCGGCGCGAACAGGTCGTGGCGGCCTACGCACCCCTTGCCCCTTTCGGTTTCGGGATGGTGCTCAAGATCGACCAGAAGGAGCTGTACGCGCCCATCCTCGCGCAGCTCAAGTACATCCTGCCCCTGTTGGCGGGCCTGGTGATCGTCGGCATGCTGCTGATCAATGTTCTGGTCACGCCGCTGGTGCGCAAACTGGTTGCTTCGGAGAAGGCCGCGCGTGATGCCAACGCCCTGCTGCGCAACAGCGAAACGCAGTTGCGCGATATCACCGACACCATGCCGGCCCTGCTTTCCTATCTCGATGCGGAGCAGCGCTTCCGCTTTCACAACCGGGCCTATGAAGAGGCGCTGGGGCTGTCCTCGGAGCAGATCGAGGGCAAACACCTGCGCGAAGTCCTGGGCGAGAAAATTTATCAAGCCACGACCCCCCAGATTGAACAGGTGATGGCGGGTTACCCGGTAGTCTACGAACGCACCCGGAACAACCCTCGCGGCGACCCGCGTGACTATGTCGTCAACTATTTTCCGCGGTATGGCGAAGGTGATGAAGAGGGTCGGGTCATCGGCTTTTACTCCATGGCGACCGACGTCACCGAACTCAAACGCCTGGACCGCATCAAGAGCGAGTTCGTCTCCACCGTGAGCCACGAGTTGCGCACCCCGCTGACCTCCATCCGAGGCTCGCTGGGCCTGATCGCCGGTGGCGTGGCCGGCCAGTTGCCCGACGCCGTCAAGTCGCTGGTGGAGATTGCCAAGAACAACTGCGAGCGCCTGATACGCCTGATCAACGACATTCTGGACATCGAGAAGATCGAGTCCGGCAAGATGCAGCTCGACCTGCAGGTGTTGGCGCTCAAACCCCTGCTGGTGCAGGCGCTGGCCGCCAACGAAGGATTTGGTGCCGCGAAAAACGTGCGCCTGCGCCTGTTCTGCCCCGACGAAACCCTGCAGGTCCGCGCGGACAGCGACCGCCTGACCCAGGTCGTGACCAACCTGCTGTCCAACGCGATGAAGTTTTCACCGCCCGATGAGACGGTGGAAGTTCATGTGTCGCGCGCCGGCCTGGGCGTGCGGGTCGAGGTGCGCGACAGCGGCCCGGGCATTCCCGAGGAGTTTCGCAAGCGCATCTTCCAGAAGTTCTCGCAGGCCGACTCGTCCGACACGCGCCAGAACAGCGGCACCGGGCTGGGTCTGAATATTTCGAGGGCGATCATCGAACGCCTGGGCGGCAGCATGGGTTTCGAGAGCGAAGCCGGAACGGGCACCACCTTTTTCTTTGAACTGCCGCAATCGCAATCGCCGCAGCCAGACGACCAGCCCGTGGCAACACCTGCCGCCACCACACCGGCCAGCGCCCGCCCGCGCATTCTCGTGTGCGAAGACGACCGTGACATTGCCCACCTGATCGGCCTGATGCTGGAAAAAGGCGGTTTTGACGTGGACCGGGCCTACACCGCCGCCATGGCACTGGCCTTTCTGGAAAAAACCAGCTATGCCGCGATGACGGTGGACCTGGAGCTGCCCGACCAGGACGGCGTCACCCTGGTCCTCACCTTGCGCCGGCAGGCGCACACGCGTGATCTGCCCATCGTCGTGGTCTCGGCCTCGGCCAACGAAGAACGGATCGAGTGCAACAGCCTGCCGCTGGAGGTCTCGGACTGGCTGGACAAGCCGATCGACGAGAACCAGCTGATCCTGGGACTGCGTCGCGCCATCGGCCTCATGGTTCAGGGCAAACCGCGCATCCTGCATGTCGAGGACGACTTCGACATGCAGCGCATCACGGCCGCCATTGCCCAGGACTTCGCCGTTTTCGAGTTTGCCGCCTCGCCCGAGGAAGCGCGTGCGCGGCTGCGGGAGCAGCGCTTCGACCTGGTGCTGCTGGACCTGGCGTTACGCGGCGGGTCTGGCTGGGAGGTGCTGGCAGACATCGAGGCACTGGAGCAGCCGCCGCCCGTGGTGGTGTTCTCGGCCACGGCGCTGAGCCGTGCCGAGGCCGCCCGGTTCGCTGCCGTGCTGGTCAAAGCCCAGACCTCGAACACCGAAGTGCAGCAGACCCTGCTGCGCGTGCTCGCCCAAGCGCATCCGGGCGGCCCGGCACCGGCCTGAGCGAGCGGCCCCGTCACCCGGGCTTGTCGCAGCTCATGGATTTTCCGCTTCTCAAAAGCTCCTGAATTGATAGCTGCCGGCGCCCACCAAACAAGGGCTGGCGGCCATTTTTCCTTGCAACCCCAATCTCAAGCCTGGAATCTCAGCCCTGCTGGAGCAGCATGCCGATCTGCTGGTCCTTGCGCTCCCACAGGTCGGTGAGCCACTGCTGGAAACGCATGCGAAACCCCGGATCGGCGGCGTAGTCGCCCTCGCTGAACTCGGGAGGAATCGGCAGCTGCTGCGCGCGCACGATGATTTTGGGCGCCTGGCCGCAGAGAAACTGCCAGAAGGACGGCGCACCGGCCGGGTAGACGATGGTCACGTCGATCAGCGAGTGGAATTTTTCGCCCATGGCGTTGACCGCCAGCGCCAGCGCGCCGGCCTTGGGCTTGAGCAGATGCCGGTAGGGCGAGGCCTGCGACGCGTGTTTGGCGGGTGTGAAACGTGTGCCCTCGGCGAAGTTCATCACGCTGGTGGGCACCAGCGCAAACTTCTCGCAGGCGCGTTTGGTGGCTTCGCGGTCCTGCAGGCGGCGCTCGGGGTGTTTGCGCAGGTCGGCCTTGGTGTGGCGCTTCATGAAGGGAAAGTCCAGCGCCCACCAGGCCAGGCCGATGACCGGCACCCAGATCAGCTGCTGCTTGAGGAAAAACTTCAGCATGGGAATGCGCCGGTTCAGTACATGCTGCAGCACAAAGATGTCCACCCAGGACTGGTGGTTGGCATTGACCAGGTACCAGCCCTCGTAACGCAGCGCGTCCACGCCGGCCACGTCCCACCGGGTAGCCTGGGTCAGCCGCATCCAGCCGCTGTTGCAGGCGATCCAGGCGGTGGCAATCGCGTTGAGCAGCGGGTCGATGCGCACACGCACCGCCTTGAAAGGCAGCACCAGCTTGACCAGCGACGCGACGAACAGCAGCGTGCACCAGAACAGCGTGTTGATCACCAGCAAGAGCAGCGCAATCACGCCACGAAGAAAGGGAGGCAGAAGTCCGAGCATGGGCAGTTCAAAGCCTGAATTGTTGCGCGTCCGGGCATGCCCGGCCTTGTGGAAGGTCAAAAGCAGCGTAACGGCGTTACGCGAATGCGCCGGAACGCTCTATTTTTGATAGCTGGTTGCGCCCGTCAGATAAGGGCTGACGGCTTATTTTATGGCGGATTCAAGTACAAAGCGCAACAGAAGGCAGTGTAATCGGCTGCATCTTCAAGCCATAGAAGACCTCGTGCGGGGTGAGGTAACCCAGGCACTTGCGGGGTCTGTGGTTGAGCCGGTACACCGCATCATCGACCTCATGCTGGCG
>NZ_NBZV01000020.1 GCF_002379095.1 Polaromonas sp. AER18D-145
CAAGGTCTTGCAGCAGTGTCTTGAGCGCCGGCTGCACTTCCAGCACCACCCGCGCGCCCAGTGCCGCCACTTGCCGGACGTAGCGGCAGAACTGCAGGGTGTCGCCTAGACCTTGCTCGGCGTGTAGAAGTATGGTCTTGCCTTGTAGCTGCTCTTTCCCCAGCCACAGCGGCTGGCTGAAGTTTCTCGCCGCCGACAGCCCGGGCTCTTTTTTCCAGCGCCATTCGTACTTCGCCCACCCTCCGGCAAAGTCGCCCAGTATCAGGCGGCACAGCGCTTCGTTCACGTGGGCTTCGGCATGGTCGGGCTGGACCTGCAGGGCGCGGCCAAAATTCTCCAGCGCCTCCGCATGACGGTTCAGGTCCTGCAAGGCGGCGCCCCGGTTGTTCAGTGCCTGGGCATAGGCCGGCCGGAGCCTGAGCGCGCGGTCATAACTGTCCAGCGCCTCGGCATGGCGGTTCAGTGCCCGCAAGGCAGCACCCCGGTTGCTCAGGGCCTCTGCGTAGTCTGGCCGAACCAGCAATGCGCGATCACAGCTGTCCAGCGCTTCCTGCGGCCGATTCAGTTTCAGCAAGGCGGACCCACGGTTGCTGAGCACGCTGGCATTCGCAGGATGGATCTTCAGTGCCAGCTCAAACAGGACAATGGCTTCAGCCGCATGGTTTCGTTGCACGGCCATCGTTGCCAACAATTGCAGTGCATCAAAGTGCCGTGGCTGCGCCTGCAGGATTTCCTTGTACAGCACTTCCGCCTGATCGAGCTGCCCCTGCTGATGCAGGGCCACGGCCGACCGCAGCTTGACGCCCAGGGACTGGACCACCCTGCCGGACGGGTCCATGGGCGCAGGCGCAGGCCTGGCCTGCGGTAGGGGGGCTCTGCCGTGTTTCATTCACCCGGATTTTAAGTCGGGCCAGATGTGCGGGCGCTGGCACGCGGCGCAAGGCAATAAAAACCAACACCCGACCGGGCGCCCCGGCGGGTTTTACCGCCTGCTGATCACCACAGAACCGCCGGCACCCCCGGCGTCGTTGTTCTGGCCACGCATGACACTGGCATTGCTGATGGTCATGGTGTAGTTGTCGGGATCGTATTTGCCCGAACCCTGCAGGTAGACAGGATTGCTGCCCTTGATCGTGACGGTGTTTCCGCGAACCGTGATCAGCATGTTCTGCTGAATCTTCTTGGCTTGGCCCTGGTTGTTGGTGTAAGCCAGAACCATCACACCGCGATAGACGCCGTTGCCGGACTTCTCATTGACTCGCAAGGTTCCACTGTAGGGGAATCCGGCTGAGCCGGCATAGTCCACCTGCCAGTCGCCCTGCATCTGGAATTCCGTGCTGGCGGTGTTGTTGTCCTTGGACCCGGCATCCTGGTCGGACGAGGCCTTCGTGGCATCACAGCCCCATGAACGGACCTTGCAGCTTGACCCGCCCTTGGCCCGGCATTCCGACAATGCGCGCTGCTGGACGATGGAACTCGTCGCACCTGTTCCCCAACCGTAGGCATTGGAGCCCTTGGCCTGGTCTGCGGCATAGGCGCCGCATTCGGCACGGAAGCGCAGCACCACGGCACAGTCTGAACCACACTCCCGCATCGCACGCTGCTCGGCCTGGTCTGATGTCGGGTGGTTGAACGAGAATCCGTATTTTTCACCCTGCAGGCTGTCAATGGCCAGCGCGCCCGCAGCCATGGCCTGGCTACCGCCCAATGAAAGCAGCAAGGCAAAAGCGAGTCTGGCTGAGACAGCCTTAATTCCAGAAATCATGGTTGTTTCCTGTCAGAAATATTTTGAACACAACGCGCAAAAAAACGGGGTGCGCGGCAGGCCTGGCATGGGGAGATCCCTTCCGCATGACAGATCAAATTATCGATGCCCGAAGCAGTCAGAAACCGGCAACCGACAGCAATTCAGACCCCATGAACATGGGGTTTACACAGCGGCCGGGCCGTTTGGTTGACAATCACGGGTTGATCCAAAGATGACCTCCATGACCATGACCCCTTCAGAAACAAGCGCAGCCCCCGTTGAAACCGTCCTGGCGGACGAGATCACGCCAGCCGGGCAGCCCTCCAGCGCGCCGGCAGGCGAGCCCACCCCCGCAGCGGGTCGTTCGCGTTCCGTGCAACCCGTGCTCGAAAAGTTGTTCGAGCTTTACCCGCACCTCTTCGGCGCCAATTTCCTGCCGCTCAAGCTCGGCATTTTTCAGGAACTGCTGGCCGCCCACCCCGAACACTTCCAGCGCGACAGCCTCAAGGCGGCGCTGGGCATCCACACACGCTCCACGCGTTACCTGCAATGCGTGACCGCCGGCAACAAGCGCCACGACCTGCAGGGCAATGCGGGTGACGACGTGGCGCCCGAACATGTCTACCTGTCATTGCTGGAACTGTTCCGCCGCCGCCAGGCCCGCGCCCGCGAGGATCTGCGGCCCAAATTCCGTGCGCAGCTGATGGCCGCGTTCGAAGCCAGCGGCCTCACCCGCCAGGACTACCAGGCCCGGGTCCAGACCAATGACCTGGAGGCCACCGCCCTGCTCGAGGAAGCCTTTGCCGAGCGCGACCAGAGGCTGGCCAAACGCGAAGCACTGCGCCGCACGTTTGAAAGCAGCGGCAAGACCGCCGAGGAGTTTGCGGACATGTACGGCCTCGACAAACGCGAGCTCTTCGCGGCCATCAAGGTCTGACGATGGCTGGCCCCCGGGCAGGTCCGCTCGAGCGAAGGTGAATGACCATGGAAGCCCTGACGCTCAGCCGGGTCAATGACGGTGTGTACCGCGTACTCGCCGGCCAGGGTCTCCATGTGGGCAACCTCAAGCTGATTGGCGGGCAATGGAAGTTCAAGGCGATCGGTTATGGCGCCGGGGGTGAAGTCATTCCGGGCGGCGGCCCGCTGACCGAACGGCACAACACCGCCTTCGCAGCGCCCGACGAGGCCGTGATCACTGCCGTGCTGGCCCCGCCCTGAATTCATGTCCAATAGGGGCATGGACCGCCCCTCCGACATCGGCCAGCAGGCCTTGCAGCACCCATGAGCACAGAAGCACCCGGCTTCAATGCCCACCTGTGGCGACGTTTCGTTGCGATCGCCCGGCCCTACTGGCTCTCGGATGAACGCTGGCGTTCCCGGGGCCTGCTGGCCCTGCTGATTTTGCTGCTGCTGGCGCAGACGGCCGCCAGCGTGCTGTTCAACCACGAGACCGGCGAGTTCACCTCGGCCCTGGCCGCGGGCGACACCGAACGCTTCTGGGCCTCGATCTGGCGCTACACGGCCATCCTCATCGCGGCGGTTCCGCTCTACGGCCTGTACTACTTCGTGCGCGACACACTGGGCCTGCGCTGGCGCCGCTGGCTGACACACCACTTCCTGGCACGCTATTTTCATCAGCGCGCCTACTACCGGCTCAACGCCGTCGCCGGCATCGACAACCCCGACCAGCGCATTGCCGAGGACATCAACACCTTCACCCAGCAGTCGCTGTACTTCTCGATGATCGTGCTGGGTTCCCTCATCCAGCTGATCGCTTTTTCCGGCGTGTTGTGGTCCATTTCCCAGGGACTGGTTTACTTCCTGATCGGTTATGCCGTGTTCAGCACCTGGTTCACCGGCTCGGTCTTCGGCAAGCGGCTGATCGGCCTGAATTTCCGCCAGCTGCAGCGCGAGGCAGACTTCCGTTTCAGCCTGGTGCGGGTGCGCGAACATGCGGAGCCGATCGCCTTCTACGACGGAGAAGCGCGCGAGATGTCGGCGCTGCAACGCATCTTCCAGGCGGCCTACGCCAACTTCCAGCAGGTGCTGCGCTGGCAGTTCAAGCTCAACCTCTTCCAGTTCGCCCACAGCTTCCTGACGGTGGTGCTGCCCACCGTGATCATTGCAAGCGATGTGCTCTCCGGAAAGCTGGAGGTCGGCCGGGCGATCCAGGCCGCTGGCGCGTTTGCCGCCATCCTGAGTGCGCTGACGGTGATCGTCGAACACTTCGAGGGCCTGAGCCGCTTTTCCGCCGGGGTGGACCGGCTGCATGCCTTCTCGCAGGCGCTGGATGCCCAGGCCGACCAGCCCGCGGGGCCTGGCAACAACGCCCCGCCGCAGATCCGCACCACACCGGGCTTTGAGCTGGCCCTGGACCGCCTGACGGTACTCACGCCCAACCAGGAGCACCTGCTGGTTCAGGGGCTCACGCTGGCTGTTCCCCCGGGCGAAGGGCTGCTGATCGTCGGCGCCAGCGGCGCAGGCAAAAGCTCGCTGCTGCGGGTGATGGCCGGCTTGTGGAACACGGGTTCGGGCGAGGTGGTGCGCCCGGCCGGGCCGGACATGTTGTTCCTGCCCCAGCAGCCCTACCTGCCGCTGGGCGATCTGCGCTGCCAGCTGACCTACCCCCAGACCGGACGCGAGGTCTCGGACGAAGAACTGCTGTCATGGCTGGACCGGGTGAACCTGCCGACGCTGGCGGAACGATTCGGTGGTCTGGAAGCCGAGCTGGACTGGGCCAAGCTACTGTCCGTCGGCGAGCAACAGCGGCTGGCCTTCGCCCGCGCCCTGCTCGCCAAGCCGCGCTACCTGCTGCTCGACGAGGCCACCAGCGCGCTGGACGCAAGCAACGAGGAGCGCCTGTACGGCCAGCTCGCCGGCCTGTCGATCACCCCCATCAGCGTCAGCCACCACCAGGCGCTTCTGAAGCACCACCACCGGGTGCTGGAGCTGCCCGGCGACGGCAGCTGGACGCTGCATGCGGCAGCCACCTACCACTGGGCTTGAAACCCAGAATCTTGCGAGGTTTGATGTCTGGTTTGTGTATCTGAGAAAAACTCCTCTACAACAACTCTTGGCCGAATAGCAATTGACAAGGAGTCCAGCATCAAGTTAAGCCGCAGTGACTGATATATGCTGCGGTTCTTGTTGCATACATCACCTTGGACCACAATGAACCTGACGCTGAAGCTCGTGGCACTCTCATTCATTGCGATTTTTTCCTCTGCCGTTTGGCTACTGGTCGGCAGCTATGTTGGAAATTGGGTGCCTTTTTCAGAAGGAACAGAATTTGACTGGTGGGGGGCGGCCACAGGGTCGGCTGGGTCTGTCGCCGCCGCAACCGTGGCGTCGCCATTCCTGGTAATTCTCTTCGACCGGTATCGGTGGCTCGCCGCGTTGGTCGTGGTTGCGCCGTTGCTTGCCATGCAGGGCGCAAGCAACTTTTCCCTGATGGGCGCCTATTCCGCCTTCTTGTATTTTTCCTTGCTCATGATGGGCATGCGGCTATCGTCACACATTTTGAACTCGGATTGACTCATTGCTCCACTCGCCCGCTTTCGGTGTCAGCTGAATATAAACCGCGCAAAGATGACAACATGCCGCTCGCCTGGACCCAACTCATCGACAACGTCGACTGGAACGAACTCTCCGCCCTTTACCTCGCGGCGCCGCTGGGGAACAAAAATCCGGCCGACCTGAAAACTGTCTTCACGAACAGCATGTTTCGCTGCTTCGTTCATGAGGGCGGAAAACTGGTGGGAGTTGGCCGGGCGCTTGCCGATGGTGTGGACTGCGCCTACATCTGCGACATCGCCGTCCTGCCGGGTCATCAAGGCACGGGCCTGGGCAAAGAGATCGTCGCCAAACTCGTGCATCTCTGCCGTGGCCACCGCAAAATCATCCTCTACGCGGTTCCCGGCAAGGAAGGCTTTTACCGAAAACTGGGTTTCAGGCGCATGCGCACGGCCATGGCGATCTTTGAAAACCAGGCCTTGGCCATGGAGCGCGGGTATCTCGATGAGCCGTGATCCGCGCAATCTCGTTTGCGTCGGGAGCATGCATAAAATCGGGCTCCAGCCCTTTCCTCACGGGCGCCACCAGCTATTGAATCAATAGCAATCCAGACTCAGGCCGCCGCGTCGATGAATGCCGCCACCCGCTCCAGCTGGTCGGGCACGTTGAGCGCCGGCGCATGGCCGCAGCCCTCAATCTCCACCACTTGCGTCAAGCCGGCCGCACCCGGTCCTCGAGTCAGCATCTCGGCGGTGGTGTCCCGCAACACGAGGTCGGAGTCCGCGCCGCGCAGGCACAACACAGGAATTTCGAGCGCGTCGTAATGGTTCCAGATCAGGTAGTCGCCCGGGTGGTGGGTGAACTGCTGCACCATGGCCGGGTCGTAGTGCGGCGTCAGGCGGCCATCGGGCAGGCGGCGTGCCGAGGTCTCTGTCATGCGGCGCCACTGGGCGTCGCTGAGCCAGCCATAAGGCTTGTAGACCTGCCGGAAGAAGGCTTCGAGCGCCAGCATGGTTTCAAAGGCCGGCGGGTTGCCGGCGTAGGACTTGATCCGCTCGACGGCCGGGGCGGCAATCTGCGGCGCGGTGTCGTTGAGAACGAGGCTCTGGATGCGCCCCTTCATGGCGGGCTCGAACAGGCCGGATGCGCAAACCGTGCCGATGGCGCCGCCCATGGAGGTGCCGACCCAGTGCGCCTTGGCGATGTGCAGTTGCTCAAACAGGTCTGCCGCAATGCGCGCGTAAAACGCCAGCTGGTATTCACCTTTCGGGTCCGGGCTCCACTGGCTCAGGCCGCGTCCGATGGTGTCGGGACAGATCACGCGGTAGCGGTCACTCAGGTGCGCCGCCAGCTCGTCCATGTCGCGCCCGGTGCGGGCCAGTCCGTGCCAGGCGATGACGGTGGCACTGTGCTGGTGGCCCCATTCGGTGTAGTGGATCTCGCGCCCGGCGCAGGTCAAATACTCTGACGTGAATTGCATGAAGCGGACTCTCTTGTTTAATCTGTTCTCTGGGCGCGCGCCGCGGCTATTTGAGCAGCTTGCCGGTGCTGCCGATCACGGTCACTTCCACATAACGTGAGCCGATGCGGTTGGCGGGCGAATAGTTGACGACAACACCGCCAGTGTCGAAGCTGTTCATCGACTCCAGCGCCTTGACGACCTTGGCGCGTGTCGGGTTGGGGCCGGCGCGCCGCAGGGCTTCGACCAGCACCTTGGCACCGATAAACTCTTCAAAACTCGTGTAGTTGACGACTTCGGCAGGCGCGTATTTTTTCAGCAGCGCATGGTATTCACGCACCACCGGCGTGTTCGGCATGAAGGGGTAAGGCACCACCTGGCTGATGCCCAGCCCGTGGGCATTTTTCAGGCCGGCGAGCCGGACGAGTTCGGCCGGGTCCACCACCGAGATGTTGTAGAGCTGCGCGCCGCCGCCGGTCTCGCGGTAAAGTTTGACAAAGGCAGCCGTGGACTTGTTGACCGAAATCATGATGATGGCCTGCGCGTCCGACGCCTTGATCTTCTTGACCGCCTCTTCGACCTTGTCGGTGTTGCGCTCATAACCGGCTGCCACGGCCAGCTTCAGCTTGCGTTTGGCCAGCGCGTTTTCGACGCCCAGCAGGCCGGCCTTGCCGAAGCCGTCGTCCTGGTACATCACCGCGATGCGGCTCATGCCCAGCGTCGTCACCTGCTGCACCATGTGTTCTGCTTCGTCGGCGTAGCCGGCGCGCACATGAAATATCCAGGGGTTGAACGGGTTGCGCAGCGACTCGCCGCCGGTGTAAGGTGCCATCAGCGCGGCGCCTCCGACATCAAGCACGCCGTCGGTCAGCAGTTGCGTCACGTTGGCCGTGCCAGCAAAGCCAAAAAGCGCCACCACCTCGGGTTTGGCCAGCATCTCGCGCGTAAGGCGCACGGTCTCGGCCACCTTGTAGCCGTCGTCCACTACCTCGTGGCGGATCTTTGCGCCGTGTACCCCGCCCTGCGCATTGATGTGGTCGAAATAAATCTTGCCGCCCACCACCATCTGGTGGCCGGTGCTGGCCAGCACACCCGAGAGCGGCGCAACCTGGCCAATGACCAGATCAGCCGCCTGCGCGAAACCGCCCAGCCCGCACATCGCCAGTACGGCCAGTGTCTGGCGGCACCAGGTCTTCAAGCTTGTCTTCATTTTTTTGTCTCCTGCTGGTGGCCTGGTGTTCAGGTCCGGTGGGTGGGTCCCTGACTACGCACGGCCCTGAGCCGCCCCACAACGCCGGTGGGAAAGTAATACACCGATAAAACAAACAGGACGCCGAGCCAGAGCAGCCAGCGGTCGGGTGAGAGCAAGGCCGCCAGCCACGGCAGGCCGGCAGCGGCTTCGCTGCCCAGGCGCAACAGGTCCTGCAGGTAGCTCTGCGCCACCAGGAACAGGGCCGCGCCTATGGCTGCGCCGTAAATCGTGCCCATGCCGCCTATCACGACAATCAGCAACACGTCGATCATGATTTCGAACGAAAGCGAGGTGTCCGGGCCGTTGTAACGCAGCCAGAGCGCAAGCATGGCGCCGGCCACGGTGGCAAACAGGGCCGACAGCACGCTGGAGGTGGTGCGGTAGACCACCACGCGGTAGCCAATGGCTTCAGCGCGGAACTCGTTCTCGCGAATCGCCTGCAGCACGCGGCCGAAGGGCGAGTTGACGATGCGCAGCAGGCTCAGCAGCAGCACCAGCGCAATCACAAACAGCAGGTAGTAACAAAGCAGGCGACCGTCCATCGACACGCCCAGGAAAGGCTGCTCCATGAACTCGAAGCTCGGCGACAGCAGCTCGGGCACTTTGAAAGTCAGGCCGTCCTCACCGCCGGTGATGTCCGACAGCTGCGAGGCCAGCGTCTGGAAGGCGGAGGCCACGGCCAGCGTGATCATGGCAAAAAAGATGGCCTTGACCCGCAGCGAAAACAGCCCGACGGCCAACGACAGCACAAACGACAGCGCCAGCGCGCACAACAGGCCCACGGCCAGCGCCGCCCAGGTTGGGCCCAGGTGGGTGGTGGCCACCGCAATGCCATAGGCACCGATGCCGAAGAACATGGTGTGCGCAAAACTGACAATGCCGGTGTAGCCCAGCAGCAGGTCGAAGCTGGCCACCAGCACGATAAAAATCAACACCTTGGCGGCGACATTGAGCGCCTTGACGCCGGTGAAAATGAAGGGTGCAAAAGCCAGTGCCAGCAGCAGGCCGACCAGGATCACGGCCAGCACGCGGTTGCGCGGAAAGTCGCCGGAAAGAACGCGGGTGAGGAAGGTATTCATCGGGCTCGTCCTCAGCGGTTGGTCACGGGGTAGATGCCCTGCGGCCGCCACAGCAGCACCGCGGCCATCAGCGCGATGTTGGAAAACAGCGCCACCTTGGGCGCCAGGAAACCGGTGTAGTTGGCCATCAGGCCCACCAGCAAGGCGCCTATCAGCGCGCCGCCGGTTGAACCCAGGCCACCGATGATGATGACGATGAAGATCAGCACGTTGACCTGCGCGCCCATCTGCGGAATCACGTTCTGCTGGTACAGGCCCCACATCACGCCACCCAGGCCGGCCAGCGCGCTGCCAACCACAAACACGCCGACAAACAGGCGCTTGATGCGGTAGCCCAGCGACTCGACCATCTCGCGGTCCTGCACGCCGGCACGGATCAGCAGGCCGATCTTGGTGCGCGCCAGCGTCCAGGCCAGCAGGGCAAACACCACCAGGCCCACGACCACGGCGATCAGCCGGTATTTTTCAATCGCCGCGTCACCGACCAGCAACGAGCCGCGCATGGCTTCGGGCAAGGGCAGCGCGATCTGCGCCGGGCCCCAGATCACCTTGATCAGCTCCTCACCGATGATCATGCCGCCCATGGTGATGAGAATCTGCTTGAGGTGCTGGCCGTAGACCGGCCGCACGATGAAACGCTCAAACGCCAGGCCGACGGCACCGGCCACCAGCATCGCCACCAGCATGGCCGGCAGCACCGCCACCAGGTTGCGCCACAGCTCCTGCGAGCCGGTCCAGTCGCTCATGGCACCCAGCACGCTGGTGGCCACAAAGGCACCCAGCGCGATGAACACGCCATGGCCGAAATTGAGCACGTCCATCAGGCCGAACACCAGTGTCAGGCCCGAGGCGATGATGAAAATGATCATGCCCATGGCCAGACCGGCGACCGTGAGCGTGAGCCAGGTCGAGCTGGAGCCGATGAAGGGGAACACCCCCACGGCGAGCAGCGGCACGAGCGCCAGCGGTTTCCAGTCGAAATCAAGAGTTTTCATAGTGCCAGTCCAAGCAGGGATTGCTGCAGCGCCGCGTCTTCGGCCAGTTCGGCCATGGACCCGGCATGCACGACGCGGCCGTTGTCCATCACGGCCACGGTGTCGCCCAGGCGTTTGGCGAAACTGATGTTCTGCTCCACCAGCAAAATCGTCACGCCGCTGGCCTTGAGCTGCGCAAACGCATCGATCATGTTGTTGATGATGGCCGGCGCCAGGCCCTTGCTGGGCTCGTCGACGATCAGCAGTTCACGCGGCTCCACAATGGCGCGGGCCACGGCCAGCATCTGCTTTTGTCCGCCCGAAAGTTTGCCCGCCGGGTGGTTCCAGAATTTTTCGACCGCCGGAAACAGCGAGAAGATCCACTTCAAGCGCACCTCGTCCATCTGGCTGGCGCGCCTGGCGCTGCGCGCGGCCAGCAGCATGTTTTCCTTGACCGTGAGGTCCGAGAAAATGCCCATGCTTTCGGGCACGTAGGCGATGTTGAGTTCGGCAATCTGCGGCGTGCTGAGTTTCGTGATGTCGCGTCCCGCAAAACTGACGCGCCCTTGCGAGGCCTGCCACAGGCCCATGATGGTGCGCAGCGTGGTGGTCTTGCCGGCGCCGTTGCGGCCCAGCAGCATGGTGAGCTGGCCGCGCGGAATGGCCAGGTCCACCCCATGCAGGATGTGGTACGCGCCGATGTGGGTGTGCACGCCTTCGAGGGTAAGGAGGTTGCCGTTCATGTTTGCTCCCCTGTCCGTTCGGGCTGAGCTTGTCGAAGCCTGTCCTGCGCAATTGAAGACCCTTCGACAGGCTCAGGGCGAACGGATTCGGGAGCGATGCCCAGATACGCCTCCTGCACCACCGGCGAGGCAATCACCTCGGCCGGCTCGCCATCGGCCACCAGCGAGCCGTTATGCAGCACGATGATGCGGTCGGCGAGTTCGCGCACCACGTCCATCTTGTGCTCCACCAGCAAAATCGTCTTGCTTTTGTCCTGCTTGAGCTGACGGATCAGGTTCAGGATCACGGGCGCCTCGTCGGTGCTCATGCCGGCGGTCGGTTCGTCGAACATGAAGACCTGCGACTCCAGCGCCATCAGCAAGGCCACCTCCAGCTTGCGCTGGTCACCATGCGGCAGGCTGGCCACCGGCATCGCGGCCTTGCCCTGCATCGCCACGATTTCCAGGATTTCTTCGGCGCGCTGCAGCAAGGCCTTGTGGTCGCTCCAGATGCTCCACAGGTTCAGGCCGTGCCGGTGTTTGCCATGGTGCGTGGCCTGCACTGCCAGGCGCACGTTCTCAAGCACCGACAGGTTGGGAAACAGGTTGGTCAGCTGGAAAGCCCGGCCCAGGCCGGCCAGCGTGCGTGCCGAGGCGCTCAGGCCGGAGATGTCCTCGCCATTGAGAAAAACCGTGCCGCTGCTGGCCTTGAGCTGACCCGAGATCAGGTTGAAATACGTGGTCTTGCCGGCGCCGTTCGGGCCAACAATGGCCGTCAAGGTGCCAGGCGCAAAGGTGCAGCTGACAGCATTGACCGCCACGTGCCCGCCGAAGCGGATCGTGAGTTCTTTGGTTTGAAGCATATTTTTTGCACCCCAAAAACAGCGGGAGCGGCGTAGCGAAAAGTCGGACTTCCCTGCCTGTCATCCCGGACCTGAGCCGGGATCCATGCAGGCACAGCGCAATCGGCGGGTCAGTGCGACATGGATTGCGGGTCAGAGCCTGCCCCGGACTTGATCCGGGGCCCGCAATGACAATTCAGCGTAATTACCGCTTGTTCCTGATCGGGACATTCATTTCCTCAGGCTTGATCTCGCGCACGAGTTCAGGCACGCCCCAGGCAAACGCCGGGTCCACCTTGATCTTGAAGTGGTACATGCTCTGCATGGCCTGGTGGTCTTCCTTGCGGAAGTTCATCTTGCCTTTGGGCGTGTCGAAACTCATGCCCTCCATGGTCTTGATCAGGGTGTTGGCATTGGTGTCGCCCTTGCTGTTTTTCAGCGCGGTGACGACGGCCATCGCGGCGGAGAAACCACCGGCGGTGAAGAAGTCAGGCGGCGCCTTGAACTGCTTGTAGTGCTGGGCCACCATGGCGTCATTAACCGGGTTTTTCGGCATGCCGAAGTAGTAGTAGGCGGCGCCTTCCATGCCGGGGAACTGCTTGTAGGCCACCATCGCAGGCAGGATGTTGCCGCCGGTGGCGATCTCGATGCCGTGGCGCTTCAGGTCCATGTCGGCGATCTTGAACGGGTTGCCACCGGCCCAGATGATGAAGATCACCTTGCGGCCCGGCAAACCCTTGAGCTTGTCGATCAGGCGTTGGCCGCCGGCCGTGAAGTCGGTGGTCGCTGGCGGCAGGTACTCTTCGTGCACCAGCTTGCCCTTCTTGATGGCTTCCTTGAAGGCCTTGACGCCGTCGCGGCCGAAAGCCGAGTCCTGCGCCATGGTGGCAATCGTCACACCCTCCTTGTCCAGGGCCACGGCGTTGGAAATCGCGTCCTGCGAGCTGTTGCGGCCGGTGCGGAAAATGTACTTGTTCCACTTGTCGCCGGTGATGGAGTCGGCCACCGCGGGCTCGACCAGCAAAATCTTCTTGTACTCTTCAGCGACCGGCAGCATGGCCAGCGCCACGGGCGAGGCCGTGGGGCCGACAGCCAGATCGACCTTGTCATCGCCATAAGCCGCCGCCAGCAGGGATTTGCCCTGGTCCGGCTTGCCCTGGTCGTCCTTTTCGATCACCACGATTTTTTTGCCGGCCACCATCATGGTGCCGCCGGTGGCGTAGTCCAGGCCCATCATGAAACCGGTGGCCGTCTGCTTGCCATAGGCCTCCAGCGGACCGGTCTTGCTGTAGATGTGGGCGATCTTGATTTCTTTGGCCTGGCTCAGGGCCAGTGGCGAAACGAAAGCGGTGGCGAGTGCGGCAAGCGCGATCAGCGTGCGACGATGCATGGATGTCTCCTGTTGTTGGGCGATGCACCATGATTGCACATGTCGTGCCAGAAAAGAACCATTGATCTATATAGGTTTTTTCAGATTCGCCATTGAACTGTCTATTTTTAAGTCATTTTTATTGACTTAATATCAGACAATTGTCTTATTTTTATACAGGGTTATCCAGACGCTCGTACAGCTTGGCACGGGAAATTCCGAGCAGGCGCGAGGCGGCCAGCTTGTTGCCACCGGTCGCCGCCATGGCAGCAGCGATGGCGCGGCGCTCGACCTGCGCCACTTGCTCGGCCAGCGGGCGCAGCGGGTCGGAGGCGGACTCTGCGCCGTCCCCAAATTCTGCCAGCGGCAAAGGTGCAATTCGCTCGATGCCCGCCTCCTTGAGCACCTCCTCAAACTGCGCGCGGCCGATGTTGAGCGAGTCGCTGCGCATCACTGCCTGCTCCAGCACGTTGCGCAGCTCACGGATATTGCCGCGCCAGGTTTGCGCCGACAGCAGGGCCAGCGCGTCGGGCGCCAGCTCTGGCTGACGGTCGCCGCTGCGCAGCGCCATTTCCTCGCCCAGCACCTCGAGAAGCGCTGGAATGTCGGAGCGGCGCTCGCGCAACGGCGGCACCTTGATCGGCAACACGTTGAGGCGGTAAAACAGGTCTTCGCGAAACTTGCCTTCGCGCACCAGCGCGGCCAGGTCGCGCGAGGTCGCGGCAATCAGGCGTGCGTCAAACGGAATCAGTTTGTTCGAGCCCAGCGGCTCGATCTCGCCTTCCTGCAGGGCGCGCAGCAGCTTGGCCTGCAAGGCCTGCGGCATGTCGCCGATCTCGTCGAGAAACAGCGTGCCGCCGTCGGCGAGCTTGAACTTGCCGTCGCGCCCCTTGCGGTCGGCGCCGGTGTAGGCACCGGGCGCCACGCCAAAAAATTCGGCCTCCAGCAAAGTGTCGGGCACGGCCGCAATGTTGACGCTGATGAAGGATCCGCGCGCCCGGCTGGAGCTGGCATGGATGGCGTGGGCCAGCAACTCCTTGCCGGTGCCGGTTTCGCCGAGCAGCAGCACCGGGCTGGAGGTCTGGGCCGCACGCCGCGCCTGGCGCTTGACCTCGACCGCGGCCGGGCTGGTGCCGACAAAACTGGCAAACGTGTATTTGGACTGGCGCTGGCCCGGCGGCTGCAGCCTCTGGCTGGCCAGTTCGCGGCGGGCGTCGTCGAGGTCGCGGTGCAGCAGCGCGAACTTGCTGATCAGCGGTTGCAGCGTGGTCTCGGGATGATCGAACAGCACGATGCCGATGGCGCCGATGACGTCGCCGCCGCTTTCATCGCGCAACGGGATGCGGCTGACGACAAAGGTACCGGCGCGGTTGGTCAGCAGGTCGATCAGGAAAGGCTCGCCGGTTTCCAGCACGCGGCGCATCTGCGTGTTGGGAATGACCTCCTCCACCATGTGACCGACAAACTGGTCCACGGAAGAAAAGCCCAGCGCCGGCAAAAACCGCTTGTACCCCTCGTTGACCCAGACAATACGGCCGGTGCGGTCCACCAGAAACATCCCCTGGCTGATGCTGGAGAACAGCTGAAACATGGACCTTGCGGCCAGCTCCAGGATGCTCTGCGCATCGAGCGGCAAACCGTGCGGTGTGGTGTCGGTGTGTTCCATGCGCAGATGGTAGCGCGGCGTTTGGGCCACTGCCGCCGGCCAGATGCAACACACACCTTTCAGGGCGCGCATCGCTTTTTTTTGATAGCTAACTGCCCCCGTGGATAAAGGGCTGGCGGCCTATTTTTCGATAAACATCGGACTCAGGCCAGCAGCCGGCGTGCCGACCAGCGTTTGGCCAGGCGCGGCAGGATCAGTACCGCCAGTACCACCACGATCAGGATCATCGACATGGGCCGCTGCAGAAACACCATCGCACTCCCCTCACCGATCGACATGGCGTTGCGCAACTGGGCTTCGGCCAGCGGGCCCAGGATCATGCCGACCACGACGGGCGCAGTCGGGAAATCAAAGCGCCGCATCACCACCCCGAGCACACCGATGCCGTAGAGCAGGAACAGGTCAAACGCACTTTGCCGCATGCCGTAAACGCCCACCGTCGCAAAAATCAGGATGCCGGCATACAGGTAAGGTTTGGGAATCTTCAGCAGCTTGACCCACAGGCCCACCAGCGGCAGGTTGAGCACCAGCAACATCACATTGCCGATGTACAGCGAGGCAATCAGCGCCCAGACCAGGGCTGACGACGAGGTGAACAACTGCGGCCCCGGCTGGATGCCGTAGTTCTGGAAAGCGCCGAGCAAGATCGCCGTGGTGTTGGAGGTCGGAATGCCCAGTGTCAGCAGCGGAATCATGGCCGCCGTCACCGTGGCATTGTTGGCGGCCTCGGGGCCGGCCACGCCTTCGATGGCGCCGGCCGTGCCGAACTCGGCCTGGTCGCTGCCCTTGGCCAGTTTTTTCTCGGCGGCATAACTGAGGAAGGTCGGGATCTCGGTGCCGCCGGCAGGAATGCAGCCGAAGGGCGCGCCAATGGCGGTGCCGCGCAGCCACGCCGGCCAGGAACGGCGCCAGTCCCGGCCGGTCATGTGGACCCGGCTCATCTTGTTCTGCGACTCGACCACGCGGCCCTCGTAAAGCACGGCGTACATGGCTTCAGCCACAGCGAACAGGCCGACGGCCACCAGAACGATCTCGACGCCGTCCAGCAGCTCGGGCACCCCCCCGGTGTAACGCGCCTGGCCAGAAATCTGGTCCAGCCCGACGAGGCCCGCTGCGAGCCCGACAAACAGGGCCGTCAGGCCGCGCACCGTGCTTTTGCCGAGCACCGCACTGACGGTGGTGAAGGCCAGCAGCATCAGCATGAAATATTCGGGCGGGCCGAGCTTGACGGCCAGTTCCGCCACGATGGGCGCAAACAGGGTGACCATCACCGTGGCAATCGTGCCGGCCACAAACGAGCCGATGGCTGCGGTGGCCAGCGCCGCGCCGGCGCGCCCGCTCTTGGCCATGCGGTTGCCTTCCATGGCCGTGACCATGCTGGCCGTTTCCCCCGGCGTGTTCAGCAGGATGGAGGTGGTGGAGCCGCCGTACATGGCGCCGTAATAAATGCCGGCGAAGAAAATCATGGAGGCGGTGGCCTCGACCTTGGCCGTGATGGGCAGCAGCATGGCCACCGCCACGGCGGGCCCGATGCCGGGCAACACGCCGATGGCCGTGCCCAGCGCACAGCCCACAAAACACCACAACAGATTGACCGGTGTGGCCGCCGTGGCGAAGCCCTGCAACAGCTGATTGAAGATGTCCATGATTTACAACCAGCCCGATGAAGTGAGGCCTGGCAGGTTGATCGCCAGGAATTTCGTGAAGGTCCAGTACACCGGCGCGGAAATCGCAATGCCGATCAGCACGTCCTTGAGCCAGGCAACCGGCCGCCGGTCTGCCCTGCCTTCCGCACCGCGCAGCCCCTGCACGGCCAGCACAAAACACAGGGTGCAACTGAAAATGAAGCCGATGGTGGTGATCAGCGCGGCATTGGCCAGCAGACCCGCCGACACCCAGGCAAAGCCCGGCCAGTAGCCCTGGACCGCGTCCGTGGGCGCCTCCAGGGAGCGAAAGCCGCCGGTGCGCGCTTCACGCACGATGAAGGCGCCACAAATGAGCAGGGCCGCGGAAATCACCCACGGCAGAAAGTTCGGCCCGACGCCGCCATAGCCCGCCGCCGACGGGATGCTGACGGCACCTGCCGCCAATCCGAGGGCGAGCAGCACCACGCCGGCACCGACCACGGTCTGCAGACGGATTTGTGCAGAAGAAGGGGTTGCTTGTGTCATGAGTTGTCTCGTTGGAGTACGGACTGTCATCCCGGACTGGAGCCGGGATCCATGCGCATCAACTGCAGTCTTGCGTGCGCGAACATGGATGGCGGCACAAGGCCGCCATGACAAACCGAAGAGGCCGGTAGGGCAGGAACCTTAGACCATGCCCGCCTTGACCATGGTGGCACGCAGGCTGGCCATGTCATCATCGACAAACTTGTCGAAAGCGGCGCCGGTCAGCACGGCGGGCGTCCAGTTGTTTTTCTCGGAGGCTTCCATCCAGCTCTTGGATTTGACGGCCTTGAGAATCATCTCGGTCAGTGCCTGGCGCTCGGCAGCCGAGATGCCGGGTGCACCGTAAACGCCGCGCCAGTTGCCGATCACCACATTGATGCCCTGCTCCTTGAGCGTGGGCACGTTGACACCCTTGAGGCGGGTGTCGGAGGTGACGGCCAGCGCCTTCATTTTTCCGGTGTTGATGTATTCCGCAAACTCGCTGTAGCCGCTGCCACCCACGGTGACGTTGCCGCCCAGGATGGCTGCCGTGGCTTCACCGCCGCCCCGGAAAGCCACGTAGTTGATCTTGGAAGGGTCCACGCCGACTTCGCGCGCAATCATGGCCGCGGCGATGTGCTCGGTGGATCCGCGTGAACCGCCGCCCCACTTGACGCTGCCGGGGTCTTTCTTGAGCTGGGCCACGACGTCGGCCATGGTCTTGAATGGCGAGTTGGCGGGCAGCACAAACACGTTGTATTCGCTGGTCAGGCGCGCAATCGGTGTGACCTGCGACAGGCTGACAGGTGGCTTGCCGGTGATCAGGCCGCCGAGCATGACCGCACCCATGACCATCAGCGCATTCGGGTCGCCCTTGCTGCCGTTGATGAACTGGGCCAGGCCCAAGGCGCCGGCGGCGCCGCCCTTGTTGTCGTAACTGACGGTGGATGCGGCGCCCGAGTCCGTCAGGGCCTTGCCCAAGGCACGGCCTGTGGTGTCCCAGCCGCCACCGGGGTTGGCCGGAATCATCATCTTCACATTGGCGGCAGCCAGGGCCGACAGGGGGAAAGCCCCGGTGGCGGCCAGCGCGGCCAGGGATTTCAAAAAGGTATCGCGACGCATGCATGTCTCCTTGTAGTGTTGGTAACAGAGCGATGATGCGCCTTCTGTCTGTCAAACGGCTGTCCGAAAGCCCTAGGGAAAGTGCTAATGTCCTGCCCATGCTGACCACCATGAAATTGCTGCTGATCGAGGACGACCCTTCCATGCAGGCGGCGCTGCAGCGCGCCCTGGGCCGGCGCGGCATGGAGGTGCTGGGCTGCACCGACGGCCGCAAGGCGCTGGCGCAATGGACGACCGCCCAGCCCGATGTGGTGGTACTGGACCTGAGCCTGCCCGGGCTGGACGGCCTGCAGGTGCTGGAGCAGGCGCGCCGCCAGGGGCTGACCACCCCGGTGCTGATCCTGACGGCGCGCGGCACGGTGGGCGACCGCATCGTTGGCCTGAACCTGGGGGCCGACGACTACCTGCCCAAACCCTTTGATCTCGACGAGCTCGAGGCCCGGCTGCGCGCCCTGAGCCGCCGGCGCACGACGTCCAGCAGCGAGCCGGGGGCCGGCGACCACCTGGTGGGCCAGCTTCGTTATGAAAAGGAAAGCGGCGCCATTTATCACCGCGACCAGGTCCTCGAACTGACGCCGCGCGAGCTGGCCCTGCTGCAGGCCCTGATCGTCAAGCCCGGCCAGGCGGTCTCCAAGGAGAAGCTGTTCGAACTGGTGTTTCCCGGCGAGACTGATGTGCAGTACGAGGCCGTGGAGGTGGTGGTGTACCGCCTGCGCAAGAAAATGGCGCACACCGGCGTGACCCTGGTCACCTTGCGCGGCCTGGGCTATTTGCTGAAAGTGGATGCATGAGTGCAGACGCAGACAGGCCGCGGGCGGCATCCGGCGCCATCTCGCTCAGACGTTACCTTCTGCTCGGCATCCTGCTGCCGGTGGGCCTGCTGGTCACACTCAACACGGCCAGCCTGTACAGCCAGGCGCTGGGCGCGGTCAACACCGCCTATGACCGCACGCTGCTGGCCTCGGCCAAGTCGATAGGCGAGCAGCTGGACGTGAGCGGCTACGACGGGCAGTCCGAACTGCGCGTGACCGTGCCGTATGCGGCGCTGGAAGCCTTCGAGGCCGACAACCAGAGCCGGCTGTTTTACCGGGTGTCCAGCCTCACTGGCGAAATGGTGTCGGGTTATGCACAGCTGCCTTTCTGGCGCGGCCGCATTCCGGCCAAACCGCCTTACGCGGCGCTGGTCGATTTTTACGACGATGTGTATGCGGGCGACGCGGTGCGCGTCGCGGTCCTGCTGCAGCCGGTGGCCAGCTCGAACGGGCGCGGCATGGCCGTCATCCAGGTGGCTGAAACACTGGAACTGCGCACCACGCTGGCGCGAAAAATCCTGTTCGACACCCTGTGGCGCCAGGCGCTGCTGCTGGCCGTGATTGCCCTGGTGGCCGTGGTGGTGGTGCAGCGCGCCACGCGCCCGGTGCGCCGCCTCAGCGCCGAGCTGCAGGCACGGCCCGAGGGCGACCTGACGGCGATCGCCGCACCGGACGCGCCGCGCGAGCTGCTGCCGCTGGTCGACGCGACCAACGAGGTCATGGCCCGGCTGCAGCACCTGCTGGACAACCAGAAACGTTTTGTGCGCGACGCGGCGCACCAGCTGCGCACGCCGCTGGCGGTACTGAAGGTGCAGGTGCAGTCGGCGCTGCACGGCGACATGGACGCCCAGGTGGCGCTGGCCGAGATCAACCAGACCGTGGACCGCGCCACGCTGCTGGCTAACCAGATGCTGGCGCTGGCCAAGGTCGAGCAGCTGCGCCAGCAGGCGGACCTGGGGCCGGTGGACATGGACGCCATCGTGCGCGCGGTCGCGCTGGACCTGGCGCCGCTGATTGCCGAGAAGGATCTGGACTTTGACATCGAAACCAGGGCAGCCAGCGTCAATGCGCACGAATGGATGCTGGGCGAACTCTGCCGCAACCTGCTGCACAACGCGATCAAGCACAGCCAGCGCGGCGGCTCGCTGTCGGTGCGGCTCGTCACCGACACCCAGTACCTGGCCCTGACCGTCAGCGACAGCGGCCCCGGCATTTCGGGCGAACTGGCAGCACGCCTGTACCAGCCGTTTTCGGCCGGCAATGTGCGCCACGGCTCGGGCCTGGGCCTGGCGATCTGCCGCGAGATCACGCAGGCGCTGGGCGGCAGCATCACGCTGGAAAACCGCGAAGACCATGGGCGTATTGCCGGACTGGACGCGACCGTGCGCCTGCCGCTGGTACACAATGACGGGCAATGAAACACCGGCTTCCCTTTCCCTGGCATGGCGGTACACGCGAGGTGACCCATGCGTCTTGACAAGTGGCTGTGGGCCGCGCGCTTTTACAAGACCCGCTCGCTGGCGAGCGACGAAGTCGGCAAAAACCGCGTGCAGGTCAACGGCCAGGACGCCAAACCTGCACGTGAAGTGAAGGCCGGCGACACGGTGGCGATGCGGCAAGGGCCGGTCACGCGCACCGTGCTGATCCGGGGCCTGAGCCAGCAGCGCGGACCGGCGCCAGTGGCGCAGCAGCTCTACGAAGAAACACCGGAGAGCATCCAGCTGCGGGAAGCGGCGGCCGAGCAGCGCCGGCTGAACAATGAACCAGCCGGCAGCCTGGAGCACGGCCGCCCCACCAAACGCGACCGGCGCTCGCTGGACAAAGCCCAGGACAAGGCCTGGGGCGACCGTTGGAGCGCCTCGGCCGACTCCTGAACTGCTCCTTTTTTGATAGCTCCTTGCGCTTATCGGACAAGGGCTACATACCGATTTGCCTCACAAGAAGCAGCACCGACAACAGAACCTGTTTTGGCTGTTCTCCCGGCCTTGAGCCGGGGCCATGTCACCTGCAACAAGCGCCTACTTGCGCCCGCGCCGCAGGCGCAAACCCTGCATCCACCACACCAACCAGCCCAGCAGCGCCGCAGGAATGAACACCCAGTGGGTGGACGGCCGGGACGGATTCGGCAGCTTGAGTTCGACCACCTTGTAACCCTGCTCGACACCGAGCTTTTTCGCGCGGCTGCCGAACTTGACGGCTGCCACTTCCAGGTCCGTCCCGAGTTGGCTCAGTGTCACACCGCCATCGCGCAAGCGCTCCCTGCCCGTGGCGCCCTCGCCCATGGGCAAAGCCACGGTCTTGGTCTGCAGTTCACCGTCCAGCGTTTGCCCGGCAATAGCCACCACCAGCCACTCGTCCGTGCCTAACCCGTCCGCCACCTTGTAGATGTCGGCCGCCGGCGCCTTGACGTATTTCGGCGAGAACTGGTCAATCACCCAGTCGGGACGGAAGAACAGAAAGGTCGCCAGCAGCAGCACGGCCACTTCCGGCCAGGTGCAGCGGGTGCGGAACCACTTCATCGTCGCCGCAGCGAACAGCAGCGAAGCCGCCACCGCCGTCACACACACCAGCACCACATCCACCCAGGAGCCCAGGCCGATCAGCAGGATCTGCGGGTTGAAGATAAACACAAAAGGCAATACGGTGGTGCGCAGGCTGTACCAGGTGGCTTGCCAGCCGGTGGCATTCGGGTCTTCCCCGGAGATCGCTGCTGCCGCGTACGAGGCCAGGCCCACCGGCGGCGTCACATCGGCCAGAATCCCGAAGTAAAAAACGAACATGTGCACGGCGATCAGTGGAATCACCAGGCCGCTGCGCGCGCCCAGCTCCACAATCACCGGCGCCATCAGCGTAGCCACCAGAATGTAGTTGGCGGTGGTCGGCACGCCGGCGCCGATGATCAGGCAGATCGCCGCGGTCAGCAGCAACATCACCAGCACATTGCCAGCCGAGACCAGCTCGACGAAGTCGGTCATCATCAGCCCCATGCCGGTCAGCGTGATGACGCCGACGATCAGGCCGGCGCTGGCGCAGGCCACGCCTATGCCTATCATGTTGCGCGCACCCAGCACCAGGCCACGCCACAGGTCGGCCACGCCACGCTTGAGCGCAGACACGGCCGCCTCGGCCTTGCCGTCGGGCCGAAAAATGGACAGCATGAAGGGCTGCAGCACCACCATCACCATCACAGTGGCGGTGGCCCAGAAGGCCGACAGCCCGGGTGACAGTTCCTCGGCCATCAGGCACCACAGCAGCACGATGATGGGAATGAAAAAATGCAGGCCCGCGCGCACCGTCGGCCAGGGCAGCGGTAACTTCACCTCCCTGGCCAGCGGGTCGTCGATGGCGATGTCGGGATAACGCGCCGAATAGGCCATCAGCCCCACATAAGCCGCAGCGGCCAACACCGCCAGCGCCCACCCCGCCGCATCGCCTGCAAGGTACTGCACGCCGGTGATGGCGTAATACACCGCCGCGAAAGCCACCGCGGTGCCCGACAGTCCAAGCGCCCATCCCAGCGCACGCTCGCGCCAGGTCGGCTGGCGTTCGCGCACCAATGGTTTCAGGTCGTATTTGAGCGCTTCCAGATGCACGATGTAGAACAAGGCCACATAGGAAATGACGGCCGGCAAGGCCGCGTGCCGGATGATTTCAGAGTAAGGAATTCCAACGTATTCCACCATCAGGAAAGCTGCAGCGCCCATCACCGGCGGCATGATCTGCCCGTTGACTGACGAGGCAGCCTCGATGGCCCCCGCCTTGACGCCCGAGTAGCCGGTGCGCTTCATCAGCGGGATGGTGAAGATGCCGCCCGACACCACGTTGGACACCGACGAACCCGACACAATGCCATTGAGCGCCGAGGACACCACCGCCACCTTGGCCGGACCGCCGCGCAAATGGCCCAGCGTGGCCAGGGACACCTGCAACATGTAATTGCCGGCGCCCGCAATGTCGAGCAAGGTGCCGAACAGCACAAACAGGAAGATGAACTGCACCGACACGCCCAGGGCCACGCCGTAAACACCTTCGGTGGTCAGCCACATGTGCGAGATGAAACGCGACAGCGAAGCGCCCCGGTGCTGGATGACCTCGGGCATGTAGGGCCCGAGAAAGACAAAAGCCATGAACAGGCCGGTGGTCACCAGCATGCCAAAACCCATGGCGCGCCGGGTGGCCTCCAGCATGATGGCAACACCCACGACGCCGACCGCGATGTCCATGGTGGTCGGCGAACCGGGCCGGGTCGCCAGCTGGTTGTAAAAGAGAAAAAGATAGGCGCCGCAAAAAGCGCCGGCCAGCGCGAGCAGCCAGTCCGACCAGGGAATGATGCTGCGCGACGAACGCCTGAAAGCAGGGAAAGCGCAGAACGCCAGGAAGATTGCAAACGCGAGATGGATGGCGCGCGCCTCGGTGTCGTTGAAGATGCCAAAACCGACCATAAAAGGCAGCGGTGAGGCATACCAGAGCTGGAACAGCGACCATGCGCCGGCCAGAATGGCCAGACCCAGCCCGATCTTGCCACCCGGCTCACGCCCGCCCAGGTCGGCCTCCTTGACCAGTTGGTCGAGTTCTTCAAACGAATGTTTTTCGAGTTGCGCCATCAGGGCCCTCCAGGGCGTATTTTTCTGTTTTTCATTAAAAAGGGCCAGGAAACATGACGCTCCCGGCCCCCGTTCACCCACGCCGCAAGGTGTTTATTTGATCCAGCCTTTTTCCTTGTAATAACGCGCTGCACCTTCATGCAGCGGCGCGCTCAAGCCATCCTTGACCATGTTCTGCGGGTTCAGGTTGGCCAGGGCCGGGTGCAGCTTCTTGAACTCCTCAAAGTTCTCGAACAGGGCGCGGGTCACCTGGTACACCGTCTCGGGCGAGGTCTTGGCAGAAGTCACAACCGTAGCGAGTACGCCGTAGGTTGCGGTGGGCTGCGGGTTGTTCGGATACAGGCCGCCGGGAATCGTGACCTTGGCGTAATAAGGCTTGTCGGCCACCAGCTTGTCGACCACCGGGCCGGTGAGAGACACCAGTTTGGCACCACACGACGTGGTCGGGTCCTGGATGTTGGCTGAAGGATGGCCCACGGCATAGTAGAAGCCGTCGATCTTGCCGTCGCACAGGGCCGGGCCGTGTTCGTCGGCTTTCAGTTCGGAGGCCAGCGAAAAGTCGCCGAGTTTCCAGCCCATGCCGACCAGCAGCTCTTCCATGGACGAACGCGTGCCGGAGCCGGGGTTGCCGACGTTGAAACGCTTGCCCTTGAAGTCCTCGAACTTCGTGATGTTGGCTTCCTTGCGGGCCACCACGGTGAAGGGCTCGGGGTGTACCGCGAACACGGCGCGCAGGTCGCTGTAGGCGCCATCCTTGTACTGGCCCAGCCCCTTGACGGCGTTGTACTGCACGTCCGACTGCGTGAAACCGAAGTCCAGTTCGCCGGCCTTGATGGTGTTGACGTTGAACACCGAGCCGCCGGTGGACTCGACCGAGCAGCGGATGCCGTGTTTCGCGCGGTCCTTGTTGACCAGGCGGCAAATGGCGCCGCCTGCGGCGTAATACACACCGGTCACACCGCCGGTGCCTATGGTCACGAATTTCTGCTGCGCAACGGCCGGCGCAGACATCATGGCCGCGGCCATGGCCACAGCGGCACTCGCGGTGCTCAGGGCACTCAACGCAAACTTCTTGCTCATATCAGTTTCTCCAGGTTGTAAAACTTGTTTTTCAAACCGCGGCGATCGCGGCATCCATGGCCGAACCCAGACGCTCCACCACCATTGTCAGTTCGGCTTCGCTGCTGATGAACGGTGGCGCCAGCAGGACATGGTCACCATAACGGCCATCGACGGTGCCGCCCATCGGGTAAACCATCAAGCCGCGCGCCATCGCCTCCTTCTTGATGCGTGCATGCACTTTGCGTGCCGGATCGAATGGCGTTTTCTTTGCGCGGTCCTGCACCAGCTCGATGCCCCAGAACAAACCGCGGCCGCGGATGTCCCCGACATGGGGATGGTCGCCCCAGCTGCCCTGCATCAGCGTCTGCAAAAAGGCGCCCCGTGTGCGCACCTGGGCGATGAGCTGGTCGCGCTCGAACACCTGCTGCACGGCCAGCGCCGCCGCACAGGCAATCGCGTGGCCCAGGTAGGTGTGGCCATGCTGGAAAAAGCCGGTTCCATCCCGCATCGCATCGACAATTTTCTTCTGCGCCAGTACCGCACCAATCGGTTGGTAGCCGCCGCCCAAGCCCTTGGCCACGGCCAGCAGGTCGGGCGACACACCCTCTTGCTCGCACGCATGCAGGGTGCCGGTGCGGCCCATGCCGCACATCACCTCATCAAGGATCAGCAGCACGCCATACCGATCGCAGACTTCGCGCACCGCCTTGAAGTAACCCGGTACCGGCGCCAGCACGCCGGCGGTCGCGCCACCCACGGTTTCGGCAATGAAGGCGATCACGCGGTCTGCGCCTTTTTCAAGGATGGCGTGCTCGAGTTCCTGCGCCAGGCGCTGGCCATAAAGCTCCGGCGTTTCGCCGGCCCGCTGCTCGCGGTAGGGATAACAGGGCGACACATGGGTGGCCGGCATCAGGATGGGCGCGAAAGGTTCGCGCCGCCACTGGTTGCCGCCTATGGCCAGCGCGCCCAGGGTGTTGCCGTGGTAACTCTGCCTGCGCGCAATGAAATGCGTGCGCTGCGGCTGCCCGATCTCGACGAAATACTGGCGCGCCATCTTCAGCGTGGCCTCCATCGCCTCCGAGCCGCCGCTGACGAAATACACGTGGCTCATGCCTGGCGGCGCCGTCCTGATCAGCTGGGCAGCCAGTGTCTCGGCGACTTCGGTGGTGAAAAAGCTGGTGTGGGCATAAGCCAGCTTGTCGATCTGCGCATGCATGGCGGCCAGCACGTCGGGATGCCCGTGGCCCAGGCAGGACACCGCAGCGCCGCCCGAGGCATCGATATAACGCTTGCCATCGGCATCGGTCAGGTACACCCCCCGACCGCTGACGGCCACCGGCGGCGTGTGCTGCAGCTGGCGGTGAAAGACATGGGTGGAGGCTGCAGGCATGGTGCTTATTTCCTTGATGAAGAAGGAGTCATGGGCCGGCCGATGGCGGCCTTGTCGGCGCGTTCGTCCCAGTACGCGCCCTCGCTCTCCAGGCGGTCCTGCCGGGTTTGCAGGTGGGCCAGCACTTTGCGGCCGCCGCGCACCGCCACGGCGGCGGCCAGCGCTTCGGTCAATGCCAGGGCGCCGACCATGGAATGGAAATACGAGGGGCTGTCGGTCCGGAACAGCAGCGTGTGGGTGGCCGAGCGGGTGATCGGCGACAGGGCGCTGTCCGTCAGGGCCAGCACGTCGGCGCCCTGTGCCCGCGCCTTCACCACGGCCTCCACCGTCTGGCGTGTGTACGCGGCGGCAGAAGTGACCACCAGCAGGTCCCCCGGGCCGATGTCGCCGATCTGGTCGGTCAGCGTGCCGCCCAGGCCCTGCACCAGCACGCCGTTGGACGCCAGCAGGCCATAGGTGTAGTGCAGGTGCAGCGCCAGGCCATGGCTGGCGCGCAGGCCCAGAAAATAAACGCGCCGCGCCTTGAGCATGGCATCGGCCGCGGCCTCCAGCTGCACGGCCTGGTTCAGCCCGCTGACGGACGCGGTGTTGGCGTGTTGCGTTTCATTGAGCAGCGCCAGCCAGTCCTTGTCATGCCGCGCGCTGGCCTGCAGCACCTCGGCCCGCCCGGCATACCCCGCCTGCGCCGAAAAAGACTCCTGGCAGAGATGCTTGATCGCCTCAAAGCCCTGGAAACCGAGGGCCTGCGACAGCCGGCTCAGGGTCGCCGGCGCCAGCCCGGCCCGGCGCGCACATTCACGCATGGAATGCAGCGCCACTTCGCGCGGATGCGCCTCTATCCAGCGCGCCGCACGGAGCAGCTCCGGACTCAGGCCGTCAAGCGGGACGTTGGCAAACAGTGAGGAAGTCGGCATGAAACATTTGTATCAATATTTATCAAAATATAGCACAAGTGTTTCATACAACAAAACAGGCGCGGACCGCGCCCGGCAGTCCTCAGCCGCAGCGTACCCGCCGAATCACGCCGGCAGCGTCAAGCTCGAGGTTGAGCCGCTGGGCGTTGAACTCCATGGTGACGGCCTGGTTGGGACGCAGAACCCGCGCCATGTAGGAGCCCGAGCGCTGGCGCGCTTCCTCGACCACACTCGCCCCAGGCGCCTTGCCAATCGCGAACCGGGCACCGTCCGCATTGCAGGCCGTCCCCGGGGGAGCTGGCGGTATGGGGCTGGCACCCGTCGAGGGTGCACCGGGCGTGGCACAGCCGGCCAGAACGGCAAGACATGCCAGCGTCGCGCTGATCAGGGGGGACTTCAACAACATGGGGGCTCCGGAAGGTAAAACGCCACCATAACGTCTGCGCTCAGGCAGCGCCCGCATTTTTACGACTGGTTGCGACACGGCGCGCGGCACCACCTGGCGCAGGACAAAAAAAAAGCCACCTTGCGGTGGCTTTTTGTCTGGCGGAAACGGAGGCCGCCTCTATAACGACTTCCTAAAATCTCATGCCGTCTCACGCCCCCCTATTTCCCCAGTGAAGGCGGGGAATGTAGCGACTCTTTGAGGCTCTTGACGTATCATCCAATGTCATATTAAATGATGGGTGGCACGATGGGTTCCAATAATAGGCGGTTCTAAAGTGGCACGAAAAGCAAATGAAATAGGCGCGCTGGCTGCATCAAGGATTACCAAGCTCGGCATGAACTTCGTGGGGGGTGTTGCTGGCTTGGCTCTGCAAGTGCTGCCCACTGGTGGCCGTAGCTGGGTTCTGCGCATCACCATAGGCACCAAGCGCCGCGATATGGGGCTGGGGGGCTTTCCTGATGTGACGCTGGCTGGGGCAAGGGACGCCGCCCGCGCCGCCCGCGCCAAGGTCAAGCTGGGCATTGACCCAATCGATGAAGCCCGAGCCAAGGTGAGCCTGCTAAAAGCCAGCCAAGCTGCCGCTGTCACTTTCAAGCAATGCGCCTTGAGATACATCGAGGCCCACGAAGCCACATGGAAGAACCCAAAGAGCCCCGCGCAGTGGCGCAACACCCTGGAGACTTACGCCTACCCTGTCATGGGCGAGCTACTGGTGCGAGATGTTGGACTAACCCACGTCATGGCCGCACTGGAGCCCATTTGGAGCACCAAGACCGCCACCGCTACCCGAGTGCGCGGGCGCATGGAAAAGGTGCTGGACTGGGCGACGGTGCGCCAGTACAGAAAAGGGCAGAATCCCGCACGCTGGAGGGGGCATCTAGAAACGCTCCTGCCATCACCCAAGAAAATTACAAAGACCGAACATCACCAAGCCCTGCCAGTAAGCGACATGGGCGCATTCATGCAACGCCTGCGGAAAGTTCCGGGCACTGGCGCAAAGGCTTTGGAGTTCGCAATTCTCACGGCCGGCCGCTCTGGCGAAGTTCGTGGCGCTGCCTGGTCAGAGATTGACCTGGACGCCGCCGTGTGGACTATCCCGGCAAAGCGCATGAAGATGGAAAAGGAGCACCGTGTGCCGCTGTCTGATGCAGCCTTGGCATTACTGCGCGCCCAGCCCTGCATTGATGACAACCCGCTAGTGTTCCCCGCGCCGCGTGGTGGCGTGCTGTCAGATATGACGCTTACGCTGGTACTGCGCCGCATGGCTGTTTCAGCTGTTCCCCACGGGTTTCGCTCGACTTTCCGAGACTGGGCGTCCGAGCGTACCAACTACCCAAGGGACGCCGCAGAAATGGCGCTGGCCCACGCAATCGGCGACAAGGTGGAGGCCGCATATCGCCGGGGGGACTTGTTTAATAAGCGCCGCCGCATGATGGAGGACTGGGCCAAGTTCTGCGCCATGGTGGAGCCCAAGGGCGAAGTGATTCCCATGAACAATGCAAATCGAGGGTAAGAATTCTGAATAAGGATTCGAATCGTGCGTGCTGGTGATGCCTACCGGCTACTCCCTGCCCTGTTGATAACTTCACCCGTGCGGAGCTGTCTGACAGGTGCCTATATTTTCAGCAGGCGAGGGCCTCCCGCAAGCCCATGATTGCATTGAAGATTCCCTGAATGGGGAAAAATCTATGCACAATTTACACATTCCACTACGGGCGTTATGTTAAGTAATGGGTACGTTATATATCTTTTTGTACCCATTAAGGTAAATATAGGGTACACTTTGCAGCATAGTTTGACAACACAGAGCCTCCCCACCATGACACCTGAGCAATTCACGCTGGCGCTGGCCGCGCTGGGCTGGAAACAATCGGATTTTTGCCGCAAAACGGGCGTGAGTAAGAACACGCCTTCACGCTGGGTGAACGGCGAGACGCCGATTCAGTCATGGGTGCCCGCTTACCTTGGGGCTATGCAAGACCTTGCGGACCTACATGCGAAGTACGTAAAACCCGAAAGGGGTTTGCCCGACGCCTGAGCGGTACTCAGGAAAAAGACGGGGCCGAAGATGCGTCAACACCTGCCAGCCCCTAACCAAGCCAACCTGTTTAGGAGGAAAGCATGACTCTCTCTATTGTCGCCGACACGTACTCGCCCGATTCGCTGCCTGGCATCACCAAGTCTTCGCGGGGGTCCTGCGACATCTACAGCGGCACCGCCGAAGCACTCATCGCCGCCAGCATCATCGCCAGTGAGCAGCTGGAGCTCCAAAAGGGACGAGCGCCAGGTGTAACGGTGTTTCTCGCCCATGGTGAGCCGTGCCCGCCCCGCCTTCGCGCGTGGCGCGAACCCGGCTACAAGGCCATCCGACAGCAAGACGATGGGACGTACCGTGTGGAAGTCACCGCGTCAAAGGAGGTGCAGGCGTGGCGTCGCAAGGTAAAAAAGGCGGCGGAACACGAGCGCGAACAACAGCGCATCAATGAGGCGTTGGCCGAGTGCGGGCAGCAATTCCGCAACTGGAAGCTACAACATGGGTTCAGCGGTCACCCGGGCATTCCCGGCTCATGGCAGAACTCCTACGAGTGGTGGGAGGGCACCAAGGAGCAACTCCAAGAAGTGGGTATTGGTGTCGGACTGAAGTTCCCTGTCGCCACGGGCGCAACCGTATACATGTATTGCAAGTGCCCGCTTGGCTTTGATGTTCGCGTCTATCTTCCGGACAGCAGCTATGCACCTGGAAAGGCAACTGCTCGCATCTACACCGCTCAGAGCTGGTACGTCCCTCACGTCGAGGCTTCGAAGCAGTACGTCCAACACGCTCCTGGCGTGCTCCGCGAGGTGTGGGCGTTCTCCGGCTGGAGGAGCCGCGACTTCTACCATGGCAGCGCGGAGGCGTTTGTGACGGCCGGCCTTGTGCCGTCTCTCGACCTGTTCCCTGGACAGCCAGGCACGAACAAGGTCCAAGCGTCCTATTGCAAGGGATGGATTGCGGCCACGAGTTCACCACGGAGCAACTTTGAGGCGACCATCCGCAGGCGGGGCAAGAGCAACGAGTTCTGCGTGGAACTGCCGGTCACTTCGGCCGAGAGGGAAAGGCGCGAGGAAGCGTGCAAGCAACACGACCTAGAGCAGAGCGAGCGCGCCGGGGTGCTGGCTGCTGAACGGAAACAGCTTCGGCAAGGCGCAGAGCCCGAGAAGACCGTTGAGGAGTTTCGTGCGGACCGCGCCGAGAGGACGGAGTTTTCCCTGGATATCCTTTGGCAGACGGTCTTTGCCAAGTCTGATGGCGCACTGAGCTTCGACCTACGCGAAGGCAACGAGTTGCGGGATGGTCTGGCCGAAGCCTTCCAGACCATCCGCGACGCCGTGCAGGAAGCAGACATCCTGCGCGACAAGAAGCAAATTGCCGCTGCGCGGACCCGCATCAAGCTGGTGGCCGCCCGCAATGACAAGGGTTTGCAATCGCTGCTCCGGAACGCGCAGCACCTGCGCGTGGTGCAACCCTCTCCAAAGAAGTAGGGCTTCACAAGGCAGAATCAAAATTGCCCCAGCCTAGCCCGCGACTAATTACCGCTGGCGAAAAGTCGGACTCTTTCACCGACAGGCCGGGGCACCCAATGAAAGGCACTTTGAAAGGGTGCGAATGAGTCAGGAAACGAATAGCGAAAAGGTCGAATACATGTTGAGGGGGGGAACCCTGGCAGAGGCATTAACGTACCATGCCAGCCCTGAAACAGCGACGAGGCGGGCGCAATTGCTGGCGCTGCCCATAGAGGACATTGACCGGCTTTGTGCGGCTGAATTTGACGCCCAACGCAAGCGGACCGAGCAGGGGCGTTTTTACAACCAGTGGCAAGCCGAGGCCGACTATGAAACGTGGGCAAGGCTCGACCATTGGAGCCCCGACGAAGCCGTTGCCCTGCTTTTGGGCAAGAACCCTGACGTGGTTAGTTGGGGCTCCCTCAAAGACTATCGTCGCGATGATGAATTGGCTGAAGGGCAAATGCAAAGGCTCGGAATCGTAGCTGGTCAATTTAACGCTAGTCGCTACTTGGTCACACGGTATCTGGATTTTGCCTTTATCTTGAGCCGTGCCGAAGTCTTCATTCCGGTGGGCCCGTGCTCCTTCAATGTTGACCCCGTGGCGGCTTTGAACTGTGCAAGAGCGAAAAATATCCCCATTCCCGCGCCGTTGGAAGCCGCATTGGCAGGGAGAAAGCCGCGGCCCGTCCAAACCTTAGCAACCGCACCCGCGGCAGTAGTCACGCCAGAGCCCCAGCGCGAACCGGTGGTGTTTGAAAGTGCCAGCGATGCGCCGGCCAGTAAGGTTTGGACTGATGAGCGCAAGGCAGACGCCCGCGCATACCGCGAAAAGCACGGTCTAAAAAAGACTGCCGAGTACTACAGAGTGTCCCAAGCCACTATTTCAAAGCACATACCCGCCGAAAAAGAAAAGCCAACGGTGCTTGGTCCCTGGGGTGGGTTGAGAAAAAAATAACCCGCAAGGGGTTGCGAGGGGGTTGCGGTTTAGTCCGTTCCCTCAGAGCGAAAAACCGCATCCGCAAGGGGTTGCGGTTTGACCGCAACGGGGGTTGCGCCAACAAAGTTCATTCCGTTCATTCACTACATGCAACGGGGCTTCATGGCAACAATTACCGCTTCAACCTTCGACAACCTGCCCGCAACGGGCTTCATACGTCAGGCCCAACTCATACCCGATGTTGTGCCGTTCTCTTCAGCCACCCTGTGGAGAAAGTGCAAGGCTGGCAAATTTCCTAAACCGGTAAAACTGTCCGAGCGCGTTACGGCGTGGCGTGTCGGCGATGTTCGGTTGTTTCTGGACGCGCAACAGGGAGGTGCCAAGTAATGAGCAGCACCCAAATTTACCGACACCCGGACGGATTCGATATTAGCTTTGCGCCAGGGCTGCTGAATGTGACAAACGATGACGGGGACAGCGTTGCTGTTCCGATTGGGCTGCTTGGAATCACGAAGCGGGTCGGCAAGCTGAACGCCATTGGCGACGATGCCGTCAATCTGGCAGAGCAGGCCGGGGCTGGTATTGCGATTGACTACCTGAACGCGATGCTGGCCACGAGAGCCCAAGTCGAGCGCGTTGCGGCAATGCAAACCGCCATTCTTGACCTGCAACGCCTGCCGCATCCAGGGCACGCCGCAAGGGGCGCGGCTGCGGCGATGCTGAATGTGCTTAAGCGTGGTTTGGGGTTGTCTAAATGAAAACGCCCGGAACCCCTGAAAAAGAAGAACCGAGCGCTCCGAACAAGCCGAAGTTTACTGGAACCGATAACCCGCGTCACCTGCGAGCCATTGCCGCACTGTTACGCCGCCCCATGCCGCGGGAATCGCTAGACAAGGAATCTGGCGCATCCAATGGTCCCGAACTGGTGGCAGAGCTTCGCCGCCGCGGGCTCGATGTTCCGTGTGAGCGCATCCGGTTTATTGACCGTGATGGCTACCCCTGCCGTCCTGGTGTTTACAGCCTGACTATTGACGACCGCCGCAAGGTTTACCAATGGCAAGCCAAGCAAGGGGGCGCCGCATGAAGAGAATCTCTGCACCAGGCGCTGCGGGCGAGACCGGCGAACAGCTTTCATTCCTTCCGCCGCCGCCATTTAATCCGGCATGGCCAACCCGTGGAAGCTTGGCCGATAGAGCGCTGGGTATGTTGATGGATGGCCGGATGATTGACCATCCCGACTTTGAAAACAGCACGCAAAGCTGGCGACTCGGGGCCGTGGTGTTCACGCTGCGCACGCTGGGCTGGCCGATTGAGACCATCGAGATTCCTAGCCCGACAGAGCACAGCCCCGACCGGGTAATTGCGCTGTATCGCCTTGATGGAAAGTACACCGCGCAAGCCTTGGCGATGAACGGGAGGGCTGCTCGTGTTAGCTGACACCGACCGCGCCATTGATGCGCTGCAAGCCATACCACCCGACCTACCCCGTGATGAATGGGTGCGCGCTGGTATGGCCGCCCAAGCTGCCGGGCTCGACTTTGACGCCTTCAATGACTGGAGCTCCGGGGCTGGGAACTACAGCGAACAGGACGCCCGCACTACGTGGCGAAGTTTCAAGCCGGGTAAGGGTGTGGGGGCTGGAACCTTGTTCAAGCTGGCCGCAGAAAACGGCTGGCGCATTGGTGCCGACAAACCCCGAGCAAGGGCCGCAAAGCCCGTACAGCGCACCGCACGCCCTTGCGTGGCCGCTGTGGACGTGTGGGCACGCTGCGAGCCTGCAACGCCTGAGCACGGCTACCTCGTGGCAAAGCAAGGCACGCCGGACGGGTTGCGCGTGGTGCCTGCTGGTGACGCTCTGACCATTGCCGGGCAACGCATGGCCGGGGCCTTGGCTGTGCCAGTGCACAAACTTGATGGCACGTTATCGAGCCTGCAATTTATCCCGCCGCCTGGTGCTGGAAAGAAACTCAACCTGCCCGGCGGGGATATGGCCGGGGTGTTCATCGTGGGCGAACTGCTGCCCGGTGGTGCCGCCTACATCGTGGAGGGTATCGGCGCTGCATGGGTTTGCTGGAAAGCAACGGGCCGCGCGGCCGTCGTGTGTTTCGGAGCTGGCAATATTCGCCGCGTGGCTACTGACCTGCGAGCGCGTGACGCATCCGCCCGGCTGGTGCTGGTGCCTGATGTGGGCAAGGAAAGCCAAGCTGAGGCAATCGCCCGCGATGTGGGCGCCGCTGTGGTGAACATGCCTGATGGCTGGCCGAATAACGCGGACGTGAACGACCTGGCCCAGCGTGACGGGCTCGACGTGCTGGACGTGCTGCTATCGAGCGAGCCGCCCAAGCCGGAACCGCGTTACAAGCTGCTTGGCAGCGCCGACCTGCACGCCCTGCCGCCGCTGGCTTGGCGCGTCCGTGGCGTGTTGCCTGCCGAGGGCTTGGCCGCACTGTATGGGCCGAGCGCATCCGGTAAATCGTTTCTCGGGTTCGATGCTGCCGCCGCTATTGCCGAGGGCCGTCGCTGGTTTGATTGCCGTGTGGAAGCCGCGCCCGTGGTCTATGCCGCATTGGAAGGTGAAGCCGGGTTCAAGCTGCGTGTGGCTGCATGGGAAGCCCACACGGGCCGCGCCTTGCCTGCAGGCTTGTCTATGGTGCTGCAGTCGTTCAAGCTGACCGAGCCCCAGGACGTGCAAGACCTGGCCGCTGTGGTGCCTGCTGGCGCTGTGGTGTTTCTCGACACGCTGAACCGGGCCGCCCCGACTGCTGACGAAAACAGTTCAAAGGATATGGGCGAGATTCTGAGCGCCGCCAAGGAACTGCAAAGCCTGACAGGCGGGCTGGTGGTGCTGATTCACCACACGGGCAAGGATGCGACCAAGGGGCTACGCGGGCACAGTTCGCTATTCGCTGCGATGGATGCCGCTATCGAGGTTTCACGCGATGGCGACCGCCGGGAATGGCGGGTGGCCAAAAGCAAGGACGGGCAGGACGGGGATGCGCACCCGTTCAAGCTGCAAATCGAGATGCTGGGAGCTGATGACTACGGCGACGCCATTACATCGTGTGCGGTGGTGCCTGACCATGCCGCCCAGGACGTGCGAGCCGTGAAGCTGCCCCAGGGTGGTAATCAACGGCTGGTGCTGGATGCCCTGCGACCGATGTTCAAGGATGGCACGACAGGCAAGCCGGGAGCGCCGCCGCTGCGCCCGTGCATTGAACTGGAGGCCGCCGTAAGTGCTGGGGCTGGCCGGTTGACGTGCCCGACCGACCGCAGAGCTACCCGCACCAGAGAGGCAATCACGGGGCTGGTTTCCCGTGGTGTGATGGGCTTAAACGAGAGCTGGCTGTGGCTGAACTGAATAACCGAAGTTCACCGTTTTCGCCGTTTTCGGTGGATTCCGTAACCGAAGTTCTCCCCCCCCCATATAGGGGGGAGAAAGTTCGGGGATTTTTCGGGGGCTGTACCAATGCCTGATTTATTCGGCCTGGAGCAACAGCCAAAGCGAAGCACCGCGAACTTAACAAAGGTAAGCAATGAAAAAAACGCCTAATCCACAATTGGCACGGGCCATCAATCGACAAGCGCACATGCTGGCCGCGCAATCGTTCGCCGCAATTCGCGGGACGCTGGAAAAAAAGGCCCGCGCCATGCTGCAAGGGGGCCATAGCCTGGAGGAAACGATTGGGTTAATACAAGCAGAGAGGACATGGCAGGGAGACCCGACCTGTGGACGCCTCTAATTGCGGAGCATTACGCGTGTGTATGTGCCCGCGCGTGAATTATCTGACATGTACGCATAGGCGCGCGCATCCGCGCGCGAGGCAATCATTTGCTGGTCGCGCACTTTCCGCGCAATCCGCGCAAGTGCAAGAAACGTGCGCGTCCGCGCGCGAGGTAATCATTTGCTGGTGCCATCGCCCATGTGTGTGTGCCCGTGCGCGCGCGTATACAGGCGGGCTGCATGCGTTTGCGGGCGCGGGGGTGGTAACCGTTACCACTTCTGGCTTCTCACTATCCAATTCGAATAGTGAAAAGCCAGCCCAGCGCGGTCAAACTGCTATCTGCACTCACTCGTGCGAGCAGTACGCGCAGGCGTCCGCGCGCGAGGCGCCATCCATACCCGACCCTTTCGGTCCTGCTCAGTCTTGCGAAGTTGACACACCATACAGGGCAGACAGTCATTAATCAAGGTTTTGGCGTAAAACGCATGGGTTCGAAGTATGTGAGTTATTTTCAGTCCGAACACCGCCCGTCTGCGGCGTGCGGGACGGCGCAATGACAGGCAACTCGGTTAACTAAGGATTCATTATGGGCGACCCAACAACGATGGCAATGATGGCAATGGCGGCTTCGGCTGGTGGCGCCGTGCTGCAGGCTGATGCTGCCGATGAAGCAGCGAACAAGCAGCAGAACATCCTGACGGCTGGCGAAGAAGAAAACCAGCGCATCAACAAGGCCGGTGAAGAGCGGGTCAACGACTTTGCCAAGGACGTTTTCGACCCGACCAAGCGCGATGAGCGTTATGAGGACGGCGCGGCAAAACGTGAAGATTCGCTGGTTTCGGCCTTGATGAGCACCACGCCCAACGCTGGCGCAACTGGCAATGTCAGCACGGACTATTTGACCGGCAACAGCGCATCCCAAGCGGCAGGCATGGGCGAAGCGCAGAAACGCGCCAAGCTGATGGCCCGAAGTGGCGGCGGCGGGCTGATGTACGGCGCGGAAGCCATGATGGGCGGCGACTTGTCGAGTGACCTGGCGGGCCTGGCGCAGAAAACCCGGCGCAACAGCATTTACACGCAGAACGCAGCCGGACGGGTGCGCAACGAAGGCTCGCTGGCGGGCGGGCTGCTGCAAGGTGTTGGTGCGGCTGGAATGAAAATGGGTGGGACGTAATGCCAATTTCAAGCAGCCTCGGCCAGTCTCTCGGCGGCGCGCTTGGCCAGTTCGCCTTTGGTGGCGACACGCGCAAAAGCGACTTGAAAGGCATGCTGGATGGCGCGCGACTGTTAGCGCATGTTAGTTTTTGCCGCTATATATCGCACACACTTTATCTAGTTGGGCTTCTCCAACGGAACCTGGAACCACATCAACCAGTTCAAGTTTTTCTCTGGGCACATCGGCGGTCTGTGTAGATTTTCCCGCCTTGTTGTATTCAATTATTTGATATGTGGCAAGCCGACGTGATAAGCAACTAAACGCGATGCGGTGCATCTCGTAAGTCCCGGTCGGGGCATTGTATTTTTGCTCGATACCCTCGTAAACAAAGAGCTTCCCATTAACGATGTGCGGCATCACCTTGAAGTGCGACATTCGTAGCCAGACATCGAGCGCGTCACGCTTGCGGGAAAATGAACCCGTCAAGATTGATGCAACTCCTCCTGGCTTTCCCCCGTCCTCGTTGTATTCAGAAACAGGTATTTGGTAATTTCTAGGCTCCGGAGCTGCGTTTTTGCAAATGGTGTTTACGTGTGGGCGTAAAGCGGCAGCAAACAAAAGCTGACTCTTCTGCCAATCGTTGAGCTCGAGAACATCAAGTGGGGTCTTTTCCTCATTTGCACGAGCTAGAGTTTCAAATTCTGCCGGTGACCGTCCTGTGTTGTCATGGAAGGTTGTTTGAAAATTGTCGGAAATCCACGAGCCATTGCACGCAAAAAGGACACGTCCAGACCACGTAAGTGAAGGGTCGATTTGCGATACATGGAAACGAGTCTGAACAGCGTTTCCAATACGCTGCGCGTTCTGCCCTGTCCCCACGAACACTTGCTGTCCGTTATTGCCTTTCAGACTAATGAAGCCAGATTGCTGAGCGAGTGTCCCGGCTGAAAACATGAGGAACGTGCCGAGCAGAGTTAATTTTTTCATTGTGGCAGCCATTTTCATTTTGATTATCCGAACTGTCTGGTTCGCTGGCATCATCCCACAATGAACCCCGCATCATTCATGCTCTATCGTTTGTGCTGAGCTGCCACATCATTCCATCTGAAGCCCGCACCAAGTGCAGCCAGAGCGCCAAGGTTGAGTTCAAGCTGCACACCCCTGCCCTGCTTCGGGTGCGCGCAAGGGGCCGTGCAAGGGCTACGTGATAGACCATATTAAGCCGCTGGCCTGCGACGGCGCAGATGCCGCTTACAGTATGCAATGGCAGACGGTGGTTGATGGCAAGGCAAAGGACAAATGGGGAGCGCCGGGATTGCAAGTGCCAGGGGCCCCGCCGCGTGCGGGTTTTCTTACGCTTGGGCCGTGGCGGGTTAACTTCCCCGGGGATGGTCTAAAGAAATTTAGACTTTAGATTTCCGACTGGCTCACCCTGTCTCATATTAAATGATGGGTGTATCGATGGGTGCGAACGTAAAAACGGGCCCGAAGGCCCATGTTTACTAGCTAATTGGCGGAAACGGAGGGATTCGAACCCTCGATGAGGCTCTACACCCCATACTCCCTTAGCAGGGGAGCACCTTCGGCCACTCGGTCACGTTTCCTGAATTCTGTCTGAGCCCGGATTATCTCACGACTTGGACCGCTGTCCAGCAATCAGGGGCTTGCGGCGGGCTGGTCGAGGTCAAAAGCCTTGTGCAACGCACGCACGGCCAGCTCCATGTATTTCTCGTCGATCACCACCGAGGTCTTGATTTCGCTGGTGGAGATCATCTGGATGTTGATGCCTTCTTCGCTCAGGCAGCGGAACATCTTGCTGGCAATGCCGACATGGCTGCGCATGCCGATGCCGACGATGCTGACCTTGCAGATCTTGGCGTCCCCGGTGATCTCCTGCGCGCCCAGCTTGGGCAGCACCTCGGCCTTGAGCAGGTCGATGGCGCGCGCGTAGTCGTTGCGGTGCACGGTGAAGCTGAAATCGGTTTTGCCGTCCTTGCTGATGTTCTGGATGATCACATCGACTTCGATGTTGGCGTCGGCCACGGCGCCCAGGATCTGGTAGGCAATGCCCGGGGTGTCTGGCACGCCGAGGATGGAGATTTTGGCTTCGTCGCGGTTGAACGCGATGCCCGATACGATGGCTTGTTCCATTTTTTCGTCTTCCTCAAAACTGATCAGGGTGCCGGACTTGGCCTCTTCGTCGATGTCGATGTCCCAGGGCGTGAAGCTCGAGAGCACGCGCAAGGGCACCTTGTACTTGCCCGCAAACTCGACCGAGCGGATCTGCAGCACTTTGGAGCCCATCGATGCCATCTCGAGCATCTCTTCAAAACTCACGGTCTGCAGGCGGCGTGCTTCCGGAACGACACGCGGGTCGGTGGTGTACACGCCGTCCACGTCGGTGTAGATCAGGCACTCATGCGCCTTCATGGCCGCCGCCACGGCCACGGCCGAGGTGTCCGAGCCGCCCCGGCCCAGCGTGGTGATGTTGCCGCCGTCGTCCATGCCCTGAAAGCCGGTGATGATGACCACCTTGCCCGCATCCAGGTCGGCGCGCACCCGCTTGTCGTCAATCGACTCGATGCGGGCCTTGGTGTAGGCACTGTTGGTGCGGATGGGCATCTGCCAGCCGGCGTAACTGACGGCGTCCATGCCCTCGGCCTGCAGCGCGATCGCCAGCAGCGCACTGGAGGCCTGCTCGCCGGTAGCGGCCAGGGCGTCGAGTTCGCGGTGGTAGGCGTCGCTGGCCTTGGCAGGCGCCAGTTCCTTGGCCAAGCCCAGCAGGCGGTTGGTTTCGCCGCTCATGGCACTGGGCACCACCACCATCTGGTGGCCGGCTCTGGCCCACTTGGCCACGCGTTTGGCGACATTGCGGATGCGCTCGGTCGAGCCCATCGAGGTGCCGCCGTATTTATGAACGATCAAAGCCATTGCAGGGTGTCAATCAGGAGTTGGGAGTGCGGTCTTTTTGCTTTTTTGGCGGAAAGCGCTGCGAAAAGCGCCCTGACGGCAGGCCAGCAAAGCCTTCAATTATAACTAGGCCCCCACGCTCGTCACTGCGTGTACTTCGCTGCCCCCGAGGGGGCGCATTTTTCCTTGGGGCGGCCCTGCGGAAAAACATGGCCCCCACGCTCGTCACTGCGTGTACTGCTCGGCACGCTAAACAGCGTAGTGCAAATGCGCACCATCCCGTGTCACGTGGCCATTGGCCACCTTCAGGTCAATCCGGTGGCCGCGCGTGGTGCAGGCCGCCACCTGCGCCAGCAACTGGTCGAGCTGCGCCGTGCTCGGTGTGGCCTGGTGGGCGTCCAGCAGCCAGTGGCGCAGCGCGTTGGCCTGGCGCGGTCCGGACAAGAGCTGCAGGGCCTTGATCTCGGGGGGGCTGCCGAGCAGCTGCAGGTCTTCACGCGCCACCTCGAGCAGCACGGCCTGCGCCTGCGCCGCATGCCGGGCACTGCGCGCAAAGGTCTCGCGGAACTGCGGGAAGGCCTGCGCCAGTGCCGGCAGCAGGCGCGCACGGATGCGGTTGCGCGTGAAACGCTCGTCGGTGTTGCTCGGGTCTTCGATGAAGGTGGCACCGCGCCGCGCCAGCCAGGCGCGGATCCCGGGCGCCGGCACCTGCAGCAGGGGGCGGTGGTAGTCCAGACCGTCCCGCTGCCAGTGGGCGGGCATGGCGCTGAGGCCGGGCAGTCCGGCACCACGGCTCAGCGCCAGCAGCATGGTCTCGACCTGGTCATCGGCATGCTGCGCAAGCGCTATGCTTTTGATAGCTTTTTGTGCCCACTCCTCATGGGCCAGGCCCCGAAACGCTTCATAACGCGCCTTGCGGGCGGCGTCTTCCGGACTGTCGCCGGGCGCATGCCTGGCCATGACGCGCACGACCCGCAAGGGCACGTCCAGCTGCGCACAAACGGCTTCGCAGTGGCTGGCAAATCCGTCGGCAGCGGCCTGCAGGCCGTGGTGCACATGCACCGCCCTCACCTGCCCCGGCCACTTGTCGGCGCAGGCCAGCAGCAGGGCCGTGGAGTCGGCGCCGCCGCTGTAGGCCACGGCCACAGGCAGTTGCGGTGAAAAGACGCGCAGGGCGTCGTCGACGGTGGTGCTCACTGGGTAACCTTCGCCTTGCAGGCTGCGGCAGTCGCCTTGGGAACGGCCCGGCGGCGCATGTCAGGTCAGCCGCCGCGGGGCGGTGATCAGGCTATTTGGCGTCGGCCTTGGTGTCGGTGTAGCGACCATAACTTTGCAGGCGCTCGTAGCGGCGGTCCAGCAGCTCCTTGACCTTGAGGTCGCTGACCTGGCGGAAGGCGTCGTTGAGGGCGCGCTTGAGGAAAGCGGCCATCTGCTTGTGGTCGCGGTGCGCGCCGCCCACCGGTTCGTTGACGATCTTGTCGATCACGCCGAGCGCCTTCAGGCGGTGTGCGGTGATGCCCAGGGCCTCGGCGGCTTCCTCGGCCTTCTCCGAGGTTTTCCAGAGGATGGAGGCGCAGCCTTCCGGGCTGATCACCGAGTAGATGGAGTACTGCAGCATCACAACCTGGTCGGCCACCGAGATGGCCAGCGCGCCGCCGGAGCCGCCTTCGCCGATGATGGTGGTGATGATGGGCACTTCGAGTTGCGCCATTTCAAAGATGTTGCGGCCAATGGCTTCGGACTGGCCGCGCTCCTCGGCGTCGATGCCGGGGTAGGCGCCCGGTGTATCGACAAAGGTGAACACCGGCAGCTTGAACTTCTCGGCGGTTTTCATCAGGCGCAGCGCCTTGCGGTAACCCTCGGGCTTGCTCATGCCGAAGTTGCGCAGACCGCGCTCTTTGGTGTCGCGGCCCTTCTGGTGGCCCAGCACCATGCAGGCGGTGCCGTTAAAACGCGCCAGCCCGCCGACGATGCTCAGGTCATCTGAAAAATGCCGGTCGCCATGCAGCTCGACAAAGTCGGTGAACAGTTCGTTGACATAGTCCAGCGTGTAGGGCCGCTCGGGATGGCGCGCGATCTTGGTGATCTGCCAGGGCGTCAGGTCGCTGTAGATGTCCTTGGTGAGCTGCTGGCTCTTTTTGGCGAGCTGGTCGATCTCTTCGGAGATGTCGACCGCCGATTCGGTCTGCACGTAGCGCAGCTCTTCAATTTTTCCTTCGAGCTCCGCAATCGGCTGCTCGAAATCGAGAAAGGTCTTTTTGGCCATGGTCTGCTCCTCAGGCTTCTTGATTAGGGTTTCTCGGCACCCAGGACCGGCAAGGGGTCCAGCGAGCGCCAAATATACCAAGTTGCGACGCTGCAAAACGGCGCCCAGGCGGCGGCGACTTCGCGCGCATCGCTGCGGCTGACCGATTCGCCGGAAAAATAGTTCTGGCTGATGCCGTTGATCAGCCCCACATCGTCGAGCGGCAACACGTTGGGACGTGTCAGGTAAAAGATCAGGAACATCTCGGCGGTCCAGCGGCCAATGCCGCGAATCGCCACCAGTTCGGCAATGATGGCCTCGTCGTCCATTGCCGCCCAGTCCTTGACGTGCACCGTGCCGGCGTCGAAGTGGATCGCCAGGTCCACCAGGTACTCGACCTTGCGCGCGCTCAGGCCGGCGGCGCGCATGTCGTCCACCTTGAGCTTGAGCACGTTGCCGGGCGTCATTTTTTTCGGCAGCGCATCAAAACGGTGCCAGACCGTCTGCGCCGCCTTCACGGAAATCTGCTGGCCCACGATGCTGCGTGCCAGCGTGCTGAAGGCGTCCCCGCGCGATTGCAGGCAGGCGTCGCCGAACTGCGGGATCAGGCGTTTCATGACCCGGTCTTTCTTGACCAGGTGTTTGCAGGCCTCGGCCCAGTAGTCCGGCACGATGGTCAGGGCCGGCTCGGCGACATCGGCCAGTTCGGTGCTGGCCGGGCCGCTTTTTACTATCTTTTTCATAGCTGCTTGCGCCCGTCCGTCATGGGCTGAAGGCCTTTTTTAATTGAAAACCTCATCACGAACCGACCTCCCAGGTCGTTCCGGCCGGTGTATCTTTCAGCACAATGCCGCGTGCCAGCAGGTCCTGGCGGATGCGGTCGGCTTCAGCAAAGTTCTTGCCAGCCTTGGCGGCGGCGCGCTGCTGGATCAGGTCCTGGATGGCGGGCTCGTCCAGGCCGGCGCCGGCCTGCAGGAAGGCGGCCGGGTCGTTTTGCAGCAGGCCCAGGCAAGCGCCCAGGGCCTTGAGCAGCCCCGCCAACTCGGGCGACCGGGCCTTGTTGACCTCGCCGGCCAGGTCGAACAGCACGGCCATCGCCTCGGGCGTGCCGAAATCATCGTCCATGGCCGCCTTGAAACGGGCGGCAAATGGCTGCGACCAGTCGATCACCACCGCGGCCGGCTGGACCAGGTGCAACGCGGTGTACAGGCGCTTGAGCGCATTGCGCGCATCGTCCAGGTGCGCGTCGCTGTAGTTGAGCGCGCTGCGGTAGTGCGCACGCACGATGAAAAAGCGCACGGTCTCCGGGTCGTACTGCGCCAGCACCTCGCGGATGGTGAAGAAGTTGCCCAGGCTTTTGGACATCTTCTCGTTGTCCACCCGCACAAAACCGTTGTGCACCCAGAAGCGGGCCAACGGCTTGCCGTTGGCGCCTTCGCTCTGGGCGATCTCGTTTTCGTGATGCGGAAACTGCAGGTCGGCGCCGCCGCCATGGATGTCGAAGGTCTCGCCCAGGGTCTGGCAGCTCATGGCCGAACACTCGATGTGCCAACCGGGCCGGCCCTTGCCATAGCGGCTGTCCCACTGGGCATCGGCGGGCTCGGTTGGCTTGGCCGCTTTCCACAGGACAAAATCGAGCGGGTCTTCCTTGCCGTCCAGCACGGCGACACGCTCGCCGGCGCGCAGCTCGTCGAGCGACTTGCCCGAGAGCTTGCCGTAGCCTTCGAACTTGCGCACCGCGTAGTTCACGTCGCCGTTGTCCGAGCGATAGGCCAGGCCTTTTTGCTCCAGCGTGGCAATCATGCCCAGCATCTGCGGCACGTATTCGGTGGCGCGCGGCTCCAGCGTGGGTGGCTCGATGCCGAGCGCGCCGATGTCCTGGTGCATCGCCGTGATCATCTCGTCGGTCAGCGCCCGGATGGTGATGCCGCGCTCGACGGCGCGCTTGATGATCTTGTCGTCGATGTCGGTGATGTTGCGCACATAGGTGACCTGGTAGCCACTGACCTTGAGCCAGCGCTGGATCACGTCGAAGGCCATCATCATGCGGGCATGGCCGATGTGGCACAGGTCGTAAATCGTCATGCCGCACACATACATGCGCACATGGCCGGGAACCAGGGACGAAAAATCTTCTACGGCACGCGTCAACGTGTTGTAAATGCGAAGGCTCATGAAAAGTCTGGGTGTTCAGTCTGACTGGAATCGCCGGAACCGGAAGGGGGCGCTGGAGCGGGGGCGGGTCATCAGGTGCATCAGCAAGGGGGAAAGCTGCTCCAAAAGGTCTGGCGACGGGATGCCAATGGTGATTTTTCGCAGGAGCTTAAACTATACCCCTCAGATACAATCGTCCAGTATAGCCAGCCAGGAAGAGCCCATGCAGCACGCTGCACAGCCGGCTTCTTCGTTTCCTGGTTTGATACCAGCCACTCCATGCGTTCCAGAGGAAATATGTCCAAGTCAGCTTATTTTTCAAACCAGGCGCTGCCGACTGCCCTGCGCTTGCTGGCTCTGGTCGCGGCCCTGTGTGTGCCGCCCGCACATGCCGACGAGTACACCGAGGTGAACGCCCTCGTGCGTGCGGGCCAGTTGGGGGAAGCCATGGCCAGGGCCGACAAGTACCTGGCCACCAAGCCGCGCGACCCGCAGATGCGTTTCATCAAGGGCGTGATCCAGACCGAAGCCGGCAAACCGGCTGACGCGATCACCACCTTCACCAAGATCACGCAGGACTACCCGGAGCTGCCCGAGCCCTACAACAACCTGGCCGTGCTTTACGCCGGCCAGAACCAGTTCGACAAGGCCAGGGCCGCCCTCGAAATGGCCATACGCACCAACCCGAGCTATGCCACCGCGCATGAAAACCTGGGCGACGTGTATGCCAAGCTGGCCAGCCAGGCCTACAGCAAGGCGCTGCAGCTCGATGGCGGCAACAGTGCCGTGCCGCCCAAGCTGGCGCTGATCCGCACCCTGTTCACGCCGGAGGCCAAGGCCCAGAAGCCGGCTGCAGCAACACCTGCCGCGCCCGCCGTGACGGCCCAGACACCTGCCGCGCCGGCCAAACCTGCGGCAGTAACGCCAGCAGTGCCAGCAGCGCCTGCGCCTGCTGCGCCGGCAACGCCGGCCGCGCCTGCGGCACCCGCCGCACCGGTGTCGTCGCCCGCACCAGCCGCGGCCACACCGGTCAGCGCCGCCGAAAAGGAAGTTGAAGCCACCGTCAGGGCTTGGGCCAGCGCCTGGTCCGGCAAGGACATGACCGCCTACCTGGCCGCCTACGCCAAGGACTTTGACACACCGGGCAACCAGTCGCGCAAGGCCTGGGAAGAAGAGCGGCGCAGCCGCATCGTCGGCAAGTCAAAGATCAGCGTGAAGATCAACAACCTGTCGGTCGACGTCAAGGGCAGCAAGGCCACCGCCAAATTCAGGCAGGATTACAGCGCCGATGCGCTCAACATCTCCAGCCGCAAGACACTGGACATGGCCAAGGCCGGCGAACGCTGGCTCATCGTCAGGGAATCCACCGGCGGTTGATGGCCGCCCGCTGCGTGCGCACCCCTGGCACTTGCCTGACCTTTTTCACGGCCCCTGACCCCTCACTCATGCAACGGGTATCCGCCACCCTCCTCGTCACGGCACTGTCGGTGATGTGCGGTCCCGCGCCGGCCCAGGGCGTGGACAAGAGGAAGCCCCACGCCACCACCGCCTCCCCCAGCAGCGCGGCGCCGTCCCGGGCCGCCGTACGGCCGGCGGTCAAGGACGGCGAAGCCGAAGCCCGCCTGATCGAAATCTACAAGCTTGCCGGCCAGGCCAGGGGGCGCGAGGCACTGGTCAAGGCCGAGCGCCTGGTGGACGACCATCCCAATTTCCAGCTGGCCCAACTGGTCTATGGCGACCTGCTGGCCGCCCGCTCCCGCCCGCTGCGCGCGCCGGGCGACGTGTCGGACGGCACGGCCAAAGCCGGGGCCAGCACGCTGGCCGAGCTGCGCCAGGAATCCCTGATGCGGCTGAAGGCGCTGCGCGAACGGCCGGCGCCGGGCACCATTCCCTCGCAGTTCCTGGCGCTGTCGCCGCGCAACAAACATGCGATCGCGGTGGACGCCTCGCGGGCCCGGCTCTACCTGTTTGAAAACACCGCCACCGGTCTCAAGCTGGTGAGCGACTACTACATCTCGGTGGGGAAATCCGGCATCGAAAAATCCGTCGAGGGTGATTCGCGCACGCCGCTGGGGATTTATTTCGTCACCAGCAACCTGGACCCGAAGTCGCTGAAAGACTTTTACGGCTCGGGCGCCCTGCCCATCAACTACCCCAATGCGCTGGACCTCAAGCGCGGCAAGACCGGCAGCGGCATCTGGCTGCACGGCACGCCACCGGCCCAGTTTTCGCGCGCGCCACAGGCCAGCGACGGCTGCGTCGTGCTGGCCAATCCGGATCTGGAGCGCATCATCCGTACCGTAGAAGTGCGCACCACGCCGGTGGTGATTGCGCAAAGCCTGCAGTGGGTGGCGCCGCACAGCATCAAGGCCGACAGCAAGTCCTTTGAGGAAGCATTGAACAGCTGGCACCAGGCCAAGTCGGTGGGCGACCTGGCCACCCTGACCAGCCTGTACAGCAGCGACTTCAGCAGTTACGGCAAGACCCGCGACGACTGGGCGGCCCAGTTGCGTACCGAGACCAACAAGCGGCGCGGCCGCACGGTGCAGCTCAAGGACGTGTCTTACCTGCGCTGGACAGACAGCACCGACACCATGGTGGTAACCTTTGGCGAGGTGCTCAGCGGCTCGCGCACAGGCCCGGTGCGGCGCCAGTACTGGATGCGCCAGGGCAAGCAATGGAAAATATTTTTTGAAGGAGTGGTTGGATGACTTTCAGCAACAAGGCCATCGGCCGGCGCGCCTGCCTGGCGATCGCAACACTGGCCCTGGTGGCCGGGCAGGCCTGGGCGCAAGGCGCGGCCGGCGCACCCAAGGTCAGGTTTGCGACCAGCGCCGGCGATTTCGTCGTCGAGGTCTATCCCGACAAGGCACCAAAAACAGTCGCCAATTTTCTTCAGTACGTCCGGGACAAGCACTACGACGGCACGGTGTTTCACCGCGTGATCGACAACTTCATGGTCCAGGGCGGCGGCTTCGATGCCAGCTATGCGCAAAAATCCACACGGCCGCCGGTGGTGCATGAAGGGCGCGAGGCGCTGGCCAAAGGCGGCGACAAAAACGTGGTCGGCACGCTGGCCATGGCGCGCACCAACGACCCGGACTCGGCCTCGTCGCAATTTTTCATCAATGTCAGAGACAATGACTTCCTGAACCCGAGCGCCCAGTCGCCGGGCTACACGGTGTTCGGCAAGGTGGTCAGCGGCATGGACGTGGTCGGCAAGATCAAGGCCACACCCACCGGCCCGGGCGGCCCCTTCCCGAGCGACGTGCCCCGAACACCCATCCTCATCAACTCTGCAACCCTTGTCAAATAACCCATCATGAGCAATCCCAAAGTCGAACTCCACATAGCCGGCTACGGCCTCATCACCCTTGAACTCGACCAGGACAAGGCACCGAAATCGGTGGCCAACTTCCTCAGCTACGTCAACAAGGGCCACTACAACAACACGGTGTTCCACCGCGTGATCCCGGGCTTCATGGTCCAGGGCGGCGGTTTTGAAGTCGGCATGAAACAAAAGCCCACCGACGGCGAGATCGAAAACGAAGCCAGCAACGGCCTGAAAAACGACCACTACACCGTGGCCATGGCGCGCACCAATGCGCCGCATTCGGCCAGTTCGCAGTTTTTCATCAACGTGTCCGACAACGCCTTTCTGAACCACACCGCGCCCAACGCGTCGGGCTGGGGTTATGCGGTGTTCGGCAAGGTGGTGGGCGGCACCGATGTGGTCGACAAGATCGCCGCCGTGAAGACCGGCCGCAAGGGCTTTCATGACGACGTGCCGCAAACCGACGTGGTGATTGAAAAAGCCGTCGCGCTGGCCTGATTCCCGTCTGGACTGAGCGCGTTCAAGTTCAGCCCGTGAAAATCCCGTCGACCGTTCCCCGGATTGCGGAGCTCCATGCGCCGCCTTCCTGGGGCACGGTCGATTTCATTTCCGACCTGCATCTGCAGGCGGCCGATGTCGCCACGTTTGCCGCCTGGCGGGACTACATGGAAAGCACGCCGGCCGACGCGGTGTTCATTCTGGGCGACCTGTTTGAAGTCTGGGTCGGTGACGATGCGGTCGATGTGGCAGCAGGCGCTCAAGACAGTTTCGAAGACCGCTGCGCCCGCCTGCTGGGCCAGACGGCTGGCCGGCTGGCACTTTTTTTCATGCACGGCAACCGCGACTTCCTGGTCGGCCCGCGCCTCATGGCGCTGTGCCACACCACCTTGCTGGCCGACCCGACCGTGCTGGCCTTCAACCAACAGCGCTGGCTGCTCTCGCACGGCGACGCCTTGTGCCTGGGCGATGTGGACTACCTGCAATTTCGCCGCGAGGTGCGCAGCCCCGCCTGGCAACGCAGCTTTCTGGCCAGACCGCTGGCCGAGCGGCAGGCCATCGCACGCGGCCTGCGCGAACAAAGCGAGGCGCGCAAGCAGTCCGGCGCCCCTTATGCCGACGTGGACGGCAGCGCGGCCCGCGAGCAACTCGAAGCCGCCAACGCCCAGATCCTGATCCACGGCCACACCCACCGGCCGGCGGTGCACGACCTGGGGCACGGCTACTCACGCGTGGTGCTCAGCGACTGGGACGCCGCCGCCGCCGTGCCACGCGCGGAAGTGCTGCGCCTGACGGCCGCCGGCCTGCGCCGCATCCCGCTGCTCTAGGGCCTGTCCACACTATTTATGCGAGATGCGTTGCGAGTCAAAAAGGCCATGCGCGAGGCGCAAAATGCAGCCGGGCTGGAGCCCGGCAAGGCTTTGCAACGCTGCGCATGGCCTTTTTGGCCGCAACCCGAAGGGAACGTGGTTAAAACAGCACCACTCGTCGTTGCACTCCTAGCCCAGCCGCCCAGGCTGAGCGTCGTCGTGCGCCTAGATTGGCGCTGTTTTAACCACGTTCGCACTTGTATAAATAGTGTGAACAGGCCCTAAGCCACCCCATGCTGAACTGGTTGCGCCAGCTGTTCGGACGCACGCCGCGCGCCGACACCATTCCCGACACGCTGTGGCAGGCCACGCTGGCCGCCTATCCTTTTCTGGCCGAGCGGCCGGTGGCAGAGCGGCTGCAGTTGCGCCGCCTGGTCGGTGAGTTTCTGGCGCACAAGGAATTTACCGGTGCGCACGGCCTGGTGGTCACCGACGAGATGGCGGTAGCGATTGCCGCGCAGGCCTGCCTGCCGGTGCTGCACCTGGGACTGGGCTGGTACAGCGACTTTGTCGGCATCGTGGTTCACCCCGGGCAGATGATCGCGCGTCGCGAAAGGCAGGACGCCAGCGGCGTCGTGCACCGCTACAGCGAGGTGCTGTCCGGCGAAGCCATGGAGCGCGGCCCGGTCACGCTGAGCTGGCAGGACGTGGCCTCGGCCGGCGCGCTGGCCGGCCACGGCTACAACGTCGTGATCCACGAGTTCGTCCACAAGATCGACATGAAGGACGGCACCGCCGATGGCTGCCCGCCCCTGCCCTCGCGGGCCGCGCACAAGGCCTGGCACGAGGTGATGCAGCCGGCTTACGACGCTTTTCGCGAACAGGTCACGATGGCCGAACGTTTCGGCGGCGAGCCGCCGTGGCTGGACGCCTATGGCGCCACGGCACCGGCAGAATTTTTTGCCGTGAGCTGCGAAGCCTACTTCGTGAACCGCGAGCGCTTCACGCAGGACTTTGCGGCACTGACCGCGCTGTTTGACCAGTTTTTCAAGCGCAATCGGCCTGCAGCCCTTTAAACACGGACGCAGTCAGCTATTTAATTGATAGCAAACCGTGGCAATTCCAGGCGCCGCGCCGAGGCAGCTCCAAGCGACACCGCAAGGATCCCGCCCTCTCAGCGCTTGATCAGCGCCTTCAGCACATTCTGCAGACGCCGCACATGCGCCGCGTCATACGGCGCGGCCAGCACTTTGGCCGCATCGTCACCCCAGGTCTGCGCCGGCGCCGGGTCGTTGCGTTTGGTCAGCAGCACCAGCTGCAGCATGCGGCGCGCGCTGATGTGTTCGGCCGGGGTCGGCAGCTCGGCGGCGATTTCCAGGCGCAGCAGGGTTTCTGCGGCATCACCCTTGGGCGCCGACGACAGTGCCTTCATCCACGCGCTGCGTGTGGCCGGCGTCACCAGCTTGCCCAAGGCCTGGGCATCAGGCAGCAGCGCGGGGTCGCGTTTTTCCCAAGCCGTCAGCAGGTTGGTCAGCACTTCGCCGTGCGCCTGTTCGGACAACTTGCGCAAGGCCTGCTGCGCATGCTCAAAAGCTTCGCGCTGCGCGCGGAAGGCTGCGTCGCCCAGCCGCGGGCCACGCTCTTCGTAGGCTGGCCTGTCACCGAAACGGCTTTCGCGCTCGGGGCGGTAGGGCTCGAACTTGTTGTCGGCCGGCCGGTTACCGCGGCCGTCGGGCTTGCCGCCACCGGGTCGTGCGTCCTTGCGGTCGCCAAACTTGCCGCCGCGGCCTGCGGGGGCAGCTTCGGCCTTGCGCATGCCGGGGCGGTCATCGCCGCGCATGGCCACCACCGGTTTGGCGGGTTTGGGCGGCGGCGCGGCCGGTGCTGGCGCAGCTTCTTCTGCTTCCGCAGCGGCTTCGGCGGCAAGCTCGGCAGCGGTTTCAGTCTCGGCCGGGGCCTCCTCTTTTGCTACTGTTTCAGGAGCAGCTGGCGCAGGTGCATCGGGCGCTGACGCCTGATTGGACTCCGCTTCCTGAGGTGCTTCGGCCGCTGCAGGCGCAGGCGCTGCCGCGGCAGCCGGTGCCGCCGGCTTGAACTGCCCGCGCAAACCGGCTTCGAGGTCGGCCATCGCGGTGCGAATTTTTTGCACATCGCCGGTGGCGTTGGCAGCGTCGAGGGCTTTGGACAGCTCGAGCACCAGGCGGTCATGCTCACCCAGGGCCGACGCGGCTTTTTCACGCTCGGCGGTCTTGCGCTGGAAGGCGTCGTCGATCGGCTTGCGGAAAGCGTCCCAGAGTTTTTGCTCCTGCTTGCGCTCGATCGGCACCGCCTGCGCTTCGTGTTGCCAGCGCTGCTGCAAGGCCTTGACGGCGTCGATGTGCAGCTGCGGCTCGGCGCCCAGCACCTGCGCTTCCTCGATCATGGCCTTGCGGTGTGCCAGGCTTTCGGCGCGTGCGGCTTTCAGCGGCGCATCGGCGGCATCCATCGCGGCCTTCCACTGCGGCTGGATCTCGGCAAAGGCTTTTTCACCCAGGTGGCCGGCGGCCGTCCACTTCTCGACAAAACCATTGAGGCTGCGGATCTGGTACTTCCAGTCGGTGTTGCCCTTGTTGGCCTCGGCCCAGGCCTGCACCTCGTCGATCAGCGCGCGGCGCTCGGCCTTGACGGCTTCGCTTTGTTCCTTGACCTTCTCGAGCCAGACCTCGACCACCTTGTGGGCTTCGTTGCAGGCGTCGTCAAACCGCTTCCAGAGCGCGTGGTTGGGGATGCCGCCCTGGTCGCTGGTTTTCCAGAGTTCGCGCATGGCGCGCAGCGCCTCCTGCTGCTTGCGCCCGCCCAGGGGCTTGGCGACCAGCGCTTCGGCCTTGGCCACCAGCTCCTCGCGGATCTGGTCGGCACGCCAGCGCTGCCAGCCTTCGAGTTCGCCGGCCGCCGTCAATGCGGCATGTGCCGCGGCTTCGAGCGCGCTGTCGATGTTGCGAATGTTTTCCTTCAGCGCCTGGCGCAGCTCGGCCGCGACCTTGGGCGTGGATTTGCCATGGCCTTCGGTGACTTCATGCTCAAGCTTGGCGAGCGCGGCCTGCACGACGGCCGCTGATTTTTCACGCATGTCCTTGAGCACGGCGGGGTCGATCTTGACCTTGGGCGCACGCGCGGGCTGCTCACCGGCAGCGGCGTCGCCGCCACGCGGCGCGCCGCGTACGCTGCGCAGTTCATCGGCCCAGACCGGTACCGCCGGCAGCGGTGCGGCGGCGTCTTCGGCGGCCGCGACGGCCAGCGACAACGCGCCCTGAAAGGCTTCCCACACCGCCAGCAACTGGCCACGCGAGGCGTCGAGCAGCGGCGGGAACTTGGCGTCCACGCTGGGCCAGTTGGCGTCCTGCGCGAGTTCGTCGGCCTGGGTCTGCCAGTGCGTCACGTCGGCGCGCAGGGCTTCCCACACGCCTTGTGCGTCGCGCCAGGGTTTGGTCGACAGCACTTCAATGCGCTGGGCAATCAGCACGGCGGCCTCGCGCTGCACCTGGGTGCGGTGCTGCAGGTCTTCAATCGTCTTGACGCGCTCGGCCAGCTGGGCTTTCAGCCCGGCCAGCGGCTCGCGCGACAACGGTGCACCGGCCTTGGCGGCATCACGCTGCCAGGCCAGGGCGTCGGCCATGTTGAGCTTTTTCAGGGCCAGCAGGGCCTGGCCCTTTTCAGCCCACTCGGCCGCCGCGGTCTCCTGGCTTTTCAGGCGCTTGGCTTCGTCAAGCCTTTCCTTGAGCGGCTTGGCCGCGCCCTTGTCGCGGTTGGCCAGGTCCTTGTAGACCTCGGCCATCTGCTCGGCCGAGGGACCGGTGGCCAGCCACTCGCGAATGCGCGCGGTGCGTTCGCCCGACGTGGGCGCGGAGAAAGCCCCGCCCGTCAGGCCATCGAGCGGATGGCTATCGGCGCTCTTGGTGGAAGGCGTTTTCACGGCGGGTGTTTCGGGCTTGGCAGATTTGGACATGGGGAAACGCAGCATATGGATAAGTAGGACCGGCGAAGCGGGGGATCTTCAGGGATCAGGACATTGCAGGTCTGCCCTTGGGGCTTTACAGCCTGCCGGCATCAGCAGGCTCAGGGCGGGACCGGCGTAAAAAAGAGGAGCCGCAGGACAGATATCCGCGACCCCGACCCAAGCTTCAGAAATAAAGCAATGCGGCTATTTTCGCTGTTTTTAAGGCCTCGCCAAATTAAGTTCGGCGCGCGGTGTCCATTTGGCGTCTGCGGGCGCGTTTTTGGGCGCGCCCAGGAAGAGCCTGCCGGGCGAAACACCCCCGGCGGCGAGGTAGTCCCTGACCGCCACGGCCGCCCGGGCGGCAGGCATGGGTGCAGCAGGGCCACTGACAGGTCCGGCGGCCGGCTTCGCCGCTTCCTTTACATTTTTTGGCCCACAGCCCTTTCTGTACTGTCGTCGGTAGCTCCGTTTTTGATAGCAAATTTATCGCCAGGCGGCAGCAGGTTCAGGCGCCCTGCCCAGTCGCGGCTCATGTTGAGGGTGGGCGCGCTCAGGGTCACCGCGGACAGTTTGACCTTGCGCTCCAGCGGCCGGACGTCGTCGAGGCCGACCTCCAGCCAGTCAAACGCGAGCAACTCCCGGCGACCGGCCCGGGTTTCGAGCAGGCGCACCTGCTCCGCCGTGGCGGTGCCCGACAAACGCACCACGGTGCCCGGCGCCTGCTCAAACGCCAGCTTGATGTCGGCATGGAGCACCGCGCTGTCCAGCCTGAAAGGCAGGCTTTCCGGCCTGTAGGCCAGATAAGGACGCAGGTCCAGCCCGCGCAGCGCCAGCGTGGCGTCGGTCTTGTGGGTCTGGGAAAAAGGGGTACCGACGGCCGCGGTGTCGAAACGGCTGCCATTGAGCCTGAAAGCCAGGTGTGGCGAGGTTTTGACCTCGCGCCGGGCGCGCAGGTTGCTCAGGAAAGGTAACGACAGACGCAGGTCGCGCACCACAGGTGTCCTGCCTGCCGGAAGGTCGGCAAAGTCAAGCTGGCCGTCGCTGAGGACGAGGTTGTAGAGGGCAAAGCGCAGCGGGTCGCTGGCCGGCGCATTGGCCACAGGCTTCAGTCGCGCGAGGATGTCGTCCACGTCATAACGGCCCTGGCCCGGATGGGTGAGCGACAGCGCCAGGCCATCGGCCTCGATGGCGTCGGCGACCGGTGCAAACCGCAGCAGCGACTGCATTTCTGCATCTATATAGAGACGCGCAATTTTCAGTTGGGGCGCCCCTGGGGAAAGCAGGCTGCTTTCCGGCCCCGCAGCAGGTGCTGGCGGGCTGGCGGCTTTGGCGATGGCCAGCTCGCTGAGGGTGAGCTCCAGCGACCACGGACGGAAGTCCACTGCGCCCACCGTGAGCTGCCGGCCCAGCTTTTTCAGAGACCGCTTTTTCAAGTTGCGACTTCGGCACCCGAGGCACCAGGGCATAGGCCAGCGCCCAGAGCAGCAACAGGCCATCCACGGCCCAGGCTGCGCGGTGATGCCAATGTGGCGAACGCAGCATGCCCCCTGCTTTGCCGGGAAGAGACTTGAAGAGACTGGAGAGTCGGGAGGGATTGCGTTTCAGTTCATGGCCGGGCTCAGGCCTTGAGTCTTTAACGCGCAGGGGCAAAAGGTCGATGGCTGATTGCGTGAAAAGGCCAGCCCCAAAATAAAAACCCCGGGCAGCGAGGCCGACCGGGGTTGACGGCGGGCGTGATGCTCATGCCGTCGGGCTTCGCAAAGAAGAGAAGATCGTCTCCAGTGCGATGAGGGCAAGTGATTGCTCTCAGTTTGACCGGGGTTGGTTACCCGGCTGATGCTTGAGGTACTCAAGCAACTGCAGGTTAAACCTCAGGCGCCCTCGGCGCAAGTCGAAATTTGTAATCAAAAATCAGCCCCCGATTGCCATTTTCTTGGGGTTTACAGCTTTGCGTCCTTGTCCTACATGACCATGCGTCATTTTCCGCATCGCCCTCCAAAACCGTCCTGCTTGAATGCTCCGGCACTTTCTCTGAAAAACGTTGCAAGCGCTTGAGTTAAAAGCCATTACTGTCAAAAAATACAGCCTTCTTCTCCAAAAAATGCGCCCACTTGACGACCTAGAGCGAAACCCCAAAAAGCCGCGCAAATGGGAGAAATAAGGAAGCTTGACACCTTATTTGAGTTTTTAATGCACTAATATGCATATTAAATTAATTTGATATTCTTGACAAGGTATTAAGCGCACTCTTAGAATCCGCCGTCCCCCCAAAACTACGGGACAACCCGAATCCGCTGCCGAACCCGGCAAAGTCAGACAAGGGGTCAACACCCCCAAGGCAAGGCCTTGGTTTGATGGCGACCCAATCAAAGCGCACGGCTCAAAAAGTCGATGTGCATAGAAAGGAGTGCTATGACAGCGCTAGGACAATCCACCCCCGCATCGGTTATGCGGACGCTTCAGAAAAACGTGGGCAACAGTCTGGCAAACATTGCCGACGACATTGCCCAGGGCTTTTTTGAAATCACCCACAACAGCTTCGCACTCGTCGGCCTGGCCGTCGTGTTTGCAGTGATCACGCTGACCGCCCGTCCCGACCTGCGTGAGGCCGGCGAATCCCGACTGATGAGCTGGCTGCAGGAGCGCCAGGAAGCCGCGATTGGCTTCACCGAACCTGATGCGATCGACCGGGCCACGGCCGCCAACCCCAAGGACCTGCCCCGGCAACAGGCTGCGGTGGCCTTCTGGCTCAGCCGCAAGTATGGCGTGGCGCCCGAGCCACTGAGCGTGCTGGTCGCGGAAGCCTTCGAGATCGGCCAGAAAGCCAAGCTCGACCCGACGCTGATTCTGGCCATCATGGCCATCGAATCGGGCTTCAACCCGTTTGCGCAAAGCCCGGTGGGCGCCCAGGGCCTGATGCAGGTCATGACCAACATCCACCACGCCAAGTACGAGAACTTCGGCGGAAAACTCGCCGCCTTCGATCCGGTCACCAACCTGCGGGTAGGTGTCAAGGTGCTGCAGGAATGCATCGCCCGCGCCGGTTCGGTGGAAGCCGGCCTGAAGTTCTATGTGGGCGCAGCCAATCTGGAAAGCGATGGCGGTTATGCCGCCAAGGTGATGGCCGAACACGCCCGTCTGCTGGCTGTTGTCAGTGGCCGTGCGCCGGCCTACATGCCGACCGTTCGCCCGCCGCTGGCCATTCCAGCGTCCCTGCCTGCGAACACAGACGCTGACGACCTGCCCAGTGGCAAGGCCAGCGACAAAGTCGCCAGCCTCGCGAACTCCTGAGCGCGGCCCGGCTTTTGACAGGCCGGTCGTCAGCCAGGCGCCGGGTCCGTTACACTAAGGGTGTGCGCGACTGGCGATAGGCAGCTCCTGTTTTGCAGGGCGACTGCTGACGTGGGATACCACTGGGAAGCGCACCGCTGGACTCAAGCGATGACCACAGCGTTCAGCCGTTCGCCTGGGCAGCCCTTGTTTCATTCATCCAATGACAGGGACCACGTCTTGAAGGACTGCCATGTACGACCGCACCATTCTTGTGGAACAAACCGACCCGGAGCTGTGGGCTGCCATCGTTGCTGAAAACGCGCGCCAGGAACACCACATCGAGCTGATCGCCAGCGAAAACTACGCCTCGCCCGCCGTCATGGCCGCGCAGGGCTCGCAACTGACCAACAAATACGCAGAAGGTTACCCCGGCCGCCGCTACTACGGTGGCTGCGAGCACGTGGACGTGGCCGAACAGCTGGCCATCGACCGCATCAAGAAAATCTTCGGTGCCGAAGCGGCCAACGTGCAGCCGCATTGCGGCGCCTCGGCCAACGAAGCCGTGTTTCTGGCCTTCCTGAAACCCGGCGACACCATCATGGGCATGAGCCTGGCCGAAGGCGGCCACCTGACCCACGGCATGGCACTGAACATGAGCGGCAAGTGGTTCAACGTCGTCTCCTACGGCCTGAATGACAAGGAAGAGATCGACTACGACGCGATGGAGCGCAAGGCCCACGAGTCAAAACCCAAGCTGATCATTGCGGGTGCCTCGGCCTACAGCCTGCGCATCGACTTCGAACGGTTTGCGAAAGTCGCGAAGGCTGTCGGCGCGATCTTCATGGTGGACATCGCCCACTACGCCGGCCTGGTGGCCGCGGGCGTGTACCCCAACCCGGTGCCGCACGCCGACGTGGTGACATCGACCACGCACAAGAGCCTGCGCGGCCCTCGCGGCGGCATCATCCTGATGAAGGCCGAACACGAAAAAACCATCAACAGCGCCATCTTCCCCGGCCTGCAGGGCGGCCCGCTGATGCATGTGATCGCCGCGAAAGCGGTCGCCTTCAAGGAGGCGCTGGCGCCCGAGTTCAAGACTTACCAGCAGCAGGTGCTGAAGAACGCCCAGATCGTGGCCGACACGCTGACGCAGCGTGGCCTGCGCATTGTCAGCGGGCGCACCGAGAGCCACCTGATGCTGGTGGACCTGCGCGAAAGCTCGACGTGGAAACATGGCATCACCGGCAAGGAAGCCGAGGCCGTGCTGGGCGCCGCCCACATGACGATCAACAAGAACGCGATTCCCAACGACCCTGAAAAACCGATGGTCACCAGCGGCGTGCGCATCGGCACGCCGGCCATGACGACGCGCGGCTTCAAGGACGAGGAAGCGCGCCTGACGGCCAACCTGATTGCCGACGTGCTCGACAACCCGCGCGACGCCGCCAACATTGAAGCGGTTCGCGCCAAGGTCAATGCACTGACGAGCCGGTTTCCGGTGTACCGTTGATGGGTCGGCGCATGTGCAAACGCTACGCTTTTGATAGCTGCTTGCGCATGCCCGGTGCTGGCTGGAGGCCAATAATGCTTGCAAGTCCAGGTGAAGCCGCATGAAATGCCCTTTCTGCGGCCATCTTGAAACCCAGGTCGTCGAAACCCGGGTGTCGGAAGACGCAGACTTCATACGCCGCCGCCGCCAGTGCGGCGCGTGTGAAAAACGCTTCACCACCTACGAGCGGCCCGACGTCAACTTTCCGGCCATCGTCAAAAAGGACGGCCGCCGCATCGAATACAAACGCAGCAAGATCCTCGACTCCATGAACCTCGCGCTGCGCAAGCGCCCGGTCAGCACCGAGCAGGTGGACTCGGCCATCGAGCGCATCGAGGAAAAACTTCTCAACCTGGGCCTGCGCGAGGTACCGTCGGCCCGCCTCGGCGAACTCGTCATGCGTGAACTCAAAAAGCTCGACAAGGTCGCCTACGTGCGTTTTGCCAGCGTCTACCGCAGCTTTGAAGATATTGACGAGTTCAAGACGCTGGTGGATGAGGTGCGAAGGTAAAAGCGGAAAAGCGAACCGGCAGCCTGCTGCCGGCAACTGGAGGCCGTCCAGAGCCAGACAGCCGGTTACTTGGACATGACACGCGGTTCCCGCCTGCATTGAAGTTCCCGCGCCAAGTTTTTAAACTCAAGGCATGGACACACCCTGCGCCGGCATCCTTGATTCAACGTCCCCTCGCCCTCCCGCTTCCAACCGGGGGCAGTCGGGCTTTTCCATCCTCGAGGTTCTGATCGCCATCATTATTCTCAGCATTGGCATGTTGGGCGCCGTCGGCATGCAGGCCGCGGCGATGCAGGCCAACAAGGAAACCCGCAATCAGGCCGCAGCGGCTACCTTAGGGCGGGAGCTGGCCGAAAAAATGCGCGGCAACCATACAGTCGCGATCAAAACCACGGCGGCAGACAACCCCTATCTTTTTGACTCCACCCTGACCGGAACCAGCACCATTGCCACTCCGTCGGTCAACTGCTTCACCGCCGGCTGTCCAACGCCCAAGGATGCAGCATCCTGGGACGTGGCCGACTGGAAGGGGCGGGTCCTCAATGCCCTTCCCACGCCCCGAGTCAAGGTTTGTTTTGACAACGATCCTTTTGACAGTGCAGGAAAGCCCAGATGGGCCTGTGCCGGCGGCGGTGACGTTACCGTGCTGAAAGTGAGCTGGACCCGCAGCAACACAGCGGGAACGCTTGAATTTGCCGATAGCACAGGCGTGCCGGTCGTCGTCATCCCGCTCACAGCAGGAAGCTCCGAATGATGCGTCATCGTTTATCCCGCACCGTCCGTCGTCAACGTGGTTTGACACTGATCGAGTTGCTCGTTGCCCTGGGTCTGGGGCTCGTGGTGGTTGTCATTGCAGCCACCGCGCTTTTGCTGGGCCAGCAAGGTTACCGAGCGGTAGACACGACAACACAACTGCGCGACCGGGAGCGTTTTGCCACCGACTTGCTGGGACGGGTCATTATCCAGGCCGGCTATCAGGATCTGGGCGCGGCCAACCTGGCTCTCCGTTCAACAGCCACACTTCTGGGCATTGACCCCGAACCCGACATCTATGGCTGGAACAATGCCGTTTACGCCACACCTGATGACCTGATTCTCAGCGAAAGCACCAAGATTGTGAACGGCAACAGGCCGGGGGCATGCTCGGTGAACGATACGTCGTGCAAAAACGGAAGCGATGTGCTGGTGATCCGCTACCAAGGGGTGAGCTCTCCCACCAATGCCTCCAAGGCCGATGACACAATGATCAACTGCAGGGGAGAAGGTGAGGCAGGGCTGCCCACAGGAGACCTCAATGATCGTGCTGTCAGTGTTTTTCATGTGACGCGCGACACCAGCGGCGAACCTTCGCTCTCCTGCTCTTATTACAAATTCGCCACAAGCGGAAGCCAGTGGATCGCTTCCACCCCCTTGATCGAAGGCGTGGAATCTTTCCAGGTTCTTTATGGCACCGACGGCGTGTCCCCCAATCTGGCGCCCAGCGCCTCCGCAGCACAGGATACCGTCGCCGAACGCTGGCTGCGCGCGGATGAATTGACCGTGGCCGGCAACGCTGCGGGCACGCGTGAGAACTGGCGCCGGGTGCGGGCTGTACGCATCGGCCTGGTCCTGCGGGGGGCCGCAGGCTCTGCCCAGCAGTCCGCTACGGCTACCCTGTCCCCCTTGGGAAGCATGTATGCCAGCACCAGCGACACAGGCTCCAGCCTGGCCGTCGCTGCGGACGGACGGCTACGGCTGCAAAGCACCTTTACCGTTCATTTGCGCAACGACCTCAGGCTCCGATGAAACACCATCTTCCAGCATTGTCCGGCAACGCCCTCACACGTGCGCGAACAAGGCAACGCGGCTTCTCGCTAATCACCACACTGATCCTTCTTGCCGTGGTCATGGCCCTGGGCATTGGCGCCAGCCAGATGGTATTGCTTGCCGAACGTTCGACCCGGTTTGACCGAGACCAGCAAATCGCCTTCCAGGCCGCAGAGGCGGCGCTGCTTGATGCAGAGTTCGACATTCGCGGCCCCAATACCTCGACCAACCAGCGCGAAGCCATTTTTTCAGGGCGACTGGCCGATATGGTGTCTTTCGCTGAAGGATGCGGCACCGGTACAACGCGAGGTCTCTGCCTGCCTGCGGCCACGGGCACAAAGCCAGTCTGGTATTTGGTTGATTTCACCGACGAAACCAACGCAGCCAAAACCGCCAAGTTCGGCGAGTTCACCGGACGAACCCTGTCGACCGGCAGCAGCGGCATTCGCCCGGAAATGGCGCCACGGTACATTGTCGAAATTATTCCCGATGCCACGCCAGGAAGCAGCAGCGGCAGCAGCGGGAGCCCCAAGGCGCTGTACCGTGTCACGGCCATGGGTTTTGGGCCGCGCAAGGAAACGCAGGCCGTCCTGCAAATGATTTTCAGAAAAGAGTAAACGCCATGAACTTCCGGACTCTCCTTTCAAGCTCCTCTGGCAAACCGCTGAAAACCTGGAGCGTCAGGCTTGCTTTTCTGGCGGCCCTGTCAGCCGTCACGGTGGGCGTTGTGATCAGCCAGACCGTTACCGTTACCTTGCCCCCACTGGTTGATTTGCCAGCGGAACCGCTTTACATGAACGGTGCGAAAACCAAGGGGAATCTGACGCTGGCGCTGTCTGTTGAGTTCCCCACGGTGGGCCAAACTTACCGTGACACCTTTGTCGGCTCCAAGGAATATGTCGGTTACTTTGACCCCAAAGCCTGTTACAGGGCGGTGTTAAGCAGCGGCAGCATCGGCAACTATTTTGACTGGCAAACGAATAAAGGGAGTGTTAGCGCGACCTGTCCCAGCTCGCAGTTCGACGGCAACTTCATGAACTGGGCAACGTCCTCGGCCATCGACATCATGCGATATGGCCTGACAGGGGGCAACCGCACCATTGACGACAGAGATACAACGGTCATCGACCGGGCCTGGTTGCCCGACAGCTTTTACCGAAATAGCAGCTATTTCACGGAAAAATTCATACCGAAATCGCAGATCAACGGCAGGACCGAACTAACTGACGCCTCATTCCCTGACGGAATGTGGATATACAACTGCAGGAACCGCGTCTACTTCGCCAATGCCCAGGACACTACTGGAAGTTGCAGCAGCCCCTTCGGTGTGGCCGATGCCCAAAGCAGCAAATTGATCAAGGCAAACGCCAACAATAAAGGCAACTTCTACGAGGTCAGAAACCTGGTCTGCGACCCCAATAGCGCCACCAACCGGCTTATGTCCTACGATGCCGATACCAAGCAGTGGAAGGGTCTGTGTTTTCGTTACCCTAACGGCAAATACAAGCCAGTTGGTCAATTCCAGATGAACGCGGAAAACATACGGGTAAGTGTTTTTGGCTACCTGCAGGACAACAGCCGCACGCGCTACGGTGGTGTGCTACGCGCACCACTCAAGTACCTAGGTCCCAAAAAATACGACATGAATTTCAACCTCGAGTCAGCGGCGAATGCCGGCGCCGAGTGGAATGCCGACACCGGGGTCTTCATTGACAACCCGCAGAGCGGGGATGGAACTTATGGCGACCAGGGTTACCCTAAAAGCGGGGCCATCATGTACATCAACAAGTTCGGTACGCTCAATCCGGACACCATCGGTGCCTATAAAGAACTTGATCCTGTGAGTGAGCTCTTTTATGAAGCCATCCGTTACCTTCAGGGCAAACCACCCACCAGCCAGGCCGTTTCGGGATTTTCGGGAACAGCATCGACCGACAAAGCCTTGAAAGACAATTTCCCCGCCTATGCAACTTGGACGGATCCATTCGCTGGCTTTACCGATACCTCAGGCACAGGCAACGGATGCCTGCGAAACAGCATTTTGACGATTGCTGACGTTTTCACGCACAGTGACCGCTCGGTGCCCGGCAATGCTGTCACAAGCAATAATGATTTTTCGCGAAGCGCGGAAACCGACCCGGCGCTCAACGTTCCCTTCTGGACCAGCGTGGTCGGCAGCTTCGAGAGCAAGCTCACCACCACCACAGGCGCCATAACCTACACCGACAGCCAGGGGCGTACCCAGATTGCGGGCAACATTTCAGGCAACACGCTGTATACCGCTCTGGCAAATGCCGCCACAATGGACACGGGTGCCGAAGGGGGCTCCCACCACATGGCCGGTCTGGCCTACTGGGCCAACACCCAGAGCTTTCGCAACGATCTCCCCAAAGGTCGTATCAAGACCTATGCGATCGACGTCAATGAAAAACGCGCCAGCGATGTCGTGAGCTTCCGCCGCACCCAGCAGTTGTACCTTGGAGCCAAGTATGGCGGTTTCGATGACAGCGCAAACGGCAATACTGGCAATCCGTATTCAGGGGGCACGAATGTGCTTTGGCAGGCCACGGACGGCGATGCAAAAAACTACTTCCTGGTCAGTGACGCCGCCAAGTTTCTTGACTCTCTTTCCGAGATTTTTGCGCGGGTTGTAGAAGAAACCGGAAGTATCGCTGGCGGCGCCATTTCCACGCAGCGTCTGACGGTCGGTCAAGCAGCAGCTGTGTTTCAGGCACGTTTCAACCCGGTAGCCAATTACTGGAGCGGCCGCTTGCTCAAATATCCGCTGTCGCTGGACAGCGCCGGTACCTCACTGGTCATTGGCAGCACACCCACCTGGGAGGCCGGCCAGGTTATGACCGCGGCGACGCTGATCGACCATGGGGCAGGCAGGAACATTGTCATTGGTGCTCCGATTGGTCTACAGGCAACCGCTGCCCCAACACCGTTCAAATGGGCCGACCTGAACACGACGCACAAGACGATGCTCAGCACCATGCCCTACACGACCACGGTAGTTATTGACGCGGCCATGGGCGAAGACCGACTCAACTACCTGCGTGGCGACCGGCGCAAGGAAATCAAGCCCACGAATCCGACAGCCCCCTTCCGACCGCGCGACATCGTGCTGGGGGACATCGTCAACAGCGGTTTGGTCTATATGGGCAAGCCATCCGGAGGCGTGGCAGGAACCGCGTACAACACCTTCTTCAACGACAACAAGAACCGCAAGCCAGTCATTTTTGCGAACGCGAATGACGGAATGCTGCACGCGTTTTATGACACCAACGGCAGGGAGGCTTTTGCCTACATCCCCGGGTTCGTCGCGGGCAAGTTGAACCTGTTACCCGACCAGGACTACAGCCACGTCAGCATCAACGACGCCACGCCCGCCATCGCAGAAGCTTACATAAAGGTAAGCGGCGTCGATAAGTGGCGCAGCGTGCTGGTGTCAGGTGTCGGTGCTGGCGGGCAGGGCGTTTTCGCCCTCGATGTCACCGATCCGGAAACCTTCACCAAAGACAATGTTCTTTGGGAGTTCACGGACCGCGATCACCCTTCGATGGGAAATGTGATCGGTACGCCCCAGATCGTGAAATTGCGCACGACTGATTCAGGTATCACCCCGGTATACAAGTGGTATGCCATGGTCGCCAGCGGGGTGAACAACTATGCCGCCGATGGTCCTACCACTCAACATGCCACAGGCAACCCTTCCATCTTCATTCTCGATCTGTCGAACAAGCCTGCCAGCAATTCAGGGGTAGCCTGGACCGAGGGCACGAATTTCTGGCGCATAGAGTTGCCACAGACCAGTACGACTATCACCACCGAAATTCCCGTCCCAATCGCCAAGGGGCTGGTTGGATTTACCACGGTTAAAAACTTCCAAACTGGTGCGGTAGACAGCTTGTTTGCAGGTGATCTGCAAGGTAATGTCTGGAAGCTCGATTTCACGCTGAAGGGGATTAGTAGCCTGACCGATGACGCCACTAGCAACTTGACAAAACTCAATGCAATGGGAACCAACAAGACTTTCTTTGTTGCAAAGGACGGCGGCGGAATACGGCAGCCGATTACCGGTGAACCGGTGATAAGCAATGCCTTTTTCGATAGCAAGCTGGTCTCCTTTGGAACGGGCAAATACCTGGAAACACCGGACACCACCGTGCCATCGAGCGTGACGAATACGTTTTACACGCTTCTCGATAACGGCAAGGCCATCACCGGAAGGTCACAATTGCAGCAGGGAACGGTATCTACTATCGGCGGCACGGTGACTGTTCCCAGTTTTGTGTATGGCATGCCTCCTGCCACCGGAACCTCCGCCTTGAGAATGGGCTGGTATCTCGATTTCAACAAAAGTATTGGCGAACGACAGATCAGCGACATCACAGCCGAATTTGGACAGCTGTTTTTCGGCTCGCTGTTCCCGACCGAAGGCTCGTGTGGAGAAGGAGGTGGGCGGTTTTATGCGGTGAATGCACTCACGGGCAACGGTACGTCCGAACTGTCCCAGGTGGGCATATTGGCCGCGCCCCTTGTCCTGGAAATTGGCAGCACCGCCTTGACCAACAGCGACACGGCCGGCCAGCGAACCGCTACCCGAAAAATTGCCATCATCACGCAAGGGTCCAAAGGGTTGAAGGTTGCGGCTACCGGTGGAGGTGGTCTCTCCTATAACGAGCAGGTCGGACGCCTCAGCTGGCGCCAGATCAACAACTACCGTGAAAACAAGAATAACTAACTTTGGGAATGATCATGCAAAAACATCTGCCTAACAAGCGGAACGCCCAGTCGGGCTTCACTCTGATTGAACTGATGATCACCGTCGCCATTGTCGGAATTCTGGCGGCAGTGGCCTACCCCGCCTATACGGACTCCGTGCGCAAAGGCAAGCGGGCCGAAGCACGGACGGCGCTGATGAACCTTCTGCAGCAGCAGGAACGCTATTTGACCCAGATGAACACCTATGAAACCTTTGCGGCAGGCACGCCCGGCGCCCTGCCGTTCAAGGCCTATTCCTCATCTGATAGCACCCAGGCGAAAAGCAGTCACCTGCTCGGCGCAAGACTTTGCCAGGCGGTCAGCGGCGTGATCCCAACCAAACGTGACTGCATCGAGGTTTTCGCGGAACCGCAGGCAGGTGTTTTTTCTGACCCTCAAGTGACCTCGATGGCCATAGACACACAAGGCCGTCGAACTTGCACCGGGACAAACACCGAACGCTGCTGGAAATAAGGCCACGCCATGTCTCGAAACAACCGCACCGAACACCGTCTGGGCGCCCTTTTCTTCCCCCGCCAAAAGGGCTTTACGCTGATCGAGTTGATGGTGACGGTTGCACTGGGAACCACCCTGATGATGGTCGCCGTTCCGAGTTTTGTGCAGTTTCAGCGAAATGCACAACTGTCGGACGCCGTCAGCAATTTCATCTCGGCAGCCAATACGGCAAGAGCCAACGCAATGAAACAGGGGCTCAATACCTACCTTGTTCCCGCGACAGGAACAAACTGGAGTTCCGGCTGGATGGTGTTTGCAGACTCGAACTGGAACCAGGTCTATAACGAAGGTGTCGATGAAGTGGTACTTCGCCATGAGGCGTTGAGCGCCGATATCACCGTCACCACACCAGGGGCCAGCAGTTTTACAAGCGGTTATTTGATGTTTAACGGAAGTGGTTACCCACGCCTGAAGAGCGGCGCTTTCGGCGGGGGAACGATGGTGATGGCGAACACCTCGCCGCGCTCCAGTTCCATCATCGTTGATCCAGCCGGCCGGGTGCGCTCCTGCAAGACAGATACGACAGGCTGTTATTTAACACCACCCCCTTGACTGAACAACCGCAGGTGCTCATGCAGGGCACCCTTGAATCTGCTGAATTGGCGTTGCGCCTTTGCAGCCCCAACCCGTGCGTGGGCTGCGTCATCACGGACGGCCAGGGCAAGGTATTGGGCAAAGGCCACACCCAACGCGCCGGCAGCCCCCATGCCGAGGTCATGGCCCTGCGGGATGCCATGGCCCGCGGCCATTCGGTTGCCGGTGCCACCGCCTACGTCACCCTCGAGCCCTGCTCCCACCACGGGCGCACCGGGCCCTGCTGCGACGCCATCATTGCCGCCGGCATCAAAAAGGTCGTGGCATCGATTGCAGACCCCAATCCCCTGGTGTCCGGCCAGGGCTTTGCGCGCTTGCGGGCCGCGGGCATTGAAGTTGAAGTGGGCCCGGGCGCGCAAGAGTCGCGCGAGCTGAACATCGGCTTTTTCAGCCGCATGATCCGCAAGACGCCCTGGGTGCGGATGAAGGTGGCGGCCTCGCTTGACGGCAAGACCGCGCTGGACAATGGCAAAAGCCAGTGGATCACGTCGGACGCAGCTCGAACCGATGGCCATGCGTGGCGCGCGCGCTCCTGCGCCGTGCTCACCGGCATCGGCACCGTGCTTGAAGACAACCCGCGCCTCGATGTGCGGCTGGTTGACACGCCGCGCCAGCCGCATCTGGTGGTGGTGGACAGCCGGCTGGAGACGCCGCTGGATGCTCATCTTTTTATAGCTGGCCGCGCGCTCTACATCTACGCTGCCGAGCAAAATGATGCAAAAAAAGCAGCCCTTGAAGCGCGCGGTGTGACCGTCGTTTATCTGCCGGGCAAGGGTGGCAAGGTGGACCTGGCGGCCATGCTGCGCGACCTGGCCGTGCGCGAGGTCAACGAAGTCCACGTCGAGGCCGGGCACAAGCTCAACGGGTCGCTGATCCGTGAAGGTCTGGTCGATGAGTTTCTGGTCTACCTGGCCCCCAAGCTGATAGGCCAGGGCAGCGGCATGGCCAGTTTCGGGCCAATCACCGAGCTGTCGCAGGCGCTGGACCTCGAGTTTCGCTCGACCGACCGGCTGGGCCCCGATCTGCGTATCGTGGCCAGAGTCAGGGGACGCGACCTCTTTTAGCCCTGCTTTGTCGGCCCGGACCATGGCCGCCCGCAATCTCTGCGAAAATAGCGCCATGTTTACCGGAATCATCACCGGCGTGGGGCGCATCGTCGCCATCCATAGCCTGGGCAGCTCTTTGGACCATGGCAAGCGACTCACCATCGAAGCGCCATCGGGCTACCTCGACGACGTGGGCCTGGGCGACAGCATCGCACTGAACGGCGCCTGCATGACCGTGACCGCGCTCGACCTCCCCAAAAACCAGTTCCTGATTGAAATATCGGCCGAGTCGCTGGCCAAAACCAGTGGTTTGACCGAACCCGGCCCGATCAACCTTGAAAAGGCGCTGCGCGCCAACGACCGGCTGGGCGGCCACATCGTCGCCGGCCATGTCGATGGCATAGGCACCGTCACGCATTTCGCCCAAGTGGGTGAAAGCTGGGAGTTGCGCATCCGCGCCCCGCGCGAACTGGCCAAGTACCTGGCCTACAAAGGCTCCATCACGGTCAATGGCGTCAGCCTGACCGTCAACCGCGTCACCGACCTGGAAGGCGGCCAGGCCGGCTGCGAAATCAGCATCAACCTGATTTCGCACACGGTTCAAAACACAGCCCTGGGCCATCTGCGACCACAATCGCAGGTCAACCTGGAAATTGACCTGATTGCGCGTTATGTCGAACGCATGCTCCAAAGCGGAAAGAACACCTGAACCCATGACGATCGCCATCTCCCCTGTTGAAGACATCGTGGCCGACATGCGGACCGGCCGCATGGTCATCCTGGTCGACGAAGAAGACCGCGAAAACGAAGGCGACCTGGTGCTCGCCGCCGACCACGTGACCCCGGAGGCCATCAACTTCATGGCACGTTATGGCCGCGGCCTGATCTGCCTGACCCTGACGCGCGAACGCTGCGAGATGCTGCAATTGCCGCCCATGGCCACCCGCAATGGCGGCAAATACAGTACCGCCTTCACGGTGTCGATCGAGGCCGCCGAGGGCGTGACCACCGGCATCTCCGCGGCAGACCGGGCCCGCACGGTGCAGGCCGCGGTGGCACGGAATGCCAAGGTCAGCGACCTCGTACAACCGGGTCACATCTTCCCCTTGCAGGCGGTCGATGGCGGCGTGTTGATGCGCGCCGGCCATACCGAAGCCGGCTGTGACCTGGCCGGCATGGCGGGCTGCTCGCCGGCGGCCGTCATCTGCGAGATCATGAAAGACGACGGCACCATGGCCCGGCTGCCGGACCTGCAGGTCTTTGCCGCTGAACACGGGCTGAAAATCGGTACCATCGCCGACCTGATCGAACACCGCAGCCGCCATGATTCGCTGATTGAAAAAATCGGCACGCGGACACTGCAGACCGCTTTTGGCGAATTCACCGCGTATGCCTTCAAGGACAAGACCAGCCAGGGCCTGCATCTGGCGCTCGTCAAGGGACAGTGGTCACCCGAAGAGATCGTGGCTGTGCGGGTTCACGAGCCGCTGTCGGTGCTCGACGCGCTGGAAACCGGCCGCTCCATGCACTCCTGGAGCCTGGACCAGAGCCTGACCCATATTGCCAAAGAGGGCAAAGGCGTGGCGGTGCTGCTCAATTGCGGCGAAAGCGCGGCACAGCTGCTTGAACAATTCGAAGGCACCGCACGCGCCAGCCAGGCCCCCGAGCGCGGCCGCATGGACCTGCGCACCTACGGCGTGGGCGCGCAAATCCTGCGCGAGTGCGGCGTGCACAAGATGATGCTGATGGGCAACCCGCGCCGCATGCCCAGCATGACGGGCTACGGCCTCGAGATCACCGGCTACATTGCCAACAAAAAGGAATAACCGTGTTTGGTGCAGAAAAAGGTACGACCGACAAGCTGGACGGCAAAAAACTCTCGATTGGCATCGTCCAGGCGCGTTTTAATGAAAGCATCACCAATGCGCTGGCCAAGGCCTGCTGGCAGGAACTGCTGGCGCTGGGTGTCGAGGAAAAAAACATCCACCACGTGAAGGTGCCGGGCGCGCTCGAGATCCCCTCGGCCCTGCAGGCCATGGCCGAGCGCGACCAGTACGACGCGCTGGTGGCGCTGGGCTGCATCATCCGCGGCGAGACCTACCACTTCGAACTGGTCGCCAACGAAAGCGGCGCCTCGGTCAGCCGGCTGGCCCTGGACTACCAGTTGCCTATCGCCAACGCCATCCTGACCGTCGAAAACATCGCCCAGGCCGAAGCCCGCCAGACCGACAAGGGCCGCGATGCGGCACGCGTGGCGGTGGAAATGGCCAACCTGCTGAACGAACTTGACTGATACCCCGGTCCCCTCCCCCAACAAGCGTGCCATGACTGAAACGACCCCCCTCAAACCCAAGCGCCCGCCGCAGACCCGCAACGGCCTGACCGACACGGGCGTCAAAAAAGCCGCCGACAAGTCAGCACGCACCCGGGCACGCGAGTTTGCCCTGCAGGCGCTGTACCAGCACCTGGTGGGGCGCAACGAAGCGTCGTCCATTGACGCCTTCACCCGCGACCTGGTGGGTTTTCACAAGGCCGACGCGGCGCATTACGACGCGCTGCTGCACGGCTGCATTGACGAAGCCGCGTCGCTGGACGACAGCGTGACGCCTTTGCTGGACCGCAAGATGGCGGAAATATCGCCGGTCGAACATGCGGTGCTGTGGATTGGCACCTACGAGTTCAAGCATTGCCTGGACGTGCCTTACCGCGTGATCATCAACGAATGCATCGAGCTGGCCAAGGCATTTGGCGGCACCGACGGCCACAAATACGTCAACGGCGTGCTGCACAAACTGGCACCGGCCTTTCGCGCCGCTGAAGTCGCCGCCGACAAAAAAGCCTGAGGCGCGCGGTGAGCGACATCAGGATAGCCCGGCGCGCCCAGCGCATCGAACCCTTTTATGTGATGGAAGTTGCCAAGGCCGCGGCAACCATGGCCCAGCAGGTGGCGCACACGGCGCAACCCATGATTTTCCTGAACATCGGCGAGCCGGACTTCACCGCGCCGTCGCTGGTCCAGCAGGCGGCGGCCCGCGCCATCCAGGACGGCAACACCCAGTACACCCAGGCGACCGGTCTGCAGCCGCTGCGCGAACGCATCAGCGACTGGTATGCCACGCGTTTCCAGGCCGATGTTGCGCCCGGCCGCATCATCATCACCGCCGGCGCCTCGGCGGCGCTGCAACTGGCCTGCCTGGCCTTGATTGAAGCGGGCGACGAGATCCTGATGCCGGACCCGAGTTACCCCTGCAACCGGCATTTCGTCAGCGCCGCCGACGGCAATGCGGTGCTGCTGCCGACAACGGCTGAAGAGCGCTTCCAGCTCAGCAGCGCGAAAGTGCAGGCCGCCTGGTCCGACAAAACCCGCGGTGTGCTGCTGGCCTCGCCGTCCAACCCGACCGGCACATCGATTGCACCGGAAGAATTGCGGCGCATCCACGAATTCGTGCACAGCCGCGGCGGCATCACCCTGATTGACGAGATCTACCTGGGCCTGAGTTACGAGGCCCGTTTCGGTCAGACGGCGCTGGCGATGGCAGGCGGTCTCGGCGAGAGCATCATCAGCATCAACAGCTTCAGCAAGTACTTCAACATGACGGGCTGGCGCCTGGGCTGGCTGGTCGTGCCCGAGGCGCTGGCACCGGTGATCGAGCGCATTGCGCAGAACCTGTTCATCTGCCCCAGCACCGTGGCCCAGCACGCCGCCCTGGCCTGTTTTGAACCCGACAGCCTGGCCGAGTACGAACGGCGCCGCGCCGAGTTCAAGGCCAGGCGCGACTACTTCATCCCCGAACTCAATCGCCTGGGGCTGACGGTGCCCGTGATGCCCGACGGTGCTTTCTACGCCTATGCGGATTGCACGGATGCCGCCGCCCGGTTGGGCGTCAGCGGCAGCTGGGACTTTTCTTTTGAGCTGATGAAACGTGCCCACCTGGCGGTAACACCGGGCCGCGATTTCGGAACCATGGCGCCGGAGCAGTACGTCCGCTTTTCCACGGCCAATTCCATGGTGCAACTCAAAGAGGCTGTCGCCCGGCTGGAGGCCGTCCTTGGCTGAAGCCGTTGGTACCCTCGATGCCACCACATTCCAGTGGCCCCTGCGGGTCTATTGGGAAGACACGGATGCGGGTGGCATCGTGTTCTACGCCAACTACCTGAAGTTTTTTGAACGCTCACGCACCGAGTGGCTCAGATCACTGGGCATTGAACAACACAGCCTGCGCGAGAGCACCGGCGGCATGTTCGTCGTGACGGAAACCAGCGTTCGTTACCACCGGCCCGCGCGCCTCGACGATGAACTGATTGTTACCGCCAGCCTGATCGAAAAGGGCCGGGCGTCCTTGATAATCGGTCAGAGTTCGCTATTAAAATCAGAGCGAGCGCCGGTTCTGCTCTGCGAAGGCACGATACGCATCGGCTGGGTCGATGCGGCCAGCCTGAAGCCCGCCAGAATTCCCGCCAACATCCTTGATCGTCTGGAAGCCAAAACATGAACCAGGACTTATCCATTGTCAGCCTCATTCTCAACGCCAGCTGGGTGGTCCAGGGCGTGGTGGCACTGCTGGTCGGCGTGTCGATCGCGAGCTGGGCCGCCATCTTCCGCAAGATCGTCTCCCTCAAGCGCGTGCAGTCGCTCAATGACGAGTTCGACCGCGAATTCTGGTCCGGCACCAGCCTGAACGACCTGTTTGCCGCCGCCAACCAGAACGCCAAACACAGCGGCCCGATGGAGCGCATTTTCGCCAGCGGCATGCGTGAGTTCCAGAAGCTGCGCGAGCGCCGCATGGAAGACCCCGGCACCCTGCTCGACGGCGCCCGCCGCGCCATGCGTGCCAGCTACCAGCGCGAAATGGATGCGGTGGAGTCCAACCTGTCCTTTCTGGCCACGGTCGGCTCCGTCTCGCCCTACGTCGGCCTGTTCGGCACGGTCTGGGGCATCATGCACGCCTTCACCGGCTTGGCCGCGCTGGAGCAGGTCACGCTGTCGAGCGTGGCGCCCGGCATTGCCGAAGCGCTGGTGGCCACGGCCATCGGCCTGTTTGCCGCCATCCCCGCAGTGGTGGCCTACAACCGCTTCGCCCACGACATCGACCGCGTGGCCAACAAGCTGGAGACCTTCATCGAGGAGTTCTCCAACATCCTGCAGCGCAACCTGGGCGCCCATTCGCCCTCCGGCCACTAGACATGTTGACCCCCACGCTTTTCACTTCGTGTAATACGCGAGGCCTTGCAGGCCGCGGCTCGCTGGAAGCTTCGCCTCTCTCGCCTGTCCAAGCCTGCTCAAGCAGGCTTGGAGCCGCAGGCTCCAGCCCCTCGGGGGCTGGCCTTGCTTGGGGCGGCCCGGCGCTGCGGCCGGCCGTATGCCTTGTTCCGGCCTTAGCGCACGCGACTTAGGAGCCGACAGATGCCAGCCGTCAATTCCCGTGGCCGAGGCCGCCGCACCATCAGCGAAATCAACATGGTGCCTTTCATCGACGTGATGCTGGTGCTGCTCATCATCTTCATGGTGACGGCGCCGCTGATCACACCCAGCATGATTGCCCTGCCCAAGGTCGGCAAGGCGCCGGGCCAGCCGCCCAAGCCGATCCAGATCGAGATCAGCAAGGACGAAGTCATCCAGATCAAGTCGGCGGGCAACACCACGCTGGTCAAGCTCGGCGAGGTCGGCGCCGCCGTCAAGCGCCTGCAGCCGGCGGTGCCGGCCGGTGAGCAGGTTACACCGGTGGTGATCAGCGCCGACAAATCCATCAAATACGAAACCGTGGTCAAGGTCATGGACGCGCTGCAAAAGGCCGGTGTGGCCCGCGTCGGCCTCTCGGTGCAGACCGGCAACTGACCCCGCCCCGCGCTGAATTTTTTCATGCCCATTGCCGCCGATCGCCCCGAGTTTGCCCCGCACCGCGAGCCCGCTGCGTTGCGTTCCTTCGGCCTGGCGGTGCTGGTTCACCTGCTGTTGATCGCGGCCCTGACCTGGGGCGTGAACTGGAAGCGCAGCAACCCCGATATCTCGTTCGAAGCCGAGCTCTGGTCCAGCGTGCCGCAGGAAGCCGCGCCCAAACTGGTGGAAGC
>NZ_NBZV01000003.1 GCF_002379095.1 Polaromonas sp. AER18D-145
GGTTGACAGTATGGCGCCAAGCGCATCCCCCGCTGTGTCAGGCGGGAAAAAATCAGGCCGGCCAGCGCAGGCCGGCATATTGGTTTTTGAGCCGGGCCAGGGGGGTGGCCGTGCCGCCGGCGGGCGTGAGGGCATAACGCTGCGCTTCGAGTTGCAGCAGCCAGTCGTGCAGCGCCTGGCCCTCGTCGCCATACCGCTGCCGGACCTGTAGCGCCAGCTGGCGCGGGGAGGTGGCGCCGTGGCTGTCCAGCCCGGCCTTGGCCAGCTGCTTGCGGACGCGGCCCAGCAAGCGCAGCCAGGGGTCGTGCTGGCTGCGGTCCCACAGGGTCCAGGCCGCACCGGCCAGGCTGACCGCCACGACGATGGCGAGCAGCACATAAGCCAGGTCTTCCCAGCTCGGGGATTCAAAACCGATGTCCTTGAGCAGTTGCAACTGCTTGCCCTGCGTGTAGTTGAGGATCAACTGGTTCCAGCGGTTGTTGACGGCTTCCCAGGTGGCGCGCAGTTGCGCCGACAGCGTCGGGCTGAAGGTGCCCAGTGCCTGCCCAACCAGCCCTTGCGGTGCCGCCAGCCGCTGGAAAGCCCCGGTGCGCCCGGGCGCCACGGCCGAGGTCGGGTCCACGCGCACCCAGCCCTGGCCGGCCTGCCAGACCTCGGTCCAGGCGTGCGCATCGCTCTGGCGCAGGACCCAGAAGCCGTCGACGGTGTTGATCTCTCCGCCCTGGTAACCGGTGACGATGCGGGCCGGCACGTCCATGGCGCGCATCAGCACCACAAAGGCGGACGCGATGTGTTCGCAAAAACCTTCCTTGCGGTCAAACCAGAACTCGTCGGCGGTGTTGGCGCCGTACACGCCGGGCTCCAGCGTGTAGGTGTAGCCGCCGGTGCGCAATCTGTCCATGACCGCCTGCACCAGCGCCTGGGTACCGGCCTGGGCGTAACGCGGGTCGCGCCGGATCTCGGCGGCCAGCGCCAGCGTGCGCGGGTTGAAGCCCGGCGGCAGTTCGACAAACTCCTGCAGGCCAACTTCCTGCCGGTCGGGCCCGTGCTTGAACACCGGATGGCTCTTCACCTGGTAACGGACCAGGTCGGTGATGGGCCGGTCGGTCAGCCATTGCAGGTCGCTGCTCATGCGGGTCTGGTAGCCGGGTGGTAGGCTGGGGCTTTCGGCCGCGGCCTCCATCACAAACAGCCAGGGCCGGCTGGTGGGCTCCAGCGTGACCTGGTAGGCGATGGGCGCGCCCTGCACGCTCAGGTTGTCGGCCAGCTTGTAGCGGGACGGAAACCCCGACCGGGACGAGGGCCGCCACTCGCGCCCGTCAAAGGCGGAGAGCACCGGCCCGCGAAAGTACAGCTCGCGCTGCGGCGGCGGCCGGCCTTCAAACGCAATCCGCATGGCGATGCTGCTGTCGAGCGCCAGGCTGGCGATGGTGCCCACCTGCATGGTGGCGCTCAGGCCGCTGCGGCCCGTCATGGGATCCGAAGGTACGCCCCACAGCGGCGCCAGGCGCGGGAACAGCACAAACAGCAGCACCATCACCGGCGCACCGAGCAGCGCCATCCAGGCGGCGGTTCTGGCGGCTTGCAGCAGCGGCGGTTTGCCGACCGGCATGTGGGCATTGACCAGGGCCGTCAGCAGGCCCAGCAGGCCCAGCAGCATGCTGAAGGCCGTCAGCAGCGACTGGGAGTAGAAAAAGTTGGTGAGCATCGTGAAGAAGCTCAGGAAGAACACCACAAAGGCGTCGCGCCGGGCACGCAGCTCCAGCGTCTTGAGCGCCAGCAAAATCACGATCAGCGTGACGCCGGCGTCGCGGCCCAGCAAGGTCTTGTGGGTCAGCCATGTGGCGCCGACCGCCACGGCCAGCAGCGCCAGCAGCCACCATTTGTTCGGCAGCGGTTTGTTGCCCAAGGCCAGCCGGCCGCGCCACAGCAGCATGCCGGCCGCCAGCGCGCTGCACCACCAGGGCAGCGCGTTGACTTGCGGCAGCAGCACCCAGGCGATGACCACCAGCAGGAAGAGCGTGTCGCGGCTGTCGCGGGGCAGGGTTTGGAGGCGGGCTAGCATGTGGCTTTCCCGCAGGTCCGCAGGTGTGTCTGCGACCGTTGGCCGGGGGTTGCCCGGCGGCAAGTAACTTTCTTTTGCTTCGCCAAAAGAAAGTCACCAAAGAAAAGGCGACCCGATGGTCCGGGTCCCCTGCGCTTCGCTTCGGGGCAACCTGCGGTGCTCGGCAAAAGCGGGGTCTCGCTCGAACTCGCCTTCGGCTCAAACAATCGCGAGCCCTGATCCGCTTTTGCCTGCGCTCCTCGGCCCGGCCCGACGGGTGGGAGCACAGAAATGCAATGCGGGTGCGGGGAGGCGAGGACGCGCAAAGCGCGTCCTCGCCGGAGCCCGATTGCGGATCCGAACCCGCTCCCGACCCCACCTCCCTTCTGGCTGCGCCGAGGAGCGCAGGGCCAGACGGATAAGGACGGGCGATTGTCTGAGCGTAGCGAGTTCGAGCCCGGCCCCGGCTGGACCGAGCACCGTAGGTTGCCCGTAGCGAAGCGGAGGGACGTAGACAGTAGGGTCGCCTTTTCTTTGCTTACTTTCTTTTGGCGACGCAAAAGAAAGTGAGTTGCCGCCGGGCAACCCCCGGCTTGTAGGCGATCCAGCAGCTGATCGAAGGACCCAGCCGAGCGCGGATGCACGGGTGATCGTCCCTGGGCCCCGCTTGCACACGTGCTGCTCAACATAAAGCCAGCGCCTCCAGACATTGCCGTTTGTGCGCCTCGCCACCGGACGGCTTGATCTCCAGCCCCGGCAAGCGCAGGCCGTAATTCAGGCCCAGCCTGTCGGCCTGCAGCACCCAGGCGCACAGCCGCGACAGCCGCGCTTCGGTGCCGAGCGAGCCGGCCTGCAGGAAATCCAGCCAGAGCTCGTGGCGCTGGGCCTGTTGGGTGTCGCGCACCACCAGGCCGTTGCCCTGGTCGTCGGCCTTGGCCGCCTTTTTCCACATGACGAGTTTGAGCGGGTCGCCGCGGCGGTAACCGCGTATGCCGTCGAACTCGCCGGCGCTTTGCCAGCGGGCCGAGGCGTCGGCGCCGCCCGAGCGCGGCTCGCCGGGGGGCAGGGGCGGTGGGCGTGACTCCGGCGCCGGGTAGACCAGCATCTGCGCGGCAGGGCGCCAGACGGTCCAGACGCGGAAGGTGCCCAGCGGGAAGCGGGTTTCGGCGGTCAGCGTCGGCAGGCGGTGCAGGCCGCGGCGCTGCGGGGTGAAGGCGACCTGCACCGTGGCGCTGTTTTGCGCCGGCACATCGGTCCAGGCCCAGTGCGGCTGGCCGGTCCCGCCGGGTGCGGCCAGCACGCTGATGCCGATGCCGTGCCGCACGGAACGCCGGCTGTTCGTGAGCTTGATGTCAAAAATGGCTGCAGTGCCCGCGAAATGGGCGGGAGGTGCTATCAAATTCATGGCAAGGCCGCGCAGCGTGCCGTGGCACACATGCATGCCGGTGAGGGCGCTGCCAGCCAGCAGAAAGGTCAGCAGGTAGCCCAGGTTGAGCTGGTAGTTGATGGAGGCGACCAGCAGCACCATCAGCGTGAGCGCCAGCATCAGCCCGGGCCGCGTCGGCAGGATGTAGACATTGCGCTGGGTCAGCAGCACGCTGTCGGTCAGCGGCAGGCGGCTTTGCCACCACTGCTGGAAACGGCCACGCACAAACGTCAGGGGGTTGAGAATGGCGGTGGTCATGGACCGGTGGCCCCGCCGGGAAGCCTGCCGCAGCCACTGGCCGCCACGGATTGCGGATCAGGCCCGCCATGACCGGGCCGCCTCATGGCAGAGGCACGGCCTCGATCATGGCGCGCACCTGCTCGACCGCGCCGCGCCCGGCATCGCTGACCGGGATCAGCCGGTGCGCCGCGGTTTGCGGCAACACGGCCACGATGTCGTCCGGTGCCACATAGTCGCGCCCGCTCAGGAAGGCCTGGGCGCGTGCGGCGCGGACCAGGGCGATGCCGGCGCGCGGGCTCAGGCCCTGCAAAAACCAGCGGCCCGAGCGGGTCGCCGCGATCAGGTCCTGCAGGTAATTGAGCAGGGGCTCCGACGCATGCACTTGCTGCACCTGCTGCTGCAGGTCCAGCAGGTCATGGGGCATGAGCACGGTGGCCAGCTTGTCCACCATGTCGCGGCGGTCGCTGCCGCCCAGCAGTTCGCGCTCGGCGGCGCGGTCCGGGTAACCCAGCGAGATGCGCATGTGAAAACGGTCCAGCTGCGACTCGGGCAGGGCGTAGGTGCCCAGCTGGTCGTGCGGGTTCTGGGTGGCGATGACAAAGAACGGCACGGGCAGGGGCCGGGTTTCGCCCTCGACGGTGACCTGCTTTTCTTCCATGGCTTCGAGCAGGGCGCTTTGGGTGCGCGGGCTGGCGCGGTTGATCTCGTCGGCCAGCAGCACCTGGGCAAAAATCGGTCCAGGGTGGAACACGAAACTTTCCTTCTGGCGCTCGTAGATCGACACGCCGGTCAGGTCGCTGGGCATCAGGTCGGCGGTGAACTGCACCCGTGAAAACTGCAGTCCGAAGGAACGCGAGAGCGCGTGCGCCAGCGTGGTTTTGCCGACGCCCGGCACGTCTTCAATCAGCAGATGCCCGCCGGCCAGCAGGCAGGCGACGCAGTCCTGCACCTGGGCCGGCTTGCCCACAATGACCGTGTTAAGCTGATTCAGAAGCGTTTGAATTTTTTGTTTCGCGTTCATGCCATCAACCTTACCGCAAAATTTCTCCTATGAACGGCACCGCGTATTTCACCCACAAAGACTGCTGGAAACACGAGATGGGTGCCGGCCACCCGGAGTGTCCGGAGCGGCTCGACGCGATTGAAGACCGCCTGCTAATCACCGGCGTCGGGGACGCGCTGGACCGGCGTGAAGCGCCGCTGGCGCCCATCAGTGACCTGGAGCTGGCGCATGGCCGCATGCTGATCGCTTCCCTGCGCGGCCTGAGCGACCAGCTTGCCGACGAGATCCTGGCGGGCGGCCCGACCCACGCGCAGATCGACCCCGACACCTCGATGAATGTGCACACTTGGAACGCGGCCCTGCGGGCGGCCGGCGCCACATTGGCCGCCACCGATGCGGTGATGGCGGGCGAGGTCGAAAACGCCTTCTGCGCGGTGCGGCCGCCCGGCCACCATGCCTGCCGTGACAAGGCCATGGGCTTCTGTTTTTTCAACAACATCGCGGTGGCAGCCAAATACGCGCTGGAGCGGCACGGCCTCCAACGCGTGGCGATTGTCGATTTCGACGTGCACCACGGCAACGGCACGGAAGACATCATCCGCGGCGACGACCGCGTCCTGATGGTCAGTTTTTTCCAGCACCCCTATTACCCCTATACCGGCGCCGAGACGCAGGCCGCCAACATGGTGAACCTGCCGGTGCCGGCCTACACCAAGGGCATGGACATCCGCGAACTGATCGAGATGATGTGGATGCCGCGCCTGGAGGCGTTCAAGCCGGAGATGATTTTCATCAGCGCCGGTTTTGACGCCCACCGCGAAGACGACCTGGGCCAGATGGGCCTGACCGAGCAGGACTACGCCTGGATCACCATGCGCATCAAGGACGTGGCCAGGCGTCACGCCAGGGGCCGCATCGTCTCCTCGCTCGAAGGCGGCTACAACCTGGGCGCGCTCGCTCGCAGCGTGGAGGCGCACATCCGCGTGCTTGCCGATTTATAGACCCGAAGACCTGTCGCTTTTCATACCCTCCAGAGTCCTGCCATGAATGATTCTCCGGCCCCCGTGCTGCACACCCGCGACGAACGCGGCGTGAACTGGCTGACGCTGAACCGTCCCGCCGCCTTCAATACCCTGAGCGAAGAGATGCTGGCCGCCCTGCAGGCCGCGCTGGATGCTGTGGCCGCCGACCCCGGTGCGCGTTTGGTGGTGCTGGCCGCCGAGGGCAAGGCTTTTTGTGCCGGGCACAACCTCAAGGAAATGCGCGCGCAGCCTGAACTGGCCTACTACCAGAAGCTGTTTGCGCAATGCACCCGCATGATGTTGACCATCCAGGCCTTGCCGGTGCCGGTGCTGGCCCGGGTGCAGGGGGTGGCCACGGCCGCCGGCTGCCAGCTGGTCGCCCAATGCGACCTGGCGGTGGCCGCCAGCACAGCAAGTTTTGGTGTCAACGGCATTGACGTGGGTCTGTTCTGTGCCACGCCCAGCGTGCCGCTGGTGCGCAACATTCCGGCCAAACAGGCCATGGAGATGTTGCTGACCGGCGGCTTCATCACGGCTGACGAAGCCCGCGCACGCGGCCTCGTCAACCGTGTGGTGCCGCTGGAGGAACTCGATGCCGAAATCGGGCAGATGCTGCAGGCGATCCTGGCGAAACCGCGCGAGGCCATTGCCATGGGCAAGGCCTTGTTCTACCAGCAGCGGGAAACCGGCATCGCGGCCGCCTACCAGCTCGCCGGCCAGACCATGGCCTGCAACATGGTTCACCCGGTGGCGCAGGAGGGCGTGCAGGCCTTCATCGACAAAAGGAAGCCCCAATGGCCGGCCCTGTGACCTCCCGGGCGGCGTCCGTCCGAATCGATACGCTCGACGAATGGTTTGCGGCACTGGCCCAGCCCACGGCGCTGACCGAGCTGGCGGCGCTGGTCGCCTGTGTGCTGCTGGCTTGGCTGCTGGTGCGGGTGGCCAGCCGCGCGCACCTCGTGGCCGACGGCAACTCCATCCTGTTTGGCCGGCGCGTGGTTGACGGCGTGTTGTTTCCCCTGCTGCTGCTGACTTTTGCCTACGCGGCCCAGACCCTGCTGGCGCGGCTGTTCCCCGTGGCCGTGTTCAAGGTGGCGGTGCCTGTGCTGCTGTCGCTGGCGGTGATTCGCCTGGGCGTCAAGGTGCTGCAGGTGGCCTTCAAGGAAGCCCCGTTTGTGCGGGCCCTGGAGCGCACCATTTCATGGCTGGCCTGGTTGGCGATGGTGCTCTGGGTCAGCGGCCTGCTGCCGGTGGTTCTCGAAGAGCTGGACGACATCAAGTGGAAGGTCGGCAACTCGACCCTGTCGGTGCGCACCATGCTTGAGGGCGCGGTGACGGCCGGGGTGGTGCTCCTGATCACGCTGTGGATCTCCGCGGCGATTGAAACACGCCTGCTGCGCTCGGCCACCGGCAACGAACTGTCGCTGCGCAAGGCCGTCAGCAACGCCACCCGCGCGGTGCTGATGTTTGTGGGCCTGCTGATGGCGCTGTCGGCGGTGGGCATCGACCTGACGGCCCTGTCGGTGCTGGGCGGGGCGATCGGCGTGGGCATAGGCTTCGGTCTGCAGAAGCTGGCCGCCAACTACGTCAGCGGCTTTGTGATGCTGGCCGAACGCAGCGTGCGCATCGGCGACAACGTGCGTGTCGACAACTTCGAGGGCCGCATCACCGACATCAACGCGCGCTACACGGTGGTGCGCTCGCTGGGTGGCCGCGAGTCCATCGTGCCCAACGAGATGTTCATCAGCAACCGCATTGAAAACCTCTCCCTGGCCGATTCGCGCGTGTTGCAGGCCACCGTGGTGTCGGTGAGCTACGACAGCGACGTGGAACTGGTGATGCGCTTGCTGACCGAGGCGGCGCTCGCGCAGGACCGCGTGCTGCGCGATCCCGGGCCGGGTGTCAATCTCACCAATTTCGGGGCCGACGGCCTGGAGTTCACGCTCAACTACTGGATGACGGACCCCGAGAACGGCCAGCAGAACCTGCGCTCGCGCATCAATCTCGCCATCCTGCAGTCCCTGCGCGAGCACCGCATCCAGATTCCTTACCCGCAACGGGTGATTCACACGCGGCCCCTGCCGGCGGAAGACGTCAAGCCCGCCTGAGGTCGCCCGCGCCGCCGCGCCCGTTCCGGCGCGGCGCTTGCCTTACTTCATGAAGGAAGGCAGCCAGAGGCTGAGCCCGGGGAAGGCCAGCAGGATGCCCAGCGCCACCACCTGCATCACCACAAAAGGCCAGACGCCGCGGAAGATGTTGCCCAGGCCGACCTTGGGCAGCAGGGTGTTGAGCACAAACAGGTTCATGCCCACGGGCGGCGAGATCAGGCCGATCTGGATCACCATCACGATCAGCACGCCGAACCAGACCGGATCGAAGCCCAGTGACACCACAATCGGGAAAAACAGCGGAATGGTCAGCAGCACCATGGTGAGCTCTTCCATCACGGTGCCGAGGATCACGTAAATCAGCATCATCGCGGCCACCACCATCACCGGCGACAGGCCCAGGTGGGTGATCCACTCCTTGAGGTCATTGGGCATGGAGGTGAAGTTCACGAAGTTGGCAAAAATGGTCGCCGCGATCAGCAGGGTGAACAGCATGGCCGTGGTGCGCGCCGATTCGACCAGCACCTCGAACGTGGCTTTCACCGTCAGCCGGCGCCGTGCCAGCGCAAACAGGAAGGCGCCCGCCGCACCGATGCCCGCGCCCTCGGTGGCGGTGAACACGCCGCCGTAAATGCCGCCCAGCACCAGCACCACCAGCAGCAACACGCCCCAGATGCCGCGCAAGGCCTTCCAGCGCTCGGACCAGCTCGACTTCTCGCCGGCCGGCGCATGCTCCGGGTCCATGAAGGTCATGAACACCACGGCCACCATCAGCAGCAGGGCGATCAGGATGCCGGGAATCACGCCGGCTGCAAACAGCTTGCCGATGTTGGTTTCGGTCACGATGCCGTAAATGACCATGATGGTCGACGGCGGAATCATGATGCCCAGCGTGCCGCCCGCGGCAATCACGCCGGTTGAAAGCGAGTCGCTGTAGCCCAGCCGTTTCATCGACGGGTAGGCGACCTTGCTCATGGTGGCGGCGGTTGCAATCGACGAGCCGCAGATCGCACCAAAGCCGGCGCAGGCCGCGATGGTGGCATGGGCCAGGCCGCCGCGCAGATGGCCGATGAAGGCGTAGGCGGCATGAAACAGTTCATGGGCCAGCCCGGCCCGTGCGACAAAATTGCCCATCAGGATGAACAGCGGAATCACCGACAGCGTGTAGGCAAAACCGGTTTCATGGACGACCTGGGCCGTGCTGGCAAGCGCCGGGTGCCAGCCGCGTGTCAGGCCCATGCCGACAATGCCGACCAGACCCATCGCAAAAGCCAGCGGCAGGCGCAGCAGCGCCAGCACGAAAATGGCTCCAAAACCAAGCAGGGCTTCGGTCACAGCGTGACTCCTTCACCCGTGTCGGTATCGGCGGCGGGGCGGAACGCCATGCCCAGGTGGATCACGCCGGCCACGGCGCACAGCAAGGCCATGCCGTAGATGAACGGTGCCTTGAGGATTTTCAGCTGGGCGGTGGTCTCGCCGGTTTCCAGGTACTGGCCGCCGGTTTGCCACATCAGCCAGCCCAGGGCCAGCAACACAGCCCCGCAGACCAGCTGCATCAGGGCGCGTTGCACCTTGCGCACAGCCTCGGGCAGGTAGTGGTCCAGCGAGTCGAACACCACATGTTCGCCGCGCAGCGAGACCAGCGGCAGGGCCGCGAAAATCACCACCACCATCAGCAGCTCGGTGAGCTCCAGGGAGCCGGGGATGGAGTTGGAGAGCAGCTTGCGGCCCCCCACGTCAAAAAAAGTCAGCGCCATGATGGCGAACAGGGCCAGGGCAGCCAGCAGGCCGCAGACCCTCTCGATCAGCTTGTTCAATCTATGTGCCTCAATCCATGAAAAAAAGCGCGGTCCTCATTGTCCATGAGGCCGCGCCGGGGCTGGCGTTCGGACGTCAGTCGCTTATTTTTCCTGGCGGGCGATTTCCGCGCGGAACTCGGCCAGCACCTTGGCCGCGTCTTTCAGGCCCTTGGCTTCGGCGTCCTTGATCCACTTCTGTTCCAGCGGGGCGGTCTTGGCCTTGACATCGGCGACAAAGGCCGCGTCGGCCTTGACGACCTGCACGTTGTTGGCCTGCATCAGGCCCATGGCGCGGCGATCCACGCGGTCCCAGCCTCGGCCGTAAATACGCGCAGCCACTTCGCCGGAGATGGCGTCAACGGCTTTTTTCTCATCGGCCGAGAGCTTGTCGTATTTAGCCTGGTTCATCATGAAGACAAAGCTGGTGTTGTACAGGCCACCGGGAAAGGTGGTGGCGTGTTTGATGATCTTGTCGATCTTGAACGACTCGGTGGACTCGGCCGGGAACAGCGTGCCGTCCATGACGCCGCCGGACAGCAGCTCGTACGAGTCGGGCGCCGGCTTGAGGGTGACGTTCATGCCCAGCGTTTTCGCGATCTCGTTGACCATGCCGCCGCCGACGCGCCACTTCAGGCCGCCCAGCTCAGCCACGTTGGTCACGGGCCGTTTGGTGTTGAACACAATCCCGGGGCCGTGGGTGAAGAAGGACAGGACCTTCACGCCCTGGTGTTCCGCCTGGAACTGCGGATTTTTCATGGCCACCTTGTTGAAGGCCACGGAAATCGGCTCGGAGGTGTTGCCCAGGAAGGGGAACTCGGCCATCTGGGTGTAGAGGAAGCGGCCCGGGGTGTAGCCGTGCACGGTGTAGGACACGTCAGCCAGGCCGTTCTTGACAGCGTCCATGGTGCCGGGCGCTGCGGTGACGCCGCGCGGCAGGATGTTGCACTTCATCTTGCCTGCGGTGTTTTTCTCCAGCAGGTCGCACCACTCCTTCTGGGCCATGCTCAGGGTGTGGGTGGGAGGCAGCCAGCTGGAAACGGTCAGCACGGTCTGGGCAGAAGCGAGGCCGCTGCAGACGGTGAGCAGGGCGGCGGCAATCGGTTTGATTTTCATAAACACTCCGGGCGGTCAGAGGGCTGACCGGATGACTTTGTTGAGGGCTGACTCAGTGGCGGTGCTGCCCTGATTCATTCGGAACGCTCACTTTAAGTCAGCGACGGGCGCCAGTCTGTCCATGCTTACCCCAATTAACCGACCCAACGGTCTGTTAATTTGGCGCGCAATTGTCGCCCGGGCAACAGTGCTTTGGGTCGGCGGCTCTAATTCGGGTGCAAGGGGTCTTTATAATGAAATAGAACGATCGTTCTTTTTTGTTTTGTCCTGCCGGTGCACGTCCATTCCCAAAGCCTGGGGTTCAGGAAGGCCGGCAGCCGCAGCATAGAATCAAGTGCTTTACGTACACGTCAATTCAATCAACTCTGGAGTCCTGCATGAAGGTCTTGGTACCCGTCAAACGCGTTGTGGATTACAACGTCAAAGTCCGCGTCAAATCCGATGGCACCGGTGTCGATATCGCCAACGTCAAGATGAGCATGAACCCGTTTGACGAGATCGCCGTCGAAGAGGCCACCCGGCTGAAGGAAAAGGGTGTGGTGACCGAGGTGATTGCGGTGAGCTGCGGCGTGGCGCAATGCCAGGAAACCCTGCGCACGGCCATGGCCATTGGCGCCGACCGCGCCATCCTGGTGGAAACCGCCGAAGAGCTGCAGCCACTGGCCGTGGCCAAGCTGCTCAAGGCGCTGGTGGACAAGGAACAGCCGCAACTGGTGATCCTGGGCAAGCAGGCGATTGACGACGACTGCAACCAGACTGGCCAGATGCTGGCCGCGCTGCTGGGCTGGCCGCAGGCAACATTTGCCTCGAAGGTCGATGTCGCCGACGGCAAGGCCCTGGTCATGCGCGAGGTTGATGGCGGCATGGAAACCCTGAGCCTGACCCTGCCGGCCATCATCACGACCGACCTGCGCCTGAACGAGCCGCGCTACGTCACCTTGCCCAACATCATGAAGGCCAAGAAAAAGCAGCTCGACAACGTCAAGCCCGAAGAGCTCGGTGTTGATGTCAAGCCGCGCATCAAGACGCTCAAGGTCAGCGAGCCGCCCAAGCGCAGCGCCGGCATCAAGGTGCCGGACGTCGCCACGCTGGTGGACAAGCTCCGCAACGAAGCCAAGGTCATTTAACAACCACGGCTGTTTTTGCGGGCCTGACCCGCAATCCATGCGGGTGTGCCACTATGGATCCCGGATCAAGTCCGGGATGACAGCAGTCAAAAAAAATCAGGAGCTACTTATGACATCCCTCGTCATCGCAGAACACGACAACGCCAGCATCCGTCCCGCCACCCTCAACACCGTCACCGCAGCCGCCCAGTGCGGCGGCGAGGTGCATGTGTTGGTGGCCGGCCTGAATGCCGGTGCCGCCGCCCAGGCCGCCAGCCAGATCGCCGGCGTGGCCAAGGTCATCCACGTGGACGGCGCCCACTTCGAACACGGCCTGGCCGAAAACATGGCCGCCCAGGTCATCGCCCTGGCCGGCAGCTACTCGCACATCCTGTTCCCCGCCACCGCCTCGGGCAAGAACATTGCGCCGCGTGTGGCGGCCCTGCTGGACGTGAGCCAGATCTCCGACATTACCAAGGTCGATGCGGTCGATACCTTCGAGCGCCCGATCTACGCCGGCAATGCGATTGCCATCGTGCAGAGCTCGGACGCCACCAAGGTCATCACCGTGCGCACCACGGGTTTTGACGCGGCGGCCGCCACCGGCGGCTCGGCCGCGGTGGAAGCCGTGACCGGCGTGGCCGACAGCGGCAAGTCCACCTTTGTCGGCAGCGAAATCGCCAAGAGCGACCGCCCCGAACTGACGGCAGCCAAGATCATCGTCAGCGGTGGCCGCGCCCTGGGCAGTGCCGAAAAATTCAACGAGGTCATGACGCCCCTGGCCGACAAGCTCGGTGCGGCGCTCGGCGCCTCGCGCGCCGCGGTGGACGCCGGTTATGCGCCCAACGACTGGCAGGTCGGCCAGACCGGCAAGATCGTCGCGCCCCAGCTCTACATTGCCGCCGGCATCAGCGGCGCGATCCAGCATCTGGCCGGCATGAAGGACAGCAAGGTCATCGTCGCGATCAACAAGGACCCGGAGGCGCCGATTTTCAGCGTGGCCGACTACGGCCTGGAGGCCGACCTCTTCACGGCAGTCCCCGAGCTGGTCGCCGCCCTTTAATCGGGTTGGATGAACAGGGCATCGCTGGCGGTGCCCTTTTTTGCGCCGGATCACCGGCCGATGGATTGACATCTGGACACTGGAGACACGACATGAGCTACAAAGCCCCCCTCAAGGACATGCTGTTTGACATCAAACACCTGGCCAACATCGACGCAGTGGCGCAGATCCCCGGCTTTGAAGAAGCCGGCTTTGACACCGCGCAGGCCGTGCTCGAAGAATGTGCCAAGTTCAATGAAGGCGTGTTGTCTCCGCTGAACTGGGAGGGCGACAAGAACCCGTCGAGCTGGAAAGACGGCGTCGTCACGACGACACCCGGCTTCAAGGAGGCCTACAAACAATACGCCGAAGGCGGCTGGCAGGGTTTGCAACACCCGCTGGACTTCGGCGGCCAGGGTCTGCCCAAGACCATAGGCGCCGCCTGCGGCGAGATGCTCAACTCGGCGAACATGAGTTTTGCGCTGTGCCCGCTGCTCAGCGACGGCGCGATCGAGGCGCTGCTGACGGCCGGCTCGGACGAGCTCAAGGCGGTCTACCTGGAAAAGCTGGTCAGCGGGAAGTGGACCGGCACCATGAATCTGACTGAACCGCAGGCCGGTTCGGACCTGGCCATGGTGCGCTCCAGAGCCGAGCCGCAGCCCGATGGCAGCTACAAGGTCTTCGGCACCAAGATTTTCATCACCTACGGTGAACACGACATGGCCGAGAACATCGTGCACCTGGTGCTGGCCCGTGTGACCGGCGCGCCCGAAGGCGTCAAGGGCATCAGCCTGTTTGTCGTGCCCAAGTTCATGGTCGGCCAGGACGGCGCCCTGGGTGCGCGCAACGACGTGCACTGCGTGAGCATCGAACACAAACTCGGCATCAAGGCCAGCCCGACGGCCGTGCTGCAGTACGGCGACCACGGCGGCGCCGTCGGCTACATCGTCGGCCAGGAAAACCGCGGCCTCGAGTACATGTTCATCATGATGAACTCGGCGCGTTACGCCGTCGGCATGCAGGGCATTGCGATTGCCGAGCGCGCCTACCAGAAGGCCGTGAGCTTTGCGAAAGACCGTGTGCAGAGCCGTCCGGTCGATGGCTCGATCAATGCCAGCGCGCCCATCATTCACCACCCTGACGTCAAGCGCATGCTGATGACCATGCGCGCCTACACCGAAGGCTGCCGCGCCATGGCCTCGGTCGCTGCGGCGGCTTATGACGCCTCGCACCACCACCCGGACGCCGACGTGCGCAAGCAGAACCAGGCCTTCTACGAATACATGGTGCCTCTCGTCAAGGGCTACAGCACCGAGATGAGCCTGGAAGTCACCTCGCTGGGCGTGCAGGTGCACGGCGGCATGGGCTTCATCGAGGAAACCGGCGCGGCGCAGTATTACCGCGACGCCAGGATCCTGACGATTTACGAAGGCACGACCGCCATCCAGGCCAACGACCTGGTCGGCCGCAAGACCGCGCGTGATGGCGGTCAGACGGCCAAGGGGATTGCTGCGCAGATCGAAACCACCGAAGCGCAGTTGCTCAAGCAGGGCGGCGCCGCAGCGAAAACCGTGGCCAAGCGCCTCAAGGCCGCGCGCGAAGCCTTTGTGGATGTGGTGAACTTTGTCGCCGGCAACACCAAGACCTCGCCGAATGCCGTGTTTGCCGGCAGCGTGCCTTACCTGATGCTGGCCGGCAACGTGGTCGCCGGCTGGCAGATGGCGCGTTCGCTGCTGGTGGCCGAAGAACATCTTGCCCGCGGCGAAGACACCGCTTTCATGCAGGCCAAGATCACCACCGCGGTGTTCTACGCCGACCATCTGCTGAGCAAGGCGCCCGGCATGCGCGACAGCATTGTCGAAGGGGCCGACAGCGTTACCGCGCTGGCGCTGGAGGCTTTTTAGACCGGCCCTGATCTGCTACTGATTGGCTACTGATTTGCTATATATTTAATAGCAGTTGTCACCCGATTGACAAGGGTCAGGCTCACTTTTCGCTCAAAATCTGACAAGAACCATCACCGGAGACACCATGTCCAGACTTCCTGCCCCGCTGAACGCGCTGCCGCTGCCCATCATCGGCTCGCCGCTGTTCATCATCAGCAACCCCAAGCTGGTGATTGCCCAGTGCATCGCCGGGGTCGTGGGCGCCATGCCTGCCTTGAATGCCCGACCTGCATCGCAGCTTGACGAGTGGCTGGCCGAGATCACCGAGACGCTGGCGGCCTACAACCAGGCCCATCCCGACAAGCCGGCGGCGCCGTTTGCGATCAACCAGATCGTGCACAAGTCCAACGAACGGCTCGAGCACGACATGGAGATGTGCGTGAAGTACAAGGTGCCCATCTACATCACCTCGCTGGGCGCGCGCGAGGACATCAATGCCGCGGCGCACAGCTACGGTGGTGTGGTGCTGCACGACATCATCAACAACAGGTTCGCGCGCAAGGCGATTGAAAAGGGCGCCGACGGCCTGGTCGCCGTGGCCGCAGGCGCGGGTGGCCATGCAGGCGTCAAAAGCCCGTTTGCGCTGATCCAGGAAATCCGCCAGTGGTTTGACGGCCCGCTGGCGCTGTCAGGCGCCATCTCCACCGGTGGCGCCGTGCTGGCCGCGCAGGCCATGGGCGCCGACTTCGCCTACATCGGCTCGGCCTTCATCGCCACCGAAGAGGCGCGCGCCTCGGATGCCTACAAGCAGTCCATCGTTGACAGCAACAGCGATGACATCGTTTATTCCAGTCTGTTCACCGGTGTGCATGGCAATTACCTCAGGCCTTCCATTGTTGCCGCGGGCATGGACCCCGACAACCTGCCCGACGGCGACCTGAAGACCATGAACTTTGCAAGCGGCGAGGGCAGCAAGTCCAAGGCCTGGAAAGACATCTGGGGCTGCGGGCAGGGGATTGGCGCGGTTACCAAAGTGCAGAGCACCGCCGACTATGTCGCGCAAGTCAAGCGCGAATACCAGGAAGCGCGTCAAAAGGTTTGCGTTTAGGTTTTCTTCCGCATGAAGACGCCGGTCGCTGTCCTGACGCCATCCGCGCAGCGCCTGCCCGGCATTGATGCCCTGAAGGCGCTGGGCTGCGTGCTGATCGTCTGGCACCACCTGGCGTTTTACGGCCCCATGAGCGACGTGGTCCACACGGCGGCGCCGGGGCTGATGAACTGGCTTTACGACTACGCCCGCATGGCGGTGCAGGTGTTTCTGGTGGTGGGCGGTTTTCTGGCCGCCAGCGTGCTGGCACCCGAGGGGGTGGCCGTGTTCCAGCAGCCCGGCCGCCTGATCCTGCGCCGCTATCAGCGGCTGGCGCCGCCGCTCTTGGTGGCCCTGCTGGTCACCACGGTGGTGGCCGCGCTGGTGCGGCCTTGGCTGCCGCATCCTTCGGTGCCCGACATGCCCACCGTCTGGCAGGTGCTGGCCCATGTGTTCCTGCTGCAGGACATCGTGGGGCAGGAGGCCCTGTCGGCGGGCATCTGGTACGTGGCGATTGATTTCCAGTTGTTTGTGATGAGTGTGCTGCTGTTCACGCTGGCCTGCCACGCCCACAGGCGCTGGCCCGGCCTGCCGGCGCGGGCAGGGGTCTGGGTCGTGCTGGGGCTCGCGGCCGCGTCCCTGCTGGTGTTCAACCGGCGCACGGAACTGGACATGACGGGGCTCTACTTCTTTGGCGCTTACGCCCTGGGCATGCTGGCCTGGTGGGCATCGCGCAGCCCCTGGCCGGCGCGTTGGCTGCTGGCCATCGCGGTGCTGGGCGTGCTGGCGCTGGTGCTCGACTTCAGGGGCCGGCTGCTGGTCGCGCTGGTGGTGGCCCTGGTGCTGGTGGCGCTGCAACGCAGTCGCCGGGCCGGTCGTTGGCTGGAGGCGCCGTGGCTCCTGCAGCTCGGCCAGATCTCGTACTCGGTGTTCCTGATCCACTTTGCCGTGGTCCTGGGGGTCAATGCCGTGGTCAGCCAGTTCTGGCCCACGCAGCTGGTGGCCAATGCGCTGGGCATGCTGGCGGCCTTCGGCCTGTCGCTGCTGGCGGGCCAGGCGCTGTACCTGGGTGTGGAGTCGCGGCGCCGGCCGGCGCGGGTGTCAGCACCCCCTGAAGCCCGTATTGCCCCATAAAAGGTACATCCAGCCCAATAAATACGGGCGCCAGCAGCTATTGAATAGATAGCAATTCAGGCGCCGACAAAGGGCGGGCGGCGGGACGGCAGCGGAATGACTATACTGGCTATTTGTACAGTCTTTCTGCCCACGCCCATGACCGAAATCACCATTCCCCTGCACGCCATCAAAGGCCGCGGCACGGCCACGCGTCTGGCCCACCGGTTCGAGAAGGACACGCGGGCCGCTTATGACGACGGTTGGAGCACGCTGGAAGAGGCCACCGCGAACCAGGCGCCGATCCCGACCGAGGTGGTGTTCGAGGACGCACGCAGCGCCATCTGCCGCAATGATTCGCCCGACATCTACTTCGACTATTCGGTCAACCCCTACCGCGGCTGCGAACACGGCTGCATCTACTGTTACGCGCGGCCGACGCACAGCTACCTCAACCTCTCGCCGGGCCTGGACTTTGAAACCAGAATCATCGCCAAGCGCAACATCGCCGCCATGCTGCGCGCCGACCTGGGCAAACGCAGCTACGTCCCCAAGCTGATCAACATCGGCTCGGCCACCGATTGTTACCAGCCGGTCGAACGTGAGCTGCGCCTGACACGCGGCCTGATCGAGCTGATGCAGGAAGTGCGGCACCCGCTGGCGCTGGTCACCAAGTCCAGCGGCGTCGAACGCGACCTGGACCTGCTGGCGCCGATGGCGGCCCAACATCTGGCCGCGGTCTACGTGACCATCACCACGCTGGACGGCGAACTTGCCCGGAAGCTGGAGCCGCGCGCGGCCGCGCCGCACCGGCGCCTGCGCACCATCCGGGCGCTGGCCGACGCCGGTGTTCCCGTGGGGGTGAGTGTGGCCCCGCAAATCCCGTTTGTGAACGACGACATGGAACAGGTGCTACAGGCCGCCTTTGAGGCCGGCGCACGCACGGCGTTTTACACCGTGGTCCGCCTGCCCTGGGAAGTGGCGCCGCTGTTCAAGCAGTGGCTGGCGCTGCATTACCCGCAGCGCGCGGACCGCATCATGGCGCGCATCCAGGAGATGCGTGGCGGCAAGGACTATGACAGCGACTTCGCCTCACGCATGAAAGGCAGCGGCCTGTGGGCCAACCTGATCAAACAGCGTTTTGAAAAAACCTGCCACCGGCTGGGCCTGAACCGCCAGCGCACCGAGCTGGACTTCAGCCAGTTCAGGCCGCCGGTGCGGCCTTCCGCGCAGGGCAGCCTTTTCTAAACGACTGCTACTGCGACAGCTGGCGTGCGTGGTGGTTCAGGTGGTCGGCCATGAAGGTGGCGATGAAGTAATAACCGTGGTCGTAGCCCGCATGCCGGCGCAGCTGCAAGGCCTGGCCGGCCTGGGCACAAGCGGCTTCAAAGAGATGCGGGTGCAACTGCTCCAACAAGAATTTGTCGGCCAGGCCCTGGTCGATCAGGATGCCGCCGGGATAGGGCGCCGAACGCACGCTGGCCATCAGGACCGAGGCGTCGTGCGCGGACCAGGTGGCGGTGTCGGCGCCCAGGTAGCCGGTGAAGGCCTTGTGGCCCCAGGGGCACTGGCTGGGCGCGCAGATCGGCGCAAAAGCCGAGACCGACTTGAACAGACCGGGGTGGCGCAACGCCAGCGTCAGCGCGCCGTGACCACCCATCGAATGGCCGAAGATGCCGATGCGGCTGGCGTTGAGGGGCAGGGTGGCGGTCAGCAGCGGCAGCAGCTCGGTGGTGAGGTAGCTTTCCATGCGGTAGTGTTGCGACCACGGGGCCTGCGTGGCATCGAGGTAAAAGCCGGCCCCGACGCCAAAGTCCCAGCTCTCGGCTTCGCCGGGAAGGTTGGCGCCGCGCGGGCTGGTGTCGGGCGCGATCAGCGCCAAGCCGAGGCGGGCGGCCAGGCGCTGCGCGCCGGCCTTGACCATGAAGGTTTCCTCGTTGCAGGTCAGTCCCGCCAGGTAGACCAGCGCGGGCACCGTGCCGCCGGCGGCATCTATCGCGGCCTGCGGTGGCAGGAAGACCGAAAACTTCATCGGCAGGCCGATGGTGCTGGAGGCGTGCTGGTAGAAACGCTGCACACCGCCGAAGCAGGCGTGTTCGCTGAGGAGTTCGGGCGATGTGTTCATGTCGGGAGTCGCTGCTGCACGAGTTCAAGCACGGCATCGGCAAACAGCTGCGGCTTTTCCTGCGGCAGGTTGTGGCCGGCGCCGGGCACGATGCGGTGTGAACGCGGGCCGGTGAAGAGGCGCGCGTGTTGGTCTGCGGCGGCGGGCGGGCGCACCCCGTCGTCGGTGCCGTCGAAGGTGATGCTGGGCACGGTGATGGGCGGCTGCACCGCCAGGCGCCGCTCGATGTCGGCCAGCGCCGGATCACCGGCCACCAGGCCGAAGCGATGGCGGTAGGAGTGGATGACAACTTCCACAAAGTCCGGGTTGTCGAACGCGGCGGCGCTGCGCTCAAACGTGGCGTCATCAAAGGTCCAGGTCGGCGACCACAGTTTCCAGAGCAGCCGGCACAGGGCACGCCGGTTGGCCGTCAGGCCCGCGCGGCCGCGCTCGCTGTGGAAGTAATACTGGTACCAGAGGCTGTGCTCGTTGTCCGGCGTGTCCGGCACCATGGCCCTGGCGATGTTCTGGATGTTGTAGCTGTTGAGCGACACCAGCCCGGCGCAGCGTTCGGGCCAGAGGGCCGCCACCACGCAGGCCGCGCGGCCACCCCAGTCGTAACCCGCGAGCACGGCGCGTGGCACGGCCAGCGCATCCATGAGCGCCAGCAGGTCGGCGCCCAGCGCGGCCTGCTCGCCCGATCGTGGCGTGGCGTCGCTGAGAAAACGCGTGGCGCCATAGCCGCGCAGGCTCGGCACATACACCCTGCAGCCTTGCGCTGCCAGCAAGGGCGCCACTTCGGCGTAGGCATGCATGTCGTAAGGGAAACCGTGCATCAGAAACACCGGCGGGCCATCCGCTGGCCCGGTCTCGTGCAGGGCCACGTCCAGCACACCGGCTGTGACATGGCGCAGGGGCTGGAGCGTTTTCATGGCCCTGGCTTCCGTGTCAGTAGAGCACCACGCCGCGGATCGACTCGCCGCTTTTCATCAGGTCGAAGCCCTTGTTGATGTCTTCGAGCGGCATGGTGTGCGTGATCAGATCGTCGATGTTGATCTTGCCGTCCATGTACCAGTCCACAATTTTCGGCACGTCGGTGCGGCCGCGCGCGCCGCCGAAGGCCGAGCCTTCCCACTTGCGGCCGGTGACCAGCTGGAAGGGCCGCGTGCTGATCTCGGCGCCGGCCTCGGCCACGCCGATGATGATGCTGCGGCCCCAGCCCTTGTGGGTGCATTCGAGCGCCTGGCGCATCACGGTCGTGTTGCCTATGCATTCGAAGCTGTAGTCGGCGCCGCCGTCGGTCAGCTGCACGATGGCGTCCACCACGTTATCCACTTCCTTCGGATTGATGAAGTGGGTCATGCCGAACTTGCGCGCCATGGCCTGGCGGGCCGGGTTGATGTCCACGCCGATGATCTTGTCGGCGCCCACCATGCGGGCGCCCTGGATCACGTTCAGGCCGATGCCGCCCAGGCCGAACACCACCACGTTGGCGCCGGCTTCCACCTTGGCGGTGAACAGCACCGCGCCAATGCCGGTGGTCACGCCGCAGCCGATGTAGCAGACCTTGTCGAACGGTGCGTCCTCGCGGATCTTGGCCAGCGAAATTTCAGGCGCCACCGTGTAGTTGCTGAAGGTCGAGGTGCCCATGTAGTGGAAGATGGGCTGGCCATCCAGGCTGAAGCGGCTGGTCGCGTCGGGCATCAGGCCCTTGCCCTGGGTGCCGCGTATCAGCTGGCACAAATTGGTCTTGCGCGACAGGCAGAACTTGCACTGGCGGCATTCCGGCGTGTACAGCGGAATAACGTGGTCGCCCTTTTTGAGCGTGGTCACGCCGGGCCCGACATCGACCACGATGCCAGCGCCTTCATGGCCGAGGATGGCCGGGAAGATGCCTTCCGGGTCGGCGCCCGACAGCGTGTAGTAGTCGGTGTGGCAAATGCCGGTGGCCTTGATCTCGACCAGCACCTCGCCGAACTTCGGACCTTCGAGGTCAACGGTTTCAATGGTCAGGGGTTGGCCTGCTTTCCAGGCGACGGCGGCTTTGGTTTTCATGGGGGTGGGATTTGTGCTGAGGGTGATAGACAGGTGAACAGGCACTATATGCCAGCTCCGGTCGCCCGCATTCTGGACGGCAAGCAGGGTTACAACTCGCATGCAGGTGGGAAATGGTGAATTCCAGTACAAAGTGCGCGCCTGTCACAAGACGTGGACTAGTTAGAGGTGGCCCGACCGTGCCATTTATCTTTCGCCAGTGAAGGGTAAGTGTTTACCCTGATTTTGACTTGCACCCCTGTCATAGTTGACAGGGGTGCAAGTTGCATAGCTTTCTTTTTTGGATAAATTGACGGCGTTTCAATATGTTTCAAACGTGTATTTTTGAAAATAAATAGAACGCAGAGTTCAGTTGTGATGGGGAGGGCGACAGGTGCAATACATTGAATCGAGGGAGTTGCTCTGGGCGCTGGGGTCGTGCTGTGCATTGCATGGTAAGCCCTTCGATCCTCAGCTATTGCTAAAACAGCATGCACCGCCGTATTCCGCCGCCACCTTGGTCACGGCCTCGCGTGCCCTGGGCTTCCAGGCGCGCCTGCTCGGGGTCGCCTCTTCGGAACTGGTGGGCATTTCAATAACCGCAGTTCTCTTGCTCGACGCCGTGGAGGGTCAACCGGGTCTTGGCCTCCTCGTGAATGCCGACGCCAACAGCATCACCTGGATTGCCGCCAGCTCCAACGACTCGAACACCCAACCCTTGGCTGAGTTCGAAGCGCGATTTAGCGGGCAGATTTTGCTGCTGCAGCCCCAGGTCGAGGCGGTCAACGACCCCGACCAGCCCCAACCGGGATCTGCTTCGTTCGGTTTCCGCTGGTTCGTGCCCGAACTGCTCAAACACCGTAAGGTCTGGCGCGATGTGTTGTGGGCGTCATTGGTGCTGCAACTGCTCGCCTTGGGGCTGCCGCTTTTCACGCAGGCCATCATAGACAAGGTCGTCGTCCACCAGACGCAAAGCACTTTGATCGCGATTGCCATCGGCATGGCGATTTTCATGATCGCCACCGCCATCCTGACCTGGGTGCGGCAATACCTGGTGCTGCACACCGGCAACCGGGTTGATGCGGTGTTGGCAGCCGAAGTGTTTGACCATCTCTTCAAATTGCCGCCGCGCTATTTCCAGAACCGGCCCACCGGCGTGGTTGCGGCCCGCTTGCATGGTGTAGAAACCATTCGGGAATTTGTCAGTTCTGCCGCCATCACCTTGGTTCTCGATTTGCCATTTATGCTGATTGCCGTGGCGGTGATGTTTTACTACTCGGTGCCGCTGACCTTGATCGCGCTGGGCATTTTGACCGTCATCGGGATCTTGTCGGTGCTTGTGGCGCCCGTCTTCCAAACCCGGCTGAACGAGCAGTTCATGCTTGGCGCGCGCAACCAGGCGTTTGTGACTGAATACATCGCCGGTTTTGAGACCGTCAAGAGCCTGCAGTTCGAGCCCCAACTGAAGGCCAAATATTCGGGCTACCTGGCCACCTACTTGCAATCGGGCTTCAAGACCAAGCAGATAGGAAACACCTACAACGTCGTCGCTTCTACGCTGGAGCAGATGATGACCTTGCTCATTCTGTTGGTGGGCGCCTGGATAGTGATGAACCCACCGACCGACGGAAAGGGGGCGGTTTTTACCATCGGCATGCTGGTGGCCTTTCAGATGTTTGCCGGCAAGCTGAGCCAGCCAATGATGCGCCTGGTCGGGCTGTGGCAGCAGTTTCAGCAGGCCAGCCTGGCTGTTGCGCGTTTGGGTGATCTGATGAACGCGCCAGTTGAGCCTTACAGTTTGACGCCTGGCCGTCAGGGCGCAGGGCAAGGCCGCATCGAGATCGACCGCATCGCCTTTCGCTATGCCGATGATTTGCCATATTTGTATGAAAACCTCAGCCTGAACATCGAGCCCGGTCGCACCATCGCGCTGATGGGGCCCAGCGGCTCAGGCAAAAGCACGCTGGCCAAACTTCTGCAAGGTTTTTATTGGCCCACCAATGGCCAGATCAAGCTCGATGGCATCGACATCCGCCACCTCAGCGCGAATGAGTTGCGCGCCACCTTTGGCGTGGTGCCGCAGGAAACCGTATTGTTCAGCGGCACGATCTACGACAACCTCGCCATGGCTAATCCGCACGCCACCTTTGAGCAAGTGGTGCAGGCTTGCAAGATGGCGGAGATTCATGCCACCGTTGAAGCGCTGCCCCAGGGCTACCAAACGACCGTCGGAGAGCGCGGCGCAGGCCTTTCCGGCGGGCAAAAGCAACGCCTGGCTATTGCGCGTGCCCTGCTGAAGCGGCCCAAGGTGCTGATTTTTGACGAGGCGACCAGTGCGCTCGATGCGGAGACCGCCGAACATTTTGCCAAGACCATCAATGGCCTGAAGGGCAAAGTTACGATGGTGTTTATTACGCATGCCTTGCCCAAGACCTTGCGGGTCGATGAAGTGATTCATCTGAGCAAAGACGGCGCCCGGCAAATACGCACCGTTTCCAGCCCGCCCACCCCTGGCGCAGTGCATCAGGTCTCGGAGGGCGCTTGAAATCTGTTTCCACGCCCTTGCGAGTCTTGATTGTCTGGGAGTTGGGAACTCATCTTGGGCATCTGCTGCGCCTGCTGCCGGTTGTGACTGAGCTGATTGGCAAGGGGCATGAGGTGTTGCTCGCAGTTCCTGATCCTGCCTTTGCCCACAAGTTCTTGGGTAACGCGCAAGTCAAATGCGTTCAATGTCCGACGTCTCGCTCCCGGCCTGGGAGCGAGCAACAGGAAGGCGACGTCGTCTGTTATGCCGACATCCTGGGTAGATACGCTTTTGGGGACGAAGAAGGGCTTGCGGACGCATTGACACTTTGGGCATCATTGATCGGAGAGTTCAAACCAGATGTACTCCTTATCGAGTTTGCCCCGCTCGCCATGCTGGCAGCAAGGCTGCATCAATTACCCGCGGTGCACCTGGCTATAGGCTGGGAAGCACCGCCACAATCCAGAACACTGCCGATCATCCGCGCATCGCCAACGGTAGACCAAGCTTCGGTGTTCGAAAGGGAAGCTGCGCTGGTAAGGCGTATCAACAGTCACTGCGTCAACGCGGGTGTGGCGGAGCTTCAGTGGTTGAGCGATCTCTACAAGAGCGCCACTCAGTTGATTGCCACCTTGCCGGAAACCGATCATTTTGGCCCACGGCTACAGGGCCGATATGTCGGCCCGCTGTTTTCTACAGAATTTGGACCGGTGGTACGGTGGCCTGAACCGTCCGCAGAGCACGCAACACGTCGGGTGTTTATGTACCTTCAGCCAGACCGGGCGAACTTGGCGCTTCTGAAAGCGCTGAAAAACCTGGGGGCACGGGTGATCGCAGTGCTGCCAGGGCTTCAGGCAAGTGCTGCAACGTGCTTGAATGATGGCCACGTTCAACTCTATTCGCATCCAGTCAGGCTCGCTGGGCTCCTCGAAAAGGCTGATTTCGTCATCACAAATGCGGGGCATGGCCTGGTCGCGGCGAGTTTGCTTGCAGGCACTCCTCTGCTATTGATTCCACGCAACTTTGAACAGGTCATGCTAGCCAAGCGAATCAAATCCACAGGTGCGGCACATGTGTTGCCGCGGGAACACGTGGCCGTCCGTGCGCATGAAGCCATAGAGCGCCTCGTGAACGACGCGTATGCGCGTGAAGCAGCGAAGACCATCGCACGAAAGTATGTCGCTTGCACTCAAGACGGTGTGATTGCGAAGGTGGTTGATGCAGTCGAAACGGTTTTTTCGAAACATCAAAAGACTGCTGTCGAAAAAATCGCAGCACTGCCCGTATGACGCCAAAAACTGTCAGTTATTTTTCAAATCTGTGGTCAATACAACAAGACGGAGCTTGCGCATGAAAGTACTGAAACGATTTTCGATCATCCTGGCCTTCGGAGCTAGCGTTCTGCTGTCGGCTTGCAGCAAAACCGTGCAGTGGGAAGAAGAAGTTCTCCTGAATACGGGTCAGACGATTTGGGTCAAGCGTACGGTTGTTTATTCGCGGCAGGGTGGGGCGGGAAATCCGCTGGACACTGCCTATCGGCCGGAGAAAGACCAAGCCTTAGAGTTCACATGGAAGGGAAAAACCTTTCACTACAAGGGAGAAGCTCGGATTATGGTGCTTGCTGTCTCGCCACATGGGCAACCTTCCTTGATTGCTCCGGCAGAGGCGAATTCATGGAACTGGCGGCACAAGTATCTTTGTACAGCTCCGTTTTACGTTCAACTTGTGCCAGATGAGAACGGCAAGAACTGGACTTGGCCTACCAGCATCGAGCCCTGGCTTTACAACCTCCCTACAAACTTGCTGCTGGACATCGGCGACCCTAACAAGATGGAGACTAAATATCTGCAGGCAGAAAAAATGAAACAACCGTTCTGGACCGATCCTCAATCTCAGTACATGCAAAAGATTGACCCCGCCTTCAATGGCGATCTGTGCAAGAAGAAGGAAAAATGAAATGGCTAGCAAAGAAGAACTGGCGCAACTTTCGCTTTACGTTTACAACGTAACTGGCCGTTTGGACAATCGGCCGGAACTACCTTCAGTCGACTGGAGGGTACTCGAATACCACCCCGACGACGCCACCGGCTTCTCCTACGGCGTCTTTCAAAACAGCGCAACCGGCGAAGTCGTAGTTTCATACACCGGTACCAATGAAAAGAAGGCTGCTGACTTTCTGCTGGCAAACCTGCCTGCGGGGGCGGGGTTGTACAGTCCACAGGTCGCGGCTGCCGCGCTCGTCGCGGGGCGGATCATCGAAAAGTACGGCGCAGCCAACGTCAGCTTCACCGGCCACAGCTTGGGCGGTGGCCTGGCCTCAGTCATGGCCGTCTGGTTCGCCCGGCCTGCGGCGGTTTTTGATTCCGCGCCCTTCGAGATCACCGCGCGCAATCCGAATGCAGTTGATGCCGCAAAGGAAGGACTGGCGGCGGTCGGGATCATCAATCCATCGCTCAACAGCTATGGGGTATTCGGCAACTTTACGGAACGCGAAGCCGCTGTCACTGGCTACTATACGTCTGAAGAAGCGCTACAGCTTCTGCGGATGTTCCTGCCCGACGTAGTAGGCACGCAAAATCGAATCGAGTTCGGCGTAGACAACATGCTCAGCCGTCGTATCGACCTGCACTCGCAAGCGTTGCTGACAGCCGGACTGATGAGTGAAAGCTTTCGCTTGTCCACCGTTGCCGTGCAACGCAGCATTCCCTTGATCCTGGACGGCAAGCTATACGCCTACGATGCTGCATCCAGCACTGAACGCAACTTCGTGGTCGACCTCATCCGCAGCGAGCAAGGTACAGGCGACAAACTGACCCACTTCGCCGCCGACCTGCAAAAGCTAGGCACCAACATCGCCGGTCTGAACAAAGCCGCGCAAGACACCCTCATCGCCCAAGGCATCGAATGGTACTACTGGCAGGATAAGGATTACGCGGGCAAGGAATTCTTTACCCAAACCGGCGCATTGTTGCAATACACCACCGCCATCGGTGATGGTCTGAAAGGCGCGGAGAACAAGGCAGCCATCTACACCAAGCTCTGGCTCGACCCCAAGGCGCTGGCCCATGGTGCCTATGCCGTGGCCACCACCTACGAGCAGTGGAACGTCAATACGGGCACCGGCGCGGTGACTGCCACGGCGCGCGATGTCGACAAAAGCCAGATCTTCGTCGGGCAGGGTGGCGCCGACAATTTCACCGGGGGTAACAAGAACGATGTGCTGCTGGCCGATGATGGCGACGACACCCTGGATGGCGGCAAAGGCGACGACAAGCTCTATGGCGGCAACGGCAACGGCAACGGCAACGGCAACGGCAACGGCAACGGCACCGACACCTACACCTTCACCTTCACCTTCACCTTCACCTTCACCTTCACCTTCACCTCCAGCGACCTGGCCGGCTGGGGAACCGACACCATCAGTGATACCGACGGCATCATCAAGATAGATGCCGACACCCTGAGCGGTGGCAAAAGCATCAGCCCCCTGCTCGGGCGCGCCTGGATCAGCGACGACAAGAAATACCAGTTCCAGTTCAAGCCTGATGCGTTGACCCCCAACGGCACCGCGGCTGACAGCACCGGCACCTTCATCACTCACGGCACGGGCGCTGAGAAGGTCAAAAACGATCGAATCAATAGCAACAAAAGACCAACCGAAAAGGGCTACCAGCATAAATTGTGCAAACCTGCAATCAGTCGGAGGTTGCTGATACGTAATGAGAACGGTGGCATCGATGCGTGGTCGCGAATACAAACACACAGGCATTTCAACGCTGAAAAGAGGGCTCTCGCATGAACAGTTTCAAACGAATCGCAACGGTCTTGGCCTTGGCGGCGACAACGCTGCTATCGGCGTGCAGCAAAACCGTGCAGTGGGAAGAAGAAGTTCCTCTGAATACTGGGGAGGCGATTTGGGTCAAACGGACCGTTGTGTACTCCGCGCAGGGTGGCGCAGGTAACCCGCTGGACATCAAGTATCGGCCCGAGAGAGACGAGGCGATTGAGTTCGCTTGGAACGGGAAGACCTATCGCTATCAAGGGGATGCACGAATCATGCTACTGGCTATTTCTCCACAGAAGAAACCTGTGCTTGTAGCTAGAGCCGAGGATAACGCGTGGGAAGCTCGGCACAACTATCCTTGCACCATTCCCTATTACGTCCAACTCGTGCCGGATCAAACTGGCAACGCATGGACATGGCCTTCAAAGATCGAATCATGGCTGTACGATCTCGTGCCGAATTTGTTGCTCGAGCGCCATGCACCAAATCAAATGAAAAAGCGATACTCCGCACAGGAGCGACAGACTGAAGATTACCCAGGCGCAGTTCAAAGCCCATCGAAACAGCGGATCGACCCCGCCTTCACCGGCGACTTGTGCAAAAGAAAGGAAAAATGACCATGGCCTCGAAAGAAGTTGCAGCTCAACTCGCTCTGTATGTTTACAACGTAACCCGCAATCTGGAAAACCGACCTGAGCTTCCAGATGGTTGGGCTCGACTCGAATACCACCCCGACGACGCCATCGGCTTCTCCTACGGCGTGTTCCAAAACAGCGCCACAGGTGAGGTGGTCGTTTCGTTCACCGGCACCAACGAAAAGCAAGTCGCTGACTTCTTGTTAGCCAATTTGCCTGCTGGCGTGGGCTTGTCAAGCTTGCAAGTCAATGCAGCAGCCCGTGTAGCGGCCAACGCAATAAGTACCTATGGCGCGAGTAACGTCACGTTCGCAGGCCACAGCCTGGGCGGTGGCCTGGCCTCCATCATGGGCGTGTGGTTTGACAGGCCGTCCACTGTGTTTGACCCGGCCCCCTTTGAAGCCACGGCGCGCAATCCCTTGGCAGTCTTGTCCGCAAGGAACTGGATATCGTTGACGACAGGTCTTTCAAACCCTGCGCTGAACAGCTTCGAGGTACTGGGTAACTTTACGCAGCGCGAAGCCGCCGTAACCAGCTACTATTCCTCCGAAGAGGCTCTGCAACTCTTGCGCATGTTTCTACCCACCGTCACGGGCACAGAAAACCGTGTCGAGTTCGGTGTGGATAACATGCTCAGCCGTCGCATTGACTTGCACTCACAAGCTCTATTGACCGCCGGCTTGATGAGCGAGAGTTTCCGCGTGTCAACCATTGCCGTGCAGCGCAGTATCCCTCTGATGATGGATGGCAACTTGTATGCCTATGACGTCGCTTCGAGTAACCAGCGCAACTTCCTCATCGACCTGATCCGCAGCGAACAAGGCACCGGCGACAAACTCACCCACTTCGCTTCCGACCTAAACAAGCTAGGCACCAACATCGTCGGCCTGAACAAGCAGGCCCAAGACGCCATCATCGCCCAAGGCATCGAATGGTACTACTGGCAGGATAAGGATTACGCGGGCAAGGAATTCTTTACCCAGACCGGCGCCTTGCTGCAATACACCCTCGCGCAAAGCGAGGTCAAGGCAGACGGCACATCACTCACCAACCTAAACAAAGCGGCCATCTACGCCAAGCTCTGGCTCGACCCCAAGGCCGCAGCCCATGGTGCTTATGGCGTGGGCACCAGCTACGAGCAGTGGAACGTCAACACAGGCACCAGTGCGGTGACCGCCACGGCGCTCAATCTAGACAAGAACCAGATATTTATAGGCAACTTTGCCGCCGAAACCTTCACCGGTGGCAACAAAAACGACGTGCTGCTGGCCGATGACGGTGAGGACACCCTGGATGGCGGCAAAGGCGACGACAAGCTCTACGGCGGAACCGGAACTGACACCTACGTCTTTACCTCCACAGACCTGGCAGGCTGGGGGACGGACACCATCGTCGACAGTGACGGCACGGGCATCATCAAGATAGATGCCGACACCTTGAGTGGGGGTAAAAGCATCAGCCCCCTGCTCGGGCGCGCCTGGATCAGCGACGACAAGAAATACCAGTTCCAGTTCAAGCCCAATGCGCTCACGCCTGCCGGCACAGCGGCGGACAGCACCGGCGTCTTCATCACTCACGGCACGGGCGCTGAGAAGATCAAAAACGATCGAATCAATAGCAACAAAAGACCAACCGAAAAGGGCTACCAGCATAAATTGTGTAAACCTGCAGTCAGTCGGAGGGCGATCACACGTGATCTAAGCGGTGGCATCGATGCGCGGTCGCGAATGCAAACACACAGGCACTTCAACACTGAAAAGAGGGTTCACGCATGAACAGTTTCAAACGCATCGCAACAATCCTGGCCTTGGCCGCGACAACGCTGCTATCGGCGTGCAGCAAAACCGTGCAATGGGAGGAAGAGGTTCCGCTGAACACGGGAGAGACGATTTGGGTCAAGCGCAGCGTCGTGTACAGCCTCAAGGGAGCAGGTGGCAACCCGTTTGACATTGGCTACGGCCAAGACAAAACGGAAATGCTCTCGTTCCAGTGGGGTGGCAAGAAGTACGTCTATGAAGGCGAAGCCGCGCTCATGTTGCTCGCCATATCGCCACAGAAGCAGCCCGTGCTCGTGGCGCCAGCAGCAGATAGAGGCTGGGACTGGAATCACAACTACTACTGCGCCACCCCGCACTATGTGCAGTTTGTGCCCGATGCGAGTGGCCGCGAATGGCCGTGGCCACCTGAGATCGAACCTTGGGTGTATGGCATGTCGCACAACCTGATGCGCCAACGCCGAAAGCCTGAAGAAATGAAGACTAGATATACCGCACAGCAACGAGACGAAGAAGATCGAATTTTGTCAATACAGACGCCATCTCGAGTCACTATTGATGCAAAGCACATTAGTAAAAACTGCAAAAAGAGAGGTTAATCATGGCAACAACTCAAGAATACGCATTGCTTTCCTTGTACGTCTATAACGTGGAGAACGATGCTGAAAATCGCCCCGACCTCCCCCAAGGCTGGACTCTGCTTGAAAACATAGACGACAACCTTCTCGGCTTTTCTTACGGCGTCTTCAAGCGCTCAGGCACAAACGAAATCGTGCTGGCCTACACGGGTACAAACGAGAATGTCGACTGGGCAAGCAACGCCACAGCCGGTATTGGACTACCGTCCTGGCAGGTGACCAACGCGGCCTTGGTGTACCAGCAGGTAAAACAAACGTACGGCGGCAACATCACCCTGAGCGGGCATTCCCTGGGTGGCGGCTTGGCCTCTGTCATGGCGACCTGGTTCAACCGGCCGGCTGTCGTGTTTGACGAAGCGCCGTTCCAACTCACTGCGGCAAATCCGGTGATGCTCGCGTTGGTAAGAGCGCAGCTCTTCTTGGCTGGCTATTCCGATGCCGCGATGGACAAAGCGATCAGTGACTTCTCCAGCCGTGAAGCACAAGTCGCCAACCACTATCTGCAAGGTGAAATTTTGAACGCCTTGCGTTTTGATGCCAACACGGTGGCGGGTAGCGACACCCGGATCGATATCAATGGCAGTCAGGCGACTGCTGTTCAATTGCATTCGTTGGCCCTGCTGACTGCGGCCCGGATGAACGACGGTTTCAGGTTGGCCACTTATGCATCCACCAGTGTGGTGCCACTGATCATGGACGACAAGCTGTACGCTTTTAACACCGGAACAAGTGTTGAAAAGAATTTCCTGGTAGACCTGATCCGCAGCGAACAAAGCGCGGTCGTAGGCCAAGGCAAACTCACCCACTTCGCCGCCGACCTGAACAAACTCGGCACCGACATAGCCGGCCTGAACAAACAAGCGCAGGACGCCTTGATAGCCCAAGGCATCGAGTGGTACTACTGGCAAGGCACCGATTACGCAGGCAAGGAATTCTTCACCCAGACGGGTGCCCTGCTGCAATACACCAGCGCCATCGGTGATGGCCTGCAAGGCGCGCAAAATAAAGCGGCCATCTACACCAAGCTCTGGCTCGACCCGAAGGCGCTGGCCCATGGCGCCTATGCCGTGGCCACCACCTACGAGCAGTGGAATGTCAATACAGGCACCAGTGCGGTGACCGCCACGGCGCGCGATGTCGACAAAACCCAAATCTTCGTTGGCAACTTTGCTGCCGAAACCTTCACCGGCGGCAACAAGAACGACGTGCTGCTGGCCGATGATGGCAACGACACCCTGGACGGCGGCAAAGGCGACGACAAGCTCTATGGTGGTAACGGCACCGACACCTACACCTTTACCTCTAGCGACTTGGCCGGCTGGGGGACGGACACCATCGGGGATACCGACGGCACTGGCATCATCAAGATAGATGCCGACACCCTGAGCGGCGGCAAAAGCATCAGCCCGCTGCTCGGGCGCGCCTGGATCAGCGACGACAAGAAATACCAGTTCCAGTTCAAGCCCAATGCGCTCACCCCCAACGGCACCGCGGCTGACAGCAATGGCACTCTTGTGATTCACCGCACCGGGCGGCTGGCAGACAAGGAGGCCATCGTCCTGAACAACTGGAGCCAGGGCAAGTTCGGCATCACCCTCACCAGTGATGCGGCCCTGCCCGTCAGCCCCACCCAAATCCGTGTCGTGAACGGCGATACCGTGCCAGTGAACACCACCGTCAGTCCGGACACCGGCGAAGTGACCTACACCGGCAGCGCCACCATGGAAGCGCCCGGCAACAGCGATGCGCTCACGGTCTACAACACCTCCAGCAGCATCAAGAAGATCGAAATCTACGGCCTGGACGGCAACGATGCGCTGATTGGCGACGCGGCGCAAAACTTCATCGACGGCGGTGCGGGCAATGACTTGATTGCCGGTGGCGTAGGTTTAAACACGCTGATTGGCGGAGAGGGCAATGACATTATTCTCACGCACGTCACGCCGGGCATTAGTGGACGACGGGGCCCGAACGACAGTTGGATAGCGCCAGAGGATGCCCGAACCGTACTGGCGCAGGGTGCAACGTGGGGGGTATACAAGAATGCGCAGGGCGTGATGCACGTCAGCACCAACAACACGCGTTACGACCCACAGGCTCAAGCGGGCACGGCAGAGGCCAGCAAGACGGTTGACGTTAACTACTTTGCGTACTCTGGAACCATCAATCCGCTGGATGCTGCAATGCAAAGCTGGGTCACTGAGACCGATGCAGGAACGGGCAACGACATCGTTATGGGCGGTATCGCCACAGACATCATCGATCTTGGCGCGGGCGACGACGTGGCTTTTGGTAACTTGGGGCATGACGACATTCGGGGAGGCGCCGGAGCCGACCGAATTTACGGCGATTCGGGCAAGTTTGGCATCAGTTCCGGCCTTGCGTACTACCCGGTTGGGGATGACTTTCTCGATGGTGGCCAGGGCAATGACATTTTGGTTGGTGGCCTGGGTGCTGATATTTTGCATGGAGGAGGCGACGACGACTTGCTGTTTGGTGACTACGTCACTGTCAACGTTGCGCAAACGACAGCAGATGATTGGCTCTTGGGAATTGAGCCGCCTGCCGACGCCTCGATACTCTATTACGACTATGCGGATTACCTGGACGGCGGTGCGGGTGCTGACACCCTGATAGCCGGAGGGGGAAACGACACGCTGCTAGGCGGCGTCGGCGCTGACATATTGCAGGGCGAGCAGGGGGACGACATCCTTGATGGCGGGGCCGACAACGACATGCTCTATGGTGGGGCCGGTGACGACCATATGCAGGGCGGTGCGGGTGACGACGTATTGGTAGGTGGTAGTGGAAGCGACAGTTTGTTCGGAGGGGCGGGGAAAGACACGCTCTACGCCGATGCCGGCAAGGATTTGATGGATGGGGGGGAAGACGACGACACCTATGTGATCGCTTCGGCTCAAGGCGTCAAAGTGATACGTGACGGCGGCGGCGTGGACACTCTGAGGCTTGCATCATGGTTTTCTCTCGACGGATTTCGTTTGGGTTTGGGCTCTCTCAAAATCACCAGCCCCGAAGGCGATGAAATTCACATAGAAGGTTTCGATCCTGAAGACCCCTACGGTAGCGGTGTGATCGAATACTTCGAGCTTGCCTCGGGACAGGTCATCAGCTACAGCGAACTGTTGGCCGCCTTGCCCATGTTTATTGACGGGACTGAAGGCGATGACAGCCTTTTTGGCACCGCACTGAATGACTCCCTCTACGGATTCGATGGCAACGACAATATTGATGGCCGGGCGGGCAATGACTGGATTGACGGCGGAGCCGGCGCCGACCAAATGACCGGAGGCGCCGGTGACGACACCTACCTGGTCGACCAGTCTGGTGATCAGGTCATCGAGTTGGAGGGCCAAGGGCACGACACTGTGATAGCCCAGTTTGACTACACCCTCGCCGTGCCAAACGTTGAAAACCTGGTCCTCGCCGGGGCCGCTGTCAGTGGCACCGGCAACGATTTTGACAACGGGCTGTATGGCAACGAGTTGTCTAACACCCTCATGGGTCTGGCCGGTGATGACATATTGGCCGGAGCTAATGGGAACGACGTTCTTGACGGCGGCTCGGGTGCCGACGTCATGTCGGGAGGCATGGGCAATGACATCTTCCATGTTGACAACCTCGGCGACAGGGTTGAAGACGTGGCGACGACGCGTCAAGCAGGTGTGCTTGTTTCAGGTGGGCAGGACCATGTCTACAGCAGCGTGTCTTACACACTGGGGTCTGGCATTGAGTCGCTGACCCTGGAAGGCGCTGCATCCATTGATGGGCATGGCGCTGTGGAGAGCAACCGTATCGTTGGCAACGCGGCAGACAATGTGCTTACCGCCTATTCCGCAAATGGTCTTCTCGACTATTTCAACCGCGCCCCGTTCAAGATAGCAGGCGATGCCGAGTACGTGCCTTATCTGTCAATGGACGGCGAACGCATGCTGGACCATCTGTATCACAGCTCATTTGAAAAGGAAACCGGGGTTGGGCTGCCGGGGCAAGGCACCTTGCGGATCGACATTTCTTCGCCGCAAGGCGATGAATTGTTCGGGGGTGAAGGAGATGATCAACTTTGGGGCGACATCAATGGCGACCTTTTGGTCGGAGGCGGTGGCAACGATTTGTTGGTGGGCTACTGGGGTGGCGACATTTTGCAGGGCGGAACAGGCGACGACACCTATGTGGTGGATTCGTCAACACAGTGGTGGGACCAGTGGGCCCAGAGGGGGAGCCTTTGGATTCATTTTGAGTACCAAAATGGTGATGACGACCAAATCGTGGAAGAAAACGAGGAAGGGATCGACACGGTCCTTTCGCTCAATGATTACGTGCTGGGCGCCAATCTTGAGAACCTCACCTTGGTCGACGGCTTTGCCAATGGACCGCGCGAGGGTGATCTGACGCAGGATCTGCTGTATGGCGACAGTTATAGCTACGGATACGGGCAGATCGGCGTCGGCAACAATCTGTCCAACGTCATCATCGGTAACAGTCGGAGCAATCAGCTGAACGGTCTCGGAGGCGTAGACACCCTGATTGGCAAGGGGGGCCACGACCGACTCGACGGTGGCACGGGTGACGACCTTATGCAGGGTGGTGATGGCTACGACACCTACGTGGTGGACTCAGTGGGCGATACCGTTGTCGAAGAGAACGCTGACGAGTGGTCGGGTGGCCGGGACGCGGTGGAAACCACGCTGGACGGCTACCGCCTGGGCGCCCATGTGGAAGATCTGTACCTTATGGGTAATGCGAATATCGGCGGCACCGGCAATGAACTTGCCAACGAACTCTACGGCAACAGTGCCGCCAATGTACTTGACGGCCTGGAGGGCGACGATGAACTCTATGGAAACGGCGGGGACGATACGCTTATAGCCGGTAGCGGCAACGACTGGTTGAATGGTGGGATCGGCTCCGACTTCATGTCGGGCGGTCAAGGCGATGACGGCTACAACGTAGACGATGCCGGCGATGTCGTGTCGGAGCTCGATGGTGAAGGGCACGACAGAGTTTATTCTGAGGTTTCCTACACGCTGGGAGCAGGCGTGGAAGATCTGCGCCTTTACGATTCCTCAGTAACCGTCGGCCTGTACGGGCGTGGCAATCAGCTGGCGAACACGATCCATGGTGGGTACAGCGCAAACCGCCTCGAGGGGCTGGAGGGCGACGATACGCTCAATGGTGGCGGCGGAACCGATACGCTGGTAGGTGGCGTTGGAAACGACGTCTACTACACCGACCGTGCGTCAGACGTGGTGATCGAGTTGGCGAATGAGGGGACCGATGAGGTCCGCAGCTCGTCATCCTACTCCCTGTCTGACCATGTGGAAAACCTGACATTGTTGGGTGATTTTTCTACCGACAGCTCGGTAGCCTACGGGTCGCATCAAATCGAGGGGAACAGCGCTGCCAACCGTGTCATTGGCAATGATGGCCACGACACCGCCTTGGGTCACGGTGGTAATGACGCCATGGACGGTCGAGCGGGCAACGATGTTATGGATGGTGGTGATGACGATGACGTGATGTACGGCGGCGCGGACGCCATCTACGCGTATCTTGAAGTCGCAGATCAGTACTACGGCGGCGTTTCCAGACACGTTGAATTGCTGGCTGAGAATGCCGACGAGCTTCATGGGGGCGGCGGAAATGACCAACTGGATGGGGGATCGGGGAACGACCAGCTGTTCGGTGACCAAGGCGATGATGTGCTGCATGGCGGCGCGGATGGCCTGGTTGCCCGCTCCGAGGCCTACATTCAATATGACGTTGAAGTCACCCCAGCCAGCGAGCGGTTTCACACCAATGACGACACGCTCGATGGTGGCGCCGGAAATGACGCCCTGGACGGCGGCTCGGGTAACGATCTTTTGTTGGGTGGCGACGGAGACGACCATCTTTATGGTGGCGATGATGGGCCACTGAATGTAAGCAACAACGATGTCCTCGATGGCGGTGCTGGCATCGACACCATGCGGGGCGGTACGGGCGACGATATTTATATGGTCGACGGCATCGCAACCCTCAATCCGGAAGGCAAACCGGTGCAGGTGAATCTGTGTGATGAAGAACATCGGTTTGGAGTGGATCGCGCGGCAAGTTTCAACTGGACCGCAGACAGCGTTGTCGAGGAGGCGGGGCAGGGCGTTGATGCCGTTTATTCAACAGCCAGCGTCGCAACCGTCAACGTCGAGACGGTCACGCTTTTATCGACCGGCTCGAATCTTGACATTGATGCTTCCACCGGTGCAGGTGACCAGGTCCTGACAGGGAACGTTGGACACAACAGGCTCGATGGCGGGGCCGGCGCCGACCGCATGATCGGCGGGCTCGGCGACGATACCTACCTGGTGGACGACGTTCTCGATCAGGTGGTTGAGAGTGCAAATGAAGGGTTCGACACCGTCCGCACAGCGATCAATGACTTCACTCTTTCGGCCGATCTGGAGGGGCTGGTACTGGAAGACTCAGCGCTGACAGGCAATGGCAACAGTGCCGACAACGTTCTCATTGGCAACTCGCAAGACAACATCCTGTACGGCTTGAACGGTAACGACACCTTGGCTGGCTGGCGCGGAGATGACGAACTCCGCGGTGGCGCCGGAGATGACACTTATGCGTTTTCTCGTGGCGATGGGATCGACACCGTGATTGACTCAGAGGGTAGCGGTCGCCTGCACTTCAGCGGCGACATCGCTGTCTCCGATCTTGTTTTCAGCAGCGTAGGTGACGATCTGCTGATCGATGTCCTCGAAGCCGGGGTGCCGAATGGAGATCGTGTCATCCTCAAAAACTGGATGGTCTCCTCTGAACGTGTGGATAGCCTTTCATTCTGCGGCAATGTGTCGCTTCCATTGGACGAATCCGTACTCAATCGTGCCCCTGAAGCGCTGGCTGACCATGCTGAGGTCGCTGAAGATGTTACGGTGACAGCGTCGGGCAACGTGCTGAGCAACGACAACGATCCCAATGAAGGGCAGACCCTGACCGTCAAAAATCCTGGCACCTTTGCAGGTTTGTACGGCTCATTGACCCTGGCGGGGGATGGAAGTTATCTGTACGTTCTGGACAACGCGCGAGCCGACATACAAGCGCTTGGCGCGGGGGATACCCGGGAGGAAAGTTTTAGCTACACAGTTCATGATGATGGATTTGGGGCGTTGGAAGCGGTATCCACGGTCAGCTTTATCCTCAGGGGAACAAATGACGGGCCGATAGTACTTGCTGATGTTGCGCAAGTTCAGGAGGATGTCACTCCGGAAGTCACCGGTAATGTCCTGACCAACGACAGTGATGTTGATACGGGCGACCATCTGGCCGTGGCTGATTTCGGGGTCAAGGTTGGACAGTACGGCCAGCTGACCCTGGCAGCCAACGGCGACTACGTTTACGCGCTTAATAATGTGGACATCAAGGTTCAGAGCCTTGCTGCTGGCCAGACAGTGACAGATTCATTTAGCTACACTGCTCAGGACGATAGTGTTGAGCCGGCTTTAGGGAACAGTGAGGTCGTCGTTACGGTTACGGGGGTCAACGATGCGCCCGTGCTCAATGTACCGCTGGCGGACCGTGTCGTCGCGGTCGGGCAGACGGTTGCTTTCGGATTGCCCCCGTTAACTTTCTCGGATATTGATCAAGGCGATGTATTGACCTATGCCGCGCAGGCAGTCGATGCTGACGGCAATGTGCAAGCTTTGCCAACTTGGCTAAGTTTCGACGTGGCGACGCGGACTTTTCGTGGCATAGCCGTGGGCGCGACAGATTTCGATATTCGCGTTATCGCTACCGATCGGTCTGGCGCCACCGCGGTTGACGAGTTCAATTTTCAAGCCACCATCTCCGATGATTGCGGCAAGGGCAACGAGGGCGTGGGCAACGGTGAAGACCCGCCGCCACCAGGCCACGACACAAACTGGAACGATGGCCCCGGCACCTCGCCCGGAAAACCGGGGCGCCGCGGTGGCGGTAAAAGAACCTCGACATCTACCGACCCGGGTACCTTGTCCAGCGCTGACGACCAGATTTGGGGCGGCTACGAGGACGGTTGGGATACTGTAATTTCCACTGTCAATTATGTATTGCCAGCGCATATGCAGGCGCTCGTCCTGGACGGTTCTGGCGCGATCAACGCCATGGGGAACTCGCTCGACAATTGGCTGGTCGGCAATTCCGGAAATAATGTTTTGAATGCTGGTTCGGGTAGTGGCACAGACATCCTGCAAGGCGGCCAAGGGCGCGATCAATTGATGGATGCTGCCGGCAGCAATCTGCTCGATGGAGGTGCTGGAGTCGATGTGTTGACAGATGGCGAAGGTGCGAGTTGGCTGTTCGGCGGCAAAGGCAACGACACCATCAATTTTGGTCAAGGTGTCGATTTGCTTGGTTTCAACCGGGGCGATGGCGCCGATATCCTGAACTCAGGACAAGAAGCGCTTGCGAACGACATCGTGAGTCTGGGTAAAGGCATCCGTTATGCGGACCTCAGGCTGGCCAAAAATGGCTCCGATCTGGTGCTTGATGCCGGTTTGGGCGATAGCATCACTTTCTCAAAATGGTACGCAGGCAGCGCTAACAAGGGTGTTTGCAAGCTCCAGATTGTGACTGCGGAGGGTGACTACGACGCAACGTCCACCGACAAGACCCGCAACCAACAGGTCGAGGTGTTTGATTTTTCCAAGCTGGTGCAGAAATTTGATGCAGCGCGTGCTGCGAATCCGGCAACTGCGAATGGCTGGGCCCTCATGAATAGTCTGCTCGATGCGCACTTACAAGGCAGCAACACGGCGGCGCTGGGCGGCGACTTGAGCTACCAGTACGCCACCGCTGGGAGTTTGGCTGGCATTGGCCTGGGCGCTGCCCAGGTCAGTCTGGCGGCGGGCACCGATTGGCAAAACCTGAAAAGCCGCAGTGAGCTCGAACAAGGCAACGTGAAACTGCTGTGACGAAAGATTTCTGATGAATGTGTTCGCCACCGAAGCCGCCGATTTCACGCCTGACCTGCTGACGATTCAGGAGCAACCGCCCTCGCGGCTGCCTCGTACCGTCGGCTATGTCACGATGGGCTTGTTCGGCGTGTTGCTGGCCTGGGCGACCTTCGGCAAGCTGGACATCATTGCCGGTGCCGAAGGCCGGCTGGTGCCGCGCAACTACAGCCGAGTAATTCAGCCCGCCGAGGCGGGCATTGTGCGCGAGGTGCTAGTACGCGACGGCGAAGAAGTCAAGGCGGGCCAAGTACTGATGCGTATGGACGCCACCACCGCCAGTGCCGACATGGGTACCTTGAGGGCGGATTCGGCGCTCAAAGCCCTCAGCTTGCGCCGAATCGATGCCGAATTGCGCGGTCAGCCGCTGCTGCTCGACGTCCGCGACCCACCGGAAGTGGCTGCCCAGGTACTGGCGCAATACCGGGCCAGGCGCCAGAGTTACTTGGATGCACAGGCGCAGGAGCAGGCCGCTCTGGAGCGCGCCCAGCACGATCTGATCGCCGCACGCCAGCAACTGGCCAAGCTGCGGGCCACAGTCCCTTTGTATCAGCAGTCTGCCAGCTCATACGAAAAACTGGTCAAAGAAGGTTTTGTATCGGAACTTGGTGCCAACGACAAGATTCGCGAGAAGATCGAGAAGGAGCAGGAGCTCAAGATCCAGGAAGCCAATATAGGCTCAATGACATCTGTGGTGGAACAGTCGCGCAAGAAACTCGCGCAGATCAAATCGGGCTATGAAAGCCAATTGCTCAACGAGCGGGTTGAGCTGCAGAGTCAGCAGCAACGCACGGACGGGGAGCTGCAGAAGCAGGTTTATAAATCTGGCCTGCTGGAGCTCACGGCGACGGAAGCCGGCACCGTGAAAGACATGGCGACTTACAGCCCTGGCGCGGTGGTGCAACCGGGGGCTACTCTGCTCAACCTGGTTCCCAAAAATGAACCTCTCTATGCCGAGGTGGCAATCCACAATGAAGATGTGGGTTTTGTGGCTCCGGGTCAGGGCGTCAAGGTCAAGCTGCAAGCCTATCCGTTCCAGAAGTACGGCATGCTCGAAGGCACGGTGGCGCTGATCAGCGCCGATTCGTCGGCCAATGATCCGCAAAAAGCCACGGCCTTGGGACAAAACCCACAAAGCTACAAGGCGCTGGTCAAGTTGGCGAGCCAGGAACTGCGGGCATCAAGCGGCGAAGTGCTCAAGCTGGCGCCCGGCATGGTGGTTCAGGCGGAGATCCATCAGGGGCGGCGTACCGTGCTGGAATATCTGCTGTCACCGGTGCAGAAGGTGGCGCAGGAGGCGGGCCGGGAGAGGTAGCACGGCTAACGCCTGTTCCATATAAAAAGTACTCCTCGCCCTTTACCGTCGGTCGCAATATGCTATCAAATAAATAGCAACTGCGCCCGCAGCCTTAGGCGCTGAAGAAGCCCTTGAGCTTGTCGGTCCAGCTTTCTTCGGTCGGCGAGTGTTTGGCGCCGCCCTTTTTTAGGGACTCGTCGAGTTCCTTGAACAGCTTGCGCTGGTGCTCGGTCAGCTTGACCGGCGTTTCCACCGTGATGTGGCAGTACAGGTCGCCGGGGTAGCTCGAACGCACGCCCTTGATGCCCTTGCCGCGCAGGCGGAACTGCTTGCCGGTCTGCGTGCCCTCGGGGATGTCGATGGCGGCCTTGCCGGCCAGCGTCGGCACCTCGATCTCGCCGCCCAGCGCGGCTGCGGGCATGCCAATGGGCACCACGCAGTGCAGGTCGTCGCCGTCGCGCTCGAAGATGTCGTGTTTCTTCAGGCGGATCTCGATGTAGAGGTCACCTGGCGGGCCACCGTTGGTGCCCGGCTCGCCGTTGCCGGTGGAGCGGATGCGCATGCCGTCGTCGATGCCAGCCGGAATCTTGACTTCCAGGGTCTTGGTGGTTTTGGTCTTGCCGACGCCGTGGCAGGCGACGCAGGGCTCGGGGATCAGTTTGCCGGTGCCCTTGCATTGCGGGCAGGTCTGCTGCACGCTGAAAAAGCCCTGGCGCATCTGCACCACGCCGTGGCCGTGGCAGGTGGTGCAGGTGACCACCTTGGTGCCGGGTTTGGCACCGGTGCCGTGGCAGGTGTTGCAGTCGTCCCAGCTCGGGATGCGGATCTGCGCGTCCTTGCCGGTGGCCGCTTCTTCCAGCGTGACTTCCATCGCATAGCTGAGGTCGCCGCCGCGGTAGACCTGGCGGCCGCCGCGCTGGCCGCCGCGCCCCTGCTGGCCGCCAAAGACATCGCCAAAAATGTCGCCAAAGGCTTCGGCAAAACCGCCGAAACCTTCCGCGCCGGGGCCGCCGCCGCGGTTCGGATCGACACCGGCGTGGCCATACTGGTCGTAGGCGGCACGTTTTTGCGCATCGGAAAGCATCTCATAGGCTTCCTTGGCTTCCTTGAATTTCTCCTCGGAGGCCTTGCTGGCGCTGCCCTGGTTGCGGTCAGGGTGGTGCTTCATCGCCAGCTTGCGATAGGCTTTCTTGATGTCTTCATCGCTGGCGTTTTTCGGAACACCCAGCGTGTCGTAGTAGTCTTTTTTGATGGCCATGGGAATTGCGTGTTCAGTGGAAAGGATTCCTGTGCCCCGGATGCGGCAAAGCGGAATGCGGGGAAAGCCCCCGATTCCGCTTTGCTGCCCGGAGGCGATGCATCAAAAAGGGGATCAGCCCTTTTTGACTTCCTTGACTTCGGCATCCACCACATTGTCGTCGGCGGCCGGTTTGGCGGCAGCTTCTTCACCGCCTGCCGCGCCGCCCGCCTGGGCGGCCTGCGATGCCTGCATGTCGGCGTACATTTTTTCACCGAGCTTCTGGCTGGCTTCCATCAGGGCGGCGTTTTTCGCGTCGATGGCGTCCTTGCTCTCGCCCTTGAGCGCTTCTTCCATGTCCTTGATGGCGGCCTCGATCTTTTCCTTCTCGCCGGCGTCGAGCTTGTCGCCGTACTCGGTCAGCGATTTTTTCACGCTGTGCACCATGGCTTCGGCATTGTTCTTGGCCTGCACGAACTCGACCCGCTCCTTGTCCTCGGCCGCGTGGAGTTCCGCGTCCTTGACCATCTGCTGGATCTCGGCTTCGGACAGGCCCGAGTTCGCCTTGATGGTGATCTTGTTTTCCTTGCCGGTGCCCTTGTCCTTGGCGCCCACATGCAGGATGCCGTTGGCGTCGATGTCGAAGGACACTTCGATCTGCGGCGTGCCGCGTGCGGCCGGCGGAATACCCTCGAGGTTGAACTCGCCCAGTGCCTTGTTGCCCGAGGCGATTTCGCGCTCGCCCTGGAATACCTTGATGGTCACGGCCGGCTGGTTGTCCTCGGCGGTCGAGAAGGTCTGTGCAAACTTGGTCGGGATGGTCGTGTTCTTCTTGATCATCTTGGTCATCACGCCGCCCATGGTTTCGATGCCCAGGGACAGCGGGGTCACGTCGAGCAGCAGCACGTCGGAGCGGTCGCCCGACAGCACCTGGCCCTGGATCGCGGCACCGACGGCCACGGCCTCGTCGGGGTTCACGTCCTTGCGCGGCTCCTTGCCGAAAAATTCCTTGACCTTTTCCTGCACCTTGGGCATGCGGGTCTGGCCGCCGACCAGGATCACGTCATGGATGTCGCTGCCGCTGACGCCGGCGTCCTTGACCGCCACGCGGCAGGGCGCAATCGTGCGCTCGACCAGTTCCTCGACGAGTTGCTCCAGCTTGGAGCGCGTCATCTTGATGTTCAGGTGTTTCGGGCCCGACGCATCGGCCGTGATGTAGGGCAGGTTGATGTCGGTCTGCGCGCTGGAAGACAGCTCGATCTTGGCCTTCTCGGCGGCTTCCTTCAGGCGCTGCAGGGCCAGCACGTCGTTCTTGAGGTTGACGCCGGATTCCTTCTTGAACTCGTCGATGATGAAGTCGATGATGCGCTGGTCGAAGTCCTCGCCGCCCAGGAAGGTGTCGCCGTTGGTGGACAGCACTTCAAACTGTTTCTCGCCGTCGACATCGGCAATTTCGATGATGGAGATGTCGAAGGTGCCGCCGCCCAGGTCATAGACCGAGATCTTGCGGTCGCCTTTTTCCTGCTTGTCCATGCCGAAGGCCAGCGCCGCGGCGGTGGGCTCGTTGATGATGCGCTTGACGTCCAGGCCGGCAATGCGACCGGCGTCCTTGGTTGCCTGGCGCTGTGCGTCGTTGAAGTAGGCAGGCACCGTGATCACGGCTTCGGTGACCGGCTCGCCGAGGTAGTCTTCGGCGGTCTTTTTCATCTTGCGCAGGATGTCGGCGCTGACCTGCTGCGGCGACATCTTCTTGCCGTGCACTTCGACCCAGGCGTCGCCGTTGTCGGCGGCCACGATCTTGTAGGGCATCAGGTCGATGTCCTTCTGCACTTCTTTTTCGGTGAACTTGCGGCCGATCAGGCGCTTGACCGCGTAGAGCGTGTTCTTGGGGTTGGTCACGGCCTGGCGTTTGGCCGAGGCACCGACCAGCACTTCACCGTTTTCGAGGTAAGCCACGACCGACGGCGTGGTGCGCGCGCCTTCCGAGTTTTCGATGACGCGGGGAACGTTGCCCTCCATCACAGCCACGCAGCTGTTGGTGGTGCCCAGATCGATACCGATGATTCTGCCCATGATTTACTCCTAGATTTTCTTGGTTAAGTTGTTTGAAGACGGGTGGCCGGGGATGTCAGCCGGGGGTCATGCGACCGTGGTGTTGACTTGTGGATAACTTGTCGTGTTTCAAGTGCACCTCCCTCGATTCGCGGCGTTTATTTGGGCGCGGCCACGGTGACCAGCGCGGGCCGCAACACGCGGTCGGCGATCAGGTAGCCTTTTTGCAGCACGCCGACCACGGTGTTGGCTTCCTGGTCGGCCGGCACCATGCTGATGGCCTGGTGCTGGTGCGGATCGAAGCGGGTTCCGGCAACGGGGTTGATCTCGATCACCTTGTTGCGTTCGAGCGCGCTCTTGAGCTGCTTGAGCGTGGCTTCGGTGCCTTCGCGGATCTGGGCAGCCGTGGCGTCCGCCTGCAGCAGGCCGGCTTCCAGGCTGTCGGTGACCGGCAGCAGGCTTTCGGCAAAACTTTCAACGGCGAATTTGCGCGCCTTGGCGATTTCGTCGTCGGCGCGGCGACGGGCGTTTTCGGCCTCGGCCTTGGCGCGCAGGAAGTTGTCGACCAGTTCGGTGTTTTTGGCCTGCAGCACGGCCAGTTCAGCCTGCGCCGCGCTCAGTGCGTCGGCCTCGTTGGCGGCCTGGGCGGCTTCCAGCTCTTCCGGGCTGGGGGCGCCGCTAAGGTCTTGATTTTGTTCAGGTTGTTTGTTGTCGGACATGGTCGAAGGCGGTTGTTCAGGAGGACAAGAGGGCAGCTTGGGGCGGTAAAGCCCTTTTCAAGACAAGGAATTGCAGCCAGGTGCTGCGTTGTTTGCGGCCGCCGGTCGCAGACAGGTGCTATTAAATTAATAGCTGACTGCGCAGGCTTTAAAAGGGCTAGGGCCAGATTTTATGCCTGAAAACCGGCGCTGAAAGCGCCCGCCACAAATAAAAAGACAGGCGCAGGGCCTGTCTTTTGTGGGGGCGGCGGTGCCTTATTTTTTCTTGACGGCCGCGACCTTGGTCTGGCTGGCGGTCCATTTGGCGGCGAAGGCCTGCACGTCGTTCAGGCGTTTGAGCAGGTCTGCGCCGAGGGCGGTGACGATGTAGCCGTCGTTGCCGTGACCCATCAGGCCGGCGGCGCGCAGTTCCTTGATGCGGGTGTTCAGGGTGTTCGGGGTGATGCTGCCCACGCTGTCCTGCAGCAGCCGGAAAGTTTGCGGATGACCGTCTTTGAGCGCCCACAACACCCGCAGGGCGTAACGCGATTCAAGCAGTTCAAACAGCTGTCCGACGGCGGCATTTTCTTTGGCACTCATGGGGGGCATCTCCTGGTCACGTTTTTGTCAGAGTTGATCGGCAAGCGCGGGCTTGGAAGGCGAATATAACGCAAATTCCGGACTGCTACTAGTTTTATAGCTGCCTGCGCCCGCAGGGTGTAGCTTCACAGCCAAAAGGGCTTGAAAAGTTGGAACGAATGCGTTAAGGGCGCGGGTCGCCAGGCCTCACAGGTAGATCTTTTGCAGCAGCCTGAGCAGGGTTTTGGTCTCGCTGGCCGAGAGCCGGGAGGCGACTTCGGCTTCCAGCGTTGCCGCGGTGTGTTCGGCGTCGCGCATGAGCTTGCTGCCGCTGGCGGTGAGGTGCAGGCCCATGGCCCGGCCGTCGCGCGGGTGCGGCTTGCGCGCAATCAGCTCACGCTTTTCCAGGCTGTTGACCATGGCCACCAAGTTGGGGGGCAGGATGCCCAGCGCCGTGCAGAGCTGGCGCGAGGTGATGCCGGGGTTGTGCGTGACCAGCGACAGCACCGAAAAATCCACCACCCGCAGGTCATAAGGCGCCATGCGCTCCATGAACACCTCAATGACCGCCAGCGCCGCGCGCCTGGCGTTGTAGCCGATCAGGCTTTCCAGGTAGCTGGTGTCGACCTGATCCACCGTGGCCGTGGCTGCGGGGCCGGGAGGTTTGGGACGATCGCGGGCGCTCATGGTTTGGGGTCTTTCTCTGTGCCTGGGTGTCGTGGGGGTGACTCTGTCAGCGGGCCATGCAGCCCGTTCTTTGTACCGGGGCGTCCAGCACCTTGTGCAGGACGCCCCGGATGTCGTCAAGGCGGGGCTGGCCGTCCATGCGCCAAGCTTCAGGCCGCCGCCGCAGGTTTGCGCGAGGCGCCCAGGTAAGTGTCCACCACGCGCGGGTCTTTTGCCAGGTCGGCGGCCAGGCCGCTCAGGCCGATCTCGCCCATCTCCAGCACGTAGCCATGGTCGGCCGCTTCGAGGGCAGCGCGCGCGTTCTGCTCCACCAGCAGGGTGGTCACGCCGGTCTGGCGCAGCGCCTCGATGGTGCGGAAGATTTCCCGCACGATCAGCGGCGCCAGGCCCAGGCTGGGTTCGTCGAGCATCAGCAAGGTGGGACGCGACATCAGGGCCCGGCCCAGGGCCAGCATCTGCCGCTCGCCGCCGGAAAGTGTGCCGGCCTCCTGCGCGCGGCGTTCCTTGAGGCGCGGAAACAGCTCGAACACCACCTCCATCTGGTCGCGCCAGGCCTTGTTGTGCAAGCGCACCTGGCGAAAGGCGCCGAGCACCAGGTTGTCTTCCACCGACATGCTGCCGAACAGCTCGCGTTTTTCGGGCACCAGCGCGATGCCGAGCATGACGCGTTCTTCCAGCGGCAGGCCGATGATGGAGCGGCCGGCGTATTCGATGCTGCCGGTGGCCGGCAACACACCCATGAGCGCATTGAGCAGGGTGGACTTGCCCGCACCGTTGGGGCCGATGACGGTGATGATGCTGCCGGCTTCGGCCTGCAGGGCGATGCCGCGCAGGACTTCAGCCTTGCCGTAGCCAGCGTGGAGGTTTTTGACCTGGAGAAGAGGGGTGCTCATGCTGGAAAACCTAGTAGGCTGAATCAGTGCAATCGCTGGCAAGCGGCTGTCCAGCGGTGTGCCAGGCAAGGCGCAAAGCACAGGCGGGCCCGCAGGCCCGGCGCGCATTTGCAACGCCGCATGGCGCGGCGAGGGGCGGTCGAGTGACAGTGAATTTCATTGATTCAGCCTACTAATGTTCTGTGCCGAGGTAGGCGGCGCGTACCGCCGGGCTGGCCTGGATCTCTTCGGGCGTGCCTTCGATCAGGCGGGTGCCGAATTCCATGACCACGATGCGGTCGGTCACCTGCATCACCAGGTCCATGTCGTGCTCGACCAGCAGGATGCTCATGCCCTCGGCCTTGAGCTGGCGCAGCACGTCGATCAGCGCCTGCTTTTCCAGGTAGCGCAAACCGGCGGCGGGTTCGTCGAGCAGCAGCAGGGCCGGGTCGTTGCACAGCGCGCGCGCAATCTCCAGCAGCCGCTGCTGGCCCATGGCCAGGTTGCCGGCCAGCTCATGCAGGTGGGTGCCCATGCCGACGCGGCGCAGCTGCTGCTCGGCTTCGCGCAGCAGGCGCTGTTCTTCCGTGCGGTCCAGCCGCAGCATGGCCGATGGTGCGCCCTTGCTGCCGCGCAGGTGTGCGCCCAGCGCCACGTTTTCGAGCACCGTCATGTCGGCAATCATCTTGACGTGCTGGAAGGTGCGTGAAATGCCGCGTTTGGCGATCTCGCGCGAGGGCAGGCTGCTGATGGTTTCGCCGCGGAAGGTCACGCTGCCGCGTGTCAGGCTCAGCACACCGGTGATCAGGTTGAAGGTGGTGGACTTGCCGGCGCCGTTCGGGCCGATCAGGCCGACGATCTGGCCCGAGGCCACCGAGAAGTTGATGTCGTTGACCGCCACCAGGCCGCCGAACTCCTTGCGGATGTTGCTGGCCTGGAGAACGATCTCGCCGGCGGCCGGCTTGGCGCGGTGCGGCAACGGGGCGGCATCCTGCCAGTCCACCTTGCGTGGGGCCTTGGGCAGCTTGCGGTCCACAAAGGCCCAGATGCCGTCAGGCGCGTACTTGAGCGTGAGGACCAGCAGCACGCCGAACACGATGGTCTCGTAGCTGCCGCTGGTGCCTATGAGCAGGGGCAGCAGCACCTGCAGCTGGTCGGCCATGAGTTTGGTGATCGCCACGCCGGTGATGGCGCCCCAGACATGGCCGGCACCGCCGAGCACGGCCATGAACAGGTACTCGATGCCCACATGCACGCCGAACGGCGAGGGGTTGACCGAACGCTGGAAGTGCGCAAACAGCCAGCCGGACACCGAGGCAAACAGCGCGGCAATCAGGAAGATGCCGATCTTGAAGCGCAGGGTGTCTATGCCCATGGATTCGGCCATTTGCGAGCCGGTCTTGAGCGAGCGGATCGCGCGGCCCACGCGCGAATCGAGCAGGTGAATCAGCGCCAGCGTGCCCAGCAGCACCAGCGACCAGGTCAGCAGCAGGTAGACCCGCCCCTGGCCCAGCTCCCAGCCGAACAGCGTCAGGCCGGTGACACCGAGAATGCCGTCGTATTTGCCCAGCGCGTCCAGGTTGCCCATGGTGTAGTACAGCGACAGGCCCCAGGCCAGTGTGGCCAGCGGCAGGTAGTGGCCCGACATGCGCAGCGTGATCCAGCCCAGCACCACGGCGCAGGCCGCGGTCAGGCCCAGGCCGACCAGCAGCGTGACCCAGGGCGAGAGCCCGGCGTTCACCGTCAGGTAGGCGCTGGTGTAGGCACCGATGCCGACAAAGGCCGCCTGCCCGAAGGAGGTCAGGCCGCCGACGCCGGTCAGCAGGATCAGGCCCAGCACGGTCAGGCTGGAGATGCCGATGTAGTTGAGCTGGGTGATCCAGAACTCCGGCACGGGCAGGACACAGACCAGCAGCAGCGCGGCGACCAGCGCCCACGGGCCCCATTTGCGGAGGGTCATGTCAGTGCTCCTCATCCGAGTGCCCGCCCTTGAGCGAGCGCCAGAGCAGCACCGGCAGGATCAGCGTGAAGACGATGACTTCCTTGAAGGCGCTGGCCCAGAAGGAGCCGAAGGCTTCGATGATGCCGACGGCCAGCGCGCCTATGGCCGCGCCCGGGTAGCTGGCCAGGCCGCCAATGACGGCCGCCACAAAACCCTTGAGGCCGATGAGAAAACCCGAGTCGTAAAACACGGTGGTGGTGGGGCCGATAAGCAGGCCCGACAGTGCGCCTATCAGTGCCGCCATGGCCAGGGTCAACTGGCCCGCGGTCTGCGAGGAGATGCCCATGAGGCGTGCGCCCAGCCGGTTCACCGCGGTCGCACGCAGGGCCTTGCCGTACAGGGTGCGTTCAAAAAACAGCCACAGCAGAACGATCAGCGCGAGTGATGCCAGCGCAATGATCACCGCCTGGCCGGACAGGTTGACTGCTCCCAGGCTGAAGCGTGCGTCCCAGAAGGGCGGGTTGCGAAAACCCTCGGCGCCAAAAAACAGCAGGCCCAGGCCGGTCAGCGCAAAATGCACGCCCACCGACACAATCAGCAGCACCAGCGAGCTGGCATCGGCCAGCGACTGGTAGGCCAGGCGGTAGACCAGCGGCCCGAAACAGGTGACGATGCAGACCGACAGCAGCGCCTGCACCAGCAGCGAGAACTGTTGCGGCGCGGCCCACAGCGTGACCAGCGACACCACGGCCGGGGCGACCAGCACCTTGAGGCCGGCCAGCAGCGCGGTACCGGCAAGCCGGTAGCGCTTCCAGGTTTGCCAGGCTTCGGCCAGCGCGGCCAGGCCGGCCAGCAGCATCAGCAGCCAGATCGTGCCCGGCACCTTGCCGGTCTGCAAAATCGCCAGCGTCAGCGCGCCATAGGTGACGAACTCGCCCTGCGGAATGAAGATGACGCGGGTCACGGCAAACACCAGCACGGTGGCCAGTCCCAGCAGCGCATAAATCGCGCCATTGGTCAGGCCATCGACCAGCAGGATGCTGGCAATTGAAAAGTCCATAACTACCTTCAGGAAATCCGTGAAAACGGTGGGCGCAGGGCGGGGCGGCTGGAGGCCGACCCGCCCGCTGGCATCCGCAATGCAGCTTGCTTATTTCGGCTGCAACTTCCAGTCGCCATTGACGATCTGCATGATCACGCCGGTGTCGTCGGTGTAACCCGCATGGTTGGTTGCGGTGTAGTTGACCGTGCCGTGAAACAGCGGGATGGGGCCGGCGTTTTCAAGTGCGGCCTTGAGCGCACCGCGGAACTCCTTGGTGCCGGGCTTGGCGGTCTTGAGGGCAATGGGAATGATTTTCTGCAGGATCACGGACGCGTCGTAGGCGTGGCCGGCAAACGGGTTGCGGCTGTTCGGGCCGTAAAGTTTTTCCCAGGCCGTTACGTGGACCAGGGCCACCTGCTTGCTCGGATGGTTGGCGGGCAACTGCTCGGCCACGACGCCGGGACCGGCCACGACAAACGCACCTTCCACGTCCTTGCCGCCGACACGCATCAGGTCGCGCGAGGCCGCGCCGTGGGTCTGGTAAATCTTGCCCTTGTAGCCGCGCTCGATCAGCGCCTTGTGCGGCATGGCGGCACCGCTGCCCGAGGCGACGATCAGGATGGCGTCAGGATTGCCGGCCGTGACCTTCAGGGCCTGGCCGGTGACGCTGGTGTCGGTGCGGGCAAAACGCTCTTCGGACACAAACTTCATGTCGGTGCCGGCCATCTTGACCTTCATGTCGCGCAGGAAAAGTTCGCCGAAGGCATCAGCGTAGCCGAGGAAGCCGACCGTCTTGACGCCGGTCTTTTTCATGTGGGCCGCAATGGCGTGCGACATCACCAGCGTGGACTGCGGGGTGTTGTAGGACCAGGGGGCCTTGCCGGTGGACACGTCGATGGGGGCAAAGGTCATGTGCATGGTGCCGGTTTCCGCGGCGACGGCGGCGACCGCATTGGCCGGCGGCGTGGCGGCCGAGCCCATCAGGATGTCGACTTTGTCGTCCGTCACGAAGCGGCGGGCGTTTTTCGTGGCGTTGGTGGGGTCGGTGGCATCGTCAAGAATGATGACGTTGAGTTTTTCCCCGCCAATGCTGGTGGGCCACAGGGCGATGGCGTTCTTGATCGGGATGCCCAGCGCCGAGGTCGGCCCGGTCAGCGGCAGGCTCACGCCGATGTTGATGTCGGCCAGGGCGGCGCCTGCCGCCGAACCAGCCAGGGCGAGGGCGAGTAGGGATTTGGTAAAGGTCATGCTAGGTCTCCTGTTGTAAAAATGGACACGAAAATCAAGGCGGGAACAAGGTATGCAAGGTCAACAAGGTCCGGCAGGGGGGGCGCCTGCGCCTGTTTCAGCGCGGCGACATGCGCAGGGCGCCGTCGAGCCGGATCACTTCGCCGTTGAGGTGGTTGTTGGTGACGATATGGCATGCCAGCTGCGCGAACTCTTCGGGTTTTCCCAGACGCGGCGGAAAAGGAATCGATGCGGCGAGTGATTGCTGCACCGGCTCCGGCAGTTGCTTCATCAGCGGCGTGCTGAACAAGCCGGGCGCGATGGTGCAGACGCGGATGCCGTGTTGCGCCAGGTCGCGCGCCATCGGCAGGGTCATGCCGACCAGGCCGCCCTTGGACGCGCTGTAGGCCTGCTGGCCCACCTGGCCGTCGAAAGCGGCGACCGAGGCGGTGAACATCATGACGCCGCGCTCGCCATCTTCCAGCGGGTCCAGCTTCACGCATTCGGCCGCAAACAGCCGGCTCATGTTGTAGCTGCCGATCAGGTTGACGTTGATGACTTTCGCAAAATCTTCCAGCGGCGCGGCCTGGCCGTCCTTGCCGACCACCCGTTTGGCCGAGCCGATGCCCGCGATGTTCATCAGGATGCGGGCCGGGCCATGCGCCGCCGCGGCTTTGGCCAGGGCCGCGACCACGCTGTCGCTGCTGGTGATGTCGCAGGGGCAGGCCACGCCGCCGATGTCGGCCGCCACTTTTTCGGCCAGCGCGAGGTTGACGTCGAGCACCGCGACCCTGGCGCCCAGCCGCGCGAGTTCACGCGCTGTGGCTTCGCCCAGGCCCGAGGCCCCACCGGTGACCAAAGCGACTTGTCCGTCGATATTCATGGTTTGTCCTGTTGCGGCTGGATCGTGAAAGGCAGCGTGCCGCCATGCATCGCATCGGCAAGCGCGTCGCGGTGTTTGAGCACGGCGCGCTGGTTGATGGAGCCCTTGTCGGTGACCTCGCCCTTGTCGATGGACGGCGGCTCGGCCATCAGGTGTAGCCGGGCCACGCGGCTGGCGCTGCCGGTGGCGCTGGCGGCCAACGTGTTGGCCACCTGCTGGAAATGCGCCTGCACTGGCGCGCTTTCCAGCACCTGCTGCAGGGGCGCACTGTCCGGCAGGCCGGCCAGCTTGCGCACGGCCGGGGTCGGAAAAATGAGCGCCCCGACTTCGTTGAGGTTGAGCCCGGTGATCACCGCGTCCTGCACATAAGGTGCGCCGGCGGCAATGATTTTTGCGCGCAGCGGCCCCACGCTGACAAAGGTGCCGGTCGCAAGCTTGAAGTCTTCGGCAATGCGGCCGTCAAAACGCAGGCCCAGGTGCGGGTTGTTTTCGTCGATCCACAACACGGCATCCCCCGTCGAGAAAAAGCCTTCCTCGTCGAAACTCTCCCGCGTAGCTTCGTCGTTGCGCCAGTAGCCCGGCGTGATGTTGGGGCCTTTGTAGCGCACCTCGGTCTTGCCGTCGACCGGCACCAGCTTGAGCTCCAGGCCTGGCGTCGGCACACCCAGGTGGCCGGCCTTGACATTGGGGTTGGTGACGAACACCGCAAAAGGCGAGGACTCGGTCATGCCCAAGCCGGTGCCCATGACGATGCGTTCGCCGATCTCGCGTTCCTGGGTCTCGTGCAGCGCATCCCACACGGGCTGGGCCAGTGCCGCGCCGGAGTAGAAAAACATCTTCACGCGCGACAGCAGGTTTTTGCGCAGGACGTCATCGGTCTTCATGGCGTTGGCGATGGCCTCGAAGCCGGTCGGCACATTGAAGTACAGCGTGGGCGCGATTTCGCGCAGGTTGCGCAGGGTTTCACCCATCAGTGCCGGTGTCGGTTTGCCATCGTCGATGTAAAGCGTGCCGCCGTTGTACAGGGTCAGCCCGACGTTGTGGTTGCCGCCGAAAGTGTGGTTCCAGGGCAGCCAGTCCACCAGCACTGGCGGTTCTTCTGCCAGCACCGGCATCGACTGGCGCATCTGCTGCTGGTTGGCGCACCACATGCGGTGGGTGTTGACCACCGCCTTGGGCATCTTGGTCGAGCCCGAGGTGAACAGGAACTTGCTGATCGTGTCCGGCCCGGTGGCCTGCATCGCGGCGTCCACCTGCGCGGTCGCTGCGGTGGCCAGCAGCGAGGCCAGCGTGGTTGTCGGCCGGCCCTCGAGCGAACCCTCGTGCAGCACCACTTCCACGTCGGCACCGACGGCCGCCTGGATCGCCTTGCCGTAACGCGCGGCATCGGTGGCAAACACCAGCCCCGGGGTCAGCGTGTGGAGAATGTGGCGCAGCTTGTCGTAGTCCTGGCTGACCAGGCAATACGCCGGCGAGGCCGGGCAGTAAGGAATGCCGGCGTAGAGGCAGCCCAGCGCCAGCTGGGCATGCTCCAGCCCGTTTTCGCTGAGGATCACCACCGGCCGGTCGGCGCCCAGGCCGCGGTCCAGCAGCGCCTGCCCAATGGCGCGCGCGCTGGCCAGCGCCTGGCCATAACTCAGGTGCTGCCACTCGCCGGTGCTGCCGTCGGCCTGGCGGACCCGGCGCGCCAGAAAGCTGCGCTCCGGCACGTTTTCCGCCCAATGCAGGAAGCGGTCCGTGATGCGCGCCGCATAGTCGCCCAGGGTCTGGTCGGCCTTGATGTAACGCGTCCCGCCGGCGCCTTCGCGAACCGCGATACGTGTCACGCCGAAGGTCAGGGGCCGGTAGCGGGGGGCGGAAGTGGGTGTGGTCTCGCGCATGTCTTGTCTTGTCGGGGCTGTGGAGGGGATCAGTCTTTGCTGACCTTGTTGGCCTTGCCATCGAGGAAGGCCTGGACCCGGGCTTTGGCCTCGGGCGCGCTCTGCGCGATGGCGGCCATCAGCGACTCGGTGAAAAAGCCCTGGTCGGCCGGTTGCTCGGCGATGCGGGGCAGGGCGTGCATCAGCGCGTAGTTGGTCAGAGGGGCATTGGCGGCCACCCGCTGCGCCAGCGCCAGCGCCTTGTCGAAGGCCTGGCCCGCGGGTACCAGGTACTGCGCAAAACCGGCGCGTTCACCGTCCTCGGCGTTGTAGACGCGGCCGGTCAGCATCATGTCCGTCATGCGCGCGACACCCACCAGCTTGGGGATGCGCACCGACCCGCCGCCGCCGACAAAAATGCCGCGCGAGCCTTCTGGCAGTGCATAAAACGCGGACGCGTCGGCCACGCGGATATGGCAGGCGCTGGCCAGTTCCAGTCCGCCGCCGACCACCGCGCCGTGCAGCGCGGCTATCACCGGCACCGGGCCGTACTGGACCCGTTCCAGCGCCGCGTGCCACATGCGGGAGTGGTGCATGCCCTGGCCCGCATCGCGCTCCTGCAGTTCGCCAAGGTCCAGGCCGGCGCAGAAATGGGCGCCTTCGCCGTGGATCACGGCGGCGCGCACGGTCGCCGGCAGGTTGTCAAACATGTCGCGCAGCGCCAGAATCAGCCCGTCGTTGAGGGCGTTGCGTTTGGCCGGGCGGCTCAGGCGGATCACGGCGATCTCCTGGTGGTCGCCGCGGAGCTCAAGCTGGAGGTCGGTGGAAGATTTTTTGATGCTCATGGGAGGTTTGCAAGTTGCATCGATTATTGTTATAAACAATAACCAATTCAATTGACTTTGCGTCCTCATTTCTCAGTGTTAACCCGCATGAGATATGCGGCAAGTCGAACCACCAGGAGACAGCATGGACTACGAGAACCTCATTGCGATTGACATTCACACCCATGCCGAGGTCAGCTGCTGGAACCCGTTCGACAACTACGGCGAGGAATACGATCGCGCCGCCGACAAGTACTTCAAGAACAGCCGCCGGCCGACGATAGAGGAGACCGTGGCCTACTACCGCGAGCGCAAGATCGGGCTGATCATGTTCACGGTGGACGCCGAGACGCAGATGGGCCGGCGCCGCATCCCCAACGAGGAAATCGCCGAAGCCGCACAGAAGAACAGCGACATGATGATGGCGTTTGCCAGCATTGACCCGCACAAGGGAAAAATGGGCGCCCGCGAGGCGCGCCGGCTGATCGAGGAGTACGGCATCAAGGGCTTCAAGTTCCACCCCACGGTGCAGGGCTACCACCCTTACGACAGGATGGCCTGGCCGATTTACGAGGTCATCAACGAGTACAAGATGCCGGCCATCTTCCACACCGGGCACAGCGGCATCGGCAGCGGCATGCGTTGCGGCGGCGGGCTGCGGCTCGAATACTCCAACCCGATGCACCTCGACGACGTGGCGATCGATTTCCCGGACATGCAGATCGTCATGGCGCATCCGAGCTTCCCTTGGCAGGACGAGGCGCTCAGCGTGGCGACCCACAAGCCCAACGTCTGGATCGACCTGTCGGGCTGGAGCCCGAAATATTTCCCGAAGCAGCTGGTGCAATACGCCAACACCCTGCTCAAGGACCGCATCCTGTTCGGCAGCGACTACCCGCTCATCACGCCGGACCGCTGGATGAAGGATTTTGAAGACGCCGGTTTCAAGCCGGAAGTGATGCCCGGTATCCTGAAGGGCAACGCCATGCGGCTGCTGGGCCTGGGGCAAGCTGCCTCCGCATGACCATGACCACGACCGCCTTCCGGGGGCTGGCCGACATTGAGGCGCTGGAGCGCATGCCCTACGAGCAGGCGATCCCGGCGCGCACCACCTACGGTCTGATTGCCCATGCGGCGCAGCGTTTTGCCGGCCGTGATGCGTTTCGCTACCTGCCCAGCGGCGACCTGCAGCAGCCGGCCGTGACCGTGAGTTACGCCGAGCTACTGGCGCAGATCCACCGGGCGGCCAACCTGTTCCGCTTGCTGGGTGTCGGGCCTGACGATGCGGTGGCCATTCTGGCGCCGAATATTCCCGAGACGCAGTTCGCGCTCTGGGGCGCACAACTGGCGGGCAAGGCCTGCCCGATCAACTACCTGCTGCAGCCCGAGCACATTGCGGCCCTGCTCGAAGCGTCCGGCGCCAAGGTCATTGTTGCGCTCGGCCCCAATGACGAGCTCCCGCTCTGGCCCCTGGTCGAAAAAGTGCTGGCGATCCGGCGCTTGCCGGTGCTGCAGATTCGCGTCGGTGACCACGCGGCGCCCGGCGTGCCGCTGTTCCAGGACCGGCTGGCGCAGTCCGGCGACATGCTGGCGTTTGACCCACAACTCACGCCGGAGCGCATCGCCGCCTGCTTCCATACCGGCGGCACGACCGGCTCCCCCAAACTTGCGCAGCACACGCACGGCAACGAGGCGCACACCGGCTGGTTTGCCCATCAGTTTTACGGCTTCGACGAACACACGGTGGAGCTCAATGGGTTTCCGCTGTTCCATGTCGCCGGGGCTTTTGTGTATGGCCTGTCCATGCTTGCCATCGGCGCGACCCAGGTCCTGCCCACACTCAGCGGCATGCGCAACCCCGCGTTCACCACCAACTACTGGAAGTTCTGCGAGCGCGAACGCGTGACCGCGCTGGCCTGCGTGCCCACCATTCTCGCGACGCTGGCCAACCTGCCGGTGGATGCAGACATCTCGTCAATCCAGGTTGCCTATACCGGCGGCTCGCCGCTACCCACGGAACTGGCGGCGCAGTTCGAGCGCAAGCCGGGAATTGCGGTGCGCAACATCCTGGGCATGACCGAGTGCGCGGGCCTGGTGTCCATCGAGCCGTTGGCGGCGCCGCGTGTGCCCGGCTCGACCGGCCTGCGCCTGCCCTACACCGAGGTGCGTGCCGTGCCCTGGCGCGACGGCGTGGCGCAACTGGGCGAGACCTGTGCGGCCGGTGAAACCGGCGTCATCGTTTTGCGCGGCCCGCATGTGAGCCCGGGCTACACCGAGGCTGCGCGCAACACCGGCATGTTCGAGGGCCCGTGGCTGGTCTCCGGTGATCTCGGCCACATCGATGCCCAGGGCTACATCCACCTGACCGGCCGTGCCAAGGACGTGATCATCCGCGGCTCGCACAACATCGACCCCGGCCTGGTTGAAGACGCTTTCCTGGCGCACCCCGCGGTGGCATTGTGCGCCGTGGTCAGCGAGCCCGACGCCTATGCCGGCGAGTTGCCCGTGGCCTTTGTCACGCTCAGGCCCGGCATGCACTGCGACCCGGCCACGCTGCTGGCCGAGGTGGTGCCCCATGTGTACGAGCGGCCTGCGGCGCCCAAACGCGTGACCATCATCGACATGATGCCGGTGACGGCGATCGGCAAGATCTACAAGCCGGCGCTGCGCCTGCGTGCCATCGAGGTCAAGCTGGCCGAAATGCTGGCGGACATCGACGGCGCCACCGTGCGGGGCGAGGAGCGCGGCGGCAGCCTGTCCGCCGTGGTGGCCATGGCATCGGCGCGTGATGAGGCGCTGGAGCGCCGGCTGCGCGAGCGCCTGGCCGCGATTGCGGTTCCTGTGGAATTTGTTTTTTCTGGAGCTTGAGCCCTTACCAGCCGCCGCTGTCCAGCCACTGGTCCACCAGCCCCAGGTTTTCCACACCCCAGAAGGGCTCGCCGTCCACCACCACGGTGGGCGAGCCGAAAATGCCGGCTTTCAGCGAGGCTTCGACGGCGCTGCGCAGCCGCTGCCTGGCTTCCTCGCTCTCGATGCCTTCGCGCAAGCCCTGCGCCTCCAGGCCCGCGGGCAGGCGGATGGCCGCGACCGCCTCCGCGGTGGACAGATCCCGGCCTTCTGCCCAGTAGGTGTGGTAGATCGCGTGGGCCAGCGGCGCGGCGAGGGCGGGCTGGTGCTGCTTGACCCAGTAAAAGGCGCGGCCCGCAGCGCGCGGGTCCATCACCGGGGCGTCCAGATCACGTTTCACCTCCAAACCGTGGCGGCGCATGTAGCGCCTGGCGTCGCGGCGGATGTAGTCGCCCTTGAGCGGCGTGTCGAGCAAGGGCTTGAGCCCCATCACCTTCAGCACCGAGACGCCCAGCAGCATGGCGTGCCATTCAACGGTGCGCCCGTGCTGCGCCGCCAGCGCGTCGATGCGCAGCGACGCGAAGTAGCCGAAGGGCGAGATGAAGTCGAAGTAGAAGTGCAGCGGTGCGGACGTGGGGGAGGGCGAGGGGTTCATGGCCCCAAGCGTAGCCGAAACACCCGCTGTCAGGCCGTGAGGGACACGGTGGCGGCGCTGCTGGAGGACGCCATCAGGGCCGCCATCAGCCGGTGCACCTGCAGGGCCGAGCGCCCGCTGACGGCCGGTTCCGCCTGGGTCCGGATGGCTGCCACAAAATCCTGCAGCACGGCGCGGTGGGCCTGGTGGTCGAAGGCCATCATGTTCGCGCCGGAACCCGACGCCTGTGGCCGGCCGGCATGGAATGTCTGGCCGTCCAGCCGTTCGGCGTGAAACTCCCCGGCTTCGAGCGTGGCCGAACCCCCGGTGAAATTCAGTGCAATCCGTTCAGGGAATCCCGGGTAGGCCGCGGTGGTCGCGTCTATGCTGCCGATGGCGCCGTTCGGGTAGTGCAGCACGGCGGCCACGGTGTCTTCACATTCCATGCGGTGCAAAGCGCTGGTGCTGGCCATGGCGCTCACTTTGTCCGGCATGCCGGTCAGGTACAGCAGCAAGTCCAGCGTGTGGATGGCCTGTGTCATCAGCACGCCGCCGCCGTCGCGTGCCAGCGTGCCGCGGCCGGGTTCGTCGTAGTAACTCTGCGGTCGCCACCAGCGCACGCTGGCCGACGCGCTGACCAGGCTTCCCAGCGTGCCGCTGGCAACCAGTTGCGCCAGCGCGCGGGCGGCCTCGCGCATCCTGTGCTGCAGCATCACGGCCAGTTTCACGCCTTCGCGCTCGCACACCTCCACCAGCTGCTGCGCCTTGTCCAGGCTGGCTTCCAGCGGTTTTTCCACCAGCACATGTTTGCCGGCGCCCGCCACACGCTGCACGATGTCCAGGTGGGTGTTGGGTGGTGTCAGCACCAGCACCGCCTGCACCGTCGGGTCTTCCAGCAGGTCTTCCAGGCGCGTGCTGGTGCGGGTGCCCGCAGGAAGGTCCAAGGCGGCCAGGCGCCCCGCGTCGCGGCCTATGACCCAGGCCAGCTCCAGCTCGGCCTGCAGGTCCTGCAGGCTGCGGAAGTGCGGCGCGCAGGCCTGACCGGCGCCGACCACTGCCACCCGCATTCTGGATGCGCCGCGCTTACTCAAGCTTGATGCCGGCGGCCTTGATGACTTGCGCCCATTTTTCGACTTCGGCCTTCTGGAAAGCGGCCACCTGATCGGGCGTCATGCTGGAAGGCTGCATGCCCAGGCTTTTGAGCCGGTCCTGCATTTCAGGGGTCTGCAGGATCTTCATGATCTCCGCGTGCAGCCGGTCGATGATGGGCTTGGGCACACCGGCCGGTACAAAAATGCCCTGCCAGGACACCACCTCGAAGCCGGGCACGCCCGACTCGGCAATGGTCGGCACGTTGGGCAGCGACTCTAGGCGTTTGGCCGAACTCACGGCAATGGCGCGTACCTTGCCGCTCTGGATGTGCGGGCCGGCCACCACCGTGGTGTCAAACATCATGTCGACCTGGCCGCCGATCACGTCCTGGATGGCCGGGCCGCTGCCCTTGTACGGCACATGGACGAACTGCGTGCCCGACTTGAAGCCCAGCAGTTCCAGCGTCATGTGCTGCGAGGTGCCGTTGCCGGCCGATGCCGAGGAGATGGTTTTCGGCTTGGCCTTGGCCGCGTTGAGCACGTCCTGCAAGGTCTTGTAGGGACTGTCCGCCTTGACGATCAGCACCACCGGGTTCGAGCCGATCAGCACCACCGGTGAAAAGGACTTGATCGGGTCGTAGCCGAGCTTGGGGTACAGGCTCACGTTGATGGCGTGCGAGCTGATGGTGCCGCCCAGCATGGTGTAGCCGTCGGCCGGTGCGCGCGCGGCCACTTCCGACCCGACACTGCCACCGGCACCACCCTTGTTCTCGATCACGATGGTCGTGCCCAGCGCCGCACCCAGCTTCTGGCCGATCAGCCGCCCGAGGATGTCGGTCGTGCCACCGGCCGGGAAGGGCACGATGTAGCTGATCGGCTTGGACGGCCATTTGTCCTGGGCCCAGGCTGCGGCGGAGCCGAGAAGAGGCAGAAGTGCGGCCGAGGCCAGCGCGGTTTGAAGCAATGAGCGGCGTTTCATGGTGTGTCTCCTTCTTGTGGTGATGAAAATCAGGTGCGGGATACAGGGGGGAAACTACCGGACCATGCAGGGCATCTTGGGGTTGAAGGTCCAGTTGTGCACCAGGTACTGCATGGCGATGGCGTCGTCGCGCGCGCCCAGGCCGTGCTGCAGGTACAGCTGGTGGGCTTTTTCAACCTCTGCCATGTCGAGCGCCACGCCCAAGCCGGGGACTTTGGGAACAGCCACGCTGCCGTCCACGATCTGCAAAGGCTGTTTCGTCAGGCGCTGGCCGTCCTGCCAGATCCAGTGGGTGTCGATCGCGGTGACCTGGCCCGGTGCCGCCGCCGCCACGTGGGTGAACATGGCCAGCGACACGTCGAAATGGTTGTTCGAATGCGAGCCCCAGGTCAGGCCCCACGTCTGGCACATCTGCGCCACCCGCACCGAACCCTGCATGGTCCAGAAGTGCGGGTCGGCCAGCGGAATGTCGACCGCCTGCAACGTGACGGCGTGTGCAAGTTCGCGCCAGTCGGTCGCCACCATGTTGGTCGCCGTTTTCAAGCCGGTGGCGCGGCGAAACTCCGCCATCACCTCGCGGCCCGAGAAAACACCTTCTGCGCCGCAGGGGTCTTCGGCATAAGCGAGTTCCCGGTGCCGGTCGCGGCACAAACGCACGGCGTCCTTCAGCAGCCAGCCACCGTTCGGGTCCAGCGTGATGCGCGCCTGCGGGAAACGCTCCGACAGCGCGATGATGGCCTCGATTTCTTCCTCGCCGCGCAGCACGCCACCCTTGAGTTTGAAGTCCTTGAAGCCATAACGCTGGTGCGCCGCTTCGGCCAGCCGGACCACGGCCCGGGCATCCATGGCGGGCTCATGGCGCAGCCGCAGCCAGTCGTCGTCCGCGTCCGGCTCGCTCCGGTAGGCCAGCTTGGTTTGCCGGCGGTCGGCAATGTAGAACAGGTAACCCAGCATGGCGACGGAATCGCGTTGCTGGCCTTCGCCCAGCAGGGCGGCGACCGGCACACCGAGAAACTGACCGAGCAGGTCAAGCAGGGCGCTTTCCACGGCGGTCACGGCGTGGATGGCAACGCGCAGGTCAAAGGTCTGGTTGCCGCGGCCACCGCTGTCGCGCCCGGCAAATTGTGTGCGCAGGCTGTTCAGGACCTGGTTCCAGTGGCCCAGGGACTGGCCTTCGACCAGTGCACGGGCGTCCTCCAGCGTGCTGCGGATTTTTTCGCCGCCCGGCACTTCGCCAACGCCGGTGCGGCCCGAGCTGTCGGTCAGCAGCAGCAGGTTGCGCGTGAAAAAAGGGCCGTGCGCGCCGCTCAGGTTAAGCAGCATGCTGTCATGGCCGGCGACCGGAATGACTTGCAGGCGGGTGATGTGCGGCGTTTGCGAAGCTGCCGGGGCGGGAGAACGGGCGTCAGGCATAAGGCAGGAAATAGGACAATAACCGGTTTAAAGATCAGTCATCGTACAACATGAGAAAATTTATGCGCTCGGGGAATTCCCTGATTCTGCCCAAGCCGGCGTGCCGGCCCAGCGCGGCTCAGCTGGCTGCAGGCGGGTTTGCGGGCTCGAAGGCCTGGCCCCTGCGCAGCCGCTCCCGGCTGTTGGAGAGGTGGGTGCGCATGGCGGCCCGGGCGGCTTCTGCATCCTGGCTGCGAATGGCGTTGTAAATGCTTTCATGTTCACCGTTGACGCGCTGCAAATAACTCAGCCGGCCTTCGGGTGCGCTCTGCGGCGTGTTCACGCGGGTGCGCGGAATGATCATGGTACCCAGGTAGGTCATGAGGTCCGCAAAGTGGCGGTTGCCAGTGGCTCGGGCCACCTCCATGTGGAACTGGAAGTCGGGCGGAACGGCGTCGGAGTCGGCGTGGATCGAGTCCTGGAAAGCCCGCAGGGCCGTGGCCATGGCCTCGAGGTTTTCCGTGGTTCTCCTCTGGGCGGCGAGGCCGGCGGCTTCGGTTTCCAGGCTGATGCGCAGCTCCAGCACCGAAATGACATCGGCCACCGTGGCGAAGTCGGCTGCGGCAATCTTGAAGTTGCCGGCGTCGCGGTTCTCGATCACAAAGGTGCCGATGCCGTGGCGCGTCTCCACCAGGCCGGAGGCCTGCAGTTTCGAAATCGACTCGCGCACCACCGTCCGGCTCACATCGAAGCGGGCCATGATTTCGGCCTCGGTGGGCAGCTTGTCGCCGGGCTGGAGCTGCCCCGCGCGGATGCTGGCCGCCAGGCTTTCAACAATTTCCGTGACCAGGCCGCGAGGGCGGCGCACACGCGGTGCGTCGTCAAGAGGGGTGGCCGTTACGTTCGATTCCATCGGGTTTGCTCGGGTAGGGGTTTGCCTTGATCGGACCAGAAAACACTTGACAGGGGATGCTGCCTCATTAAAAATTCTTTGTCATCAGACAACGTATAACTGATATCTTATTGAATTGAAGCTACTTTAGCAAACCTGATGCAAAAGTCCAGCGTTTGCCACCCACCTATTTTCAACCAGAGACAAGCATGACCATCCGGGCCCACCAAAAACTGCTGCTGACCGGCGCCGCCGGTGGCCTGGGGCAGGCCTTGCGTGAGCGCCTGAAAGCCAACTGCAGCGTGCTGCGCCTGTCGGACCGGGTCGCCTTCGGCGTGGCCGGGGCGGGCGAAGAGGTGGTGCTGGCCGATCTGGCCGACGCCGCGGCCGTCGACGCCATGGTCCAGGGCGTGCAGGCCATCGTGCACCTGGGCGGCGTGTCGGTCGAAGGGCCGTTCGGCCCCATCCTGCAGGCCAACATCCTGGGCCTCTACAACCTGTATGAAGCGGCGCGCAAACACGGCGTCCAGCGCGTGGTGTTTGCCAGCTCCAACCACGTCACCGGTTTTTACCGCCAGAGCGAAACCATCAACGCCGATGCGCCCGCCCGCCCGGACGGCCTGTACGGCGTCAGCAAGGCTTTTGGCGAAGACCTGTCGAGGTTTTACTTTGACCGCTACGGCATTGAAACGGCCTGTGTGCGCATCGGCTCCTCCTTTCCCGAGCCGAAAGACCGGCGCATGCTGGCGACCTGGCTGAGTTTTGACGACCTGCACCGCCTGGTCACCGCCTGCCTGACCACACCGGTGCTGGGCCACAGCATTGTGTTCGGCATGTCCGACAACGCCGTCACCTGGTGGGACAACAGCCGCGCGCGCCACATCGGTTATGCGCCGCAGGACAGCTCGGACATCTTCCGCGAGGCGGTGTACGCCCGCACCCCGGCGCCCGACCTCAACGACCCGGCGGTGCAGTTCCAGGGCGGCGGTTTTGTCAAAGCCGGCCCGTTTGCCGATTGATGCCATGAGCACCGGCGCCGAACTCCTGGTGGACTGCCGCAATGCAACCGGCGAGAGCCCGGTCTGGCATGTGGCTGCACAGGCGCTGTACTGGGTGGACATCCCGGCGCGCCAGCTCTGCCGCTGGCAGGCCGCGACAGGCCAGGTCACGACCTGGCTGGCGCCCGAAATGCTGGCCTGCATCGCCTCCTGCGGCCCCGACACGCATTGGGTGGCGGGCCTGGAAACCGGGGTGTTCGAATTGCGCCTGCATGAAGACAGCCGGCTCGAGGCCAAACGCCTGGCCGAGGTCCGGCACGAGCAGGACGGCATGCGTTTCAACGATGGCCGCTGCGACCGGCAGGGCCGCTTTGTGGCCGGCACCATGATGCGCGATATGTCGCTTGGCGCGCGTACCGGCTGCGTCTACAGCTATGAAAAAGAGAGCGGCCTGACAAAGCGCCTGAGCGGCTTCATCACGCCCAACGGCCTGGCTTTCAGTCCCGATGGCCGCACCATGTACCTCTCGGACTCCCATCCCTCGGTGCAGATGATCTGGGCCTTCGACTACGACACGGCCACGGGCACGCCCTCGCGGCGCCGGCCTTTTGTCGACATGAACCACTTGCCGGGCCGGCCCGACGGCGCCGCTGTCGATGAAGACGGCTGCTACTGGATCTGCGGCAACGATGCCGGGCTGATTCACCGCTTCACACCCGAAGGCAAGCTGGACCGCTCGCTCGCCGTGCCCGTCAAGAAGCCCGCCATGTGCGCCTTCGGCGGCGCCGGGCTGGACACCCTGTTTGTCACATCGATACGCCCCCACGGCGTTGACCTGTCCGACCAGCCGCTGGCCGGCGGCCTGTTCGCCCTGCGCCCCGGTGTGCGGGGCCTGGCCGAGCCGCTGTTTTCCCCTGTTCCCTTTCGTCATTCATAAGCATTCCTACAAGGAGACAACCATGACTTTCCGCAGACAACTGCTCGCCTCGGCGGCCCTGGCCGCTGCCACTTTCGCCTTGCCGCTGGCCGCGCAAGCGCAAACCGTCCTCAAGGCCGCGGACGTGCACCCGGCCGGCTACCCGACGGTGGTCGCTACCGAAAACCTGGGCAAGAAGCTTGAAGCGGCCACCAAGGGCAAGTTCAGGATGCAGATGTACCCCGGCAGCGTGCTGGGCGACGAAAAAACCATGATCGAGCAGACCCAGATCGGCGCCATCAACATCCTGCGCACCTCGCTGGGCCCTGTCGGTGCCGTGGTGCCGGACGTCAATGTCTTCAACATGCCTTTTGTGTTCCGCAACGAAGCCCACATGCGCGCCGTGATCGACGGCCCCATCGGCCAGGAAATCCTCGACAAGGTGTCCAACGGCCCGACACGCATGGTTGCGCTGGCCTGGATGGACGGCGGCTCGCGCCACCTGTACACCAAGAAGCCGGTCAAGACCCCGGCCGACCTCAAGGGCGTGAAAGTCCGCATGATGGGCAACCCGCTGTTTGTCGACACCATGAACGCCATGGGCGGCAACGGCATTTCCATGGGCTATGGCGAGGTCTTCAGTGCCCTGCAGACCGGCGTGATCGACGGTGCCGAGAACAACCCGCCCAGCCTGTTCACCTCCAACCACTACACCACCGGCACCAAGTACTACGCCCAGACCAACCACCTGATCATTCCCGAAATGCTGGTGATGTCCAGGGTGACCTGGGACAAGCTGAGCAAGGACGAGCAGGCGCTGGTCAAGAAGTTCGGCCGCGAAGCGCAATTCGAGCAGCGCGCGTTGTGGGACAAGAGTGTCGCCGACTACACGGCCAAGCTCAAGGCCGCCGGCGTGCAGTTCACCGAGGTGGAGCAGAAGCTGTTTTTTGACGCCACCGCACCGGTGCGTGCCAAGTACGGCGCCCCGTACGCGGACCTGATGAAGCGTATCGCCGACGTCAAGTAAGCAGCCGCAAGCAACAAGCAACAAGCAAAAAACAGAAAGAGCGAAGTAGGAGGCAGGACGCGGCGCGAGCCGGTGTGCTGCGTCCCCCGGCGCTGCCGCGGCAGCGTCATGAACAAGGCGCGCAGGCCGGCTCACCCGAGGGGCGACCTGCGGGCATGAAAAAAACAGACATGATCAACACCCTTCAACGCGCCATCGACGGGCTGTACCTGGCCTGCATCTGGGTCGCCGGCCTGTCCATCGTGGCCATGAGCCTCATCATTCCGGTCGGCGTGTTTGCCCGCTATGTGCTCGGTTACGGCGCGCAGTGGCCCGAGCCGATTGCCATCTTGCTGATGGTGGTCTTCACCTTCGTCGGTGCGGCCGCCGGTTACCGCGCCGGCGCCCACATTGCCGTCGGCATGCTCACCGACCGCCTGCCGCCGCCGCTGCAGAAGGTTTTTTCGGTGGTGGTTGACCTGCTGATGATCATCGCCAGCCTCTTCATGATCATCTGGGGCTTCAAACTCTCGATGGAAACCATGAGCCAGTCCCTGGCGGCGATCCCGTCGATTCCGGTGGGCCTGACCTACGCACCGCTGCCGCTCGGCGGCCTGTGCACGCTGGTTTTTGTGCTCGAGAAGCTGTTTCTCGGCCCCCAGCACGGGCGTGCCGTGGTGCGCTTCGACCACCAGGTGGATGACGCCACGGCGGAGGCCTGATCATGGACGCACTCGTTTTACTCGGAAGCTTCATGGTGCTGATCCTGATCGGCATGCCGGTCGCCTATTCGCTGGGCCTGGCGGCCCTGATCGGCGCGGTGTGGATAGAACTGCCGCTGGACGCGGTCATGATCCAGATCGCCAGCGGCGTCAACAAGTTCTCGCTGCTGGCCATTCCGTTCTTCGTGCTGGCCGGCGCCATCATGGCCGAGGGCGGCATGTCGCGCCGCCTGGTGGCGTTTGCCAGCGTGCTGGTGGGGTTTGTGCGCGGTGGGCTGTCGCTGGTCAACATCCTCGCGTCCACCTTTTTCGGCGCGATCTCCGGCTCGTCAGTCGCCGACACGGCGTCCATCGGCTCGGTGATGATTCCCGAGATGGTCAAGAAGGGGTATCCGCGCGATTTCTCGACCGCGCTGACGGTCAGCGGCTCCATCCAGGCGACGCTGATTCCGCCCAGTCACAACGCGGTCATTTATTCCATGGCCGCCGGCGGCTCCATCTCCGTGGCCGCGCTGTTCATGGCCGGCGTGTTGCCCGGCCTGCTGCTGGGCCTGACGCTGGCCATCTACTGCCTCTACATCGCGCGCAAGCGCAATTTCCCCAAGGGGCATGCCATTCCGCTGAAGCAGGCGCTGCGCATCTGCGCCGACGCCCTGTGGGGCCTGATGACCATGGTCATCATCCTGGGCGGCATTTTGTCGGGTGTGTTCACGGCCACCGAGTCGGCCTCGATCGCGGTGCTCTGGGCGTTTTTCGTGACCATGTTCATCTACCGTGACTACAAGTGGAACGACCTGCCCAAGCTGCTGCACCGCACGGTCAAGACCGTGTCCATCGTGATGATCCTGATCGGCTTTGCCGCGGCCTTCGGCTACATCATGACCTTGATGCAGATTCCGCTCAAGGTCACCGCCTTGCTGACCTCGATGACCGACAACCGTTACCTGATCCTGCTGGCGATCAACTTCATGCTGCTGGTGCTGGGCACGCTGATGGACATGGCGGCGCTGATCCTGATCCTCACGCCCATCCTGCTGCCGGTGGTGATGGCCGTGGGCGTGGACCCGGTGCATTTCGGCATGATCATGATCGTGAACCTCGGCATCGGGCTGATCACGCCGCCGGTGGGCACCGTGCTGTTTGTCGGCAGCGCCGTGGGCAAGCTGCCCATCGAAAAAGTCGTGCGTGCGCTGATGCCGTTTTTTGCGCTGCTGGTGGTGGTGCTGGGCATCGTGACCTATGTGCCCGCGCTGTCGTTGTGGCTGCCGCGCCTGGTGGGCGTCTGAGGTGAGCGACATGGTTGCCCCCGGCGCGCCCCTCTACATCCGCATGCACGCGGACGACAACGTGGCCATCGTCGCCAACGACGGCGGCCTGGGCCCGGGCGCCACGTTTGCCGACGGCCTGGTGTTGCGTGAAAAGGTGCCGCAAGGGCACAAGGTGGCGTTGGTCGATCTGCCGCAGGGCAGTGCGGTGTTGCGTTACAAGGTGCCCATCGGCTTTGCGCTCAATGACATTCCCGCCGGCAGCTGGGTGCATGAGCGCCTGCTCGAGATGCCGGCCGCGCGCGGACTCGAAGGCTTGCCGATGGCGACCGTCAAGCCGCCGGCACTGGCGCCGCTGGAAGGCTACACCTTCGAGGGTTACCGCAATGCCGATGGTTCGGTCGGCACCCGCAACATCCTCGCCATCACCACCACCGTGCAGTGTGTGGCCGGCGTGGTGGACTTCGCGGTCAAACGCATCAAGGCCGAGCTGCTGCCGAAATTCCCCCACGTCGATGACGTGGTGGGCCTCGAACACACTTACGGCTGCGGTGTCGCCATCGACGCACCCGACGCCATCATCCCGATACGCACCTTGCGCAACATCAGCCTGAACCCCAACTTCGGCGGCGAGGTGATGGTGGTGAGCCTGGGCTGCGAGAAACTGCAGCCCGAGCGCCTGCTGCCGCCCGGCAGCATCCAGATCGTCGACGAGCGCAGCGTGGCCGATGTCGGCGTCAATGCCGAGGCACCGCTGGACGTGGTCTGCCTGCAGTCCGAGAACCATGTGGGCTTCATGTCCATGATCGATTCCATCATGCAGGCCGCGGTGCTGCACCTGGAAAAGCTCAATGCGCGCCGCCGCGAGACCGTGCCCGCCAGCGAACTGGTGGTCGGTGTGCAGTGCGGCGGCAGCGACGCGTTTTCCGGCGTCACCGCGAATCCGGCGGTCGGCTTTTGCACCGACCTGCTGGTGCGCGCCGGCGCTTCCGTGATGTTTTCCGAAACCACCGAGGTGCGCGACGGCATCGACCAGCTGACCTCGCGCGCCAGCACACCGGAAGTCGCTGAAGCGATGATCCGCGAGATGGCCTGGTACGACGCCTACCTGCAAAAAGGCATGGTTGATCGCAGTGCCAACACCACGCCCGGCAACAAAAAGGGCGGCCTGTCCAACATTGTCGAAAAAGCCATGGGCTCCATCGTCAAGTCGGGCAGTGCATCCATCAGCGGCGTGCTCGCGCCCGGTGAAAAGCTCAAACAAAAGGGTTTGATCTACGCCGCCACGCCGGCCAGCGACTTCATCTGCGGCACGCTGCAGCTGGCCGCCGGCATGAATTTGCATGTGTTCACCACCGGCCGCGGCACGCCTTATGGCCTGGCCGAGTGCCCGGTCATCAAGGTCGCCACGCGCAGCGACCTGGCCAGGCGCTGGCACGACCTGATGGACGTCAACGCCGGCCGCATTGCCGACGGGCAGGCCCGCATCGAAGACGTCGGCTGGGAGCTGTTCCACCTGATGCTCGACGTCGCCAGCGGCCGCAAGAAAACCTGGGCCGAGCACTGGAAGCTGCACAACGCGCTGGTGCTGTTCAACCCGGCGCCCGTGACCTGATTCTCATACCCCTGTACCCCAACTCCTTCAAAATCCAACTCCTCATGACCCAAGTTGTTCCCTATCAGTCCTTTCCCAACAGCTTCAAGCGCGACCTGCGGGCCGGCAAGAAGCTGATCGGCTGCTGGTCCTCGCTGTCCAACGCCATCACCACCGAGGTGCTGGGCGTGGCCGGTTTCGACTGGATCCTGCTCGACGGCGAACATTCGCCCAACGATGTCGCCACCTTCATCCCGCAGCTGATGGCGCTGAAAGACAGCGCCAGTGCACCCGTGGTGCGGCCGTCCTCCAACAACGAGGTCGAGATCAAGCGCCTGCTCGACGCCGGCTTCTACAACTTCCTCGTGCCCTTTGTCGAAAGTGTGGACGAGGCGAAACGCGCCGTGTCCGCCACCCGTTACCCGCCCCAGGGCATACGCGGCGTGTCGGTGTCCCAGCGCAGCAACCGCTACGGCACGGTGCCCGACTACTTCAAGTCGATCAACGAGCACATCTGCGTGATGGTGCAGATCGAAAGCCGGGCCGGCGTGGCGGCGGCGCGCGACATTGCGGCGCTCGACGGCGTTGACTGCATTTTTGTCGGCCCGTCAGATCTGGCCGCCGGCCTGGGCCACCTGGGCAATGCCGGCCACCCCGAGGTGCAGGCCGCCATTGCCGCGGTGTTTGCCGATGCGAAAGCCTGCGGCAAACCCACGGGCATCCTCGCGCCGGTGGATGCCGATGCACGCCGCTACATGGCCATGGGCGCCACCTTTGTGGCTGTCGGCAGCGACCTGGGCGTGTTCCGCTCGGCCACGCAGGTCCTGCGTGACAAGTACCTCGACTAGGTTTGCCTGTCATCCCTAACGTGATCCGAAGTCATGCTGTACGACCCACAGAGCGTGTATGCGGACATGGATTGCGGGTCGAGGCCCGCAATGACAGCCAATGGGATGCAGTGCAAAGTGCTTGTCCCGCAAAGGTGTCATCCCGGACTCGATCCGGGATCCATGCCTCCGCCATCTGAACCGTGGCTCATGGGTCGCAGATTTTTTTAACGAACAAAGGAGTATTCGAAATGAGCAAGCTGGGTTTTATCGGTCTGGGCATCATGGGTGCGCCCATGGCCGCACATCTGGTCAAGGCCGGCCACGAGGTCTTCCTGGCCACCCGCAGCAAGGTGCCCGCCGACCTGCTGACCGGCCAGGCCGTGGCCTGCGCCTCGGCACAGGAAGTCGCCGAGAAGGCCGACATCATTTTCATGATGCTGCCCGATACGCCGGATGTGCAGAAGGTGCTGTTCGGCGACAAGGGCGTTGCGGCCGGTCTGTCCAAAGGCAAAACCGTGGTCGACATGAGCTCGATCTCGCCGATGGATACCAAGGAGTTCGCAGCGAAGATCAACACGCTCGGCTGCGACTACCTCGACGCGCCGGTCTCCGGCGGCGAGGTCGGTGCCAAGGCCGCCAGCCTGACCATCATGGTCGGTGGCCCCGATGCCGCGTTTGAACGCGTCAAGCCGCTGTTCGAACTGATGGGCAAAAACATCACGCTGGTTGGCGGTAACGGCGACGGCCAGACCTGCAAGGTCGCCAACCAGATCATCGTGGCGCTCAACATTGCCGCCGTCGGCGAAGCCCTGCTGTTTGCCAGCAAGGCCGGTGCCGACCCGGCCAAGGTGCGCCAGGCGCTGATGGGTGGTTTTGCCTCTTCGCGCATTCTGGAAGTGCATGGCGAACGAATGATCAAGCGCACCTTCAACCCGGGTTTTCGCATCGGCCTGCACCAGAAAGACCTGGGCCTGGCCCTTAGCGGTGCGCGCACCCTCGGTGTGGCGCTGCCGCAAACCGCCGGTGCCGCCCAGCTCATGCAGGTCTGCAGCGCCAACGGCATGCAGGACCTCGACCATTCGGCCCTGGTGCGCGCACTGGAGCTGATGGCCAACCACGAAGTCGCCAAGGCATAAGGCCACGGCATACGCACCGGGCAGTTTTCAACAAGATTTTTCAGGAGACAAGACATGACCATCAATCGCCGCAAGGTTCTTGCATCGTCCGTGGCCCTGGGCCTGGCCGCTTCCGGCGTCCAGGCGCAAACCCAGGCCTGGCCTGCCAAGCCGATCCGCATCATCGTGCCTTACCCGCCGGGCGGCTCGTCCGACATCATTGCCCGCGCCATCAGCCAGCCGCTGTCCGAGGCGCTCAAGCAGCCGGTGATTGTGGAAAACAAGCCGGGCGCCAATGGCAACCTCGGCGCCGACTTCGTCGCCAAGTCGGCCCCCGATGGTTACACCCTGCTGCTGTGCGACACCGGTGCGCTGGCGATCAGTCCGTCGGTGTACACCCGGCTTCAGTTTGACCCAAGCAAGGACTTGCGCGGCGTGACCATGCTGGCCTATTCGCCGCACCTGCTGGTGGTGCACCCGTCGGTGCCTGCCAACAATCTGAAAGAACTGGTGGCGCTGTCGCAAAAGACGCAGCTCAACTTCGCCGTCACCGCCATGGGCAGTGCGCCGCACCTGGCCGGTGTCGCGGTCGAGCGAGCCAGCAATGCGAAGTGGCAGTACATCCCCTACAAGGGCGGCTCCCAGGCCATCACCGACACGGTAGGCGGCCAGACCCAGGTGTTGATGAACGGCATGCTGGCCACGTTGCCTTTTGTGCAGAACGGCCAGCTAAAGATACTCGGCGTGTCCAAGGCCACACGCATGCCGCTGATCGGCAACGTGCCGACGCTGCAGGAGCAGGGCATCACCGGTTTCGAGTCCGGCACCTGGCAGGGCATTCTGGTGGCGAAGAACACGCCGGCGGCCATCGTGACGCGGCTCAACACCGAACTGATCAAGGTCATCCGCAGCCCCGAGATCCGCGCCCGGCTCAGCGGGCAGGGCGCCGAGGTGGTGACCATGGCCTCCGCCGAGCAGGACCAGTTCTTCAACCAGGAGCGCAAGCGCTGGGCCGCGGTGGTGGCGCAGGCCGGCATCAAGCTGGATTGAAGATAAGCTATTGATTTGATAGCTGCTGGCGCAGGTACTTATTGGGCTACAGGCCAAATTGGCTTGTAATCAGCGCGCAGTGCCCCATCAGGCGCGCTGGCCCAGCACCGCCAGGTGCTCGGCCAGCAGCTGGGCCGAAGGCGACAGCGCCGCGGCATCGCGGTAACAGATGATGAAGCGGCGCTGCGCCCAGGGCTCGGCCATGGGCACCATGGTCAGGCCGTAGGCGTCGGCGTAGATCTCGGCCACCTCGCGCGGCACCAGGCTGATCGCCAAGCCGGCGCGCACCACGCGCAGCGCGGCTTCGAAGTTGGCGACGATCACCCGCTGCGTCACGCTGCGCCCCAGCCGGGCCGCGGCGCGCTGCAGCATCACCTGCACCGCGCTGGCCACCGGCATGCTCACGTGTTCGTAGTCGAGCGTGTCCTCGAAGCGCAGGCTTTGGCGTTTGGCCAGCGGATGCTGTTTGGGTACCACCATGCACAGGTGGTCGCTGCGGTAGGGGCGTGACTGCAGCGGCCCCAGGTCCACCGCGTCCCAGCAGATGCCCAGCGAGGCGGTGCCGTCGCGCACGCCGCGCACCACCTCCGGGCTCACCCGTTCTTCCATGTCGACCTGGATGTTGGCGTGCGCCGGCAGTTGCAGGAAGGAAGCCACGTCGTCGGCCAGCGACTCGGCCATGGCCGAGGCCGAGGCCAGGATGCGCACCTGTCCGCGCACGCCGGCCGCGTAGGCCTCCATGTCTCGTTCGATGCGCGCCGCGCTAGCCAGCATGGCGCGTGCATGTTCCAGCAGGGTCTGTCCGGCGGCGGTGGGTTCCACGCCATGGCGCTTGCGCGTGAGGATGGGCGTGCCCACGGTCTGCTCCAGTTGCGCCAGCCGCTTGCTGATAGCCGAGCCGACGATGCTGGCCTTTTCGCCGGCGCGCGCAATGTTGCCGGTCTCGCAGACCGAGACAAACAGCCGCAGGGTGGTGAGGTCCAGGTCGCGCAAAGTGGTTGTCCTTGGAGATTCTTGATATTCCTGATTGGAAGTTTATGCGTTCCAAAATAGCAAAGAAATTTCTTCTGGGAAATTTTAAACTGTCGGCAGCACCCCAGAACAGGCACAACAGGAGACAAACCTTGGCTGCACCCACTTTCACGCGAGCCGCCTTGCCGCGCCACGCCATCATTCGCGAGATGGGCCTGCGCGACGGCCTGCAAAGCATTGCGCAGGTGATGCCCACCGCGCAAAAACTCGAATGGCTGCGCGGCGCGTACGACGCCGGCCAGCGCGAGATCGAGGTCGGCTCCTTTGTGCCCGCGCGCCTGCTGCCGCAACTGGCCGACACCGCTGAGCTGGTGGCCTTTGCCAAAACCCTGCCGGGCCTCGCCGTGTCGGTGCTGGTGCCCAACTTCAAGGGCGCGGAGCGTGCCATCGAGGGCAATGCCGACCTGATGCTGGTGCCGCTCTCGGCCAGCCATGCCCACAGCCTGGCCAACCTGCGCAAGACACCCGACGAGGTTGTGGCCGAGATCGCCCGCATACGCGCGGCGCGCGACGCGGCCGGTTCGTCCACCCTGATCGAGGTCGGCATCAGCACCGCTTTTGGCTGCACCTTGCAGGGCAGGGTGGAGCCCGCCGAGGTGCTGCGCCTCGTCAAGGCCGTGCTCGACACCGGCGTGGACCGCGTGAGCCTGGCCGACACCGTGGGGTATGCCGACCCGGCCATGGTGCAGAAACTGTTTGCGCTCACGCTGCCTGTCGCCGGCGACAAACTCAATTGCGGCCACTTCCACGACACACGCGGCCTGGGCCTGGCCAACGTGTATGCCGCGCTGCAGATGGGCGTGACACGTTTCGACGCCTGCCTGGGCGGCATAGGCGGTTGCCCGCATGCGCCCGGCGCCAGCGGCAACGTCGCCACCGAAGACCTGGCCTACCTGCTGGCCAGCATGGGCATCAGCACCGGGCAGGACTTCGACCAACTGATCGCATTGCGCAAAAAACTCGCCGGCTGGCTCAGTGGCGAGACCCTGCACGGCACCTTGTGGCGCGCCGGCCTGCCCAAAACCATGAAGTCCGACGCCGCCGCGGTTCCTGTGGCCTCTGTGGCCGCACTGGCCTGAACCACCGTTTTTAACCCGAGCTAACCCAACCGGAATCCCGATGACAAGCACTGACAGCAACGCACCGCAACCCCTCACCGGCCTGCGCGTCATCGAGTTCACCCACATGGTCATGGGCCCGACCTGCGGCATGGTGCTGGCCGACATGGGCGCCGAGGTCATCAAGATCGAACCGATTGACGGCGACCGCACGCGCCGCCTGCTGGGCGCGGGCTCGGGCTTTTTTCCCATGTTCAACCGCAACAAGAAAAGCATGGGCATCGACCTGCACAGCGAGGCCGGCGCGGCGCTGGCGCGCAAGCTCTGCGCCACGGCCGACGTGGTGGCCGAGAACTTCAAGCCCGGCACCATGGCCAAGTACGGCCTGGACTATGCCGCGCTGAGCCAGGTCAACCCGCGCGTGATCTACGTGAGCCACAAGGGGTTTCTGCCCGGCCCCTACGACCACCGCACCGCGCTCGACGAGGTGGTGCAGATGATGGGCGGCCTGGCCTACATGACGGGCCGGCCCGGCGACCCGCTGCGCGCCGGCACCAGCGTCAACGACATCATGGGCGGGCTGTTCGGCGCCATCGGCGCGTTGGGCGCGCTGATCCAGCGTGGCATCACCGGCAATGGCATGGAGGTGCAGTCGGCGCTGTACGAGAACAATGTGTTTCTCATGGGCCAGCACATGCTGCAGTTCGCCATGACCGGCAAACACCCGGCGCCCATGCCCGCGCGCGACAACCCCTGGGCCGTCTACGACGTGTTCACGGTGAAGGACGGCGAGCAGATCTTCCTGGCCGCGGTCAGCGACGCGCAGTGGCTGACCTTTTGCGACGTGCTCGGTTTCCCCGACCTGAAAGCCGAGCCCGAACTCGCCACCAACAACCTGCGCGTGGCCCTGCGCCCGCGCCTGCTCAAGACCATTGCCGAACGCATTGCCGGGCGCAGCGCGGCCGAGCTGTCGGCCATCATGGAAAAGGCCGGCCTGCCGTTTGCGCCTATCCGCCGGCCCGAAGACCTGCTGGACGACGAACACCTGCTGGCCACTGGCGGCCTGGCCGACGTGCGCCTGCCCGACGGCCCGAAAGCCGGCGAGAGTGTCAAGACCACGCTGTTTCCCATCACCATGGGTGGCCAGCGCCTGGGCGTACGCCTGCACCCGCCGCGCCTGGGCGAACACACGCGCGAGCTGCTGGAAGGCCTGGGACTGGGCGCCAGCGAGATCGATGCGTTGAGGGCGCAGGCTGTGGTGGCCTGAACCGTCGTTGAAGAGTGAGTGAATTGCAAAACCAAAGAAGGAGACAAATGATGAAAACCGTAGAACAACACATGCTGTCACGCCGCCATGCCCTGGCCGCCCTGGGCGGCCTCGGCCTGGGTGCCGCCGGCCTGTCGCTGGGCGGTGCAGCGCATGCGCAGAGCGACAAGGCGGTGCGCTTCATCCTGCCCATCAGCGCTGGCTCGGGGGTGGACACCATCGTCCGCGCCTCCAGCGCGGCGCTGTCCAAAGCGCTGGGCCAGACGGTGGTGATCGAGAACCAGCCCGGCGCCGGCGGCCTGGTGGGCACTTCGGCCATGATCAAGTCGCCGCCCGACGGCCAGACGCTGAGCGTGGTCTCCAACAACCACGTGATCTACCCCAGCGTGCTCAAGTCCGTGCCTTTCGACCCGGTCAACGACATCACGCCGATTGCGGTGCTGGGCGCGACACCCATGGTGCTGGTGGTCAACTCGAAGCTGCCGGTCAAAGACCTCAGGGAATTCATTGCCCTGCTCAAGGCCAACCCCGGCAAGTACAACTACGCCTCGTCGGGCAACGGCACCATCCTGCACCTGGCGGCCGAGATCTTCAAGGACCTGACGCGCACCTTTTCCACCCACATTCCCTACCGCGGCTTCGGCCCGATGATGCAGGACATCGTCGGCGGCCAGGTCGACTGGGGCGTGGGCGCGCTGCCTGCGGTGGCGGGCCAGGTGAAGGCGGGCAACCTGCGCGCCCTGTGCATCGCTTCGCTGGCGCGCAGCCCGGCCGCGCCCGACATTCCGACCTCGGCCGAAGCGGGCCTGCCCTTCTACGTGGTGGAGGGCTGGTTCGCCGCCGTGGGCCCCAAGGGCATGAGCGCCGAGAACGTCAGCCGCATCCACGCTGCCTTCTCCACGGCTTTCGCCACGCCCGAGGTCAAGGAGGCCATGGCCAAACAGGGCAACATCATCAAGGTAGCTACGCCCGAAGCCTCGAAAGAGTTCTTTGCCAGCGAACTCAAGCGATACGCCCGCGTCGTCAAAAGTGCCGGGGTGGTGCCGCAGTAAGCCGCATGGGAGCGTTTCGGCGCTCCTGATTTGATAGCTGCTTGCGCGCACAGGTATTTGGCTGGAGGCCGATTTTGGGTTGTAAAAAGTAAGCGCTCAGGCAGTATGGGCTGGTTTTACTCCCTCTCCCCCTGGGAGAGGGCAGGGGTGAGGGTTGGCGGCCCTCACCCCCACCCTCTCCCGGAGGGCGAGGGGGGCAAGACAAAGTAGCCTTTTCGGGCTTTCAACCGGCGCGGCGGCGCCGCATCAGCCAGTCAACGCCTTCAAACAGCGCTTCGCTGAGCAGCGCCAGCAAGGTGGCGGGCAGGGCGCCGGCCAGCAGCAACTGGCCGTCGTTCAGCGCCAGCCCGGTGACGATGCGCTCGCCGTAACCGCCCGCACCGATGAAAGCGGCAATCGTCGCCGTGCCAATGGCTATGGCGGTGGCCGTGCGCACGCCGGCCACGATGGTGGGCAGCGCCAGCGGCAGCTCGATGTGGCGCATGCGCTGGCTCGCCGTCATGCCCAGCGCCTGCCCGGCCAGGCGCAGGCCGGGCGACACCTCGTTCAACCCCGCCACCGTGTTGCGCATGATGGGCAGCAGCGCATACAGCATTAGCGCCATCAGCGCCGGCACGGTGCCGATCACGCCCAGCAGCGAGATCAGCATGGCCAGCAGCGCCAGCGAAGGCACGGTCTGCATCAGCCCGGTGGCGCCCAGCACCAGCGCGCGCAGGCGCGGGTGCGGAAACACCCATACCGCCAGCGGAATGCCGATCAGCGCCGCCAGCCCGACCGAAATCAAGGTCAGCGCCAGGTGCTGCCGCGTCAGCCGCGCCAGATCCGGGCCGAACAGCTTGTCCCAGAAGCCGCGCTGGTTCGGGTCTTGTGTTGTGCTGGTGACAGCTGGTGCGCCACCGGCCTTGGCAGCCAAGTGGTCGCGGGCGATGACATCAAACGCCACGCCCTGCAGCTCGGCCCGCGCGTTCATCGCAATCATCGCGTTTTCGTCGATGCTGCCACTGAGCTTTTGCAGCGCCGCCCAGGCTTGCGGAAAACGCGTGGGCACATCCAGCCGATACAGCAGCACCGCGTCATAGCGCGGGAAGTAAGCCTTGTCGTCCTTCAGCACGCGCAGGCCCAGGTGACCAATCTTTGCGTCGGTGGTGTAGATGTCGATCACGTCCACCTGCTTTTGCGCAATCGCGTCATAGGCCAGCCCGTGGTCCAGCGCCACCGGCACCTGCGCCGCGCCATAACGCTGCGCCAGCCCGCGCCAGCCGTCGGCCCGGCCAATGAACTCGTTCGACAGGCCCAGCTTTAGCGCCGGGTGTTTCACCAGATCGCTGAGCGACGTGATGCCCAGCCGCTGCGCCGTGTCTTCACGCATGGCCAGCGCGTAGCCGTCGTTAAACCCCAGCGGCACCGCCACACCCAGGCCCAGCGGCGCCAACGCAGCGTTCATGGCCTGCGTCGTCATGGCCGCATCACCCTTGAGGATCTCCTGGCTGATGGTGCCCACGTACTCCGGGTAGAGGTCGATGCTGCCCGAGCGCAGCGCTTCATAAACAATGGCCGTGTTGCCCAGGCCCTGCAGCACCGAGGGCGGCGTGGGCGTGTGCGGCGCCGCCGTCTGCGCCAGCACCTGCGCGAGGATGTAGGACTCGGTGAAACGTTTGGACCCAATGCGCAGCGTGTCGTTGGCGGGCGGCGCGGCGAGGGCAAAGCTGCTGATGGCGGCCAGCACCAGGGCGATGCAGCAGGCGGCAAGGGCGGGGAGGCGGCAGGTCATGGGTTTGGTGATCTTTTTCAAATACACGACAGTGAATTGAACTGCTCTCACCCTCGCCCTTTGGGAGAGGGGCGGGGTGAGGGATGGAGCGTTCCGATGGTCATGTTTTTTGAAACGCTCACCAGTATCGCCGCGTCGGCTGCAGGCGCCAACACCCTGTGGCAGACTGCATCCCGAACGCACCCACCCATCAACACAAAGACCCCATGCCCATCCAGCTCTACACCTTCGACACCCCCAACGGCCGCAAGATCAGTGTTGCCCTCGAAGAAATGGGCCTGCCCTACGAGGTGCACGTGGTGGACATCACCCAGGGCGAGCAGACCGCGCCCGAGTTCCTGAAGATCAGCCCCAACAACAAGATCCCCGCCATCATCGACCCCGACGGCCCGGGCGGCCAACCGATCAGCGTCTTCGAGTCCGGCGCCATCCTGATCTACCTGGCCGAAAAGACCGGCACCTTCCTGCCCAAAGACCCACGCGCCCGCGTCGCCGCTTTGGAATGGCTGATGTTCCAGGTGGGCGGCTTCGGCCCCATGCCCGGCCAGGTGCACCACTTCGCCGGGCTGGAAAACGAAGCCGATCGCCGCTACGGCCTGGAGCGCTTCATGGCCGAAACCCGCCGCCTCTACGGCGTGATGGACCGCCGCCTGGCCGACCACACCTTCTTTGCAGGCAAAGAAATCTCAATAGCCGACTTCGCCATCGTCGGCTGGGCTTGGCGGCATGAGCGGCACAAGATTGACCTGGCGGATTTTCCGAATGTTCAGCGGTGGTACCGGGGGGTGATGGCGCGGGATGCGGTGATGCGGGGGTTTGCGGTGGGGTTGAAGCGATCGTCTTGATGATGCGAGCCTGCTCAATAGCTATAAATTAGATAGCTACTTGCGTCCGCTGCATAAGGGATGTAGGCCGATTCTGTATTCAGTTCCTTCTGAAAATATATTCATAGGTACTCATCGGGCGCTTGTGGCATGTCCTCTCATTGGGGGATGCCTCTTGGCGGGCTCGCACCTAGAATCGACCAGAGGCAACACCAATGACGCCAGAGCAATAAGCGAGAGTCAGCTTAAACACGCTGTTGCAGCAAGCAGGCTGGCATGTCTGCGATATGGCTAACCTCAGGGGTGCATGGGCGCTACTGCGGGTAGAACTTAAAAAATAATTCGAAGTTTATAAAATGGAGGGTGAATGACCAAACAAGCCAAGTATTACCTCGGTAGGATTCGAAAACGTGGCGAACTTACTGCGGCAAAGATCGCCGAAGCTATGCGCGAACCTGAAACTATCGAATATCGTGGTACGCGCTACAGCTTCATTGACTTTCAGACGTTTGGCTCGCCCGGCAGTGAAACTGGGTTTTACGCGAAGATTGCGAAATACAGGCAATTGGGTTCAGTTGAGGTCGTTCATGAGGCCCAACATGCGTCTGCCGCTGCCGCAGTTCCAAACCTCATTGATGTCGCAAGCCCGTTTGTATATCTGCCAGGGTTTAGCGGCATTGCCTATCGGCATATCTGGAATGCCTTTCCAAGTGAGCAGTTTGAAAAAGTATTTAAAGACTTGGTTGAGGCGAAGTACCAGAAGTTTTTTGTCGCATGCGACATTGAAGCAGTTGCTGATTTGCGAACTTTTGTAACTAGGCTTGCAGGTTTGGACAGGATTACGGAATTGCAGGCTACGGTGTTTCCACCGAACCCCCTATTTGGCCCTTGCTGGAAATCATTGAGTGAATATTTGCTGAAGCGAAAACTAAAAGAGGCCGTCATCAAAGAGGAGGGCATTCAAGGCATTGAAACAAAATTGCCAGAGATCGCGGCTGCGTTTCTTTCGGATAAGCCAGCCGCAGAAATGGTTGCGCTAATGGAGCCATTGCTGGACGGCCTTGGTGATGCGGCCTTATTAATGGCTGCTGACGGCTATGGTCGTGCACGGGTGAAGGGTTCAGAGCGTGGTCGGGATGTCATCATCCGAACCAGCGAGAACCAAAAGAGTTTCTTGTTTGAAGGTGACCCACATCCATCGCGGCTTTTCGAGCAGGCTTTTGATGCATTTAGAAAAATCAACGACGAGCGAGGCCTTGAGCATCCATGAGACGCACTCTTGATTTTCTTCGGCTTGTATTTTTCTCGCCGGAACTGGTGCTAGCTCTCATACCTATTGTCATTTATATATATGTACCGGGTTGGGCGGACCTCTTGTTGAAGCCGATGGGTGATGGCGTAGGCTGGGGGCTGTCCGCTGCAGGCTTGTCTTTGGCAATGCTTGCTTTTAACTACAAAGAGGGTTTTGAGTTGCTGTCGTTAAGTGGCGGCAAGAAGGTGCTGATTGAATGGCCCGACTATCCACAACTTAAGATGCGGATTTTGGTTGCGTTCGTCTGGTGTTTGTTTGGGGCAGTTGCGTGTTTTGGCGCAACGTGGATGGTCGCAAAAAATTTACAACCGTTGCTGGGTATCACTTTGATGGTTAGCGGACTGCTGTCTGCCGCAGCTGCAACGGCAACTATTGCACTGGCCAGATTTTCCCTCCGGGAAATATTAGGAGAGTGATGGATTCGCGCTGCCAGCGGGATAGATGTGCACTATAAAAATACTAGCTACTTGTGCAATAGGTATCGGGGATAGAACCCGATTCGACAGGGAACAGCCACATGAAAGAGCTACACGCACTGGTGGACTATGAGAACGTCCAGCCCACGCTCGAAGAGCTGGTCAAGCTCGCGCCTGACTTCACCGATGTCTGGCTATTCCATGGCCCGCATCAGATCAAGCAGGCGCAGCAGATGGCGACAGCCCATACCGGCGTGACGCTGGTGCCCCGCAGTGGTAAGGGCCGAAACGCGCTGGACTTTCACCTGACGTTTTATTTAGGCTATGTGGCGGCCAAGCACCCGGACGCGCACCTGGTGGTAGTGGCCAACGACAAGGGTTATGACCCCATGATTGCCCACGCCCGATTGCTGAACTTCACGGTGAAGCGCATGGGCCACAAAGCCAAGCCCTCCACAGTCGCCAAACCAGTGGTTGAAGCAGCGGTCAAGGCCGTGGCGCCAGCCGCAGCCAAAAAAACAGCTCCTGCCGCCAAGGCTGCGCCGGCAAAAAAAGCAGCTCCCGCCAAAGCACCTGTAGCGGCCAAAAAAGCTGCAGCAAAGAAAGCTCCAGTCAAGAAGGCGACCGCCAAAAAGTCCGCAAACCCCAAGCCGTCAGCAGCCAAAGTGGCTACCCAGTCCAAAGCTGCAATGTCGGCAGACGCCAAAGAGTTGACTCGCATCAAAAACGGCCTCGCCAAGATGGGCAACAAGGCCCCGCACAAGCTCAAGTCATTTTTGCGCCATGTAGGGGCGCAGTTGGGCAAAGGCAGTACAGCGGAGCAGATTGAGGCAATGGTGCAAAAGCTGGAGAAGGCGGGGGCGGTGCATATTGCTGGCGATTTGGTGCTGTACTGAATTTGAAGTCGCAATTTGCGACCTTAAAGTTGTTGGCCGAGGTCATGCCCTTGGCATGAGCGCAAAACAGTTCGATGAGGTGCAACCATGAAAAAGACCGCAGAGACCCAGGGCGAATCCCCCGTCCGGCTGATCGACGCGAAGATCAAGAGCCTGGACGACTGGCGAGGCAAGACGCTCGCCCGTGTCCGCGCGCTCATCCAGCAGGCCGACCCGGCGGTGGTCGAGGAGTGGAAGTGGAGCCTTCCGGTGTGGTCGCACGACGGCATTCTCTGCACCGGCGAGACCTACAAAGACAAGGTGAAGCTGACTTTCCCCAAGGGCGCCTCGCTCAAGGACCCGGCCAAACTGTTCAATGCCAGCCTGGAAGGCAACACCCGGCGCGCCATTGATCTGGCGGAGGGCGATGCCATCGATGAAGCGGCCTTCAAGGCGCTGATACGCACCGCTGCGGCGCTGAACAAGTCGCCCGCCCGGTAGGGGGACGCGGCGCCGCATCAGTGGCTGCCTGCCCCAGGCACTGTCAGTTCAATGCCTTGTCAAAAAACGCAGGAAGCTCACGCTGCAACTGGCCCAGAAACGCGCCACGGTCAAAGCCCGGCGGGTTGGCGCCAATGTCGCCGTCTTCGGAAGGGATGGGCATGGTGGGCATGTCCTGAAACGCGAAGTGCCAGGCATTGGGCACCCGGTGCATGTCAACACCGGGCACGTTGGCGGCCACCCATTCGGCATGAAAGCGCGGCACCAGAAAACGGTCTTGCTGCGCCCCATACACCGCCACCGGAATGCGGATTTGCGCCAGCGAGGCGGCGCTGAACAAGGCCCCCATAGGCGCCAGTGCCACCACGGCCCGCACGCGTGTATCGGTCAAAGGCGGAATGGCCGGCGCTGCGGCGCCAGCGTTGGTGGCCGGGATGCGCTCCTTGCCGGTGTTGCAAAAAATCGGGTCCTCGGCGCGCTCGGCATTGCAGTGCGCGTCGAAGCGTGACGGCTCGGCCCGCCCACCCGCCAGGGCCAGCACGGTGTAGCCACCTGCCGAATGCCCCACGGCGCCCACGCGTGGCCCCTTCGCGTCGCTGGCGATGCGGTCCTTCCATAACGGGTCGTTCAGCAAGGCGTCGATCACGCGCGACGCCTGCCGCGGCCGCTCGGTGGCATAACGCTCCAGGCTGCCCTGGCGCAAGGAGCGGTCTTGCCAGTTGTCGCCGGGGTGGCGCAGTGCGGCCACCAGGTAGCCTTGCTGCGCCAGCGCCTCGGCCAGGCTGCTGTGCGCAAGTTCACTGCCGCCGGTGCCGTGGCTCAGGACGATCAGGCCCTTGACCTTGGCCTCGGGCGCGGCCTGCATGGCCACGTTCACATTGAACGGCCCCATGGCGATGGTGCGCGCGGCCGCCTGCGTGGGGTAATACAAGGCCGCCACGATGGGCGCGGCATCCGCCGTGGTGGCTGGAATGGTGATCTGGCGCCAGCCGGCTTGCGCCGCCATGGCCTGGGCCGCCGTCAGCAGCAGGCCGCAAAAAACGAGGGTGACAGGGCGTGTTGAAAGGGACATGGTGAGCTCCGTGGGTGTTGACTGGATTGAAACTGGAGGCGATGGTAGGCGCGCGAAGGGCGGCGCTGGGGTGGATTGCGACGGAACGGCCGGGCAGCGGCGCGAGATGCTGTTTCAGGCGGATGAGAGGGATGCGTCTGGCGAACCCAAACCCAAACCAGCTAACCGGCCGATGGGTTTTACCGCAGACCTGTCAGTGAAGTTTGTCAGTGACGTCTGCCAATCGCTAGTGTTTTGATAGCTGCCGGCGCCCGTATTTATTGGGCTGTAGCCGGTTTTTTGCATAGAATGCCAAGATATGAACAACGATCTTCCCTCCCTGACCCAGTCCCTGCGCGACTTCGCCCAGGCGCGTGACTGGGCGCAGTTTCACTCGCCCAAGAACCTGGCGTCGGCCCTGTCGGTGGAGGCGGCGGAGTTGCTGGAGCACTTTCAGTGGCTGACGGAAGAACAAAGCCGCACACTGGCCGCACCCAAAAAAGCCGAGGTGGCCGCCGAGGCGGCCGATGTGTTGCTGTACCTGCTGCAGCTTTGCGACAAGCTGCAGATTGACCTGCTGGAGGCGGCGCGGCTGAAGCTGGCCGTCAATGCCGCAAAGTACCCGGTGGACCGTGCGCGCGGCTCCAGCCAGAAATACACCGCGATCACCGACCCGAAGCAGGGTGGGTGAGGGGCGCGTAACTCCTGATTTGATAGCTGCCTGCGCAATAAGCATAAGGGCTGGAGGCCAATTTCTTGTGAGAAAACCATGCAGACCCTGCCCATTCGCCTGAGCCCCGGCGAGGACTTGCGCACCGCCATCGAGGCGGCGGTGCGCGGCGCCAACTGCCGCGCGGCGTTTGTGCTGTCCGGCATCGGCAGCCTGTCCAGCGCGGGCCTGCGTTTTGCGGGCGCAAAGCAGCCGCGGCGCCTGACGGGTGACATGGAAATCCTGAGCCTGTCGGGCACGGTGGCGTTCAACGGCACGGGCCAGGGCGCACGCAGCAGCTCGCACCTGCACATGGCGCTGTCCACCGCCACCGGCGAAGTGTTGGGCGGCCATGTGGCGCCGGGCTGCACGGTGCGGACCACGGCGGAGGTGTTGCTGGCGTTGCTGCCGGAGTGGGAGTTCTCCCGCGAGCCGGATGCGGCGACGGGGTATCAGGAGCTTGAAATCACAAAACGTGACCTCCAGTCTGGCGACAGGCACAAGCCGTGACGCCAGATGGGCAAGCCCTGTCAGCCCAGGCTCAGAACCCGCTCAGAACAGCCTGACCCACCACAGGCGCAGGCGCATGCCCAGTTCGGTGGTGTAGCCCGCGCTGGCGCTGCGCAGCTGGCCTTGCCCGTCGATCACCACAAAAGAGGGCACCGACTGAAAGCCGAAGGCACGCGTCAGCTCACCGCGCGTATCGATGGCGGTTTGCCAGGGCAACTGGCGCTGCTGCTGCACCTGCCGCACCTTGTCGGCCGGGCCGGACTGCATGGCCACCGTCAACACCGGCCAGTCCTGCGCGAGCCGGGTGACGCTGTTCTCTTCGGTGCGGCAGATGGGGCACCACTCGGCCCAGAAGTGCAGGGCGACCGGCTGGCCGGGGTGGGCCTGGCGCCACTGGGCCAGCGTGGTGCTGCGCGTCGTGCCGTCGGGCTGCAGCACGCTGATGGCCAGATCGGGCGCCGGCCCGGCCGGCACATGCCGCGTCTGCCAGGCCTGAACCGCAACCACGATCGCCACCAGCATGGCCAGTTGGGCCAGATGGCTTTTCCAGTGGTTGCGCAGGTGCGCGGCGAAGCGGGTGATCAGGGTGTTTGGCATGTGCCCCGAGTATCGACCAGGCACTGCCGGCCCGCGCCGCCGCTGCGGGAAGCCCCGGCAGCGGCAAGGTGGGGCGCCGGCGGGGCTGCGGGCGTGCGGACGATGCATGGGTTGCTATTAAAGTCATAGCTGCTTGCGGCCATAGTTATTGGGCTGGAGCCCGATTTCAATCGTTGATTTCGTGTTGCGTGTGGCTTTTCCTGGTTTTCAGGCTGTGAGAACTTGTATTTCAATATGCATATTGCAGACAACTATGATTTTGTTGTTGAATTTTAAAATAATTCATGGCATATTCTGTATGCATATTGAATGCAAGGGTTGCCAATGAGTTCTTCCGGAATCAAATCCCGCCTTGGCCATGCGCAGTGGTCGCTGAAACCGCAAGACCTGGCCATGGGGTTCAAGCTGGTGTGTCTGGCAGGGCAAAAGCTGCCCTACACAGCACTGGCGCAGGCCATGCACATGTCGCAGTTTGAAGCCCACGCCTGCATGGCGCGGCTCGGTGGAGCGCGTCTGTTGGCTGAGGTTAATGACGTCCCTACGCTGGTGCTGGCGGCTTTCAGGCCCATGGTGTTGCAGGGGGCGCCTTACTTTTTCCCGGCGGTAAGGGGCGAGATCACCATGGGTTTTCCTACGGCCTATGGTGTTGAGCCGCTCAAGTCCAAAGTGCTGTTTGCTGATGAGACACCGCCCGTGTGGCCCCATGCAGACGGCCCGGTGCGCGGCAGTGCGCTGCTGCCTCTGTACCCCAAGTTGCCCCTCGCCGCCGCGCAGGACCCGGCTTTGTACGAGTTGCTGGCCTTGTTTGACGCGCTGCGCATAGGCCAGGCGCGCGAACGCGAAATGGCCCGCAAGCTGCTGGAAGAAAGGTTGAGCTGATGGCCGCATTCAACAACCCCAATCTGGCTATTCTGGAGCTCGTGGCGCAGGCCTTGGGTCCGGTATGTGAAAGCGTGATCTTTGTGGGCGGTTGCGCTACGGGTCTGTTGCTGACGCAGGAGCGGCCCGACCGCATCCGCATCACCGAAGACGTTGACATCGTTGCGCAAGCGCTGACGGTGCATGACTACCACGCCATTGAGAAGCAAGTCCGCGCTCAGGGCTTCAGCAACGACATGCGGCCCTATGCACCCATTTGCCGGTGGGTTTATAAAAATGTCACGCTTGACTTGATGCCCACGGTCAAGGACATCCTGGGCTTTGCCAACCGCTGGTATCCATTGGCCCTGCAGACTGCAGAACTGGTCACACTGCCCAGCGGCATGAGCATCCGGCTCATTAGCGCCCCGGTTTTCATTGGCACCAAGTTAGAGGCGTTCAAGGACCGGGGCAAAGACGCCGATGGCAGGCCAGACTTTCTGGGTAGCCATGATCTTGAAGACATCATCACCGTGGCAGACCGGCGGCCCGAACTGCTGGCCGAGTGCCGTGCCGCAACGCCGGAGCTGCGCGCCTACCTGGCGGCAGAACTCACGGCGCTGTTTGCCAATCCCGAGTTCGAACAAGCCCTGTCAGGCCATTTGCCGGGCGACACTTTCAGCCAGCAGCGCGCCAGACCGCTCGCAAATACATTGCGCGAACTGTCAACGCTTTTAGCATGAAATACATGGAGGTCACAGACCCGTAGCCGAGGGTAAGGGTGGCGAAATTCTCATTATTTGATAGCTGCTGGCGACCGTATTTATTGGGCTACAGCCCGATTTGACATAAAAAAACCGCCGGCAGTTGCCAGCGGCTTTTCTTTATCGGGCAGTCGGCGAACCGATCAGACCGAACCCCACACCTCCTGCGCCGTCTCGATCACCAGGCGCAGCTTGGCGCGCTGGGCTTCGACGGCGATGTCATTGCCGTGCACGGTGCTGGAAAAGCCGCACTGCGGTGACAGGGCCAATTGCTCCAGCGGGGCGTATTTCGCGGCTTCCTCGATGCGGCGTTTCAGCTCGTCCTTGCTTTCCAGCGTGCCGAACTTGGTGGTCACCAGGCCCAGCACCACGGTTTTGCCCTTGGGCAGGAAACGCAGGGGCTTGAAGTCGCCGGAGCGGTCGTCGTCGTATTCCATGAAGTAGGCGTCCAGGTTCATTTCCTTGAGCAGCGCCTCGGCCACCGGCTCGTAGTTGCCGGCGGCGGCGTGGGTGCTCTTGAAGTTGCCGCGGCACAGGTGCATGGCCAGCAACATGCCTTCGGGCTTTTGCGCCACCACCTTGTTGATGAAGCCGGCGTAACGGTGCGGCAGCTCGTCGGGGTCGTCACCGCGCTGGCGGGCGGCTTCGCGCATCTTGGTGTCGCACAGGTAGGCCAGGTTGGTGTCGTCCATCTGCACATAGGTGCAGCCGGCGGCGGCCAGGCTGCGCAGCTCGTCGCCGTAGGCCTTGGCCACGTCGTCATAAAACTGCGGGTCGAGCTCGGGGTAGGCTTCCTTGCTGATGCCGGCGCGGCCGCCGCGGAAGTGCAGCATGGTGGGTGAGGGGATGGTCACCTTGGGCGTGTTGCCGGCAGAGACCTGGCTCTTGAGGTACTGGAAGTCGGCGAGCTGGATGTCTTTGACGTGGCGCACCTTGTCGATCACGCGCATCACCGGCGGGGCCAGCTCCTGCGTGCCGTCGGGCCGGATGACGGTGACCGGGATGTCGGTTTTCACGCCGCCGATCTGCTCGAGAAAATCAATGTGGAAGTAGGTGCGGCGGAACTCGCCGTCGGTAATGCTTTTCAGGCCCACGTCTTCCTGGAACTTGACGATCTCGGTGATGGCCTTGTCTTCCACCTTGCGCAGCTGCTCGGGCGTGATCTCGCCCTTGGCCTTCTGCTCGCGGGCTTCCAGCAGGTATTTGGGGCGCAGAAAACTGCCAACGTGGTCGTAACGGGCGGGGAGCTGGGTCATGTCTCTTTTTCCTTTGAGGTCGATGAAGTCAGGCAGGGGGAAGGTGAATGCAAATGTAAATGTAAATATCAGGGCACAGCCGCCGGTGGCCGGTCTACAGGTCCAGCACCAGGGTTTTGCTTTTGGCGCGCGAGCAGCAGGGCGTGAACTGGTCGTTTTTTGCCTTCTCCTCGTCGGTGAAGTACATGTCGCGGTGGTCGGGCTCGCCCTCGAGCACACGGGTGATGCAGGTGCCGCAGACGCCCTGTTCGCAGGAGGTGAGGATCTCGATGCCATGGTCTTTCAGCACCTGCACAACGTTCTGCGCCGCGCCCACGGTGTAGCTTTTGCCGGTGCTGGCGATCTTCACCTCAAAGCCGGTGTCGCTTGCCGTGTCCTGCGGCGCCGCGCCGAAATACTCGAGGTGAATCTGCTCGCTGCGCCAGCCGCTGGCCTTGGCCGTGCTGACCACATGGTCGATGAAGCCGGCGGGGCCGCAGACATACAGCTGGTGTTCGGGGGTGGCGCCGGCCAGTGCGGCCGGCAGGTCCAGTTTCTGCCCGGCCGGCCCCGCGTCGAAGTGGAAAAACACCTTGTCGGCAAAGGCCGAACTGCTGATCTCCTGGCGGAAGGCGGTGCGTTCGGCCGAGCGGGTGCAGTAGTGCAGGGTGAAATCAGCGTGGATGGCCGCCAGCCGCTGCGCCATGCACAGCAGCGGCGTCACGCCGATGCCGCCGGCCAGCAGCAGCGTGCGCGGTGCGTGCTGCAGCGGAAAGTGGTTTTTCGGCGCGCTGATGCGGATCACGTCGCCCTCGTTCACGGCCTCGTGCATGGCGACGGAGCCGCCGCGCGACGCCGGGTCGCGCAGCACGGCGATGCGGTAGCGGTGCTGCTCGATGGCGTCGTTGCACAACGAGTACTGGCGCGTCAGCCCGCCGGGAATCTGCACATCGACATGGGAGCCGGCGCTGAAGGCCGGCAGCGGCGCACCGTCGGCGCGGGCCAGCTCGAAGCTGGTGATGCCCTCGGCTTCCAGGGTTTTGCGGATGACCTTGACTTCAAGACTGTCCATGGTCAGGCGGCCTGCTGCTGGGCTGGGGCTGCGGCGGGGGCCGGCGCCTGTTCCTGCGCAATCAGGCGGTCGATGATGCGGCGCGACTGCACGCCGCCGGCGTCGATGTTGAGCATCAGCAGCTTGCGTTGCGGGAACAGCGTGAGGTTGCGCTGCTGTGCCTCCAGCACCGCGGTGTCTTCGGCAAACACCTTGCCCTGGCCCTCGCGGATCTGTGCGGTGAGCGCCTTGTCTTTCGGGTTGAAGTTGCGCGCCATGCCCCAGAAATACCACATCGAGGTTTCGGTTTCGGGCGTGATGAAGTCCACCACGATGCTACTGACCTTGTCTTTCGGGTCGGCGTGGTAGCCGCCCTTGCCGGCGTGGGCCACGCCGACTTCGATCAGGACGTGGCTGGGCGGCGTGAAGCGGCAGACCTGCCAGCGGTCCACCGGCACGTCGTCGGCCAGGTTGTTGGCGCGCAGGTTGGCGCGCCAGAAGGGCGGTGCCATCACGTTTTCCATGAAGCGGCTGGTCACCACGCTCTCGCCCTCGGTCTTGGTGGTGACGGGGGTTTCGTCGATTTCCTTCTGGCCGATGCTGGTGGTGTGCACATAGGTCTCATGCGTCAGGTCCATCAGGTTGTCGATCATCAGGCGGTAGTCGCAGTGGATGTGGTACAGGCCGCCGCCATAGGCCCACTCGGGGTTGTTGGCCCAGTCGAGGTGGGGGATCTTGCTTTCATCGGCCAGTTTTTCGTCACCGGTCCAAACCCAGATGAAGCCGTGGCGCTCCACCACCGGGAAACTGCGGTTGCGCGGGAAACCCTGCACGCGTTGGCCGGGCATGGAGGCCACCTTGCCGTCGCATTCCATCACCAGCCCGTGGTAGCCGCAGACCAGTTTGCCTTCGCAGACGATTCCCAGCGACAGGGCCGCGCCGCGGTGCGGGCAGAAATCGTCCATCGCGGCGACCTTGCCTTCGGGGCCGCGGTAAAAAACAATTCTCTCGCCGCAGATCTGCCGGCCCAGCGGCTTGTCGTCGATTTCGGCGGGAGTGCAGGCAACATACCAGGTGTTTTTGGGAAACATGACGCTTGTCCGGAAGGAAGAGGGGTGGAGGGCAGGGAAGGGGGTGGAGATGTTTTTGGCGATGCTGTCCGCCTGGATCGGCTGGACATCTCAAGCGGCGATTATGCAAAAAAATGAATTTGTTGTATACATTGGACTTGAAATTTAGCAAAATTCGCGTTCAATAGCCTGAAAATTGGCCTTAGTAGGCGCTGACTGTATACATCAAGAGTTCCAATGAACGACAAAACCATTTCCCTGGCCGCCGCCGAAGCGCAGGAGCCGGGTGCCTCCCAGACCGTCAAGGCGCAGCTGCGGCTGCGCGAAATGATTCTGGCCGGCGAGCTGCCCGGCGGCGCGCGTATTGCCGAGCTGGCCATTGTTGAAAAGCTCGGGGTGTCGCGCACGCCGATTCGCGCCGCGCTGATGCGGCTGGAGCAGGAGGGCCTGCTGGAAGGGCTGGTCAACGGCGGTTATGCCGTCCGCACGTTTTCGGAGCGCGATGTGTCCGAGGCGATTGAACTGCGCGGCACGCTCGAAGGGCTGTCAGCGCGGCTGGCGGCCGAACGCGGGGTGGCCGCCGCGGTGCTGGCCGAGGCGCGCGCCTGTCTCGGGCAGATCGACGGCGTGCTGAGCCAGCCGGCCCTGGACGACGAGTCTTTCCTGCGTTACGTCACGCTGAACCAGCGCTTTCACAACCTGCTCAGCGAGATGGCCGGCAGCACGGTGATCACGCGTGAACTCGAGCGCGTCGTGAACCTGCCGTTTGCCTCACCCTCGGGCTTTGTCGTGGCGCAGGCCAACTCGCCGCAGGCGCGTGACATGCTGATCGTGGCGCAGGACCAGCACCGCCAGGTGCTGGACGCCATCGAGCGGCGCGAAGGCGCACGCGCCGAAGCCATCATGCGCGAGCACTCGCGCATCGCCCAGCGCAACCTGCTGGCGGCCATGCAAAGCCAGGACCTGGAGCGCATGCCCGGTGTGCGGCTGATCCGCAAGCGCGGCTGAGGGCCCGCGCCTGCGCCCAGCCGCAAGCTCAGTAGCGCAGCTTGCCGTCGCTGCCGATGACGCCGATGTCGACGAAATTGCTGCCGACATTGCTTTTGCTGAAGTCGACGCGGAAGCCGCCGAAGTCCAGCTCACCCATGGTTTTCAGGGTTTTGGCCAGGCCCGCTGCGGTCGGCTCTTTTTCGGTATTGCGCTTCAGGGCCTCGCCCACGGTCCGGGCGGAGAGGTAGCCCTCCAGGTGGAAGGAGGTGTATTCCTTCAGGTCGGGGAAGGCGGCTTTCATCGCGGCCTGGAAGTCGCGGTGCACCGGCAGCGTGCGGCCGTTCGGGTTGGGATAGGTTTGTGCAATGCCCACGCCGCGCGCACCTTCGACGCCGGCGAGCTTGACGATCAGCCCCGCCGGCACATAGGACAGCACGAAGATCGATTGCGAGACGCCCGCCTTGCGCAGCGCGGCCACGCCGTCGGCCATGAAGCGCGGCGCACCCAGCACCAGCACGCCCTGGCCACCGAGTGCGCCTATCTGCTTGCTGGCTGCGGCGAGTGCCGGCGCGTCGGTGGCGGATTTCACACCCTTGAGCTCCAGACCGCTGGCCTTGCCGGCCGCTTCCTGCGCCACCGCCATGCCCGAAGTGCCTATCGGCAGGTCCTGGTAAAGCACCGACAGCTTTGTCATGCCGATGGTGCGCGAGTGGTGGACCATTTTTTCGATCTGCTGCTTGTCGCCGGCGCGGATGTGGAACAGCCTGGGATGGCCGGGCGCACGGAAGCTCTCCGCACCGGGAATGGCGTTCATGATCACAACGTCGGTCTGGTCCAGCAGTTTGTCGTCGAGCAGGCGTTTGAGCGCGTTGGAGCCGATCGGCGAGAGCAGGGCGACCGGTTTTTTGTCCATGGCCTTGCCGAGCTGCTCGACGAAACCGTCGGCCGAATAACGGTCGTCGAGTTCGAAGAAACTGATCTTGCGGCCGCGCACGCCCTGCTTGTTGGCTTCGTTCACATAGGCCTTGATGCCCTGGTTGATTTCCGGTGCGTCGGGCACCGGAATCACGGTGAACGGGCCGATCTGGCCCAGAACAATGTCCGCGCTGTGCGCGGGCGCTGCCGCCAGGGCGGCCATGGTGAGAAGCGCAGCGAGCCAGGCCTGCGAAAGACGACGGGTCATTAAAACTCCCTTGTGGTAGATCATGAGAAGGTTTCGTTTGATAACGATTTGATGAGTATATTTGTCCGGCAGGCCGTCCGTGGCGTGCCGCATGCGCGATGCGCCGCGCTATCGTCGGCGCGTTGCCGGGCGGGGTGGTGCAGCGCGTTCTCGATATGCATATTTGCTATAACTGCAAGGCTGAAATCCATCTTGCGCATCTGCCCGCAGCGGGGGATAGTCGCGGGTGACCTGTTGAACGTCCCCTTTTTGAACCCTCTGGAGAGACCATGCAAAAACGAATCTTTCTCGGCACCATCGCCCTGGCCGTCGCCACACTGGCCGCCGGCGGCGCTGTGGCGCAGACCAACACCTTCAAGATCGGCCTGATTCTTCCCATGACCGGTCCTTTCGCCTCGACCGGGCGCCAGATCGAAGCGGCGGCCAAGCTCTACATGGCGCAAAACGGCGACAACGTGGCCGGCAGGAAGATCGAGCTGATCATCAAGGACGACACCGGCACGCCCGACGTGACCAAGCGCCTGGCGCAGGAGATGATCGTCAACGACAAGGTCAACGTGCTGGCCGGTTTCGGCCTGACGCCGCTGGCTTTTGCCACCGCGCCGCTGGCCACGCAGTCCAAGACACCGATGGTGGTGATGGCGGCGGCCACGTCCAGCATCACGCAGGCGTCGCCCTACATCGTGCGCAGCAGCTTCACCTTGCCGCAGGTCACCGTCGGCATTGCCGACTGGGCGCCGAAAAACGGCATCAAGAAGGTGGTGAGCCTGGTCTCCGACTACGGCCCGGGCATTGACGCCGAGCGCACCTTCAAGGACCGCTTCACCTTCAACGGCGGCACCGTGGTCGAGGCCGTGCGGGTGCCGCTGCGCAACCCGGACTTCGCTCCCTTCCTGCAGAAAGTGCGCGACGCCAAGCCCGACGCGGTGTTTGCCTTTGTGCCGTCGGGCGCGGGCTCGGCGCTGATGAAGCAGTTCGCCGAACGCGGCCTCGACAAGGTCGGCATCAAGCTGATTGCCACCGGCGACGTGACCGATGACGACATCCTGAACGACATGGGCGAAGTCGCGGTGGGCGTGGTGACCTCGCACCATTACTCGGCGGCACACAAGTCGGCGCTGAACCAGAAGTTTGTGGACGCCTTCAGCAAGGCCAACAAGGGCCTGCGCCCCAACTTCATGGCCGTCGGCGGTTACGACGGCATGCGCGTGATCTACGAAGCCCTGAAAACCACCAAGGGCAAAGGCGACGGCGAGGCCTTGCTGGGCGCCATGAAGGGCCAGGTCTTCGAGAGCCCGCGCGGCCCGGTGTTCATCGACGCGCAGACCCGCGACATCGTGCAGAACGTCTACATCCGCAAGGTCGAAAAAGTCGGCGGCCAGCTCTACAACGTCGAGTTCGAAACGATCAAGGACGTGAAAGACCCGGGCAAGACGAAATAGTGGCACACCCCCATCCAGGCTCACTGCGTGTAGCCTGTTTCCCCCTTGCAGGGAGCAACGCCTGCGGCCCGGCAAAGCCGGTTCCGCGGCGTTCCTGGAATGGCCTCCTTCAAGCAGCTTCTGACTATCCGGCCAAAACATGTTGACCATTCTTTTCGACGGCATCGCCTACGGCATGCTGCTGTTTGTGCTCGCGGTCGGCTTGGCGGTCACCATGGGCCTGATGAATTTCATCAACCTCGCGCATGGCGCGTTTGCCATGGTAGGCGGCTACATCACGGTGCTGCTGATGCAGCGCCTGGGTGTGCCTTTCCTGCTGTGCCTGCCGCTGGCTTTCCTGGGCGCCGCGCTGCTGGGCGGGCTGCTGGAACGCACGCTGTACCGGCCCATGTATGCCAAGCCCCACCTGGACCAGGTGCTGTTTTCCATCGGCCTGACCTTCATGGCCGTGGCCAGCATGGACTACTTCATGGGTTCGACCCAGCAGATCATCCAGCTGCCCGACTGGCTGCGCGGCCGCACCGAGCTTGGCAGCGGCGCCTGGGTGCTGGGCATGGGGCACTACCGGCTGTTCATCATCGCCGTGTGTGCGGCGCTGACGGTTGCGCTGCAGTACGTGCTGGCGCGTACCCGTTTCGGCAGCCGCCTGCGCGCCTCGGTCGACGATCAGCGTGTGGCCGCCGGTCTGGGCATCAATGTCAATGTGGTGTTTCTCTCCACCTTTGCCGTCGGCTCGGGCCTGGCCGGCCTGGGCGGCGCGCTGGGCGCCGAAGTGCTGGGGCTGGACCCGACCTTTCCGCTGAAATTCATGATTTACTTTTTGATCGTGGTCGCCGTCGGCGGCACCTCGTCCATCACCGGGCCGCTGCTGGCGGCGCTGCTGCTGGGCATTGCCGACGTGGCGGGCAAGTACTACATGCCCAAGCTCGGCGCCTTCATCGTCTACAGCCTGATGATCGTCATCCTGATCTGGCGTCCGCAAGGTCTGTTTGTGCGCAAGGGGGGCAAGTGATGAGCAACGCGACCCAAAAATCCCTGCTTCACAGCTCGCGCCTCAAGCCCTGGGAGCCGGTGCTGTGGCTGCTGGCCTTTGCCTCGCCGCTGCTGCTGTCCAGCCACGCGCTGATCATCAACGAGATCGCCATCGTGGCGCTGTTTGCCATTTCGCTGGACCTGATCCTGGGCTACACCGGCATCGTTTCGCTGGGGCATGCGGCATTTTTCGGCATGGGCGCCTATGCGGCGGCGCTGTTCGCCAAACACGTGATGCCCGATCCGCTGGTCGGCCTGGCCTTTGCGATCGGCGTCTCGACCCTGCTGGGGGCGATCTGCAGCCTGACCATCATGCGTGGCAGCGACCTGACGCGGCTGATGGTCACGCTGGGCATGGGCCTGATCCTGATGGAGCTGGCGAACCGGCTGGACTGGCTGACCGGCGGTGCCGACGGCCTGCAGGGTGTGCTCATGGGGCCGCTGCTCGGCACCTTCGAGTTCGACCTGTCCGGCCGCACCGCAGCGTATTACTCGCTGTGCATCGGCCTGGTGTTTTTTGTGCTGGCCCGGCGCCTGGTGCATTCACCGTTCGGCGCCACGCTGATGGCGATTCGGGACAACCGCCTGCGCGCCATGGCCATCGGCATTCCGGTGCATTCGCGGCTGGCGCTGGTCTACACGGTGTCGGCCGGGGTGGCCGGTGCGGCGGGGGCCTTGCTGGCGCAGACCACCGGTTTTGCCTCGCTCGACGTGTTCGACTTTCACCGCTCGGCCGACGTGATGCTGGTGCTGGTGGTCGGCGGTGTCGGCTGGCTCTATGGCGGCATTGTCGGCGCGGTGGTGTTCAAGCTGATGCAGGACACCTTGTCGAGCATCACGCCGCAATACTGGACCTTCTGGATCGGCCTGTTCCTGGTGGTGCTGGTGCTGGTTGGGCGCGAGCGCCTGCTGCGGCCCTGGACCTGGTTCAGGAAGCGGGGCGGCGCATGACACAGACCGTGCTTCAGGCCAGCGGCCTGGTGATGCGTTTTGGCGGCATCACGGCGACCAACAACGTTACGCTGAACCTGCAAAAAGGCGCGCGCCACGCGCTGATCGGCCCGAACGGGGCCGGCAAGACCACGCTGATCAATTTGCTGACGGGGGTGCTGCAGCCGACCGAGGGGCGCATCACCCTGCTTGGCGAAGACATCACTCAACTGGCGCCGCACCAGCGCGTGCAGCGCGGCATGGTGCGCACCTTCCAGATCAACCAGCTGTTCGACTCCCTGACGCCGCTGCAGACGCTGGCGCTGACGGTGTCGCAACACCAGGGCCTGGGCCTGCGCTGGTGGCAGGCGCTGGGTCGCAACGCCGCGGTGAGCGAGCGCTGCGCGCAACTGCTGGAGCAGTTTCACCTGACCGAGATGAGGGACCAGCCGACCCGCGTGCTGGCCTACGGCAAACGCCGGCTGCTGGAAATTGCGATTGCGCTGGCCTGCGAGCCGCGCGTGCTGCTGCTCGACGAGCCGGTGGCTGGTGTACCGGCCGGCGAACGCGAGGAGCTGCTGCAAACCGTGGCGGCCCTGCCGGCCGACGTGTCGGTGCTGCTGATCGAACACGACATGGACCTGGTGTTCAGCTTTGCCACACGCATGACGGTGCTGGTCAACGGCACGGTGCTGACCGAAGGTGACCCGGACCAGATTGCCAATGATCCCGAAGTCAAGGCGGTCTATCTGGGCCATGGCGAGGAAGCGGGAGATCGCGACGCCGGGCCGCCCCAAGGCGCGAACGCCCCCTCGGGGGGCAGCGCAACGGCGCCAGCCGAAAGCGTGGGGGCACATCCGCATGACTGAACTTCTGAAGGTCGAAGGTCTGAGCGCCGGTTACGGCGAGGCGGTGGTGCTGCAGGGTGTGTCGCTGTCGCTGGCCGAAGGCAAGACGCTGGCGCTGCTGGGACGCAACGGCACCGGCAAGACCACGCTGATCAACACGCTGGCCGGCGCCACGCGCCAACACGGCGGCAGCATCCTGCTGGCGGGCAAGGCGCTGCACAAGATGGCCCCGCATGAACGCGCGGCCGCCGGCATAGGCTGGGTGCCGCAGGAGCGCAACATCTTCAAGTCGCTGACGGTGCATGAAAACCTGACCGCGGTGGCGCGGCCAGGCCGCTGGACGCCGGACCGGGTGTACGAGATGTTCCCGCGCCTGGGCGAACGCAAGAGCAACCTGGGCACGCAGCTGTCGGGCGGCGAGCAGCAGATGCTGGCGGTCGGTCGCGCGCTGGTGCTCAACCCGCGCCTGCTGCTGCTCGACGAGCCGCTTGAAGGCCTGGCGCCCATCATTGTCGAGGAGCTGCTGCTGGCGATTCGCCGCGTGACGCGGGACGAGGGGCTGTCGGCGATCATCGTCGAGCAGCATCCGCAGGCGATCCTGAGAATCTCCGACAGCGCGGTGGTGCTGGACCGCGGGACAGTGGTGCATGCCGGCACGGCGGACGAGTTGCTTGACCAGCCGCAGCTGCTTGAGCAGCTGCTGGGCGTGGCACGTTGACCTTGAATCGCTATTGATTCGCTATTGAATTGATAACTGGTTGCGCATGTTGTATATGGGCTGGAGCCGCTTTTGATTCATGGCCCTGCCGGCGCAACCCGTGGCCGGCACCGGCCGCGCCGCCGGATGGACCAAAATGGCGCGATGCCAACGATCGCAAGGACACCATGATTTTTCAACGCCTGGCCGGCAGCCTGCTGGCCTGCCTGGTGCTGGCCCTGCCGGCCGCGGCCCAGACCTTTCCCCACAAGCCGGTCCGCATCGTGGTGCCCTTTGGGGCCGGCGGCGTGGCCGACCTGACCGCGCGCACGGTGGCGCAAAAACTCAGCGAGTCGCTGGGCCAGCCCGTGGTGGTCGACAACAAGCCCGGCGCCGGCGGCGTGGTGGCCGGCGAGATGGTGGCCAGGGCCGAGCCCGACGGCCACACCCTGCTGCTGATGTCCAACGGCACGGCGGTCAGTGCGGGCCTGTTCAAGTCGCTGCCGTTTGATGCGCTGCGCGACTTCGCGCCGGTCTCCACGCTGGGGTTTTTTGACATCGCCGTGGTCACCCCCGCCGATTCGAAATTCAGGACCCTGCGCGACTTGCTGGCTTTTGCGAAGGCCAATCCCGGCAAGCTCAACCTTGGCAGTATCAACATCGGCAGCACGCAAAACCTGGCAGCCGAGCTGTTCAAGATCAGCTCCGGCGCCGATGTGCAGATTGTTCCGTTCAACGGCACGCCGGCGGTGGTCACGGCTTTGCGTGGCGGCCAGATCGACGCCGCGGTGGAAATCCTCGGCCCCATCCTGCCGCAGATCCGGGCCGGGGCCCTGCGCGCGCTGGCCGTCACCGGCGACAGACGTGCCGCCGTGCTGCCCGAGGTGCCGACGGCCAAAGAAAGCGGCCTACCCACCTTTCTGGCGTCCAGCTGGAACGCGCTGGCCGCGCCGGCCAAAACGCCGCCCGGCGTGATTGCGCGGCTGAACCGGGAGGTGGTGGCCGCCGTCAACGCGCCGGAGGTCCGCAAGAAGCTGGCCGAATTGAACGTCGAAGCGCGCGGCAGTTCGCCCGAACAGGCCGCCGAACTGCTGGCCGGTGAAACCAGGCGCTGGGGCGAGGTGATCAGGCGCGCCAGGATTCCGACACAGTAGGGACGCAGTCGAAGCGGCGACGGGGCGGACCGATCAAGCACAGGAGAAACATTCGTGAAGTTCCAACATATCGGCATGATTGGTTATGGCGAGGTCGGCAAGATTTTCACCGCCGACCTCAAGGACAAGGTGGCGGGCATCAGCGCCTGGGACCTCGCCTTCGAGGTGCCGGCCCTGCGTGACGCGCAGCGCGCCCATGCGGCGCAGGCCGGTGTGGCGGCGTGTACGTCCATGGCAGAGTTGTGCGGGCGGGCCGACCTGGTCATCTCGGCCGTCACCGCGTCCAACACGCTGGCCGTGGCGCAGGCGGCCGCCGCCCATGTCCGGCGTGGCACGGTTTTTCTGGACCTCAATTCCGCGTCACCCGGCACCAAGCAGCAGGCCGCGGCCCTGATCACCGCCGCCGGTGGGCACTATGTCGAAGCCGGGGTGATGACCTCGGTGCCGCCCTACGGCATCCGGGTGCCCATGCTGCTGGGCGGCGCGCGTGCGACCGAACTGGCCGGCGTGCTCGCGGACTGGGGCATGGATGCGAAGGCGGTCAGCGAACAGCTCGGTGTGGCCAGCGCCATCAAGATGTGCCGCAGCGTGATGATCAAGGGCCTGGAGGCGCTGGTGATCGAGAGTTACACCACGGCCCGCGCCTACGGCGTGGAGGACCATGTGTTGCCGACGCTGGCAGAAACCTTCCCCAGCATTGACTGGGAAAAGCAGGGGGCCTACTTTTTCAGCCGCGTGGTGCAGCACGGCCAGCGCCGTGCCGAGGAAATGCGCGAAGCGGCCAACACCGTGCGCGAGGCCGGCGGCGGCTTCGAGGCCTTCATGGCGTCGGCCATTGCCGACAAACAGCAGTGGGTGGCCGACCAGGCCAGGGCCGGCGTGTTTGCCGGCCTTGGCAAGGACGCCCGCTGGCAGGACTACGCGGACCGCTTGCTGGCCGCTGTGCCGAAGGCGCCGTAGCCCAGCGTGACAGCCTCAGCGCTTTGGCGCCGGTGATTGCACTGGCGACAAGTTCCAGGGACCGCGGGCGCCTGTCCAGGAGCAAAGGGTCCGGTCAAGGTCAGGCGTAAGGCTTGATGGCCTCGACCACCACCGCCTTGACCACCTCGATCGCCATTTTCTGCGTGTCGGTGCTGGCGCGGCGCGAGGAGCGCGCCAGCATCAGCTCGCTCATGATGCGCGGGGAGTGGATGCTGCGCAGCAGGAAGGGCTCGGGATCATGGACGTTGCTCAGCGTGTAGCTTGGCAAGACGGCATGGCCCATGCCCTCCTTGACCAGGCTCAGGATGGCGTTCAGGCCGTCCACCTCCAGCGTGATCTGCGGCTTGCGGCCTATCGTGATCATTTCGCTCTCGATCAGGATACGGAAGGCGTTCGGGCGGCTGGGCAGGATCAGCGGCAGCTCGGCCACCTCGGCGAGGCTGATCGGCTGCCGCTTGCCTGCCTTGCCTTTTTTCGCAGCACCGGGCTTGATGCTGGTCCGGGGGGAAATCAGCACCAGCTCTTCGGTGTGCAGCGTGGTGATGTCCAGCTCGGGCGAACGCTCGGAGTTGTAGAGCACGGCCATGTCGAGGTTGCCCACACGCAGGCCCTCGTGCATCAGCACGGAAAAGCCCTCGGTCAGCGTCAGCTGGGCATGCGGCAGCTGCTGGCGGAAAGCCCGGGTGAGCGGCACCGTGATGAGTTTGGACAGGCTGGGCGGCAGGCCGATGGACACCCGTCCGGCCAGGGCACCACGGGCGGCGCCCAGTTCTTCACGGGCCACCTCTACCTGGTGCAGGATGCCGCGCCCGTGCTTGAGCAGCAGCTTGCCGGCTTCCGTCGGAATGGCGCCGCGCCCGTTGCGGGTCAGCAGGTTCTGCCGCAGCTCCACTTCCAGCAGGCGGATCTGGCGGCTCAGCGCCGGCTGGGCAATGTCCAGCGCAATGGAGGCGCGCGTGAAGCTGCCGAGTTCGGCCACGCGCACAAAATATTCAAGCTGCTTGAGGTCCATGAGGGGAAGGGGGCGTTGTCCTGAATGGATATAACAGGCGTCGATCAATGCCGATATGTTATATCAGCTAGAAACCGCCCTGCCTTGCGGGCGGCAGGGCCATGGTCACAATCAATGGCATGACCCTCCACGCTGACCGACTGCCATGACGACCGACCTCAAGGGCATTTCCTCCATGGCCACCCGCCTGGTGCTGGCCGATCTGGTGACGGCTTTCGAGCAGCAATCGGGCTGCCGCGTGGCCATCGAATCGGTGGGCGGCGTCGATGCGGCCCGGCGCGTGCAGGCCGGCGAGGCCTTCGATGTCGTGATCCTCGCGTCCGACGCGATCGACAAGCTGATCGCCTCCGGCCATGTGCTGGCCGGCAGCAGGGTGGATCTGGTCCGCTCGGGCGTGGCCGTTGCCGTACGCGCCGGTGCGCCCAGGCCCGACATCGCGACGGAGGACGCGCTGCGCGAGGCCGTGCGCGCCGCGCGCAGCATCAGTTACTCGACCGGGCCCAGCGGCGTGGCGCTGGCTGGACTGTTCGAGCGCTGGGGCATCGCCGGCGAGATCCAGAGCCGCATCGTCACACCGCCGCCGGGCATGCCGGTCGGCTCGCTGGTGGCGCGCGGCGAGGTCGAGCTGGGTTTCCAGCAACTGAGCGAGCTGATGCACCTGGAGGGCATCACCGTGCTGGGCCCCTTGCCGCCGGCGATCCAGATCATCACCACTTTTTCTGCCGGCGTCTGCACCGGCACCCGCCACGCAGAAGCGGTGCGCGCCATGCTGGCGTTCATGAACACGCCGCAGGCCGCCGAGGCCAAGCGCCGCCAGGGCATGGACCCGGCCGCCTGACAGACACCCCCTTGCATTCCCAGGAGACCTTTATGAAAAAATCATTGATCATCGACTGCCACGGCCACTACACCACGGCGCCCAAGGCGCTGGAAGCGTGGCGCAACCGGCAGATCGCCGGCATCAAGGACCCGGCCATGATGCCCAAGGTGGCTGAGCTGAAGATCAGCGACGACGAGCTGCGGGAGTCGATCGAGACCAACCAGCTGCGTCTGATGAAAGAGCGCGGCAGCGACATCACGCTGTTTTCGCCACGCGCCAGCTTCATGGCCCATCACATCGGTGACTTCAATGTCTCGTCCACCTGGGCGGCCATCTGCAACGAGCTCTGCTACCGCGTCAGCCAGCTGTTCCCCGACCACTTCGTGCCGGTGGCGATGCTGCCGCAGTCGCCCGGTGTCGATCCGGCCACGTGTATTGCCGAGCTGGAAAAATGCGTGAAGGACTACGGCAACGTCGGCATCAACCTCAACCCCGATCCTTCGGGCGGCCACTGGACTTCGCCGCCGCTGTCCGACAAACACTGGTACCCGATCTACGAGAAGATGGTCGAGTACGACATCCCCGCGATGATCCATGTGAGTACCAGCTGCAACGCCTGCTTTCACACCACCGGCGCGCACTACCTGAACGCCGACACCACGGCCTTCATGCAGTGCCTGACCTCGGACCTGTTCAAGGACTTCCCGACGCTGCGCTTTCTGATTCCCCACGGCGGCGGCGCCGTGCCTTACCACTGGGGGCGCTTCCGCGGCCTGGCGCAGGAGCTGAAAAAGCCGCTCTTGTCCGAGCACCTGCTCAACAACATCTACTTCGACACCTGCGTCTACCACCAGCCGGGCATCGACCTGCTCAACACGGTGATCCCGGTGAAAAACGTGTTGTTTGCCTCCGAGATGATTGGCGCGGTGCGCGGCATCGATCCCGAAACCGGCAACTACTACGACGACACCAAGCGCTACATCGAGGCCAGCAAGATCCTCAGCGCCGACGACCGCCACCAGATCTACGAGGCCAATGTGCGCCGTGTGTTTCCGCGCCTTGACGCGCGCCTCAAGGCCAAAAGCCTTTAATTGACGGAGATACGAATCATGACCACACTGGGAATTGTCAAACGCAACATCGTGCGCGCCGACCAGGCCGCCGTCGACCGGCTGACCCGCCTGGGCGCCGCCACCGTGCACGAGGCGATGGGCCGCGTCGGGCTGATGAAGCCCTACATGCGCCCCATCTACCGTGGCGCGCAGGTGTCGGGCACCGCGGTGACCGTGCTGCTGCACCCCGGCGACAACTGGATGATGCATGTGGTGGCCGAGCAGATCCAGCCCGGCGACATCGTGGTGGCGGCCCTCACCGCCGACAACTGCGACGGCTTCTTTGGCGACCTGCTGGCCACGTCCTTCATGGCGCGCGGCGCCCGGGCGCTGGTGATCGACGCCGGCGTGCGTGACGTCAAGACACTCGAGGAAATGGGCTTTCCGGTCTGGAGCAAGGGCATCAGCGCCAAGGGCACGATCAAGGCCACGCTGGGCTCGGTGAACATCCCGGTGGTGTGCGCGGGCGTGAGCGTCAACCCCGGCGACGCGGTGGTGGCCGACGACGACGGCGTGGTGGTGGTGCCGGCCGAGTGGGTGAAAAAGGTGGCCGACGCCGCCGAAGCCCGTGAAGCCAACGAAGGCGAAAAACGCGCCAGGCTCGCCGCGGGCGTGCTGGGCCTGGACATGTACAACATGCGTGAACCGCTGGCCAAGGCCGGCCTCAAGTACATCGACTGAGACGCTTTTTCCCTTCTGTTTTTTTATCAATAGCCTGTTTAACCCGGTCATTCCCATGTTCATTGCAACCCCTTGTTTGTCGCGCAGGCTGTCCATGGCGCTTGCCGTGGCCGCGCTTGCCGGCGCCTTCCCGCTGCTGGCGTCGGCCCAGTCCTATCCCGCCAAACCCGTCAAGGTTGTGGTCGGCTACTCGGCCGGCGGTGCTGTGGACGCCGTGGCCCGCACCGTGGGCCAGGCCATGTCGGCCAGCATGGGCCAGACCTTTGTGGTGGAAAACAAGCCCGGGGCCGGCACCAACATCGCCGTCAAGTCGGTCATCGCGGCCGAGCCCGATGGCTACACCCTGATGATGGCGGCCAATGCCCTGGCCGCCAACATGGCGCTGTACCAGCCCGCCCCTTTCGATGCCGAGCGCGACCTGGTGCCGGTGTCGCTGATTGGCCGCGTGCCGGTGGTGATTGCCGCCAATGCCAGCGCCCCTTATGCCAGCATCCAGCAGCTGATCGCCGCCGCCAGGGCCAAGCCGGGCAGCATTTCCTTCGCCAGCCCAGGCAACGGCTCCACGCCGCACATGGCGGTGGAGTTCTTCAAGCGTGCGGCGGGCATCTCCCTGCTGCACATTCCCTACCGTGGCGGTTCGCAGGCGCTGACCGATGTGATCGGCGGCCAGCTGCCGCTGGTGGCTGTCAATGCACTGGAAGTGCAGCCACATGTGAAGAGCGGCAAGCTCAAGGTGCTGGCGGTGCTCAGCACCAACCGTTCTGCCATCTTTCCGGACGTGCCGACCATTGCCGAGTCCGGCTTCCCCGGTTTTGAAGCCTCGGTCTGGTACGGCCTGGTGGCGCCGGCCGCGACGCCCAAGGCCATCGTGACCCGGCTTCACGCCGAGGTGCAGAAAGCCCTGCAGACCAAAGAGGTGCGTGAGCGCATGACGGCTGTCGGCGGCGAGGTTCTGCCAGGCAGCGCCGAGATGTTTGCCGCCCTGATTCGCTCGGAGCGTCAGCGCTACGAAAAGCTGGTGCGCGAAGCCAACATCAAACCTGACTGAGAGCGATCAAGATGACCCAGAAATTCACCAAGACGCCTGGCTGGCTCGACTGGTATGCCGGCCCCGCCAAACCCCGCTTCAAGCTGCCCGCCGGCGCGGTGGACGCGCACTGCCATGTGTTTGGTCCGGGCGCGCAGTTCCCCTATGCGCCCGAGCGCAAGTACACGCCGTGCGACGCGTCCAAAGACCAGCTGTTTGCCCTGCGCGACCACCTGGGTTTTGACAAAAACGTGATTGTGCAGGCCACTTGCCACGGCAGCGACAACCGTGCGCTGGTCGATGCCCTGCGTCACTCGAACAACAAGGCGCGCGGCGTCGCCACCGTCAACCGCAACGTGAGCGACGCCGAGCTCCAGGACATGCATGAAGCCGGCGTGCGCGGCACGCGGTTCAACTTTGTCAGGCGCCTGGCCGACTTCACGCCGCGTGAGGTGTTGCTGGAGATCGCCAACCGCATTGCGCCCCTGGGCTGGCATGTGGTGGTGTATTTCGAGGCGCAGGACCTGCCCGAGCTGTACGACTTTTTCACCGCGCTGCCGACCACGGTGGTGGTCGATCACATGGGCCGGCCCGACGTGACCAAGCCGGTGGACGGCCCCGAGTTCGAGCTGTTCGTCAAGATGATGCGCGAGCACGACAACATCTGGAGCAAGGTCAGCTGCCCCGAGCGGCTGAGCGTGAGCGGCCCGCCGGCCCTGAACGGCGAGCTAAACGCCTACCGCGACGTGGTGCCCTTTGCCCGGCGCCTGGTCGAGACCTTTTCCGACCGTGTGCTCTGGGGCACCGACTGGCCGCACCCCAACCTGAAAAACCACATGCCCGACGATGGCCTGCTGGTGGACTACATTCCCCATATCGCCACCACGCCCGCATTGCAGCAAAAGCTGCTCGTTGACAACCCGACCCGCTTGTACTGGAGTTAAGAACCCGCACCCGTTCGGGCTGAGCCTGTCGAAGCCCATTTCGACAGGCCCGGAGAGAACGGTTAAGGCAAACCATCATGTCACTCGAAAAACCCTACCTCGACGTCCCCGGCACCACCATTTTTGATGCCGAGCAATCCCGCCTGGGCTACCACCTGAACCAGTTCTGCATGTCGCTGATGAAGGCCGCCAACCGCGAGCGCTTCAAGGCCAACGAACGCGCCTACCTCGACGAGTGGTCGATGACCGAGGAGCAGAAGCAGGCGGTGCTGGCGCGTGACCTGAATCGCTGCATCAAGGCCGGCGGCAACATTTACTTTCTTGCCAAGATCGGTGCGACCGACGGCAAGAGCTTCCAGCAGATGGCAGGCAGCATGACCGGTATGACCGAAGAGGAGTACCGCGACATGATGATTGGCGGCGGCCGCTCCGTCGAGGGCAACCGCGTCGTCGGTGAAGACGGGAGCGCGCAGGCCCAGCACCAACCTCAAGGCCGAGCCGGCCAAACCCGGAATTCCTGAACATGGCCAAAATCACCGCATCCGTTTACACCTCCCACGTGCCCGCCATCGGCGCGGCCCTCGACCTGGGCAAAAGCGGCGAGCCATACTGGCAACCCGTGTTCAGGGGTTACGACTTCTCCAAACAGTGGCTCAAGGACAACCCGCCCGACGTGATTTTCCTGGTCTACAACGACCACGCCACGGCGTTCAGCCTGGAGATGATTCCGACCTTCGCCATCGGCACCGCGGCCGAGTTCACGCCGGCCGACGAGGGCTGGGGTCCGCGCCCTGTGCCCAAGGTCATCGGCCACCCCGAACTGGCCGCGCACATTGCGCAGTCGGTGATCCAGCAGGACTTCGATCTGACCATCGTCAACAGGATGGACGTGGATCATGGCCTGACCGTGCCGCTGTCGCTGATGTGCGGCCAGCCGCAGGCCTGGCCCTGCCCGGTGATTCCGTTTGCCGTCAACGTGGTGCAGTACCCCGTGCCGTCGGGACGGCGCTGCTTCGAGCTGGGCAAGGCCATTCGCAAGGCGGTGGAGAGTTTTGACAAGCCGCTCAATGTGCAGATCTGGGGCACGGGCGGCATGAGCCACCAGCTGCAGGGCCCGCGCGCCGGCCTGATCAACAAGGAATTTGACAACGCCTTCCTCGACCAGCTGATTGCCGACCCGGAAGGCCTGGCCGGCAAGCCACACATCGACTACGTGCGCGAAGCCGGTTCCGAAGGGATAGAGCTCGTGATGTGGCTGATCGCCCGAGGCGCCATGTCCGACGTGGCCGGCGGCCCCGCGCCCAAGGTCGCCCACCGCTTTTACCATGTGCCCGCCAGCAATACGGCGGTGGGCCACCTGATTCTGGAGAACAAGTAAATGAGCAAAACCATCAAAGTCGCCCTGGCAGGCGCCGGTGCCTTCGGCATCAAACACCTCGACGGCATCAAGAACATCGACGGTGTCGAAGTGGTCTCGCTGATCAGCCGTGACCTGGAAAAGACGAAAGAAGTCGCTGCCAAATACGGCATCGCCCACGTCAGCACCGACCTGGCCGACAGCCTGGCGCTCAAGGAGGTGGACGCCGTCATCCTGTGCACGCCGACCCAGATGCATGCCGAGCAGTCCATCGCCTGCATGAAGGCGGGCAAACACGTGCAGGTGGAGATTCCGCTGGCCGATACCCTGAAGGGCGCCCAGGACGTGGTCGCCCTGCAGAAGCAGACCGGGCTGGTCGCCATGTGCGGCCACACCCGCCGTTTCAACCCCAGTCACCAGTACGTGCACAAGGAAATTGCGGCGGGCCGCTTCAACATCCAGCAGATGGATGTGCAGACCTACTTCTTCCGCCGCAGCAACATGAACGCACTGGGCCAACCGCGCAGCTGGACTGACCACCTGCTGTGGCACCACGCGGCCCACACGGTGGACCTGTTCGCTTACCAGTGCGGCAGCCCCATCGTGAAAGCCAATGCCATCCAGGGCCCCATTCACCCGGCGCTGGGCATTGCCATGGACATGAGCATCCAGCTCAAGGCGGCCAACGGCGCCATCTGCACCTTGAGCCTGTCCTTCAACAACGACGGGCCGCTGGGCACCTTCTTCCGCTACATCGGCGACAGCGCCACCTACATCGCGCGTTACGATGACCTGTTCAACGGCAAGGAAGAAAAAATCGACGTGAGCAAGGTCGATGTGTCCATGAACGGCATCGAGCTGCAGGACCGCGAGTTTTTTGCCGCCATCCGCGAGGGCCGTGAACCCAATTCCAGCGTCGCCAAGGTGCTGCCGTGTTACCAGGTGCTGCACGACCTGGAACAGCAGCTGAAGTAAGCCATGCCCACCTCCCTGCCAACCCGCCGCATCGGCCCCTTCGACGTTTCGGCCATCGGCCTGGGCTGCATGAACCTGAGCCACGCCTACGGTGCGCCGCCGTCGGCGGAGCAGGGCGAACGCGTGCTGCTGGCCGCGCTCGATGCCGGCGTCACGCTGTTCGATACCGCAGCGCTTTACGGCTTCGGCGCCAACGAAACATTGGTGGGCAAGGTGCTCTCCAGACACCGCAGCCGCTTCACGCTGGCCAGCAAGGGCGGCATGGCCGGCGTGCAGTTTGAGGACGGCGTCAAACGCGTGATCGACGGCCGGCCCGAGGCCATCCGCAAGAACTGCGAAGACAGCCTCCAGCGCCTGCAGACCGATGTGATCGACCTCTACTACCTGCACCGCTGGGACAAGACGGTGCCGATCGAGGACAGTGTGGGTGCCATGGCGGAACTGGTGCGCGCGGGCAAGGTGCGGGCCATCGGCCTGTCCGAAGTGTCGGCCGCCACACTGCGCAAGGCCCATGCGGTGCACCCCATTGCGGCCGTGCAGACCGAGTATTCGCTGTGGACACGCAACCCCGAGATCGCGGTGCTCGACGCCTGCCGCGAACTGGGCGCGGCCTTTGTGGCCTTCAGCCCGGTGGCACGCGGCTTTCTGTGCGATGCGCTGCACGACGTCGGCACACTCCAGCCCAAGGACATCCGCAGCGCCATGCCGCGTTTTGCACCCGACAACTACGCGGCCAACCTCCAACTGCTGCCGCCCTACAAGGCCCTGGCGCTAGAGGCGGGCTGCACGCCGGCCCAGCTCGCGCTGGCCTGGCTGCTGCACAAGGCGCCGCACATTGTCCCGATTCCCGGCACCACCAGCGTCGAGCATCTGCACGACAACCTCGGCGCGGTGAACGTCCGGCTGGACGCCGGCCTGCTGGCCAGGCTGGAAGCGCTGGTCAACCAGCGCACCGTCACCGGTCACCGCTACAGCGCGCAGAGTGCCAGCGAAGTCGATACCGAGGAGTTTGCCGCCTGAGCGGATTCCACGGATCGCATTTGCTACTTTATTGATAGCTGCCAGCGCATGATCTGCAAGGGCTGATGGCCTGTTTGGCTTGAAAGCCTCAGCCTGATGCCGCACCGGCCAGCGCCGCGCCCCGGCTGGGGGTCGGCCTCCGGCAGGATGGCGCTGGCGACGCCGGACGAGTCGTGGATCAGGTCGCCCTGCCCAGCCTGGACGGGCTGAGCATGGCGGCCGTGAGGCCAAGGGCGGCGACGCGTCCGGGAACGGGCAGGCCGCGCGCCAGCGCGGCGCAGGTCTCGCCCATGGCGGCCGAGGTCTGGATGCCGTAACCGCCCTGGGCCGCCACCCAGAAGAAGCCCGGCGCGTGTGCATCGAAGCCGCCCACCAGGTCGCCGTCGGCGACGAAGGAGCGCAACCCGGCCCAGGTGCGCGTGGGCCGGCGGATGGACAGCGTGGTCATCTCCTCGATGCGGTGGATGGCCAGGGCGATGTCCATTTCCTCGGGCTGCACGTCATGCGGCGCCACCGGGTCGGCATTGGCCGGCGAGCCCAGCAGCATACCGGCGTCGGGTTTGAAGTACCAGTCCTCGGCGACGCCGCCGGTCATGGGCCAGCCGCTGGTGGCGACGTTCCCGGGCGGTGCAAAGATGAAGGCCGAGCGCCGCCGCGGCTCCAGGCCGATGCCGGGCAGGCCGGCGAGGGCGGCGACCACGTCGGCCCAGGCGCCAGCAGCATTGAGGACCACGGGCGCTTTGTACACATGGCCGCCCGCCTGCGCCCGCCACAGGCCGCCCACGCGTGCCAGCGCGGTCACTTCCGCATCACACACCACGCGGCCACCGGCATGGCGCAGCCCGCGCAGATAACCCTGGTGGATGGCATGCACGTCCATGTCGGCGGCGTCGGGTTCGTACACCGCGCCCAGCACCTTGCCGGGGCGCAGCGCAGGCACCCTGGCGCAGGCGCCTGCGCTGTCCAGCAGCTGCGCATGCGGCGCCATGGCGCGCAGGATGTCCCAGTGTTCGGCGAGCAGCGCCTCCTGCCCGTGGGTGGCCACCATCATGGCGCCGCGCGGGCCCAGCAGCGGGTGTTCGGCAAAGCCTTGCGGCGGCGACTGCAGGAAGGCCCGGCTGGCCATGGTGAGGGCGCGCACCTGGGGCGTGCCATAACTCTCCATGAACAGCGCGGCCGAGCGGCCGGTGGAGTGGTAGCCGGGCTGCGGCTCGCGCTCGAGCAGGGTGACGCGGCCGTGCGGCGCCAGCCAGTAGCCGACGGAGGCGGCGGCGATGCCGCCGCCGATGATGAGGAAGTCGGTGGATTCAGACATGTCGTGCAGCGCTCATGGCAGTTTGGTGAACGAGTTCGGTGAACGCCAAGTGTAGGGTGTGGGGCGGCGCAGGCGAAGGCCGCTTGCGCGGAGCAGGGCGCTATTAGTTATGAAGCGCTCCAGGTCCGTCCCATGTGGGCTGCAGGTCATTCAATGCACCAAAAACAACGCCCCGAGCCGCTGTGGGCGGGCCGGGGCGTTGGGTTGCCGTGCCGCTTGCGCGGCAAGGAGTCAGGGCGCTTACAGCGTGTCGATAAAGCTGCGCAGCTTGTCCGAACGCGAAGGGTGCTTGAGTTTGCGCAGCGCCTTGGCTTCGATCTGGCGGATGCGTTCACGCGTCACGTCGAACTGCTTGCCGACTTCTTCCAGCGTGTGGTCGGTGCTCATCTCGATGCCGAAACGCATGCGCAGCACCTTGGCTTCGCGCGGTGTCAGGCTGTCGAGGATGTCTTTCACCACATCGCGCAGGCCGGCCTGCATGGCTGCTTCCAGCGGTGCGGTGTTGGCGCTGTCCTCGATGAAGTCGCCGAGGTGCGAATCGTCGTCGTCGCCGATCGGTGTTTCCATCGAGATCGGCTCTTTCGCGATCTTCATGATCTTGCGGATCTTGTCCTCGGGAATCTCCATCTTCTCGGCCAGGATGCTGGCGTCGGGCTCGAAGCCGAACTCCTGCAGGTGCTGGCGCGACAGGCGGTTCATCTTGTTGATGGTCTCGATCATGTGCACCGGGATGCGGATGGTGCGGGCCTGGTCGGCGATCGAACGCGTGATCGCCTGGCGGATCCACCAGGTGGCATAGGTCGAGAACTTGTAGCCGCGGCGGTATTCGAACTTGTCGACCGCCTTCATCAGGCCGATGTTGCCCTCCTGGATCAGATCCAGGAACTGCAGGCCGCGGTTGGTGTACTTTTTCGCGATCGAGATCACCAGGCGCAAGTTGGCCTCGATCATCTCTTTCTTGGCGTCGCGCGAGTTGGTCTCGCCTTCGTTCATGCGCTTGTTGATGTCTTTCAACTGGCCGAGCGGCACCACCACGCGGGCCTGCAGCTCGCCGAGCTTAGTCTGCAGTTCCTGGATGGGCGGAATGTTGCGCGCCATGATGACCGACCAGGGCTTGCCGGAAGCCACCTGTTTCTCGACCCATTTCAGGTTCAGCAGGTTGGGCGGGAAGTCCTTGATGAAGACTTCCTGCGGCATGCCGCATTTCTCGACGATGATGCGGCGCAACTCGCGCTCTTTCTTGCGCACGTCCAGCACCTGGCCGCGCAGCAGGTCGCAGAGTTTTTCAATCGTCTTGGCGGTGAAACGCACGGTCATGAGCTCGTCGCTCAGGGCTTTCTGTGCTTTCGTATAGGCGGGAGTGCCCCAGCCTTCCTTGTCGTAGGTCTTGTGGACTTTTTCGAACAGGGAGGCGATGGTGTCGAAGCGGCTCAGCGCCTCCTTCTTCAGCTCTTCGAGCTTTTTGGTCAGCGCCTTGGAGCCACCCTTGCCGTCGTCGTCGTCTTCCTCGTCGAACTCGTCAAAGTCTTCCTCGGCCACGTAATCGTCGGCTTCGTTGGGGTTGGAAAAACCATCCACCACGGTGGAGATGACCACCTTGCCTTCGCGGATGTCTTCACCCAGGCGCAGGATCTCGGCAATCGTGGCCGGGCTTTCGGAGATGGCTTCCATCATCTTCATCAAGCCGCCCTCGATGCGCTTGGCGATCTCGATCTCGCCTTCACGCGTCAGCAGCTCGACCGTGCCCATTTCACGCATGTACATGCGGACCGGGTCGGTGGTGCGGCCGAATTCGCTGTCCACGGTGGACAGGGCGGCTTCGGCGGCTTCCTCGGCCTCTTCTTCGGTGGAGCCGGCGGGCGCGTTGGCGGTGATCAGCAGGGTTTCTGCGTCAGGCGTCTGCTCGTACACGGCCACACCCAGGTCGTTCAGGGTGACGATGACCGCGTCCAGCGTCTCGGCGTCGATCAGCTTGTCGGGCAGGTGATCGGAAATTTCGCCGTGGGTCAGGTAGCCGCGGGTCTTGCCGAGCTTGATCAGCGCCTTCAGGCGTGCACGGCGCTTGGCCATGTCTTCTTCGGACAGGACGGTCTCGTCCAGGCCGAACTCTTTCATCAAGGCACGTTCTTTGGCCTTGCTGATCTTCATGCGCAGCGGCTTGACCTTTTCGGTCGTTTCCACCACCGGTTCGCCGACCAGATCGTCCTCGATGTCGGACATGTCCTCGTCGCCGTCACCCTTGATGGCCACCTTGGGCTTGCGGCCGCGCTTGGCGCCGCCGGCTTCCACTGCGGCAGCGGGGTTTTTCGGCGGGCGACCGGGTTTCTTTTTCACGGGCACGTCGGTGCCGGCTGCGGTCGGGGTGACCTTCAGTTCGGCTTCTTTTTTGGCAGCAGGTTTGGCGGTGGAGGCGGGTGACTTGGTCGGCACAGGGGACACTTTCTTGACAGGCTTTTCAGATTTCAGGGGCGCTTTGCTGGCTGCATCTTTTTTGCCAGGAACTGGTCTGGAGATGGCGGTTTTTCCGGGTTTTTCAAGCTGGTTGCTGGCTGTCTTCCTGACCGGCGGTCGGACGGCAGCCTTGGCTGCCGCTTTGGGCGGGGTCACGGTTTTGGCAGTCTTGCTGGACTTTTGAGCAGGCATGGCGAACTCCCCCGGTGTGAAACTTTCCTCAACAGACTTGGGTTCCTGACGCCCGACAGCGGTCGGACTACAGGCACAAAAAATGCCCGCGCCGGACGGCTGGGCATTCAGGAGTCTGTCGGACTTGAGAGGTGTCTCAAGCCCGTCAGGCTCCACAGCAAGTTGTTTGGGCGAACATTTGGTGTGCAGTCCTTGCGGGGAGGTGGCCCTTCAACCTGTGAGGTCCCGTTCTTGCGGGGGGCTGGTACCGGAGGTGCTGCTGTCGCGCTTGCCGTAGCGGAAAATCGGATTATACCCTGTTGCCTCATTTTTGGGCAACAAAAAAGGGCCGGATCAGCTATTTTTCAGGCGGGAGCGCGGGTTTTGCTGCGGGTCATCAGAAAGGCCAGGCGTTGTCGTTTGCCAGGATCTTTCAGCGTTTCTGCGCCGCCTTCACTCAATTCCTTCTGTTCCTGATCCAGTTTTGCCTCAAGCAATCGATCAAGAATGGCGCGAGCTTCATTCCAGTCGCATTCAATGCCTTCCGGGATCTCGGAGATCTGGTCAACAGCGTACTTTTCCTGGGGGTGGTCGCGAAGTCCCTCGCGCAGGGCCGCCCAGGGCTGCGGGCCGTGTTCATGCAACTGGCTTTCGAGCCAGACAAACAGCGGCCCGTGCGGCGCCGGCAGTTCACACAGCAACACATGCTCTTCCCCGCCGAGCTTGTCCCAGCTTTGCGGATCCGTCAGCATCAGGCGCAGCACCCGGTCTTCGGGGCTTGCCGACATCCGACGCCCTGCAATTCTTCGGGCAGGACGGTTGGATGGTCCCGTGCTGCGCCGCGCCGGCGACGTGTCCATGGGCAGCGAAGCGGCGTAAGCGCCTTCGTCATGCAGGTCGGCGAAATTGCCGGAAAACTCTTCAAAATGTGCTGCGCTGCCCGACATTTCCGGTGTTTTTGGCCGCGGGCCCTTTGCAGACGGGCGTGAGCCGCTATTGTTTTTATAGTCCCTGGCGCTCGCGGGCTGCCAGATCTGCAGCAGTTCGCGGCTGTCGATCAGCACGGTGTCGGCGATCTCTGCGAGCAACTGGTGCTTGAGCGTGCCGTCGGGCAGCAGGCTCCAGAGCGGCCGCGCATTGCTGGCCATGTGGGCGCGGCCTTCGGCGGTGTCCAGGTCGCAGCCTTCGCCGGCGGCTTCGAGCATGAATTTGCTCAGCGGCACGGCCTTGGCGACATAGGCGGCAAAACCTTCCTGGCCGTGTTCGCGGATGTAGCTGTCGGGGTCGTGTTCGGCCGGCAGGAACAGGAACTTGACGGTGCGCACGTCGGTGGCAAAGGGCAGGGCGGCGTCCAGCGCCTTGCGCGCGGCGCGCCGGCCGGCGCTGTCGCCGTCAAAGCTGAAGACCACAGCATCGGTGAAACGGAACAGCTTTTGCACATGGTCCGCGGTGCAGGCCGTGCCCAGGGTGGCCACCGCGTTGGCAAAACCGAGCTGGGCCAGCGCCACCACGTCCATGTAGCCTTCGGTGACCAGCGCGTAGCCGTGCTCGCGCAGGGCGGTGCGTGCCTCGAACAGGCCGTAGAGCTCTCGCCCCTTGCTGAACACCGGGGTTTCGGGCGAGTTCAGGTACTTGGGTTTTTCGTCGCCCAGCACGCGCCCGCCGAAACCGATGCATTCGCCCTTGACGTTGCGGATCGGAAACATGATGCGGTCGCGAAAGCGGTCGTAACGCTTGGCCTCACCCGATTTCCCCTGGGCGTTTTCCTCACCCGGTTCGCCGCTGATGACCAGGCCGCTTTCCACCAGCAGCGGGTCGTTGTAGTCGGGGAACACGCTGGCCAGCGCGCGCCAGCCTTCGGGCGCGTAACCGAGACCGAAGGTTTTGGCGATTTCACCCGACAGGCCGCGGCCCTTGAGGTAGTCGATGGCACGCGGCGCGTTGCGCAGGTGCTTGATGTAGGCGATGCCGGCTTTTTCGAGCACGCTGGTGAGCGTGGCCTGCTGCTCGCGCGCCTGGGCGGCGCGGGCGCGCTCCTGCGGCGAAACGTCGTCTTCGGGCACCTGCAGGCCGTACTGCTGGGCCAGGTCTTTCACGGCCTCGACAAAGGTCATGCCGCCGTGTTCCATCAAAAAGCTGATGGCATTGCCGTTTTTACCGCAGCCGAAGCAGTGGTAGAACTGCTTGGACGGGCTCACGCTGAAGGAGGGCGATTTTTCGCCGTGGAAGGGGCACAGCCCCATGAAATTGGCGCCGCCTTTTTTGAGCTGCACGTAGCGCCCGACGATGTCCACCACGTCGGCGCGCGCCAGCAGTTCCTGGATGAATGATTGGGGAATGGCCACGGCTGTATTGTGCCTTCAGCGCCGGATTTTCCCCGAAACCGACCGGTGCCAACCGGCCGCCCGCGGCGCACCGGGTCATGGCCCCGGTCTGAGGCGGGTCAAGGCCAGGCGCCGGGGTGCGGCTACCATGGCCGTACAGACCGCCCAACCCCGAGGAGACTTTGATGCCCAGCATTTTTGACCAGGACCTGCCCCGCAACGAGGCGAATTACGCGGCGCTGTCGCCACTGTCATTCATTGAGCGCACCGCCGAGGTTTACCCGGACCGGCTGGCGGTGGTGCATGGCGGCCTGCGCCGCAGCTGGGCCGAGGTCTTCACGCGCTGCCGCCAGCTGGCCAGTGCGCTGCAGCAGCGCGGCATTGGCAAGGGCGACACGGTGGCCGTGATGCTGCCCAACACCCCGCCCATGGTGGAGGCGCATTTCGGCATTCCGGTGCTAGGTGCGGTGCTCAATGCGCTGAACACCCGGCTCGACCCCGAAACCATTGCCTTCATGCTGGACCACGGCGAGGCCAGGGTGGTCATCGTCGATCCGGAGTTCGCCGCGGTCATGAAAAAGGCGCTGGCCCTGCGCCAATCGAGCGCGCCGCTGCTGGTCATCGACGTGGATGACGCGCTGTACACCGGGCCGGTCGAGCGCATCGGTAGCATCGGTTACGACGCGTTCCTGGCCAGCGGCGACGCAGGGTTTGCCTGGCGCCAGCCCGACGACGAATGGGACGCGATTGCGCTGAACTACACCAGCGGCACCACCGGCAACCCCAAGGGCGTGGTCTACCACCACCGCGGCGCGGCGCTCAATGCGGTGTCCAACATCCTCGAATGGGACATGCCCCAACACGCGGTGTACCTGTGGACGCTGCCGATGTTTCACTGCAACGGCTGGTGTTTCCCGTGGACGGTGGCGGCCCGCGCCGGTGTCAATGTCTGCCTGCGCCGGATCGAGCCCAAGGCGATTTTTGACGCCATCCGCCAGCATGGCGTGACGCATTACTGCGGCGCGCCCATCGTGCACGGCCTGCTGGTCAATTCGCCCGACAGCATGAAACAAGGCCTGCCGCGCGGCGTCAAGGCCATGGTGGCCGGGGCGGCGCCGCCGGCGTCCATGATCGAGGGCATGGAGGCACTCGGGTTTGACCTGACCCATGTCTATGGCCTGACCGAGGTCTACGGCCCGGCGACGGTGTGCGCCGCGCAGGACGGCTGGGAAAAGCTCGACATCGGGGAGCGCGCCCGCCTCAACGCGCGCCAGGGCGTGCGTTATCACCTGGAGCGCGATGTGCGCGTGCTCGATTCGCAGACCCTGCAGCCGGTGCCGCAAGACGGCGAGACCATGGGCGAGATCATGTTCCGGGGCAATATTGCGATGAAGGGGTATTTGAAAAATCCCAAAGCGACCGAAGAGGCTTTTGCCGGCGGCTGGTTCCACAGCGGCGACCTCGCGGTGATGTACCCCGACGGGTACATCAAGATCAAGGACCGCAGCAAGGACGTGATCATCTCCGGTGGCGAAAACATCTCCTCGATCGAGGTCGAAGACGTGCTGTACCGCCACCCCGACGTGCTGGCCGCTGCCGTGGTGGCCAAGCCCGACGAGCGCTGGGGCGAAACCCCCTGCGCCTTTGTCGAGCTCAAGGCCGGGGCGACGGCGACCAAGGAGGACATCGTGGCGCACTGCAAGAAACACCTGGCCGGCTTCAAGGTGCCACGCGCGGTTGTGTTCGGCGAGCTGCCCAAGACCAGCACCGGAAAGATCCAGAAGTTCGAGCTGCGCAAGCTGGCCGGCTCGGCGGCAGCGATCGATGTATGACGCCAAGCTGGTGTGCTATCAAAAAAGTAGCTGCTTGCGCAAGTCTGGCAAGGGCTTTAGCCACTTTTTATGATAAACAGGCCACTGCCATGACCCCCGGACCCCGGGCCGCCTATGTGATCCGGCACCCCGGCGCCTTTGCGCTGCGCGTGTTGCTGGGCTTTCGCGCCAACCAGGGCCTGCTGCTGGCGGGGGCGGTGGCTTATTACGCCTTGCTATCGATTGTTCCGCTGCTGATCCTGATGGCGATTGCGCTGTCGCATGTCATCGACCAGTCGGCGCTGCTGGAGGCGCTGGGCCGCTACATCGGCTGGCTGGCGCCGGGCCAGGCCGACTTCATCGTGGGCGAACTGGAAAACTTTCTCGCCCATCGCGAGTTCATGGGCTGGGTGCTGCTGGCCACCATGCTGTTTTTCAGCTCCCTGGCCTTCACCGTGCTGGAAAACGCGATGTCGGTGATTTTCCTGCACCGCGTGGCGATCCGGCGCCGCCGTTTCCTGGTGTCCGCGCTGCTGCCTTACATCTCCATCCTGTGCCTGGGCGTGGGCCTGCTGCTGGTGACGCTGGTCTCCGGCAGCTTTCAGGCCCTGGGCGACCAGAGCCTGGAGTTTTTGGGCTACAGCTGGTCGCTCAGCGGTTTCTCGGGCGTGTTGCTCTACCTGTTGGGACTGGCCGGCGAGATTTTTGTGCTGACCTCGGTCTACATGGTGATGCCGGTCGGCAAGCTCTCGCTGCGCCACGCGCTGATAGGCGGCATCACGGCGGCGCTGCTGTGGGAAGTGACGCGCCATCTGCTGGTCTGGTACTTCGACACGCTGTCGCAGGTCGGCCTGGTCTACGGCTCGCTGACCACGGCCATCATTGTCCTGCTGAGCCTGGAGCTGGCCGCCATGCTGCTGTTGCTGGGCGCGCAGGTGATTTCGGAGTACGAACGCATAGGCACGAGCAAACAGGACGCGCCGGCCGAGCCGATGCAGACCAGTGCGCTACCAAAAAAATAGCTGCTTGCGCCCGCCAGAAAAGGGCTGCAGCCACTTTTTGTACTCAGTCTCCCATCACCACGCCTTCACGGCGTGGATCGGCGCCGCCCAGCCACAGCGGCTTGCCGTGCGCCTGGCCGCGGGCAATCGCCTGCAGGCCGCTGGTCATGGCCATCTCGCGCACTTCGTGGCCGCGGGCTTTCAGCGCCTCGACGGTGGCCGGTGCAAAGCGTTTTTCTTCCAGCAGGGTCGGGCCGTTGAGCGAGCCGAAGTTGGGCAGGTTGATGGCCTGCTGCGGCATCAGGCCCCAGTTCAGCACGCCGTACAGGGTCTTGGCGGTGTAGTGAATGATCAGCGCGCCGCCCGGGCTGCCGCCGCTCATCACGAGCTGGCCGGTGGCCTTGTCGAACACCAGGGTGGGCGCCATCGACGAGCGCGGGCGTTTGTTGGGCTGCACTCGGTTGGCCACTGGCTTGCCATCGGCATCGGTTGGCGCAAAGCTGAAGTCGGTCAGCTCGTTGTTCAGCAGGAAACCGTGGACCATCTGGCGGGCGCCGAAGGCGTCTTCGATCGTGGTGGTCATCGCAATCGCGTTGCCGTACGCGTCGACGATGCTGATGTGCGAGGTGCCGTATTCGGGCTGCTCGGGCATGGGGGCATAGGCCATGCGCGTGCCGCCCGGTGTGCCGGGTTTGGCGACCTTCATGCTTTGCCCGCCGGGCTGCGCGGCGATCAGCTTGGCGCGTTCGGCCAGGTAGGCCGGGTCCAGCAGGCTCAGCCAGCTGCCGCCGGGCGGCTGCACGAAGTCGGGGTCGGCCAGGTACTGCGCGCGGTCGGCAAAGGCCAGGCGCGAGGCCTCGGTGTACAGGTGCAGCCAGTCGGCCGACGGTGCCGCGCCCGCCGTCCCCGGCGTGCCGCTCATGCCGGTGTCCAGGGCCAGCGTCGCGGCGGGCGTGTGGTTCAGGATGCCCAGGATCTGCCCGACTGCTATCGCGCCCGAGCTGGGCGGCGGCATGCCGCAGATGCGGTAGTCGCGCGCCTGCGCCCGGTAGTCGTGGCAGATCGGCTCGCGTTTTTTGGCCTGGTAACCGGCCAGGTCGGCCAGGCTCAGTTTGCCGGGGTTGGTTGGGTGGCCCTGCACCTTGGTCACAATGGCCTGGGCAACGTCGCCTTCGAGGAGGGCCCTGGAGCCGCCGGCGGCGATTTTTCTCAAGACATCGGCCAGCGGCTGGTTGCGGAGCAGACTGCCGGCGGCCAGCGGCTCGCCATTGACGGGGTAAAAGTAGGCGGCGGCGACCGGGTCTTTTTTCAGGTGTTGCTCGGTCTTGAGCAGGGTGGCCAGGCGCGCGCTGACCTTGAAGCCGCCTTCGGCCAGCGTGATGGCCGGTACAAACAGCTGCGCCCAGGGCAGCTTGCCATGCTGCTTGTGCGCCATCTCCAGCATGCGCACGGTGCCCGGCACGCCGACCGAACGGCCGCCGACCACGCCGTCGATGAAGGTCATGGGTTTGCCGTCGGCGCCGACAAAAAGTTTTTCGTCGGCCGCCGCCGGTGCGGTTTCGCGGCCGTCAAAAGCCTCGACCTTGCTGCCGCTGGCATGCAGCAAAAACGCGCCGCCGCCTATGCCGCTGGACTGCGGCTCGACCAGTGTGAGCACCATCTGCACGGCAATCGCTGCGTCGATCGCCGAGCCACCGGCCTTGAGCACCTGGTAGCCGGCATCGGTGGCCAGCGGGTTGGCCGCGGCCACGGCAAAGCTCGCGTTCGCCCAGCCGGGTTTTTCGGTGTAGCCCGACGTGCCTTCAGGCTGCGCCGGCACGCTGTAGGCAAAGGGCGGGGCCGTGGCGCAGCCGGCCACCAGCAGGGCGGCAGCCAGTGCCAGGCCGGAAAGCGGAGACAGGAACGCAAGGCGCTTGAACATGAACGCAGGGGCGACGGTTTTCATGACTTCTCCAGTGGGGATGGGTCATGGTAAACCGAAGCCCGGCGCGGCGCTGCCGGGTCAGCCCCGGTGGGGAGTTTGATTTTTGTAAGCAGCAGAAAAAAAGCCGACCTGACTGGGTTCACAGTCAGGTCGGCCTTCAGCCCAGACAGGGCGGTCGCAAGCAGCTATCAATACGATAGCTGTCAGGCGGGGCTTAGCGCGGTGCCAAGCGGATCGCGCCGTCCAGGCGGATCACCTCGCCGTTGAGCATGTCGTTTTCAAAGATGTGCTGGGCGAGCTTGGCGTAGTCCTGCGGCGTGCCCAGGCGGCTGGGGAAGGGCACGGAGGCGGCCAGCGAGTCCTGCACTTCTTTCGGCATGCCGAACATCATGGGTGTGCCGAAGATGCCAGGCGCAATCGTCATGTTGCGGATGCCGTTGCGTGCCAGGTCGCGCGCGATCGGCAGCGTCATGCCGACAATGCCGCCCTTGGACGCGCTGTAGGCGGCCTGGCCGATCTGGCCGTCGTAGGCCGCGACGGAAGCGGTGGAGATCAGCACGCCGCGCTCGCCGGTGGCTTCGGGTTCGTTCTTGCACATCGCGTCAGCGGCCAGGCGGATCATGTTGAAGCTGCCGATCAGGTTGACCGTGATGGTCTTGCTGAACACACCAAGGTTGTGCGCGCCGTTTTTGCCAACGGTTTTTTCGGCCGGTGCAATGCCGGCGCAGTTGACCAGGCCCATCAGTTTGCCCATGGACACGGCCTTGGCGACCACGGCCTGGCCGTCGGCTTCCTGGCTCACGTCGCACTTGACGAAGGCGCCGCCGATGTCCCTGGCGATGGCTTCGCCCTTGTCGACCTGCATGTCGGCAATCACGACCTTGCCGCCTTGGGCCGCCAGCATGCGTGCCGTGCCTTCGCCGAGACCCGATGCGCCGCCGGTAACGATGAATACTTTGCCTGCGATGTCCATGAGATGTTCCTTGGGGAAATGATGAGGGGAGGGTGTTGCGGAGTTGACGTTAACGTCAACGTCAAGGGCAATTATCACGCATAAAAATCACCCATAAAAAAGCCCGGCGAGCCGGGCTTTTTCTTTCCTGATGGCGGGCCAGCTTACTTGTAGCCGACGCGGTCCAGCATCTGCTGCACCTTCACCTGGTTGGCGCCGACGGTGCTGACCGGGATGGTCTCGGACTTGAAGCTGCCGCCCGACATGGCCTGCAGGGCCGCATTGCTGACCTTCACGCCGGCGACGGCGGGCCACTCGTTGTTGCCGTTGGCAAAATAGTTTTGCGCGTCGGGGCTGGCCAGGTACTCCATGAATTTCACCGCGTTGGCGCTGTTCTTGGCGTTTTTGGCGACGGCCGCGCCGGCGATGTTCACATGGGTGCCCCAGGACTGCTGGTTGGGAAACACCACGCCGACTTTGTCGGCGATGGCCTTGTCTTCCGGCGCGGAAGACCGCAGGATGCGCGCGAGGTAGTAGCTGTTGGTGATCGCGATGCCGCATTCACCGCTGGCCACGCCCTTGATCTGGTCGGTGTCGCCGCCCTTGGGCGGGCGGGCCATGTTGGCCACCATGCCCTTGAGCCATTCTTCGGCCTGGGCGGCGCCCAGGTGCTCGGTCACCGCGCCGAACAGCGACAGGTTGTAGGGGTGCGAACCCGAGCGGGTGCACAGCAGGCCTTTGTTTTTCGGGTCGGCGAGTTCCTCGTAGGTATCGACATCGGCTTTGTTGACCTTGAGCTTGTCATAAACGATGACGCGGGCGCGTGTGGAAAAACCGAACCAGGTCGTGCCTTCGGGCGTGGCCTGGGCACGCAGCTGCGCCGGAATCGCCTTTTCCAGCAGGGGCGACTTGATGGGCTGGAACAGGCCTTCGCTGTCGCCTTTGGCCAGCCGCGCTGCGTCCACCAGCAAAATCACGTCGGCCGGGGAGGCTGCGCCCTCGGCTTTCAGCCGCGCGAGGATGCCGGCGTCGTCGGCGTCCACGCGGTTGATCCGGATGCCCGTGGTTTTGGTGAAATTGTTGTAAAGCGCCTCATCGGTCTGGTAGTGGCGGGCAGAATACAGGTTGACCACCTGTTCCTGCGCGCTGACGCCGCCTGCGCCGGTTATCAGGGTGGCGGCGACGGCCAGGGTGGCCAGAATCGGGGATTTTTTCAACATGGTGCTAGCTGTGAAAGTTGGAATGGAAGTCAGTGTAATACAAACGCGAATTATTCTCAATATCTTTTCGAGGGCGGGCGTGACCGTGCAATCGGCGGCCGGTGCGCTGGGTCGCGGGGCCGCACTCGCGGTCGGGCTGGCCCTGCTGGCCGGTTGTGCCAGCCTGCCGGCGGGTCCGGCCGGCAAGGTGGCGCCCGCCGTCGGGCCGGTGGTCGAGACCCCGGCCCAACGCCTGCCGCGCATCGGCCTGGCGCTGGGCGGCGGGGCGGCGCGCGGTTTTGCCCATGTGGGCGTGATTGCGGTGCTGGAAGAGGCCGGCATCCGGCCCGCCGTGGTCGTCGGCACCTCGGCCGGCAGCCTGGTCGCAGCGCTGTATGCCAGCGGCAAAAGCAGCGCGCAGCTGCAGCAGACGGCGCTGAACATGGAGGAGGTCGCGATCACCGACTGGATGCTGCCGATTTTCGGCCGCGGCATGTTTCGCGGCGAGGCCCTTGGCCGTTATGTGAACGATCTGGTCGCCGGCCGGCTGATGGAAAACATGGCCATTCCGCTGGGCATCGTGGCGACCGACCTGGGCAGCGGCCAGCCGGTGCTGTTCCAGCGCGGCGACACCGGCATGGCGGTGCGCGCCTCCAGCGCCGTGCCGGCAGTGTTTGTGCCGGTCAAAATCAATGGCCGCGAGTATGTGGACGGCGGCCTGGTCTCGCCGGTGCCCGTGCGTTTTGCGCGGCAGATGGGCGCCGAGCTGGTGATTGCCGTCGACATCTCCAATCCTCCCGAAGCCAACACGGCCGACGGCACCTTGCAGATCCTGCTGCAGACCTTTGCCATCATGGGCAAAAGCATCAACCAGTATGAATTGAAGGACGCCGATGTGGTGGTGCAGCCTTCCCAGGCGGGCCTGAAAAGCGCCGACTTCTCGGCCCGGCAACGTGCCATCGATGCGGGCCGGGCGGCAATGCGGGCGGCGCTACCCGCCCTCAGGGCAAAGATGGACACCCTGCGCACGGCGGCCCGTTAATGCTCTTGTTTTGATAGCTACCGGCGCAATACCGGTAAGGACTCAAGGCCTTTTTGGCCAAAAAAAAGCCCGATCTTGCGATCAGGCTTTGAAGGGGTCCGTGAAACTTGATTTCTGGAAGGACCCGAGGAGACAACTGGTGGGAACTTGCGCTCCGATACTTGTTTATCGGCAGCAGGCTCCGGAATCTGTAGGGTTTGAATATTTCAAACCCGGCTTGAATCAACTGGCGGCTCGGCCCGCCAATTCAAGCCCTGTTCATTAACGCTTTTTGGAAGCGGTCTTGGTGGCGTTCACGGCGGTGTTGGTCACTGCGGTGAGGTTGGCTTCAGCCATGTCGCTGGCTTGTTTGACGGCTTTCTGGACCGACTCGAAAGCGTTGGTGGCAGCAGCCACGGCGCCTTTCATCACGGCCACAGCGGATTCGGAACCGGCCGGTGCGTTTTTGGCGGCGCTGTCGACCAGACCCATGAATTTGGCTTGGGCTTCAGCAGCCTGGCCTTCGAAGGCCTTGCCGACTTCAGCACCGGTGCCGGTGGCGATGTCGTACAGGTGGCGGCTGTAAGCGGCTGTTTTTTCAGCCAGGGGCTGCATCAGGCTGGCTTGCAGGGCCAGCAGTTCCTGGGCGTCTTTGGCGCCGAGCAGGGTCTGGGTGTGGTTGGCGGTTTCAGCCAGGGCAGCCTTGGAAGCCTGGACATTGAGTTCAACCAGTTTCTCGACGCCTTCGAAAGCCTTGCTGGTCAGACCAAACAGGGTTTCAACGGTTGCTTTGTGGGAAGCCATGATTTGTTCAGCGGTCAACATATTTAAATCTCCAAGAGGTGGGTTAAGAATTCAATTAGTTGCGCTGCTGGACAATCTGCTGTTTGGCTGGTCTTGTCGATTGCTGCACTGCAACATAACTCAAGTATAGGGATCGGGCGCACGATTGCAAGCGATTTTTGCTGCAGTGCACCATTTTAGAGGTCAAGCTCTAGCCACAGAGGCAAAACGCGGGTGTTGGGGTTCCAGCCACAATGCAGGTGGACGCCCCACGGGCGGTGCACTCCCATACCCAGCAACTCCTCTGCGTCAACCATCTTGCAAGCTTTTTACGCCGACCACTTTGTCCTGCCCTTGCCGGCCGGGCACCGCTTTCCGATGGCCAAATACCAGCGACTGCGCGACCGCGTGGCGGGCGAGTTGCCGCAGGTGCGCATGGGCGTGGCACCGCGGGCCAGCGACGGCGAGCTGGCGCTGGCGCACGCACCGGCCTACATCCAGGCCGTGGCCGAGGGCACGCTGGAAGCGGCGCTCATGCGCGAGATCGGCTTTCCCTGGAGCACGGAGATGGTCGAACGTTCACGTCGGTCGGTGGGTGCCACGGTGGCGGCGGCACGTGCTGCCTTGGGGCTGCAGGGCCGTGCCGAAGGCGTGGCCGCCAACATGGCGGGCGGCACCCACCACGCGTCGGCAGGCAAGGGCGGGGGCTTTTGTGTGTTCAATGATGCGGCCGTCGCGGCCCGCCAGATGCAGATGGAGTGGGCACGCAGGCAACGCACGCCGCTGCGGGTGGCGGTGATCGACCTGGACGTGCACCAGGGCAACGGAACGGCCAGCATTTTCAGAAACGACCCGGGTGTTTTTACGCTGTCGCTGCATGGTCAGAAGAATTTCCCCTTTCGCAAGGAGGCGAGCGACCTCGACGTGGACCTGCCGGACGGCTGCACCGATGCGCCCTACCTGCAGGCGTTGGAGCATGCGCTCGACGAGCTGGAACGGCGCTTCGAGCCTGGCCTGGTGATTTATCTGGCGGGCGCCGACCCGTTCGAAGGAGACCGGCTGGGACGGCTCAAGCTCAGTTATGACGGCCTGGAGGCCAGGGACCGGCGCGTTTTTGACTGGGCCTGGCAGCGCCGCATTCCGCTGGCCTTCGCCATGGCCGGCGGTTACGGCGTCAACATCGACGAGACGGTGCAGGTGCAGATGAATACCTACCGCGTGGCGATCGAGTACTGGAAACGCTGGAAGATGGCCCCCATGGTCGCTCACTGCGAGCCTGCGGCATCTTCCTGCCCCTTGCCCTGAAAAGGGGCCGCTGCGCCTGCGGGCTGGCGAAGCCAGACCCGCGGCCCCGACTCGACGGAAGAATGCCGCTGGCCTGCTGGCAAAATAGCCCTCCATGACATCCCCGACACGCCCCGAGGCCGAACCCCGCAGCGCCTACAAGGTCTTCCGTCCCATCGGCACACGCTGGTCCGACAACGATGTGTACGGCCATGTCAACAACGTCGTGTATTACAGCTGGTTCGACACCGCGGTCAACGGCTACCTGATCGAGCGCGGGGCCATCGACATTCATGCCGGCCCTGTCATCGGGCTGGTCATCGAGACGCAGTGCAATTATTTTGCGCCGCTGTCCTTTCCCGAGCCGGTGCTTGCCGGCATCCGCGTGGCGCACGTGGGTTCGTCCAGCGTGCGCTACGAGGTCGGGCTGTTCCCTGGCCAGGATGGCGCTGCCCTGAGCGCTGCCAGGGGCCACTTCATCCATGTGTATGTGGACCGGCATACCCGCCGGCCCGTGCCCTTGCCGCCCCAACTTTTGACCATCCTGGAGACCCTGAAGTGACCGAACCCCTCAATGCTGTGGATGCTGCCATCCACAGCCGCATGTCCGTGCGTGCATTCCTGCCGAAAGCCGTGCCCCGCGAAACGCTGGAGCACCTGCTGGCGATCGCCAGCCGCGCGCCCTCGGGCACCAACACCCAGCCGTGGAAGGTGTACGTGCTGCAGGGCGGCAGCCGTGACAGCCTGGTTGGCAAGGTCTGCGCCGCGCACGACGCCATCCGCGCCAACCCCGAGCAGGCCGTGCAATACAAGGAGGAGTACGACTACTACCCCGAAAAATGGGTCTCGCCCTACATCGACCGGCGCCGCGAAAACGGCTGGGGCCTGTACGGCCTGCTCGGCATAGGCAAGGGTGACAAGGACAAGATGCATGCCCAGCACCAGCGCAACTACCGGTTTTTTGACGCACCCGTCGGCCTGATGTTCACGCTGGACCGCGTCATGGGCCGCGGCAGCCTGGTGGACTACGGCATGTTCATGCAAAACATCATGGTGGCCGCGCGCGGCCACGGCCTGCACACCTGTCCGCAGGCGGCCTGGAACGGTTTTGCCAAAATCATCCTGCCGCACATCGGCGCTGGCGACGACGAAATGCTGGTCTGCGGCATGGCGCTGGGTTATGCCGACGAGTCCGCGCTGGTGAACACCTTCCGCACGCCGCGCGTTGGCGTGCAGGCCTTCACGACCTGGCTGGATTAGGTGGCCCCCACGCTTGTCGCTTCGCGTACTGCGCTGCCCCCCGAGGGGGCTGGCCTTGCTTGGGGCGGCCCTGCGCTGCGGCCCTTGGCCCCCACGGTCGCTCACTGCGTGTAGCTCCCGAGGCCTTGCAGGCCGCGGCTGGCGGGACGCTTCGCCTCTGTCGCCTGTCCAAAGCTGCGCAGGCAGCTTTGGAGCCGCAGGCTCCAGCCCCTTGGGGGCCGCTGCGCCTGCGGACTGGCGAAGCCAGATCCGCGGCCCCTGCTTGGATCGGAAGGGCTCCACGCTTGCCACTGCACGGCGCTCGACAGCCTCCTGAACCCGCCTCCGGGCTGCCACTTGCGGGTAAAGTCAGGGGTTGGCGCCAAACAGCGTAGTTTTCATTTTTTTACAGAAAGAATCCCCATGAACACCACTCCCTCCGGCCTGCAGTACGAAGACACCGTGTTGGGCACCGGCGCGATCGCCAAGGCCGGCCAGAACGTCAAGGTGCATTACACCGGCTGGCTCTACAACGACGGCGTGCAGGGTGCCAAGTTTGACTCCAGCAAGGACCGCGGCCAGCCTTTCGAGTTTTCGCTCGGCGCCGGCCAGGTCATCAAGGGCTGGGATGAAGGCGTGCAGGGCATGTCGGTGGGCGGCACGCGTCGTCTCGTCATTCCGGCCGCACTCGGTTACGGTGCACGCGGCGCGGGCGGCGTGATTCCGCCAAACGCCACGCTGCTGTTCGAAGTCGATTTTCTGGGCTGAGTATTCTGTGATTCCACGCGGCCTGGGCACTTCCAGAAATTCAGTTTTTTGGGATGAAGTGCGAGGCGCGCGGCGCGCAGGATACCGGAATGCACTTGGGTGCATGAGGATTCCGAGCACCGCGCAACGAAGCAATTCGCCCAAAAAATGGATTTATGGAGGTGCCCGACCATGATCATCACCAGCCTGCTGGACACCGATCTGTACAAGTTCACGATGATGCAGGTGGTGCTGCACCAGTTTCCCGGTGCGCAGGTCGAATACCGCTTCAAATGCCGCAATGCCGGCGCGCCCGGCGTGAGCGACCTGGCGCCTTATGTCAGTGAAATCCGGGAGGAAATCCGCGCCTTGTGCAGCCTGCATTTCCAGGATGCCGAACTCGCCTACCTGCGCGGCATGCGGTTCATCAAAAGCGATTTTGTCGATTTCCTGGGGCTGTTTCACCTCAACGAGAAATACGTCAGCGTCAAGGCCTTGCCCTCGGGCGAAATCGAGGTCGTGATCGAAGGGCCGTGGCTGCACACCATCCTGTTCGAGATCCCGGTGCTGGCCATCATCAACGAGGTCTATTTCCGCAACACGCAAAAGCTTGCCGACGTGATGGAAGGGCGCAAGCGGCTCGACGCCAAGATCGGGCTATTGAAGGCCGAAGGCCTGTCCACGCTGAAGATCGCCGACTACGGCACGCGCCGCCGCTTTGGCCAGGCCTGGCACGAAGAAGTGCTGCGCACCCTGATTGCCCGCCTGGGCGCCGGCAGTGCCGGCCAGTTTGCCGGTACCAGCAACGTGCTGTTTGCCATGAAGCTGGGCCTGACGCCGCTGGGCACCATGGCGCACGAGTACCTGCAGGCCTGCCAGGCGCTGGGGCCGCGTTTGCGCGACAGCCAGGTGTTCGGCTTCGAGTCCTGGGCCAAGGAGTACCGCGGCGACCTGGGCATTGCGCTCAGCGATGTGTATGGCATGAGCGCCTTCCTGCGCGACTTCGACCTCTATTTCTGCAAGCTGTTCGACGGTGCGCGTCACGACAGTGGCGACCCGTTCGCCTGGGGTGAGCGCCTGATCGAGCACTACCGCAAGAACCGGGTCGATCCCCGGACCAAGACGCTGATTTTCAGCGATGCCCTGACGGTGCCGCGCACCATCGAGCTGTACCAGCAGTTCAGGGACCGCTGCCAGCTCGCTTTCGGCATAGGCACCAACCTGACCAATGACCTCGGCTACGAACCGCTGCAAATTGTCATCAAGATGGTGCGCTGCAACGGCCAGCCGGTGGCCAAGCTGTCCGACACGCCGTCGAAAAACATGTGTGATGACGAAAAGTACCTGGCCTACCTGCGGCAGGTTTTTGACATTGCATGAGATGGACAATAGGCGGGCCTACGCGACCGCATGTGGTCGGAAGCAGCCGGCTGGCCCCACTTAAAAAAACAGGAGACTTCATGAAAAAACTGCGCTGGATCGCGCTCGCGGCCTTGTTGTCCTTTTTGCCTGGCTGGGCCATGGCGGCCGGCTTTGACGGCAGCCAGCTGTCGCCGCTCTGGGGCATTCCGTTTGCCGGCCTGCTGCTGTCGATCGCCGTGATGCCGCTGCTGCTTCCCTCGTTCTGGCACCACCATTTCGGCAAGGTGTCGGCGGCCTGGACCCTGGCGTTTTTCCTGCCGTTTGCCGTGCTGTTCGGCCCGGCGCTGGCGGGCACCAGCCTTGTGCATGCGCTGGTCGCCGAATACATTCCCTTCATCATCCTGCTGACGGCGCTGTTCACGGTGGCCGGCGGCATTTTCATCCGCGGCAACCTGCATGGCAGCCCCGGGCTCAACGCCGCCCTGCTGCTGATCGGCGCCGTGCTGGCGAGTTTCATGGGAACCACCGGCGCTTCCATGCTGATGATCCGACCGCTGATCCGCGCCAATGACAACCGCAAACACGCCGCCCACATCGTCGTGTTTTTCATCTTCATCGTCTCCAATGCCGGCGGCTCGCTGACGCCGCTGGGCGATCCGCCGCTGTTCCTGGGCTTCCTGAAAGGCGTCGACTTCTTCTGGACGGTCAAGCATATTTTCCCGGAGACCCTGTTCCTGATCGGCAGCCTGCTGGTGATTTTTTACCTGCTGGACAGCTGGTATTACCGCAGGGAGGGCGTGCAGCCGGTGGACCCGACGCCGGACACCGGCCGCCTGGGCTTCGACGGGGCCTTCAATTTTGCGCTGTTGGCCGGCGTCGCTGGCCTGGTGCTGCTCAGCGGCTTCTGGAAGTCGGCGGTGGTGTTCGATGTCTACGGCACCGAGGTCGGCCTGCCTGGGCTGGTGCGTGATGCCGGCCTGATTGCCATCACCTTGCTGTCGCTGAAGATGACGGCCGACAAGGTGCACCAGGACAACCAGTTTTCCTGGGGGCCCATGGCCGAGGTGGCCAAACTGTTTGCCGGCATTTTCCTGACCATCATCCCGGTCATTGCCATGCTCAAGGCCGGGACCGCCGGGCCTTTTGGTGCGGTGGTGTCGGCCGTCACCCGGCCCGACGGCCAGCCGGACCCGGCCATGTATTTCTGGGCCGCCGGCGCGCTGAGTTCCTTTCTCGACAACGCACCGACCTACCTGGTGTTTTTCAACACGGCCGGCGGGGACCCGGCCATCCTGATGACGACGCTGGCACCAACGCTGGCCGCCATCTCGGCCGGCGCCGTGTTCATGGGCGCCAACACCTACATCGGCAACGCGCCCAATCTAATGGTCAAGGCCATTGCCGAAGACCGCGGCGTCAGGATGCCGAGTTTCTTCGGCTACATGGCCTGGTCGGGCGCGGTGCTGATTCCGCTGTTCATCGTCATGACCTTCATCTGGTTCCGGTAAATTCCTTTCAACCCATCGAAGAAACCCCATGAGCAAACCCAACATCCTCGTCGCCCGCGCCATCTTTCCTGAGGTCATCACGCACCTGCAGCAGCACTTCGAGGTGCATGCCAACCAGGCAGACGAAACCTGGTCGAAAGCCCAACTGATTGACAAGCTGCGCGGCATGGACGGCGCCTTCACCACCGGTGGCGACCGCATCGACGCTGAGGTCCTGGCCGCCTGCCCGACACTGAAGATCTGCGCCAACATGGCCGTGGGTTACAACAACTTCGACATCGATGCCATGACGGCCGCCGGTGTGCTGGCCACCAACGCACCGGATGTGCTGACCGAAACCACCGCCGACTTCGGTTTTGCCCTGCTGATGGCCACGGCCCGGCGCATCACCGAAAGCGAACATTACCTGCGTGCCGGCAAGTGGACCAAGTGGAGCTACGACATGTTTGCCGGCTCCGACATCCACGGCAGCACCCTGGGCGTGCTGGGCATGGGCCGCATCGGGCAGGGCATTGCCAGGCGCGGCGCGTACGGCTTTGGCATGAAAGTTATTTACCACAACCGCTCGCGGCTGGACGCTGCGCTGGAAACCGAGTGCAAGGCGAGTTACGTCAGCAAGGAAGAACTGCTCCGCACCGCCGACCATGTGGTGCTGGTGTTGCCGTATTCACCGGCCTCGCACCACACGATAGGCGCTGCCGAACTGGCGCTGATGAAACCCACCGCGACCCTGGTCAATATTGCGCGCGGCGGCATTGTGGACGACGCCGCGCTGGCTGCTGCGCTGCGCGACAGGCGCATTGCGGCCGCGGGCCTCGATGTGTTTGAAGGCGAGCCCCAGGTCCATCCTGACCTGTTGACGGTGCCCAACGTCGTGCTGACGCCCCACATTGCCAGCGCCACGGTGCCCACACGCATGGCCATGGCCATGCTGGCGGCTGACAACCTGATCGGATTTTTCAAGGAAAAAAGGCCACTGACGCCCCTGAATCCTGCGGTTCTTGCTACGAAGTAAATAGCACTGATGAACCCCTTGCAAGCCTGGCTGATCCTCGCGGCGCTGCTGCTGGTCCTGCTCCTGCTGGTCTGGCTGCTGCTGCGCAAGCCGGCCGGGAGTGGCCGTGAAGAGCTGCTTGCCAGCCTGGCCGCCGGGAACGACAAGCTCGAGCGTGAGCTGCGGCGGGAAATCGGCGACAGCGCGCGCGCCAGCCGCCAGGAGCTGGCGACGAGTTTTGCCACCTTCCAGCAAACCCTGGTGCAGCAAAGCGCCGAGGCCATCCGCACGCAAAATGCGCAGATCGACGCGTTTTCCCAGCAATTGACGCTGCTGCAGAAAACCCTGTCCGACACGCTGACCACGCAGCTCCAGTCCGTCAGCGAATCGAATGCGCGGCGCATGGGCGAGGTCCGGGAAACGCTGGAGAAACAGCTCGCGCAGTTGCAGCAGACCAACTCGGCCAAGCTCGACGAGATGCGCCAGACGGTGGACGAAAAACTTCAGACCACGCTGGAAACGCGTCTGGGCGAAAGCTTCAAGCAGGTGGCCGACCGGCTCGAGCAGGTGCACAAGGGCCTGGGCGAAATGCAGACATTGGCGCAGGGCGTGGGTGACCTCAAGCATCTGCTGACCAACGTCAAGGCGCGCGGCATTTTTGGCGAGGCGCAGCTCTCAGCCCTGCTCGAGCAGGTGTTCACCGTGGACCAATATGCGGCGCAGGTCATCACGCGCCGCGGCGGCAAGAACCCGGTGGACTTTGCGATCCGGCTGCCCGGCCGTTCGGACAACGGCGATCCGGTCTGGCTGCCGATAGACGCGAAGTTTCCCAACGAAGACTACGAGCGCCTGCTCGATGCCCAGCAGCGTGCCGACGTGCTTGGCGCCGAAGTGGCGGGCAAGGCGCTGGAAGTGCGTATCCGCATGGAGGCCAAATCGATTTCGGAAAAATACATCGAGCCGCCTTACACGACGGATTTTGCCATCCTGTTTTTACCGACCGAGGGCCTGTATGCCGAAGTCCTGCGCCGGCCCGGCCTGATGGAGGTGCTGCAGCGCGAGCATCGCGTCACGCTGGCCGGCCCGACCACCTTGCTGGCCATGCTGAACTCGCTGCAGATGGGTTTTCGGACCCTGGCGCTTGAAAAACGTTCCAGCGAAGTCTGGCAGGTGCTGGGCGCCGTCAAGACCGAATTCGGCAAGTTTGGCGACGTGCTGGCCAAGGTCAAGTCGCAGACTGAAACCGTGCTCAACACGCTGAGCAGCGCCGAGCAGCGCAGCCGGGTCATGGGCAAGGCCCTGCGCAACGTCGAGGCCTTGCCGGAGCTTGACTCGGCGCGGCTGATTCCGATGGACAAGGACCCGGACGAGGGTTGACCGGCACCCTGGTGACCGCATGACACCTGAACTGGCCCGCCTGATTCTGGCCCAGATCTGCCTGCACGCGTGTATGGCTGGCACCCGCATGGCCGCGCCCTTGCTGGCGCTGCGCGAGGGTTACAGTCCGGCCGCGGTCGGCGTGTTGCTGGCGCTGTTTGCCCTGACCCAGGTGTTTCTGGCATTGCCCGCAGGACGTTTTGCCGACCGGCACGGCCTGCGCCGGCCCATGGGTTACAGCGTCGTGGCGGCCGTGCTGGGGGCCGGGGTGGCCGTGGCTTTTCCGGTGTTTCCGGTGCTTTGCCTGGCGGCGCTGCTCACCGGCGGGGCAACGGGCGCCGCCGTGATTTCGCTGCAGCGCCACGTCGGACGGGCCGCGACGGGGGGCTTGCAGTTGCGGCAGGTGTTCAGCTGGCTGTCCATCGGCCCGGCGATTTCCAATTTTGTCGGACCGTTTTCGGCCGGTCTGCTGATCGACCATGCGGGCGCCGTGCCCAACAGCCTGTCAGGCTACCGGGCGGCTTTTTTCCTGATGGCGGTGCTGCCGCTGGCCAGCTGGTTCCTGGTGCGCAAAACGCGCGAGCTGCCGCCCGTGATTGCCGCGCACGGCGCCGGGCGGGGCAGCGCCTGGGACCTGCTGCGCGACACCACCTTCCGCCGCCTGATGCTGGTGAACTGGTTTCTCTCCTCCTGCTGGGACGTGCACACTTTTGTCGTGCCGGTGCTCGGCTTTGAACGAGGCATCAGCGCCTCGGTGATCGGTTCCATCCTGGGCGCCTTTGCCGTGGCCGCAGCCGCCATCCGCATGGTGATGCCGCTGGTGGCAGCGCACCTGCGCGAGTGGCGGGTGCTGGTGGTTGCCATGCTGGTGACGGCGGTGCTGTTCGGCGTCTACCCGTTCATGCAGACGGCGCTGGGCATGGGCCTGTGTTCAGTGCTGCTGGGTTTGGCGCTCGGCACGGTGCAGCCCATGATCATGAGCATGCTGCACCAGATCACGCCCGAGGCCAGGCACGGCGAGGCGCTGGGCCTGCGCCTGATGGCGATCAACGCCTCGAGCGTGGTCATGCCCATGCTGTTCGGCACCCTGGGTGCCGTCATCGGCATCACCGGCGTGTTCTGGGCCACCGGCGCGGTGGTGGGCGCGGGCAGCCGCGCCGCCTGGCTGCTGCGGCCAGCTACAGCTGATAAAAGGTCCTGATCGCGTCCCAGGCCACCTGGGGGTCGTCGACGTACTGGAAGAGCTTGAGGTCGTCGGGTGAAATCGCGCCTTCATCGATCATCACGTCGAAGTTGATCAGGCGTTGCCAGTACTCCGAGCCGAACAGGATGATGGGCACCGGTTTGGCCTTGCGCGTCTGCACCAGCGTGATGACCTCGAACAGCTCGTCGAGCGTGCCAAAACCACCCGGAAACGCCACCAGTGCCTTGGCGCGCATCATGAAGTGCATCTTGCGCAGCGCGAAGTAGTGGAACTTGAAGCTCAGCGAAGGCGTGACGTAAGGGTTGGAGTTCTGCTCGTGCGGCAGCGCGATGTTCAGACCCACCGTCGGCACGCCCATCTCCTGCGCGCCCCGGTTGGCCGCTTCCATGATGCCGGGACCGCCCCCGGTGCAGATGAACAGCTGCTCGTCGGGGGACCGGGTTTTGCTGTGGGCACCGACCAGGCGCGAGAACAGCCGGGCCTGGTCGTAGTAGGCGGCGTTGCGCACCTGCCGCTCGGCCAGTGCCAGGGCCTGCGCATCACCGGACTCTTTGGCGAGTTTCAGTGCCTGCTCGGCCTGTTCCGGCGCCGGGAAACGTGCACTGCCAAACACCACGATGGTGTTTTCAATGCCCTGGGCCTGCTGCTCCATGTCCGGTTTGAGCATCTCCAGCTGGAAACGGATGCCGCGGGTCTCGCGTCGCAGCAGGAACTCGGGATCGGCGAAAGCCAGTCGGTAGGCATTGGCCTCCAGCGGGATGCCCTTGTCGGAGTGGGCCTGCAGTTCCGCCCACGCGTCTGCGAGTCGGCTGCCGGATAAGTCGTCTGTTTGTTCCATACGTCGCTCTGAAAGTTTTCGGGATGCAAAAAGGCTCCGTCAGGAGCCTTTTTGCCAGGATGCCGGGAAGGGGCGGGTCAGACGCGTTTGCGGTATTCGCCGGTACGCGTGTCGATTTCAACCACGTCGCCCTGCGCCACAAAAATCGGCACACCGATTTCAAAACCGGTGGCCAGCTTGGCCGGCTTGAGCACCTTGCCGGAGGTGTCGCCCTTGACGGCAGGCTCGGTCCAGGTGATCTCGCGGTTGACGCTGGTGGGGAGTTCGACCGAGATGGCCTTGCCGTCGTAAAACACGACTTCGAGTTCCATGCCGTCCTGCAGGTAGTTCAGCGAGTCGCCCATGTTCTCGGCTTCGACTTCGTACTGGTTGTAGTCGGCGTCCATGCAGATGTACATCGGGTCGGCGAAGTAGGAGTAGGTGCAGTCCTTCTTGTCCAGGATGACCTGGTCGATCTTGTCGTCGGCCTTGAACACCTGCTCGGTGTTGAAGTTGGCGATCAGGCTTTTGAGCTTCATGCGCACGGTGGCCGAGTTGCGGCCGCCGCGGCTGTATTCGGTCTTGAGTACCACCATCGGGTCCTTGCCGTGCATGATGACATTGCCAGCGCGTATTTCTTGAGCGATTTTCATAACAGTTTCTAGTAGTGAGTTGGCCGCTAAATGCGTCTGGGATGATGCGGGTCCGCGGCGGGGAGGGTGGCATCGCCCAAATCTGGGGCAATGCAAAGCCCTGTATTTTAACGTTTTTTTCGGTCAACCTGCAGAATCGCCAGCCCTCCCGGCAGGGCGTGCTTAAGGGTGGTTTAAGTGTCCCGGCGACAGACTCCGGGCTTCCCTGACTCCAGGGTGGCCTTCCACGGTCACTCCCTCCGCGCCGCAATGATGACTGTTTCTGCCACCGGCGTCCTGACGCCGCCCACCGTATTGCCTTCGAAACCGTGGTTTCAGCGACCAGCCCTGCAGGTCGAAACCCTGGTGCTGCTCTGCGTCGGCTTTCTGCTGCTCAGCGGCAATGGGCCATTCTGGCGCGCGGCACTGGCCGGCCGCGGTTGGGGGCTGGCTGCGACCTGGGGTTTTGCGGTCGCCCTGTTGACTGCTTTCTCTGCGTTCTACTTCGCCTTCCTGGCATTGTTGGCGACACGCCTGACCGTCAGGCCGCTGCTGAGTGTGCTGGTGTTGTGCACGGCCTTCGCCTCGTGGTACATGGACCATTACGCCATTTACATGGACCGGGCGATGCTGCGCAACGTGTTGGCCACCAATGTCAACGAAGCCCGGGAGCTGTTTGTCTGGGGCATGCTGCCGCACCTGCTGCTGCTGGGCGTGCTGCCGGCGGCGCTGGTCTGGTGGCCGCAACTCAAGCGCCGCAGCCTGGGCCGGGCGCTGGCTGTCCGCCTGGGCTGGCTTGCGGCCGCGCTGGCAGTGGGCACGGCCAGCCTGTTGCTGGTGTTTGCCGACTTCGCTTCGCTGATGCGCAACCACAAGGAGGTGCGTTATCTGCTGACCCCGGGCAATGTGGTCGCCGCCCTGGCCGGCAACGCGCTGGGCGGCGTGCAGCGGCCGTCGCAGCCCAAATTGCCGGTCGGCGAGGATGCCCGCCTGGGCGCCAGCTGGAGCGGCCGGACCCGGCCGGTGATGTTTGTGCTGATCGTCGGTGAAACCGCGCGCGCGCAGAATTTCTCTCTCAACGGTTACGCGCGCCAGACCAATCCGCTGCTGGCCCGGCAGGACGTGATCAATTTCCCGCATGCCACTGCCTGCGGCACCTCGACCGAGGTTTCCCTGCCCTGCATGTTTTCGCCGTACGGCCGCATCCACTATGACGAAGAGAAGATCCGCGCGCATGAGTCGGTGCTGCATGTGCTGGCCCGGGCCGGCTTCAAGGTGCTCTGGCGCGACAACCAGTCGGGCTGCAAGGGTGTCTGCGACGGCCTGCCCGCCGAGCAACTCGATGACGCCAAGGTGGAAGCACTCTGCGCCGAAGGCCATTGCCTGGACGAGGTGTTGCTGCAGGGCATGGAGGGCGTCGCGCGGGACACCCAGGGCAACCTGCTGGTCGTGATGCACCAGCTCGGCAGCCATGGGCCGGCCTATTTCAAACGCTACCCGGCGGTGTTCAGGCAGTTTGCCCCGGCCTGCCAGAACGAGGACCTGAGCGCCTGCACGGCCGCCGAAATCGTCAATGCCTATGACAACTCGCTGCTTTACACCGATTTTTTTGTGTCAAAGGTGATTGATTTCCTCGTAGGTGCGCAGCAGCAGTACGACACGGCCATGGTGTATGTGTCGGACCACGGCGAGTCGCTGGGCGAGGGCGGTCTGTACCTGCACGGCATGCCTTACCCGATCGCGCCCGAGGTCCAGAAACGCGTGCCGCTGGTGATGTGGCTGTCACCGGGATTTCGCCGCAGCTTCAACATTGACCAGGAATGCCTGCGCACGAATGCGGGGGCCGAGGTCAGCCACGACAACCTGTTTCACTCCCTGCTGGGTGTGCTCGATGTCCAGACACTGGCCTATGACAAGTCGCTGGACCTGTTTGCGCCCTGTCGCCCGGCGCCGACACCGGTGGTGGCCCTCAACGGGCTGGAAAAAGCACACTGACACGCAAGCCGGTGCCGCCGGGCGCTTCGCCCAGCGTGATGTCGGCGCCGTGGCGCTCGGCCACCGCCCGGGCAATCGCCAGCCCCAAGCCACTGCCATGCGGCGCGTGGCCGTTGGCACTGATGTTGGTGCCCCGGTAGAAGCGGTCGAAGACCCGCTCCCGCTCCGCGGCGCTGATGCCGGGTCCGCTGTCGGTCACGCGCAGGCAGGGACGGCCCTGGTCGACCTGCGCGGCCACGTCGATGCGTCCGCCCGGGGGTGTGTGGCGTAGCGCGTTGTCAACCAGGTTGTTCAGCAGGATGGCCAGTTGCTGCACGTCCGCGTGGACGGTTGGCGTGCCCTCGGTCACGGCGCCCAGGTCGATGTTCCTGTCGTCGGCACGCGCGCTGAAACGGCCCACGGTGGATCGGGCCAGTTCTGCCAGATCCACCGCCTCTCGGCGCAGGGCCGGGGTTTCCGGCGCCAGCCGCGACAACTGCAGCAATTGCTCGACCAGGTGCTGGGCCCGGTCGATGCCGGCGCGCAGTTGCATCAGCGCCGCCTCGCGCTGGGCTTCATCGCTGGCGCGTTCCAGTAGCTGCAGTTGCAGTCGCAGCGCAGTGATCGGCGTACGCAGTTCATGGGCCGCGTCGGCCAGAAACAGCCTTTGCAGCGACAGCGCGCCGCCCAGCCGGGCCATCAGGTCGTTGATCGCCCCTATCAGCAGGTGCAATTCCGGTGGATGGGCCGAAAGCGCGATGGGGTGCAGGGCTTCGACGCTGCGCGTCGTGACCTCGCTGGCCGCCAGCGCCAGCGGCGCCAGGCCGCGCCGCAGCGCCAGCGTCAGCATGCCGGCAAGCAGGGCCAGCATCACGAGGGCGGGCAGGATCAGCACGGAACCGGTGTCGCGCGCCAGCGCCTGGCGCTCGCCGTCCCGCTGGGCGGCCTGCACAATGCCGTCATCGAGCACAATGGTGTAAAGGTGCCAGCGCTCCTGGCCGACGTTGACCACGCTCAGACCGCTGCGCGAGCGAAAGGGCAGGTTGACCGCCGGGTCGGACCGGTTCAGCAGGGTGCCGCTGCGCGTCCACGCCGCCGTGACGAACTCGAACTTGCCATATTCCTCATAGACCCGCGGCAACTGCTCGGCCAGGCTGGGGGTGCGGGCCATGCCGTAGGTGCCGTGGTGGTTGGCCACCGCGAGCGCGACCTGCTTGAGGTTGTCTTCAAACACCTCGCCCATTTCGTGCGCCAGCGTCCAGTACGAGATGCCCACCAGCAGGCTGGCGCCCGCCACCAGCGCACCCATGGCCCACAGCAGGACCCGGTGGTGGATGGATTGAACGGGACGGGTGCTCATGGCTTGTTCCTTGCGGCGTTGTTTTGCATGGCGGCTATCCCCGGCAGGCCGGGACCCCTCGCCGCGTCGCTCATGGTGCCACCACCTTGTACCCCACACCGCGCACATTGCGGATGGTGTCGGCGCCGAGTTTGCGGCGCAGCTTGTGCAGGTAAACCTCGACCGCGTTGCTGCCGATTTCCTCGGCCCAGCCGTAGATGGAGTCTTCCAGCTGGGCCCTTGACAGCACGGCGCCGGGGCGCTGCATCAGGGTCTCCAGCAGCGCGAATTCGCGGGCGGACAGGTTCACGTTTTCGCCTTTCAGGCTGACCTGTTTGCGAACCGGGTCGAGGCTCAGCTCGCCGCATTGCAGCAGCGGGGAGCCGCCGCCGGCATGGCGGCGCAGCAGCGCACGCACGCGGGCGATCAGCTCGTCCAGGTCGAAGGGTTTGAGCACATAGTCGTCGGCGCCCGCATTGAGCCCGGCGATGCGGTCGGACACGGCGTCGCGCGCCGTCACGATCAACACCGGCACGGCGTTGCCGCGCGTGCGCAGGCCCTTGAGCACCGCCATGCCGTCCTGGCCTGGCAGGCCGAGGTCCAGCACGGCCAGGTCGTAAACCCCGTTGGCCAGCGCGCGCTCGGCGGCGTGGCCTTCCATGACCCAGTCCACACTGAACCCGGCGTCGGTCAAGCCCTGGCGCATGGCCCGGCCAATCATGGTGTCGTCTTCCACCAGCAGCAGCCTCATGGCGCCGGCGCCTGTTTCTGCATGACAAAGTCCAGCAGCTGGGTCGCCAGGTCGGGTTGCTGCTGCAGGCGCTGGCGGGCCGCGCGGGTGCAGCCGGTCCACAGCGCCAGCTCGGGTGCCGGCAATTCCGCCTGCGGGCCGTTCCACACCTCATGAAAATGCCTCAGCGACGGCGGCGCCTGCAGCATGTCGAGAAAGGCTTGCAGCTTGGCCTGGTGGGCCTGGTCGGCCTGCGGGTAAATCTGCCAGACGAAGGCCTGGCCGGCCCAGAGCGCGCGCACCACCGAATCTTCGCCGCGTACAAAGTTCAGGTCGCAGGCCCAGAGCAGGTGGTCGAAATCGTCCTGGCGCAGCCAGGGCAGGTATGAAATTGATAGCGGCTCGAGCCCGCCCTGGTTGGGCTTCGGCCACTTTTTGTCTTGAACCGCGGTCTGGACGGCGGCTGTGGCGCGGCCGGCAGTCACGAGCAGGCGCACCGGCGCGGCGGTGGTGCCCGCCTGCACCAGCTGGTCCAGCAGCTGCGCCAGGGCGGGGGGCTCGTAACAGAACAGCGACACCAGCATCTCGCCGTTCCAGTCAATGCCGCGCCCGGCCAGCCAGGCCTCGCGGTCAAAAGCCGCTTGTCGCGCCGCCAGCGTGGACTCGCGCAGCAGCCCGCCGGTGGCGGCGGTGAAACCGGGGTAGAAAAACCATTTGGTCCAGCCGGCGGCCGGGCCGCGCTGCACTGGCGAGGGCAGGGCATGGCAGCGCTCCACCCAAGGCTCGGCGGACAGGTATTCGAGGTTGATCCATACGGGTTTTAGGCCTGTAGCCCCTTCTCTGTCTGCGCAAGTAGCTATGAATTCAGGAGCGATGTCGCAGCCGAAGGCCTCCACCAGCACCTCGCAGGGCGCGGCATCCAGGCGCAGGATGTTCATGCCCAGCGGTTCCAGCCAGGGCAGGACCGTGACGCCGTCGCAGCCTTCAGGCGCCATCCAGTGCAGGGCGGACGCGTCATCCACCCACAGCCGCACGCGCTGCCCGCGCGCCGCCAGTTCAGCGCTGAGCCGCCAGCAGACGCCGATGTCGCCGTGGTTGTCGATGACCTTGCAAAAAATGTCCCATTGCGGGCGATGATCCATGTCCGGATTGTCCACAATACGGGAGCTGCCAGCCAGAAATGCCGATACTTCTACCGGAAGACGGCCCCGCCGGCCCAACGCGCACCCCACCACCATGACCCCATCGCACGAATTCGATCCCCAGCTGCTCAGCGAAGTCGCGGCACTGCCGGCCATGCCCGGCGTCTACCGCTACTTCGATGCGGAGGGTGCGGTGCTGTATGTCGGCAAGGCGCGCGACCTGAAAAAACGGGTCTCCACCTACTTCCAGAAAAACCACGGCGGCACCCGCATTGGCCACATGGTGACCAAGATTGCGCGCATGGAGACCACGGTGGTGCGCTCCGAGGCTGAAGCGCTGCTACTTGAAAACAACCTGATCAAGACGCTGAACCCGAAGTACAACATCCTGTTCCGGGACGACAAGAGCTACCCCTACCTCAAGCTGGCGTCGCACGACTTTCCGCGCGTGGCCTACTACCGCGGCGCGGTGGAGAAAAAACACCGCTACTTTGGGCCTTACCCCAGCGCCTGGGCGGTCAAGGAAACGATTTTGCTGCTGCAGAAGGTCTTCAAGCTGCGCACCTGCGAAGACACGGTGTTCAACAACCGCACGCGGCCCTGCCTGCTGTACCAGATCAAGCGCTGCTCCGCGCCCTGCGTCGGCCACGTGTCGCCCGAGCAGTACGCGCTGGACGTGGCCAACGCCGAGCGTTTTCTGCAGGGCCAGGCCGGGGAGATCCTGACCGAGCTGGAAAAGCAGATGCGGGGCCGTGCGGAAAAGCTGGAGTTCGAGCAGGCCGCCGAACTGCGCAACCAGATCTCGGCGCTGTCCAAGGTGCTGCACCAGCAGTCCATGGAAACCGGCGGCGACAAGGACGTGGACATCCTGGCGGTCAAGGTGCACGGCGGCAAGGCCTGCGTGAACCTGGCCATGGTGCGCGGCGGCCGGCACCTGGGCGACCGGCCGTATTTCCCCACGCATGTCGAACATGCGGCCGACTTGGCCGGACTCGATGAAGACGATGTGGAAGGCGGCGCGGCGGGCGGCGTCGAAGGTGGTGAAGGCGGTGAGGGCGCCTTGGCCGGCAAGACCAAAAAACTGGAGGCCCTGGTGCTGGAGGCTTTCATCGCCCAGCACTATGTGGGTGTGCCGGTGCCGCCCGTGCTGGTGTGCAGCGAACCGGTGGACAAGGAACTGATCGCCGCGCTGGTCATGCAGACCGGCACCAAGGTCACGGCGGTCCACCAGCCGCGCGAGCAGCGCCGCATCTGGCTCGAGATGGCGCAGACCAATGCCGAGCTGCAGCTGGCCCGGCTGCTGGCCGAGCAGGGCTCGCAGCAGGCGCGCACGCGCGCGCTGGCCGAGGCGCTGGACCTGCCGCTCGACAAGCTCGATGCGCTGCGCATCGAATGTTTCGACATCTCGCACACGGCCGGTGAGTCGACCCAGGCCTCCTGCGTGGTGTTCCATGGCCACAAGATGCAAAGTGCCGAATACCGCCGCTACAACATCGAGGGCATCACGCCGGGCGACGACTACGCCGCCATGCGCCAGGTGCTGATGCGCCGCTACAGCAAGCTCGCCGAAGCGGCGCGCAACAACACCGCCCGGCTGCCGGACCTGGTGCTGATCGACGGCGGCAAGGGCCAGGTGTCGATGGCGCGCGAGGTGTTTGAGGAACTCGGCCTGGACCTCGGCCTGATCGCTGGCGTCGAGAAAGGCGAGGGGCGAAAGGTCGGGCTGGAGGAGCTGGTTTTTGCCGACGGCCGCGACAAGGTTTACCTGGGCCGCGACTCGGCGGCCCTGATGCTGATTGCCCAGATCCGCGACGAGGCGCACCGCTTTGCCATCACCGGCATGCGCGCCAAACGCGCCAAGGTGCGCGTGGGTGCCAGCCGCCTCGAAGACATCGCCGGCATTGGCCCCAAAAAACGCGCCAACCTGCTGCAGCGTTTCGGCGGCATACGCGGCGTGAGTTCGGCCAGCGCCGAGGACATTGCCACGGTGGAGGGCATTTCCCGCGAGCTTGCCGAAGAAATCTACCGCGCGCTGCATTGACCGGGAAGACGTATTTGCGCCACGAAGCGGTGGGAAAGTGGCGTGAAAGCGGCGGTATTTGAGGGGGGCCGCCGGCCCGCCCGTTCGGCCCGGCGCTGCGCATGTCAAAATCAGGCCATGTTTCTGACCATACCCACCGTGATGACCTGGACGCGCATTGTCGCGATTCCGCTGATCGTGGGCATTTTCTATCTCGACATGACACCGGCCAGCCGCAACCTGATTGCCACCGTCATGTTCGTGGTGTTTGCGGCCACCGACTGGCTCGACGGTTTCCTGGCACGCAAGCTGAACCAGACCTCTTCCTTCGGTGCCTTTCTCGATCCGGTGGCCGACAAGTTTCTCGTCTGTGCGTCCCTGCTGGTGCTGGTGCATCTGCAGCGCGCCGATGTGTTTGTGGCGCTCATCATCATCGGGCGCGAGATCGCCATTTCCGCCCTGCGCGAGTGGATGGCGCTGATAGGCGCGACCAAAAGCGTGGCGGTGCACATGCTCGGCAAGATCAAGACCACGGTGCAGATGATCGCGATTCCCTTCCTGCTGTTTGACGGCATCCTGTTCGGCATCATCAACACCAACGTCTGGGGCACCTGGCTGATCTGGCTGTCGGCCATCCTGACGGTCTGGTCCATGGCCTACTACCTGAAAAAAGCCATTCCCGAAATCCGCGCGCGCGCCAAATGAGTTCGCCCGGCTCGAACAGCGCCCTGATCCGGGCCATGCCTGCCGTGTTTGTGCTGATCTGGAGCACCGGCTTCATCGTCGCCAAATACGGCCTGCCTTATGCGCCGCCGCTGACCTTTCTGGCCATCCGCTACGTGTTGTCGCTGGCCTGCTTTCTGGTCTGGATCGCCATCGCACGGGTGGCCTGGCCCGGCAGCCGCTCGCAGTGGCTGCATCTCGGTGTCACCGGCATCCTGATTCATGCGGGATACCTCGGCGGTGTCTGGTCGGCCGTCAAGGGCGGCATGGGTTCGGGCCTGTCGGCGCTGATCGTCGGCCTGCAGCCGGTCTTGACGGCGGTCTGGGTCTCGCGCATGGGGGACGCCAGCCAGAGCGGCAACCGTGTCAGTGCCCGCCAGTGGCTGGGCCTGGTGCTCGGGCTGGCCGGCCTGCTGCTGGTGGTTTCGCGCAAGTTCGGTGCGGGCAACGAGGCCACCTCCTATACGCTGGCTTGCGCTGTTTTTGCGCTGCTCAGCATCACCATCGGCACGCTGTACCAGAAACGTTTTGTCCAGGCGGCCGATGTGCGCAGCGCCAATGCCATCCAGCTCGGCGCGGCGCTGCTGGTGACACTGCCTTTCGCCTGGTTCGAGGCAGAGCCTGTGCGGTTGACTGGAGAGTTCGTGGGGGCGCTGGCCTGGTCGGTGCTCGCGCTCACGCTGGGTGGGAGCTCGCTGCTTTACATGCTGATCCAGCGCGGCGCGGCCACGGCCGTGACCAGCCTGCTGTACCTGGTGCCGCCCACCACCGCGCTGATGGCCTGGTTGCTGTTTGGCGAGTCCATCACCGTGGTCACGGTGCTGGGGACCGCGCTGACGGCACTCGGGGTCTGGCTGGTGGTGCGCAACGGGACCCGGGCCGCCTGAGGCTGTCCGGGATCAGGCGGGCAGGCGCCAGGGCTCGTGCCTGAATTTTTCCGCCAGGCAGTCAATCAGCAAACGCACCCGCTTCGGTGTCTGGGGCCGGAAGGGCGCCAGCCACTGGATGTCGGCGTCCAGCATGGCGTACTGCGGCAACAGCCGCACCAGCTTGCCCGAGCTGAGCTGGGCCTGCACGTCCCACAGGCTTCGGAGCATCACGCCCCGTCCCTGCAAACACCAGTCGCGCACCAGTTCGCCCGAGTTGGAGGACAGGGTGCCCTGCACGCGAACACGCTGATCGGGGGGAGCCTCTGCTGCGGCACCGGATTTTCTGCGCGGGCCGCGCACGGCCTGCAGGTGCCAGGTGTCGAACTGGCGATCGTTCTCCCGCGCGATCAGGCAGTTGTGCTGCGCCAGTTCCGCCGGCGTGGCGGGTTTGCCGTGCTGGCGGACATAGGCCGGGGCGGCCACGACCACGCGCTGGTTGCTGGCCAGCTTGCGTGCCGTCCACTCGCTCGCGCGTTGCGGCCGCGGTGACCAGAGCCAGACGGCACCGTCAAACCCTTCCGCGGCCAGATCGGGCAGCTGTTCGTAGAGCTGCAGCTGGATCTGGATGGCCGGGTGCCTGGCCTGGAATTCGGCCAGCACCGGCCCCAGCCAGATGCGGCCAAAGCCGAAGGTCGCCGCCAGGCGGATCAGGCCCGAGGCTTCCGACTTGCGTTCCTGCAGGGACTGCTCCAGCGCATCGAACTGGTCCAGCATCAGGCGCGCTCGTTCGCACAGCAACTCGCCTTCGAGGGTGGCGGCCACCCGCCGGGTGGTGCGCTGAAACAGCAGCAGGCCGAGGTCGGCCTCCAACTGGGCCAGGCGCTTGGTCACGGCGGAAGGCGCCATCTGCAGCGCCTCGGCGGTGGCCACGAGGCTGCCATGCTGCTGAATCGCGACCACCAGGGCCAGGTCGGCACGTTCCATAATTTCCATTTAGAGAATAATCAATTATCAGATTATTTCTTGATTCAAGGGGGTCTGGCAATCACAATCGCTGCATGTTTGAAGCATTCGAGACCTTCGAAGCCAGCCGCGGAGCGGTCAGGCTGCACGGCCGCAAGGGCGGGCAGGGCAAGCCCCTGTTGCTGCTGCACGGCCACCCGCAGACCCACGTGATGTGGCACGCGGTGGCCCCCGCGCTAGCCCAGCACTTCACCGTGGTCATGATGGACCTGCGCGGTTATGGCGATTCCGGCCGGCCGGCTGCGGACCCCGGGCACCTGGCTTATTCGAAGCGCGAAATGGCGCGGGATGCGCTGGCGGTGATGCAGCACCACGGCTTCGACACGTTCCAGGTGCTGGCCCACGACCGCGGTGCGCGCGTGGCGCACCGGCTGGCCGCCGATCACCCCGCGGCCGTGCAACGCCTGATGCTGCTCGACATCGCGCCCACACTGGCCATGTATGAGAACACCTCGGAGGCGTTTGCGCGTGCCTACTGGCACTGGTTCTTCCTGATCCAGCCGTCACCCCTGCCCGAAGCCCTGATTGAATCCGGCCCGGTGCGTTACCTGCGCAGCGTGATGGGCAAGCGCCATGCCGGGTTGGCTGCCTTTGTGCCGGCCGCGCTTGCCGAGTACGAGCGCTGTGTCCGGATTCCCGGCACGGCGGAGAGCATTTGCGAGGACTACCGCGCGTCAGCCACGGTGGATCTGGTGCATGACCGTGCCGATGTGGCCGCGGCAAAGCGGTTGACGCAGCCCCTGCATGTCCTCTGGGGCGAGCATGGCGCGGTTGGCCAGTGTTTCGACGTGATGCGCCTCTGGCGCGAACGGGCCGTTGACGTCTCGGGCCTGAGCCTGCCCTGTGGGCATTACATTGCAGAAGAAGCGCCGGCACTGCTGCTGGCGCAAGCCCTGAATTTTTTCAAACCCTGAACCCCAAGGAAGACAAGCATGAGCAAGAACACCGGAAAGAAAAGAATTGCAGTCATCGCCGGCGACGGCATTGGCAAGGAAGTGATGCCTGAAGGCATTCGCGTGATGGAGGCCGCTGCGGTCAAGTTCGGCATCGACCTGCAGTTTGATCATTTTGATTTTTCGAGCTGGGACTACTTCGAAAAACACGGCAAGATGCTGCCCGACGACTGGAAAGACCAGATCGGTGGACATGATGCTATTTATTTCGGCGCGGTGGGCTGGCCTGACAAGATTGCCGACCACGTGTCCCTGTGGGGATCGCTGCTGCTGTTCCGCCGCGAGTTCGACCAGTACATCAACCTGCGGCCCGCGCGCCTGATGCCCGGCATCATCGCCCCCGTGGTGCGGCGCGATGGCTCGGCCCGCGCGCCCGGTGAAATTGATTTTTACATCGTGCGCGAAAACACCGAAGGCGAGTACTCGAGCATTGGCGGCAAGGCTTTTCCCGGGACGGACCGCGAGTTCGTGTTGCAGGAGTCGGTGTTCACGCGCATCGGCGTGGACCGCGTGCTCAAGTTCGCCTTCGAACTGGCGCAATCGCGTCCGAAGAAACACCTGACCAGCGCGACCAAGTCCAACGGCATTTCCATTTCCATGCCTTACTGGGATGAACGTGTCGTCGAGATGGCCAAGGGTTATCCGGGCATCCAGCTCGACAAGTTCCACATCGACATCCTGACGGCGCACTTTGTCCAGCGCCCCGACTTCTTCGATGTGGTGGTTGCCAGCAATCTGTTCGGTGACATCCTGAGCGACCTCGGCCCTGCGTGCACCGGCACCATCGGCATCGCCCCCAGTGCCAACCTCAATCCCGAGCGGAAGTTTCCTTCGCTGTTCGAACCGGTGCACGGATCGGCGCCGGACATTGCGGGGCGCGCCATCGCGAACCCGATCGGGCAGATCTGGTGCGGTGCCATGATGCTGGAGTTCCTGGGGCACAAGGATGCACATGATGCGGTGCTTGCCGCGATTGAAAAAGTCCTGGCTCCCCACAGTGGTGCGCCGCGCACCCCCGACCTCGGAGGCACGGCCAACACGGCCGATGTGGGCAAGGCCATTGCGGCGGCGCTGGGTTGAAGCGCGCTGTTCAGTCTGTGACAGGCGGCCCCTGAAATGCAGGGTGTGCTTACGAATAGGGCGCGAAAGCGTGAAAAATAAGGCTAGAATCCGCCACCGCACGTTGTAAAAATCTGATGTTGTATTGACACGATGGGAGTCCATGGCTCTAATTGGAATCAGCAGACGATCTGCACATGCCGCCTCCCGCTGCCATCTTTGTGACAGGTGTCCAGGGGAGATATCCAAGAGACAACCAGATTAACTTTTAACAACGAGGGGCTCCTTGTGAACAAGACTGAACTGATCGAGCACATTGCCAAGAACGCTGACATTTCCAAAGCTGCCGCAACGCGCGCGCTGGAGTCAACCATTGGCGCTGTCAAGTCAACCCTGAAAAAAGGAGGCTCCGTGTCTCTGGTGGGTTTTGGCACTTTTGCAGTGGGCAAACGTGCTGCCCGCACCGGCCGCAACCCGCGTACCGGCGATGCGATTAAAATCAAGGCAGCCAAGGTGCCCAAGTTCCGTCCCGGCAAAGCGCTCAAGGACGCACTGAACTGATGGGCATGAAGTAAAAGTTGAGGTGGGGTGCTTAGCTCAGTTGGTAGAGCAGCGCCCTTACACGGCGTAGGTCGGCGGTTCGAGCCCGTCAGCACCCACCACCGACTGGACAAAAAGGCGAACAGATGTTCGCCTTTTTTATTGATGGCTTGACGCAAGTTTTAAATGGCCGATTGACAGCCGCACAGGAAATTCGAGATGTTTGATTTCATTCGCAAGCACACCAAGGTCACGATGGCATTGCTGTTTTTGCTGATTGTTCCGTCCTTCATATTGGTCGGCATGAACAACAACGGCCCCACCGGTGACGCCGGCGGCGTTGTTGCCGTCGTCGACGGCAAGGACATCACGCAGCCCGAATGGGATGCGGCGCACCAGAACGAGGTGAGCCGTCTCAGCGCATCGATGCCGACGCTGGATGTCAAGCTGCTGGACTCGCCTGAAGCGCGTTATGGCACGCTGGAACGCCTGGTGCGCGACCGCGTGCTGGCGGCCGCTGCTGCGAAGAGCGGCCTGGTGGTTGCGGACCAGAAACTGCAGCGGCTGTATGCCGAGGACAAGGCCATCGCCGCCTTCCGGCTGCCGGATGGCAAGTTTGACCGTGCGGGCTTCATCGCGCAAACGGGCATGGCGCCGGAGCAGTACGAAGCGGGCCTGCGCGCCGACCTGGCCTCGCGGCAGGTCATGCTGGGTGTCTCCGGCACGGGCTTTGCCTCGAAGGCCGTGGCTGACGTTTCACTCAATGCCTTCTTCGAGAAGCGCGAGGCGCAGGTGGCGCGTTTCAACACGGCCGACTATGCCGCCAAGGTCAACCCCAGCGATGCGGACCTGGAACAGTTCTACAAGGACAACCAGGCCTTGTTCCAGGCCCCGGAAGAAGCCAGCATCGAATACGTGGTGCTGGATCTGGATGCCGTGAAAAAAGGCATCACGGTCAACGAGTCGGACGTGAAGACGTATTTCGAACAGAACGCACCACAACTCGCAGGCAATGAAGAGCGCCGCGCCAGCCACATCCTGATCGAGGCGCCAGCCTCCGCACCCGCGGCCGACCGCGAAAAGGCCAAGGCGAAAGCAGCGCAGCTGCTCGCGGCCGCCAGGAAAGCGCCTGACACGTTTGCCGAGCTGGCCCGTAAAAATTCGCAGGACACCGGTTCTGCCGCAGCAGGCGGCGACCTGGACTTCTTTGCCCGCAATGCCATGGTCAAGCCTTTCGCCGACGCCGCATTTGCAATGAAGAAGGGCGACATCAGCGAGGTGGTGGAAACCGAGTTTGGCTACCACATCATCAAGCTGACCGACGTCAAGGTCCCGAAACAGAAGACCTACGAAGAGATGAAGCCCGCGCTGGAAGCGGAACTCAGGCAGCAACTGGCGCAGAAGAAATTTGCCGAAACGGCAGAAACCTTCAGCAACGCGGTGTACGAACAGTCCGACACCCTGCGCCCGATCGCCGAGCGGCTCAAGCTCGAGGTCAGGGCAGCCGCCAAGCTGACGCGTACCCCCGTGGCGGGCGCCACCGGCGTGCTGGCCAACCCGAAGTTCCTGACGGCCCTGTTTTCGCCCGATTCGGTGGAAAAAAAGCGCAACACCGAAGCCCTTGAAGCAGGCCCCAGCCAGCTGGTGTCCGGCCGCATCACCCAGTACAGCCCGGCCCGGACCTTGCCGCTGGCAGAGGTCAAGGACCGCGTTCGTGCACGCCTGCAGCAGCAGCGCGGCGCCGAGATGGCCCGCAAGGACGGCGCCGAAAAACTCGCGGCCTGGAAAGCCAGCCCTGCAGCCGCCACTTTCCCGGCGGCGGTGGTGATCTCGCGCGACCAGACGCAGCAGTTGCCCGCGCCGGTGGTCAGCGCCGCGCTCAGCGCAGACGCGGGTGCTGCGCCCGCTCTGGTGGGCGTGGACCTGGGCGCGCAGGGGTATGCCATTGTCCGGGTGACCAAGGTGCTGCCGCGCCCGGCACAGGCCGCCGACATCGCCCAGCAGGACCAGGCCCAGTACACCCAGTGGTGGACCTCCGCGGAAAGCCTGGCGTACTACAACATCCTGAAACAGCGTTTCAAGGCCGACATCAAGGTGGCCAAGCCCGCCGAGCAGAAAGCCGGCGCATAAAGCAGCGCGCGCGGCGCATAAGGCGCGCAGTTCCCGCTATAATGTGAGGCTTCGGTGGCTGTAGCTCAGTTGGTAGAGTCCAGGATTGTGATTCCTGTTGTCGTGGGTTCGAGCCCCATCAGCCACCCCAGTATTTCAAGAAAAAGCCCCTGCAAAGGGGCTTTTTCTTTGGGCGGTGCGCAAGCGTGGTTCAGGCGCTCAATGGCGCCAGACCGGACAGGCGCCAGTATTCCCGGACTTCCTCGAGCCTGGCTTCGAAATCACGAAAGTCGAGCGGCTTGCTGACGTAGCTGTTGAGTCCGCCTTTCAAGGCCAAAATCACGTCGGACTGCTCGCTCGCCGAGGTCAGCATGACCACTGGTACAAAAAAGGTGCGGGGATCCTCGCGCATGCACTGCAGCACCTGCAGGCCGTTCAGTTTGGGCAGGCCGAGGTCCAGCAGGACGAGTTCGGGTTGTTCATCGGGGTTGCGGTCGCTGTAGGGGCCCTGGCAGAACAGGTAGTCCAGGGCTTCCTGACCGTCGCGAGCCACCACGATGTGGTGGGACGCCCCGTTTTGCTCGAGGATGGTCAGGGTCAATTCAAGGTGGTCGGGATTGTCTTCCACCACCAGCAAGGTTGGTATGCCCATTCGCCTCCCCGATTGCTAATGAACTATCAATATACCCCCAAAGTACGCGGTGTCCGGGATGTGCTGCGTAACAGTTCCACGCCCGGGCGCCGGGGGACCCGAGGGGACCCCGGTTGGCCCTCCTCAGTTCACCATCACCAGTTTGCCCTTGACGCCGCGCGAGCCCATGTGGGCGTACGCTGCCTTGAGTTCGGCCATGGGCATGGTGCGGTCGATGACCGGCTTGATCTTGCCTTGCGCATACCACTGCGCCAGTTCGGCCAGGGCGGCCGCGCTGGCCTTGGGTTCGTTCTTGGCAAAGCCGCCCCAGAACACGCCGACGATGGATGCCCCCTTGAGCAGGGTCAGGTTCAGTGGCAGCGAGGGGATGGGGCCGGACGCAAAGCCCACCACCAGATAGCGGCCGCGCCAGGCGATGGAGCGAAAGGCCGGCTCGGCGAAATCACCGCCCACCGGGTCGTAAATCACGTCAGGGCCCTTGCCGTCGGTCAGGGTCTTGATGGCCTCGCGCAGGTTCTCGGTGCTGTAGTTGATGGTGGCATCGGCGCCTATGGATTTGCACAGTGCGCATTTTTCGTCGGTGGAGGCGGCCGCAATCACCTTGGCGCCCATGGCCTTGGCGATCTGGATGGCCGAGGTGCCGACGCCGCCGGCTGCGCCCAGCACCAGCACGGTTTCACCGGCCTTGAGCTGTGCGCGGTCCACCAGCGCGTGGTGCGAGGTCGCGTAAATCATGATGAAGGCCGCGGCATCGACATACGGAAAGCCGTCCGGCAGCGGCATGCACAGGGCCGCCGGTGCGATGGTGTGGGTGGCAAAACCGCCGGTGCCCGACAGGCAGGCGACGTTCTGGCCGACCTTCAGGTGTTTGACGCCTTCGCCAACGGCCTGCACGATGCCCGCGTATTCAGAGCCCGGCACAAAAGGCAGCGGCGGCTTCATCTGGTACTTGTTCTGGACAATCAGCAGGTCGGGGAAATTGAGGCTGGCGGCCTTGATCTCGATCAGTACTTCGCCGGCCTTGGGCTCGGGCGTGGGCAGTTCTTTCCAGGTCAGGGCGTCAACGCCGGTGGGGTTTTCACATAGCCAGGCATGCATGAGGGAGTCTCCGTTGGGGATCAGGTGAACACATCATAGGCAGGTTGCGGGGCCAAATAGACGCGGCATGGCCCCGGTTTGTCACCCTTGAGACCTTAAAATCGGATCATGAAAATCCTGATCTGCAACGACGACGGCTACCAGGCCTCCGGCATCATTGCCCTGTACGAGGCCCTGAAGGACATTGCCGACGTGGAGGTTGTTGCACCCGAGCAGAACAACAGCGCCAAATCGAACGCCCTGACCCTGCATTCGCCGATGTACGTGCAGACGGCGGCCAACGGTTTTCGCTACATCAACGGCACGCCGGCCGACTGTGTGCACATTGCGCTGACCGGGCTGCTCGGCTACCGGCCGGACCTGGTGGTCTCGGGCATCAACAACGGCGCCAACATGGGCGACGACACGATTTATTCGGGCACCGTGGGGGCCGCCATGGAGGGCTATCTGTTCGGCATTCCCTCGATTGCGTTTTCGCAGACCGAAAAGGGCTGGGCTCACATCGACGTGGCCGGGCGGCGTGCGCGCGACCTGGTGCAGCAGCTGATGCCTTCGCTCGAGAAGATTGCCGAAGGTGCGCAGCCGACGCTGGCGCCCTGGCTGCTCAATGTGAACATTCCCAACCTGCCGGACGCGCAGATCCAGGGCTTCAAGGTCTGCCGCCTGGGCCGGCGCCACGCGGCCGAGCGGGTCATCATGCAGACCAGTCCGCGCGGCGAAACCATGTACTGGATAGGCGGCGCCGGCGCGGCCAAGGAAGAGGGCGAGGGCACGGACTTTTTTGCCACCCGGCACGGCTTTGTCTCGATCACGCCGCTGCAGGTCGACCTGACGGACCATGAGCGGCTGCCCTACTGGGCGCAGACGGCCGCCCAGCTGAGCCAGGCCGTCCGCAGCGGGCCGGTGGCCGAGCCCGCCCAGGCCGCGGCATGACGTCCCCGCTGAAGCCGCCCTTCAATCCGTCCGCTCCGGCGGCCTCCGCGGCCGGGGCCACGCCGGCCCGGCGGCCGGGCTTTCCGGTTCGCCTCGAGCCCGATGCCGGCACGCCATCTGCTACCAAAAAGGTAGCTGGTCGCGTCCATCCGGAAAGGGATACAGGCATTTTTGACTCTAAAAAACCAGCCAAAACCGTACTGACGAGCGGTGTCGGCCTGGACTCCCGGGCGGTGCGTACGCGCATGGTCAGCAAGCTTGCGGCACAGGGCATCTCGGACGCCCAGGTGCTCGCCGCCATGGGCCATGTCGAGCGCCACCGTTTTGTCGACACGGCGCTGGTCAACCAGGCCTATGAAGACACCAGCCTGCCGATCGGGCTGGGCCAGACGATTTCCAAGCCCAATGTGGTGGCCCGCATGCTCGAGCTGCTGCGCCAAGGCGCGGGCAGCACCGAGGGCAAGCTGGGGCGTGTGCTGGAAATCGGCACCGGCTGCGGCTACCAGGCGGCCCTGCTGGGACAGCTCGCCACCGAGGTCTACAGCATCGAGCGCCTGCGCGGGCTGCACGACAAGGCGCGCGAGAACCTGCGGGCCTTTCGCCTGGCCAATGTGCATCTGCTGTTTGGTGACGGCATGGCCGGTTATGCCAAGGGCGCGCCTTACGCGGCCATCATTGCGGCGGCCGGCGGCGAGGCGATTCCGCCGGCCTGGGTCGAGCAGCTCGCGGTCGGCGGTCGCCTGGTGGCGCCCATGCATGTGGCCGGCGGTGCCCAGGCGCTGGTGGTGCTTGACAGGACGGCGAACGGTGTTACACAGACTGTTCTGGAGGCCGTGCACTTTGTACCTTTAAAATCGGGAACCAGTTGAGCAGGCATGAACCCAAGTACGTTCATGGTGTCTCCCAGCGTCACGAACGCAGAATTGACCAGCAGCTTTGCAAAAAAAAGGGTGAATCAAGCAATGAATGAACAAGCCGGATCGGCCATGACAGCGTCTCTTTACACCGCTCCTGAAAGCCAGCCCGGCGGGCAGCGTGCTGGCCGCCTGCTGACGACCTGTTTTCTGGCCGCCGTGGTCCTGCTGCTGTCCGCCTGCGGAACGCGCAGCCTGGGCCGCGCACCGGTCGAGGACCGCGGCGCCGGCATGGGGCGTGCGCCTGTGGTCGCGGTCGACCCTGCCAGCGCCAAGCCGCTGCCGGGTGCCGAAAACGCCGGCAAGCCCGGCTACTACACGGTCAAGCCGGGCGACACCCTGATCCGCATCGGGCTGGACACCGGCCAGAACTGGCGCGACATCGGGCGCTGGAGCAATCTTGAGAACCCCAACCTGATCGAAGTCGGCCAGGTGTTGCGCGTGACGCCGCCGGTCGAGAGTTCGGTGGCCGTGTCCCGGCCCGTGACGTCCAGCTCGGTCACGCCGACTGCCCCGGCACCTGCCAGCAGCGCCCCGGCCACCGCGAGCGCCAGCGCCGCCAAACCTGCGGCATCGGCGCCATCGGCTCCCGCATCGGGCGGCGACGACGATCTCGCCTGGATCTGGCCGGCGCAGGGTCCGGTGCTGGCAGGTTTTGACGAGGCCAAGAACAAGGGCATGGACATCGCGGGCAAAACCGGCGACCCGGTGATGGCGTCTGCCGATGGCCGCGTGGTGTATGCCGGCGCCGGCCTGCGGGGTTACGGCAACCTGATCATCCTCAAGCACAACAACACCTTCCTGACCGCCTACGCGCACAACCACACCCTGCTGGTCAAGGAAGACCAGTCGGTGCGCAAGGGCCAGAAGATTGCCGAAATGGGCGCCAGCGACACCGACCGCGTCAAGCTGCATTTTGAAATCCGCAAGCAGGGCAAACCGGTGGACCCGGCCAAGTTCCTGCCCGCCAAATAAACCGGCGCTTCGCTTCGAACCCAAAAGCCCTGCATGCAGGGCTTTTTTCATGGACTGATGGCGGCCCGTTGATGCATAAAATCGGCCTCCAGCCCTTATTCGGCGGGCGCAAGCTGCTATCAGCTTGGTAGCTGATCCTGGCCGCTGGGGATCTCGTCATATCCGCGGCCCGTGAACTGCAACAGATCAATGCCGTGGCCGAAAGGATCGGCCAGCCCGGCGATGCGACCCCAGACGCGGTCTGTCACCGGCTGCTCGAGCACGGCGCCGTGTTGCAGCAGCCGGCTGACGGCGGCGTCGATGTCGTCCACCACGAAGTCCAGGTGCACCGGTGTCCAGTGGCGGTCGTAGCTGCGTCTCGCGGTGCTGCCGGCAACAGGGTGTGTTCCAGGCGCATTGAGCAGCAGGTCCAGCGGGCTGCTGGCGCCCAGCAGTTCCACAAAGGCATTCTGAAACCGCCGGCCGCAGCGTAGGCCCAGCCCGCCCGTGTAAAACGCGATGGCGCGTTCCATGTCGTCCACGTCGATGCAGATGCGTATGTCCATGCTTCACTCCTTTGTCGGGTGTAGGGGTTCCGAAAATGGTAGCTTAGTACTGCAATCCGAAAATATCGAAACATGAAAGCGCGCCTTCGCACCCATGGAGGCGTTGCAATCCTTGCGAAGGCGTACAGCCTTCGCTGCGGCTTGCGCCTTGCCCTGGGCACGAAGCCATCACTTTCATTATGTTTCGCTACTTCCGGGCTGCAGTACAGGCCTGAGACAATGGGGGATGTCCAGAAGAAAACACCAGCAGCCGCAGCACCAGCCGGCCCCCGCGTTAACCGAGTACCCGCCCGATGTGCTCACCGTCGAATCGCTCGACATCGAGGCCCAGGGCATTGCGCACCGGGAGGACGGCAAGGTGGTGTTCATCGAAGGTGCCTTGCCCTTCGAGACCGTCAGCGCCAGCGTCTACCGCAAGAAACCGAGTTTCGAGAAAGCCACGCTGATGGCCGTGCTGCACGAGTCCTCGCAGCGCGTGCGCCCGCAGTGCCCGCACTTCGGCCTGCACACCGGCGCCTGCGGCGGCTGCAAGATGCAGCACCTGCAGGTGGGCGCCCAGGTGGCCGTCAAGCAGCGTGTGCTCGAAGACAACCTCTGGCACATCGGCAAGCTCAAGGCCGACATGGTGCTCAGGCCGATTGAAGGACCGGCGTGGAACTACCGCTACCGGGCCCGCCTGTCGGTGCGTTTTGTGCGCAAGAAGGGCGAGGTGCTGGTGGGTTTTCATGAGCGCAAGAGCGGTTATGTCGCCGACATGCGCGAGTGCCACGTGTTGCCCAAGCATGTCAGCGACCTGCTGCTGCCGCTGCGCGCGCTGATCGCCGGCATGGACGCCAAGGAAACCCTGCCGCAGATCGAGCTGGCCTGCGGCGACACGGTGACGGCCATGGTGCTGCGCCACATGGAGCCGCTGTCCGGCGGCGACCTGGCGAAACTGCGCGCCTTTGCGCTGGCCCATCCCGGCCTGCAATGGTGGCTGCAGCCCGGCGGGCTGGAGACGGTCAAGCTGCTCGACCCTTCGACAGGCTCAGGGCAGGCTGACCCAATGCAGCTGGCCTACGGCCTGCCCGACTACGGCATCACCATGCCCTTCAAGCCGACCGACTTCACCCAGGTCAACCCGCACATCAACCAGGTGCTGGTGTCGCGCGCGCTGCGCCTGCTCGGCGTGCAGGCGCACGAGCGTGTGATCGACTGGTTTTGCGGGCTCGGCAATTTCACCTTGCCGCTGGCCACCCAGGCGCGCGAGGTGCTGGGCATCGAGGGCAGCGAGGTGCTGGTCGCCCGCTCGCGCGAAAACTATGCGTCAAACAAGGCCTCAGCCCGGACGGGGCGGGCGCTGGCAGCTACCAAATTTGTAGCGCGCAACCTTTTCGAGATCAGCCCCGGCATGCTGGTCAGAGACGGCGCCGCTGACAAGTGGCTGGTCGATCCGCCGCGCGAAGGCGCGTTCGAGCTGTTCAAGGCGCTGGCCGCGCTGCATCAGCAAACCGTGACCGGTGTGCCTTGCGACGATGCTGGCGGGCAGCAAAACCTGCAGATCGGCGACTGGACGCCACCGCAGCGCATCGTGTATGTCAGCTGCAACCCGGCGACGCTGGCGCGTGATGCGGGCGTGCTGGTCAATGACGCGGGTTACCGCTGCACCGCCGCCGGTGTGGTCAACATGTTCCCGCACACCGCGCATGTGGAATCGATGGCCGTGTTTGAGCGGCTTCCGGTCGGCGCCGTCCCATGAGGACGTAAAAAAGGCTGTCCGCCATGACAGCGGACAGCCCCGAACAAGCCGTTGACCGGCGTGGACTTAGTGCGTGGCACCGACCTTGCCGGGCGAGTGTGCCTTGTAGATGCCCGCGTCTGCGGCACCCGTGACTTCCAGCATGCCGACCAGCCCCTTGCCGGCCCGCGACAGGGCGTGGTCCACCAGCAGGTAGCTGCCCGGGTAGTCCACCTTGAACTCGACGATGGTGGCGCCGCCGGGGGCGACCAGCGTGGTCTGCACATCGCGTTTGGGCGAACTGATCGACCCTTCGCTGTAGACCTTGTCGAAGATCTCGCCGATCACGTGGAAGGACGAGATCTTGTTCGGGCCGCCGACACCGAAGAAGATGCGCACGGTTTCGCCGACTTGGGCGGTGAGCTTGTGCTCCTTGGTCAGCGAGCCCACCGCGCCGTTGAAGACGTAATAGTCAGGCAGCTCGGCCGCCATCTTGTCCAGGTCGAAATCCTGGTGCGTCCTGGCACCGTGCGGCCGTGTGGTGTACATGTCGCCCTGCATCACGTAGTACTCGCGGTCCACCTTGGACAGGCCGCCTTCGGGCTCGACCAGGATCATGCCGTACATGCCGGCCGAGATGTGCTGCGGCACCAGCGGCGTGGCGCAGTGGTACACATACAGCCCGGCGTTCAGCGCCTTGAAGGTGATGGTTTTTTCCTGGCCGGGGCCGACCTGGGTGTGTTCGCCGCCGCCATGGCCACCGGTCACCGCATGCAGGTCGATGGAATGGATCATCTTGCTGTCGCGGGCATTGGCCAGGGTCAGCTCGATGGTGTCGCCGATGCGGGCGCGCAGCATGGGGCCGGGCACCTTGCGGTCGAAGGTCCAGTACGTGAAGCTGGTGCCGTCGTCAAGCTTGCCGGCCAGTTCCACGGTTTCCATGCGGTACTTCAGGTGCTGGGGCGCGCGGGCACCAATCGGGGCGGGCACGGCCGCCGGGTCCATCGCCACACTCACGGCGGCCGCGTCGGCGGGCCGCACGGCGGGTGCGGTGTACAGATCGGCACCGGGGACGCCGGTGGTCTTCGCGGTGGCCTTTGGTGTCGCCCCGGCGATGCTGGTGCCGGCGACCTCGAACACGCCTTCCATGCCGATCTGGCGGTGGCCGGCGATGGTGCAGTAGTAGGTAAATTTGCCCGCCTGCGTGACGGTGAAACGCACGGTCGTGGGGCCGCTGGCGGCGTCGAATTTCTGCGACTGAACCTTCAGGTCGGGAATGGCGATGTCGTGCTGCGCACCTTCGCCGCTTTTGAGGCGGATTTCAACCGTGTCACCCACATTGGCGCGCAGCACCGGGTTGACCTGGCCGCGGTCGTCGATGAACACCATCTTGCCGTTGACGATGCCGGTTTCGAGCGTGTACTTCTTGACGGCGCCCTTGGCCTGCTCAGTTGCCGGCGCGCGCGATGCGCCGCTCTGGGTGGCTGCGGGCGGCGCCGCAGCCGCGCCCAGACTGGCAAGTGCCATGGCGGCCGCGAGGGCCAGCAGCGAAAAATTCCTTGAATGAGGGGTACGCATACAAACAACCTTCTTTCTTCTTTGAAAGCATCCGGATCTCTGTTGCCCGGGTGCTTGCATCCAGTGTAGTAAGAAGATGTATTTGTTGTGCATCTTTATAGGGGTTAACGCTAGCTCTGTTGATCCAGCGCAAATTGGCCTGGTGGCTGGGTTTCAATCAAATCTGACCTCGTCCCTTTGTGTGCAAGGGAAGGCTGCTATTGAATAGATAGCTATTGGCGGCGCCCCGGTTGGTGTGTTGTCGGGCTTGACGCCGGGTCGCCATCGGTTGCAGAGCTTCCCCGGCGAGGGGTGCCCATGAAAAAAGGGCCCGAAGGCCCTTTTTCTGAACGGGAACAAGCTCAGTCGCGCTCGCCACCGGCGATGCCCAGCAGGGCCAGCAGGGCCTGGAACACATTGAACAGGTCCAGGTACAGGGCCAGCGTGGCGCTGATGTAGTTGGTTTCACCACCGTCGAGGATCTGCTTGAGGTCATACAGCATGTAGGCGCTGAAGATGCCGATCACGGCGACCGAGATCGCCATCATGCCGGCGGTGGAGCCGACAAACACGTTGATGATGGAACCCACCATCACGACCAGGGCGCCGACAAACAGCCATTTGCCCATGCCGGAGATGTCGCGCTTGATGACGCTGGCCAGGGTGGCCATGACAAAAAACACGCCGGCGGTGCCGCCCATGGCGGTCATGATCAGTTCGCTGCCATTCCTGAAGCCGAGAATCATGCCGATCATGCGCGACAGCATCAGGCCCATGAAGAAAGTGAAGGCCAGCAACACCGGCACGCCGGCGGCAGAGTTCTTGGTCTTTTCAATAGCGTAAATGAAGCCGAAGGCGCCGCCGAGGAACACGATCAGGCCCAGCCCGCCGCTGAGGGAGGCAGTGATGCCCGTGGCCACGCCCACCCAGGCGCCCAGCACCGTGGGCAGCAGGCTCAGCGCCAGCAGCCAGTAAGTGTTGCGCAAGACCCGGTTGCGTTGCTCGGCAGAGCCAACGTAGCCATGGTCCAAGGTTTGAACATTGTCATTCATCCGGTCTTCTCCATTAGAGGCCTGCATATGCGGGCAAGGTTATTTTAGGGGACGGTGGCGGTTTTCAAGGAGTAACCCTGCGCACTGCCTACTTTTTGTCAGGGTTCTCCAAGTTTCCAAGTACGCAATAGGACCCGCTGCGGCCCGCAAAGTTGCGTATGCTTGATGTTTTGCCCAAACAAACCCTGGAACACCATGAAATCAAAAACAGTGCTGGAATTTTCCGATGTGCAGGCGATCGCCGCTGCCGCTGCCGCAGAAGCGACGAAAAACAGCTGGGCGGTGACGATTGCCATCGTTGACGACGGCGGCCACCTGCTGCACCTGCAGCGGCTGGACGGCGCCGCGCCCATCTCTGCCCACATTGCACCGGCCAAGGCCCATACCGCGGCCATGGGCCGGCGCGAGAGCAAGATTTACGAAGACATGATCAACGGCGGGCGCTTTTCTTTCCTGAGCGCGCCGGAGCTCAAGGGCCTGCTCGAGGGCGGCGTGCCCATCCTGAAGGACGGCCAGTGCCTGGGCGCGGTCGGCGTCAGCGGCGTGAAGTCCAGCGAAGATGCGCAGATCGCGCGTGCCGGCATGGCCGCCATCGGTCTGTAACGGTTGTTTGCCGGGGGTGTTTGCTATTTAATTGATAGCTGACCGCGCTGGCGGGAAAAGGGCCGGGGCCTGATTTCAATGATAAAAGCCGACCCTCGGGTCGGCTTTTTGCATGGCGTGTGGAGAAAAAAAGCCTGGCTAATGCAACTGCCCGAAAGGCAGCTGGCTGGCTGGCAAAAACGACCTGTGAGACCGTTGCCGGCCCCGGATCGTCCCACGATGAAATTTGTCGGCTACTTGGTCAGGATCAGCTTGCCCAGGCGCGTCGCCTGCAGGCGGTAGGTCGAGCCGTTGTGCATGATGTCCACGGCCTTCTGGCCGCGCAGCAACTGGTTGCTGTCCACGGCAGAGCCTGTGGCGCTGTAGCTGGGCGCGGCGGCCGGGGTGGCGGTTCCCGCCTGATCGTTGCGGCGAGATGGCAGGCTCAGGGTGGCGGAGGCAGGTTGTGCAGGGGACATGATGGTTGACCTTGGTGGACCTGATGAGTTGTCGTTATCGTAATGATAACTATTCTCAATTGAAAGTCAAGCGCCGGTCCCGATTTTTTCCTGAAAAAATGCGTCGGCGTGGGTGCCGGTCACCACGGGCCGCGCAGAAAAAAACCTGGCGCCGTCAAGCGCCAGGTGGTCATGCGGAAGGGCGCAAGCGCTGGCCGTCAGGGCTTGACGGGTTCGGTGATGAAGCCGATCTTGCGCAGCCCGGCCTGCTGCGCCGCGGCCATGGCCTGGGCCACCCGTTCGTAGCGAACCGCCTTGTCGCCGCGGATGTGCAGTTCGGGCTGCGGCTCCTTCGCGGCCGCCGCCTGGAAACTGGGCGCCAGCGCCGCATCCTCGACCCTGGCCTCGTTGAGGTAGTAGGCGCCGTCGGCGTCCACCGTGAGCCGCACCGTCTCGGGCTTGACGTTTTGCGCCTCGTTGGTGGCGCGCGGCAGATCGATGTTGACCGCGTGTTTCATCACCGGCACGGTGATGATGAAGATGATCAGGAGCACCAGCATCACGTCAACCAGCGGCGTCATGTTGATCTCGTTCATCACCTCGTCGGTGTCGTCCTGGGTTCCGAAGGCCATGCTGCGTGCTCCTTCTGCGTCAGGCTTTTTTCATGGTCACGACATTGGCAGCGCCGCCGCTGCTGACCCGTGCGCCGGTCACGAAGTAGGCGTGCAGGTCGTGGGCAAAACGGTTGAGCTTGTGCAGCACCCCCTTGTTGCCGCGCACCAGCGCGTTGTAGCCGAGCACCGCCGGAATGGCGACCGCCAGGCCCAGCGCCGTCATGATCAGCGACTCGCCGATCGGGCCGGCCACCTTGTCGATGGTCGCCTGGCCGGCCGTGCCTATGGCCAGCAGCGCGTGGTAAATGCCCCAGACCGTGCCGAACAGGCCGATGAAGGGCGCGGTGGAACCGACCGACGCCAGGATGGCCAGGCCCGACTGCAGGCGCGAGGTGAACTCGTCGATGGTGTTGCGCAGGCTGCGCGTGACCCAGTCGCTGACGTCCAGCGTGTCGTGCAGGTGCGCCCTGGTGTTGCGGTGGTGGGCGGTGGCCTCGCGGCCTTCGATGGCCAGCTGGCGGAAGGGGTTGGCCGGGTCGCTGCCCAGCCGGGCCAGGCCGGCGGCGAAGTCTTCGCTGTGCCAGAAGTCTTCCGCGCTGCGGGCAATCTTCTTGTACTTCAGCACGTCCAGGGTCTTGGTGAGGATGACGATCCAGGACACCAGCGACATGCCGATCAGCAGCAGGGCCACCGCCCGGGTGACGAAGTCGCCTTGCGCCCAGACGTTCATCAGGCCAAATTGTGAATTCATGAGTTACTCCAGAACAAAATTAATCGGGGCTTTGAGCAGGAACTGGGTGTCTTCGTTGACGCCCGCCCGCCGGAAAGGGGTGACCTGCGAGGCCATCACGGCATCGCGTGCCGCACGGTCCAGGCGCTCGAAGCCGCTGGACTTGAAGACTTCGGCACGTTTGGCGTGGCCGGAGCTGCTGTAGTAAACGGCAATGATGACCACGCCGGATTCGCCGCTGCGCTTGCTCAGGGCCGGGTAGACCGGACGCGGCGGCCGGATGTATTCGGTTTCGCCCTGGGTGATTTCCACCAGGCGCGCCGGGGCCGGCGGTGCGGGGGGCGCAGGTGCGGGCGCCACCGGCGCCAGCACCGCGGGTGCCGGCGGCTGGGGTTCAACCACGCCGGTGGGCGCCTGGGGCGCCGGCACGGGGTCCCGCACGGCCACGGGCATGGGTGGCGGCGGCAGCTTGGCCGTTTTCGGCGCGGGTTTGGGGGGCGGCGGTGGCGGTGGCGGTGCCACCTTGGGCGGCTCGATTTCGATGATACGCGTCAGCAGTTCGGCCGGCACCACTTGTTCCACGGCCCGGCGCAGCAGGCCGTTTTGCAACGCCCACAGTGCCGCCACGTGGAAGATGACCACGCTGGCGGCAATAACGATGTTGCGGCTGATCGGCAATCGCACGGGGCTTGTTGGAAGTGCAGGGGTGTTGGAGCCCGAAATGGCGGGAGCGTTCATCGGAAGTCTAGTGGATGCGAAGGGGAACGCGTGTGCGGGAACGAAGGACGCGCTAGCGGCGGAAAATCCACCAGAGCGGGCTGATCACCAGGATCAGGCTGCCGGCGAGGCTTGCAAAGAGGGTGAGAGAGGATTCCATGGGCGGCCTTCCGTTGGGTGGTGGTTGGGATGCCTCTCCCCACTGCCGCCATGCGCGTTCGGGTCCACAACGGGACGATTTGCTCGCCAACACGCCGCGTCGTGTGCCCGAAGGCACACGCAAGGGGTTTGGTGAGGAAAGCGCCCGTTTTGGTCCGAACCCGAAGGGGCGTGGTTTTGCGGGCAATCCACTTCGTTGCAAAATCAGGCAAGGCGCCCAGCCTTGCCTTGGCTTTTGCGCCTCGCGGCTCATCCCGCAAAAGCCACGCCGCGCACGGCGGGAGCGGGGAAAGGCATCCCCGGCTTGATGTGGGCCGTGGGACAGGCGGCGCTGCATTGCGCCACCACGTCCCGGGCACACCCTTCACACTGGCCGCACTGTGTGGCGACGCCGAGTTCGAACTGGATCTCGTCAAAGCCCAGGCCCGCGCGGGCGTGACGGGCAATTTCGCGGTCGGAGATTCGGCGGCAGACACAGACGATCATGGGATTGGCTTGCTGGTGGTTAAGTCGATGTCTGAAGTATAAATGCGAATCGATCGCATTTGCAATAACCTTGGTGCAAACAGGTTACTTTTCTGGCGGTTTTCTGTCCGCCAGGTGCGTGAGCTGCACCTGCCTTCAGCTCCTGACGGCAGTGTTGCCAGCGCTGCGGCTGTCCTGCCAGTGCGCCAGCGCCAGCCAGACCGTGGGCACCAGAACCAGCGCCAGCGAAACCAGTTGCGCAGTTGTGCCTTCGGCCAGGTCCTCGGTGGCGGCATGCCACCAGGCATTGTCGATGCCGGGGACCAGCGCAGACTCGGTGAATTCGTGCAACGCGTAGATGACCAGCTGCAAGGCGAACACCATCATGAACCAGGCCGTGACGCGGAAAAACCGGCCCAGGTCCACCGCCTTGCCGTAACGCACCCAGGCCCCTGCAATCGCCGCGGCCAGAGCGAGGCCGGTCAGTCCGCCCCAGACCATGTAACCCAGCTCGGCGCTGGAGGCCAGCGAGGCCAGCATGGTGGCGGTTTCCACGCCTTCGCGTCCGACCATGAACAGCGTGAAGCCAAACACCGCCAGCCAGGCCCGGGAGCCGTCGAGCAGGGTGGCGCGGTCAAGTCGCGCGTTGATTTCCCGGCCCAAGGTCTTGCCGGCTTTCATCATGTGCACCACACACCAGAGCACCGTCGCTGCGGCGAGCAGGGCCATGACACCCTCGGCCGTGGGGGACATGGCGCCGATGCGCGACAGCGTATAGCCCAGCAGCAGTGACAACAAGACGGCCACGGCCAGGCCGCTGCGAATCGCTCCCAGCAAATGGAGCCGGCCGGTGCGGCGCAAATACAGCGTGGCAATGGCCACCACGAGCAGGGCTTCGAGGCCCTCACGAAAAGCGATCAGCAGGGTTTGAAACATGGTTTAACTCCTAGAGGTTGAGGCGGATGGACGTTGAAAAACTGTTTGTGCCGCGCCAGCCAGCGGGCGCAGCCACTGCGGCCGCCAAGTCAGCGTGAGCGCCACGGCCAGGGCGGCGGCGGACAGCAGCAGCAGCCACAACAGGCTGCCGAAGCTGGCCCCCTGGCTGGCGATGCAGGCAGGCAGGCCCAGACCGATTGCTATAAAAGCTGTAGCTCGTTGCGCCCGGATATCGAGGGCTGCAGGCCTGTTTGATATAAAAATGCGATCCCGATGGCGCTCCTGGCTGAGCGCCAGCAACGCCATGCCGAGCAGCAGAACCACCCAGGCGGCCAGCATCAGCAGTACTTCACGCATGGCTGGTGGTGTTGCGGTTCTTCAAGGCGGCGGGCAGCTCGGCGGCAGCGGCCGGCGCGCGCGCTGCACTGAGCGCCTTGCGGGTCAGGTGACGCGCCGTGACAAACGCCAGGCCGGCCATCGCCAGAAGCAGCAGGTCCATGCCGGCCACCGCCCACAGCCCCTGGCCCAGCGTGTGGGCCAGGTGGTCACCGGTGCTGACCCAGTTCAGCAGCACGGCCAGCAGGGCCAGCACGGCCACGGCCCAGGCTTGTTCGCGCCAGGCCGCGCGGCCGCGCAGGGCGGCGTGGGCCAGGGTCGTCAGCCAGGCCAGGTAAAAGGCCCAGACTTCGACTTCTCCGCGGCTCCAGCCGGCCAGCGACGCATCGGCCGGCAACAGCCGGTTGACCGCAAAAAACACCAGCGTGGCAATAACGATGCCGGGCACACTGGTCACCGTCAGCGCCTCCACCACCCGCACGCCGGCCAGTCCTTTTTTTGCATGGCTGGCGCGCCGGCCCTCAAGCCAGAACAGGCTGCCGGTGGCAATCAGCACGCAGCCGGACAAGCCGGCCAGGAAGTAGAGCCAGCGCAAGGTCCAGTGGTCGAACTGGATGAAATGCAGGCCGCTGATAAAACGCTGCACCGTCATCACCGGCGCGGCCTCGAAGCTGCGCAGCACGGTGCCCGTGGCTGCGTCGACGTAGAGCTGGTCGAGGTTCATGGTCACCCTGTCGGCATAACCGCGGCGCAGCTCGACATAACTGTTGGCGTCGCCCGGGTGCCAGACCCGCACGAAGCTGGCCCGGCCGCCTTGCCACTGCTGCTCCGCTTTCGCCAGCATGGCGTCAAGCGATGCCAGCGGCTGGCCCGGTGTATTCGCCTTGGGCCGGCGGTATTGGCCGAAGCCCTCGGCGGAAAAAGCCCGCTGCGGAGCCTTGGCCTGCGCATAAGCTGCGTGGTAAGCGCTCGGCCAGTAGATGGTGAACAGGATCACGATGCCCGACAGCGCAGTGGCAAAGTGAAACGGCATGGCCAGCACACCGGTCAGGTTGTGCAGGTCCAGGCTGGCGCGCTGCAGGCGTTTTTTGGGCCGGAACAAAAAGAAGTCTGCAAAAATCTTGCGGTGGATGATGACGCCGCTGACGATCAGCAGCAGCATGGCCATGCCGGCCAACCCCACCAGCCAGTAACCCAGGTCCAGCCACTTGATGTGCAGGCGGTAGTGGAAGGGGAAGATGAAGCCGCTGCCTGCGAGCGTGTCGGTTTGTTCAAGCAGTGCGCCGGTCTGCGGGTGCAGGTAGCGCCGCTCAACGCGTTTGCTGCCTTCGTCGCGCCAGCCCAGCTCTACCACCGGCACCCGTTCGCTGGGCAGGCGGATGAACCACTGCGAGGAGCCCTTGGCAAAAAGCCGGGCTTGCGCGCTGATGGCGCCGTCCAGCCTGACAGGCGCCGCGGCGGTGACCGGCGTGAGCCGCGTGCCCGGCATCATCCAGCGGTCAATTTCGCGGTCGAACACGCTGAGTGAGCCCATCCAGAAGATGGCGAACAGGACGCTGCCGATCACCACGCCGGTCCAGGTGTGCAGCCAGGCCATGGATTTGCGGAAGGTGGTCTCCATCGCTGAACTCCTTTAGCGAAGCAACTGAAGCAAGCCCCAGGTCAGCACATAGGTCAGCGCTGTCGCGCCCGCCAGCATGGCCCACAGGCGCGTGAGGCTGCGCACGCTGAAGGCCCACAGCAAGACCAACAGGTAGACCAGAAAGCCGGACATCGACGCGCTCACGACGGCCTCGCTGCGCGACAGGCCGGCGTACACCAGCGCAACGGTCAGCAGCGCCACCAGCGCCGCGGTGAAGGCGTAGCCGCCGAGCAGCGCGCCGGCAACACGTTGCAAAATCCTGAGCCAGGCCAGACTTGCTATTGATTCAATAGCTGCTTGCGCCCGATGTATAGGGGCTGCGGACTGATTTGTCTCTCTATTCCGGCTTGATCGCATGGCTGGGCCCCGACTTTGTCAGTTTTTGTTCGGTGAGGCCTGCGGCGCTGCGGGCAGGGCCGGCAAACCGCGGTGCTGCATCGTCGTGAGCGAGGTGACGTAGCTGGCGCGGTCGTACTGCTCGCCGGCGCGCTCGCCGGCGCCGCCGGTGTGTTTAAGCTCCAGCACGTAGCGGCCCTTCCACGGCAGCTTCACGGTGAGCTTGCCCTGTTCGTCGGCACGGTGTTCCTGCGTCCAGCCCGAAGGCGTGGCCACGGCCACTTTGGCTTTGGGCAGGGGCTGGCCCATGTAGAAAGCCTGCACCTCCATGCCATCCTTGCCCGGCTGGCCGGTAGGCACCAGGTCCAGCGTCAGCTTGGGCTGCAGCCGGCCATGGCCCGTCACCAGCCGGGCGGCGGGCACGTACAGGCTGCGGATGGTTTTGTCGCCATCCCTGCGTTCGGCGATGGGGAAGACGGGCTCCTCGGCCAACAGTGACTCACCTTTCGCCGCGCGGGCGGACAGGGCAAAGCCATTGGCCGTCTTGACGGCGTGTAGCGGCTGCATGCCCTGCGCCGACTGCTTGTGCGCCACCGGATTGACAAACCTGTCCAGCCGCCCGGGTGAGGCCTCGCGCAGATTCTCGCCAAACTCGCCGAAGTAGAGCTTGGCGCCCCGGGCGTCTTGCTCGATCCAGACTTGATGGGCGTGGGCCTGGCCGGCAAGTACCAGCACAGCCGTACAAAGCAGATGAAGTTGAAGTGATTTCATGGCTTGACTCGTCAAAGGGGTGGTCAGAACCTGGTGCGCAACGTCAGCTGCAGCTCGCGCGGCGCGCCGGGCAGGATCAGGTTGTCGTTGCTGCCGTGGCTGGAGACGATGTATTTCTTGTCGGTGACGTTTTTCAGGTTCACACCGAATTCATAGCGGCCGGTCCGGTAAATGCCGGCCAGGTCGCCGGTCAGGTAAGCCGGCAGCACGACAAGGTTGGTCAGCGAGGCGAAACGCTCGCCCATGTAGTTGAGGCCACCGCCCACGCTGAAGCCGTCGCCCAGGTCTTTCATGGCCCAGAAGGAGGCCGAGTGGCGCGGCGTCAGCGCGGGAACCTTGCCCAGCGACGGCACCGAAACAACCGGCAGCTGCAGCGAGGTGACACGCGCCACCGACTCCACCATTTCGCCGTCCAGGTAGGCGTAACCCGCGCTCACGTCCCAGCGGCCCGGCAGGCGGCCGCTGGCCGTGAGCTCCAGCCCGTTGGTGCGCTGCGTACCCACGTTGATTTGCCGGCTGGGATTGGCCGGGTCGGTGTTCTTGATGTTGCTGCGCTGCAGGTTGAACAGGGCGGCCGTCACGCTGAGAGCGCCGTCCAGGAAACCGAGCTTGCTGCCGATCTCGACGTTGCGGGTGATCTCCGGTTCGTTGGCCACGTTGTTGCCGGCCAGGGCAAAGGCCTCGGCCGAGGGCTGGAACGAGCGGCTGTACGAGACGTAGTGCGACTGCGCATCGGTAGGCTGCCACACCAGGCCGGCGCGTGGGCTGAAGCTGCGGTCGGTGCGGGCCAGCGGTGCGAGCTTGCGCTCGAAAGTGGTGGACTGCTTGAACTCGTCGTAGCGGATGCCTGCCAGCGCCTTCCAGTTTTTCGCCAGCGTGACCTGGTCCTGCAGGTACAGGCCCAGCACGTCCTGCGTGGTGTTGTTCGGTATGGCGCTGTCGGCAGCCCTGGCGGCCGCGGTGAATGACGGCACCGACACCAGGCCCGGGTTGAAGATGGACACGCGTGCCACCGTGCCGGCCGCGATCGATTCGGCGCGGCGCTTCTGCTGGCCCATTTCCAGGCCGAACAGCCACTCCTGCTTGAATCCGCCCAGCGTGTTCCTGTAGGTGAAGTCGGTCTGGTTGAACCAGCCCGACTCGTCGCGGAAGACGGCGCTGCGGGTCAGCCCTATCGTCAGCGCTACCGGGTCCGTCGTGCCGCTGGGCAGGGTGTTGTAGCGGTCCAGCTCGTAGCTGTAGTAGCGGGTGGTGTTGCGCACGCTGAACGCATCATTGAAGCTGTGGTTCAGGGTGGCGGTGTAGGTGTCGACCAGGCTGGTGCTGGTGTCGTCGCGCCGGGCATTGCCCGAGCCGTAATAGGTACTGGCCGGCACATCGACCGGGCGGCCGTTGAGTGCCGGGATGCCGAAGTCTGTCACGCGCTGGTCACGTGCCTGGGTGTATTGCAGCAGCAGGGAAGTCTGGTTGCTGAGTTTGAGCGCCAGCGACGGCGCAAAGCTGTAGCGGTCCACGAACTGCTGGTCGCGGTAGCTGCCGGAGTCTTCGCGCGCCGCGTTCAGGCGGAAGGCCGCCGCTTCGCCCAGCGGCAGGTTCACGTCGGCCTCCACGCGCCTGAGCTTGTTGCTGCCCAGGATCAGCGCCGCCTCGCCCGATGTCTCGCCGAATTTTGGTTTTTTGGTGATGCGGTTGATCAGACCGCCCGAGGAGCCCCGGCCGTACAGCACGGCGGAAGGGCCCTTGAGCACCTCGATGCGCTCGACGTTGGACAGGTCGCGGAAGTACAGGGCGTCATCGCGCAGGCCGTCGGAAAACTGGTCGGTAATCGCCGTGAAGCCGCGGATCATCACCTGGTCGCGCTGGCCGTCGCCATGGCTGGCCGCCACGCCGGGCACGTTGCGCAGCGCATCTTCCATGGAGCGTGCGGCCTGGTCGCGCAGCAGCTGGCCGGGCACCACGTTGACGGTCTGCGGAATGTCGCGCAGCGGCGCGCTGCTTTTGGTGGCGGTGCTGCTGGACGGGGAGTAGCCCTGTTCGGTGTCGGCGCGGATGGTGATGTCCGGCAGGACCTGGGCGCCGACCAGTTGCGCGGCGCACAGCGCGAGCGGGGTGAGGCTGAATTTTGCTACCAGTTTGGTAGCTGTCGGCGCTCGAAGGACGAGGGCTGGGTGGGTTTTTGACGCAAGGAAACGGGATGTAAAGGACATGTGAAGCACGGCTCAGGCAGGTTGCTGGCTGGCTTCACATTTCCACGGAGATGTCGGCTGGCGATCTACAAATCTTAACACAATAATGAGAATTATTCGCGTTTGAGATCTTGTGTGGCGCTGCCTTTGAGGGCAAAAAACGACAGGCTTCGGTGGGAGTGTCAGAAATAGAACGTGGTGCTCAGCGCGAAGCTGCGCGGTTCGGCCGGCGAGACCACGTTGGCGTTGATGGCGCCCGCGTAATACACCTTGTTGAACAGGTTCTTGATGCCTGCCGTCACACGAAAGCGGTCGCCGTGGTAACTCAGCGAGGTGTCGGCCACAAAGTAGGAGGGCAGCGTGAACGGCAGCGCACCCACCTGCTCGCTGACGTAGCGCCCGCCCAGGCCCACGGTCACGCGCTTGAGGTCCTGCAGGCGGTAGGTGGCCCAGGTGGCCAGCGTGTGTTTGGGCGTCAGGTTGATGGGTTTGCCGACGATGGCGGCGTTGTTGTCGCGCGTGACTTCCGCATCGGTGTAGGCGTAGGCGGCGGTCAGCTTCCAGCCGTTGCGCAGGTCGGCGCCCAGCTCCAGCTCCAAGCCGCGCGCCCGCTGCTCGCCGGTCTGCACGCTGAAATTGGTGTTGACCGGGTCGGCCGTCGTCACGTTCTGGCGGCGCAGGTCGTACACGGCCAGTGCGCCGGTGACCTGCCGGTTGGCCGTCTCGTACTTGAGGCCGGCTTCCCATTGCTGGCCGGTTTCCGGAACGAAAGCGCTGCCGTCAAAGGCCAGGCCCGATACCGGCAGGAAAGATTCGCCATAACTGGCGTAGGTGGACCAGCCCGGCACAAATTCGTAAACCAGGCCGCCCGAGAAGGTGTTGGCCTTGTCCTTTTGCACCGTGCGCCGGTTGGTTAGCCGGTTGTCGGTGTCGGTCGTCGAATGGTCGTGGCGCAGGCCCAGCAGCGCCGTCCAGCCTTGGCCGAATTTGATCTGGTCCTGTACGTACAGCCCGGTTGCCGTGAGCTTCGATGGCGCGTCGCTCGTGAGGTTTGCGGGGCAGGTGGCCTGCACGCCGTAGACCGGGTTGTACAGGTTCATGGGCGCAATCGTGCAACTGCGGCTGGCCTGCGAGCTGGTACCGGTGCGGGCGTCCAGCCCGGTCACCACGCGGTGCTTCAGGCCCAGCGCCTCGAAGCTCGTCAGCAGCGAGGTGTCGGTGGCCAGCAGGTCGTAGTCCATGTACTGGCGGGTGGCGGTGCGGTTCTGCAGGCGCTGGTTGGCCTGCAGCGTGCCGTTGGCGACAAAGTTGCCGGTGCCTTTTTCCTCTTCGTAACGCACGTTCTGGCGCAGCACCACATCGGGGTTGAACTGGTGCTCCAGCGAATAACCCACGGTGGTCTGTTCCATGTCGTAGGCGCCGAAGCCCGGATCGCCGGTGTAGCGCGTCAGCGGAATGGCGCCATTGCGATTGGGCAGCAGCGTGCCATACGGGGTGATGCCCTGCTGGCGCATCCACTGGCTGTGGCTGTAGGTGGCAAAAAGCACCAGGTCGGTTTGCGGGCCGAGGTCCAGCGCCAGCGAGGGCGCCACCCAGCTGTCCTTGCGGTAGACCAGGTCGGTCGGGTCTTCGGTGTCGGACATCTGGGCGTTGATGCGAAATGCCGCCTTGCCCGAATCGGACAGCGGGCGGTTCAGGTCGGCCGACAGCGTCTTCAGGCCGAAGCTTCCCAGCTCCAGTGAAGCCTCGGACAGCGCTTCCTTTTTGGGCCGCTTGCTGACGGCGTTGACGATGCCGCCGGGCTGCACCTGGCCGTACAGCACCGAGGCTGCACCCTTGAGCACCTCGAAACGTTCATAGCCGTAGGGCGTCAGGCGTGTCCACATGCCGGGGCTTTGCACCAGGCCATCGATCAGGATGGACTCGGTCGAGCGGAAACCGCGGATGTTGATGTCGTCGAAACCGCGCCGGCCGAAGTTGACCGGGCTGACGCCGGCGACCGTCTGCAGGGTCTGCTGCAGATTGGTTGCCTGGCGCGACTCCATCTGCTCGCGTGTGACCACGCTGATGGACTGCGGTGTCTCCAGCAGGCGCATCGGCGCCTTGCCTGCGCTTTGCGCCTGATTGGGCGCAAAACCCTCGTCTTTTTCGACAGTGGCGTTGATGCGCACCTCACGCAGCTGCGGCAGCTCGCTGCCGGCAGGTGCGGCGGTGGCCGGAGCCGGCGGCGTTTCTGCCCGGCCCAGTTGCGCCACACACAGCGCCAGCGGCGTGAGGACGAAGGTTGCTACAAATTTGCTAGCTGTTCGCACCCGCTGCACATGGGCTGGAAGGGTTTTTGAGTGAGAAAAAGAGGAGGGGAGTGACATGGTGAAGCACAGGCCGGTTGCTGGCTGGCTTCACATGAACATGTCGGCTGGCGGGGGCTATAGCTTAACCCATGAATGAGAGTTATTCTCGTTTGCAGGAGATGCTGGCTGCCATTCGATTCAGGCAGGGCCTTGGCGGCCGTGAAACAAGGCAGCGCTTGCGGCGCTGCGCAGGGTGCTGCCTAGCTGAGTTCGCCCATCTGGCTTTGCAGGTAGTTCTGCACGCCCACCTTGGTCAGCAGCTCGATCTGGGTTTCCAGGAAGTCGATGTGCTCTTCGGTGTCGTCCAGGATGCCTTGCAGCAGGTCGCGCGAGACATAGTCACGCACGCTTTCGCAATGCGCGATGCCGTCCTTGATGGTGGCCTGGGCGCCGGTTTCGGCCTTCAGGTCACAGGCCAGGGCTTCCGGCACGTCCTCGCCGATCATCAGCTTGCCGAGGTCCTGCAGGTTGGGCAGGCCGTCAAGCATGAAGATGCGGTCCATCAGTTTGTCGGCGTGTTTCATCTCGCCGATGGACTCTTCGTATTCCTTCTTGGCCAGCTTGTCCAGGCCCCAGTGCTTGTACATGCGGTAGTGCACGAAATACTGGTTGATGGCGGTGAGCTCGTTTTTGAGCTGGGCCTGCAGGTGGGTGATGACTTGTGCGTCGCCTTTCATGCCGATTCCTTTTTTTGTTTTGAATGCCCCGATTGTCGGCAGGCCGGCGCCATTGGGCAAGAGGAAATGCATAACCCTTCTCGCGCGGTATGAGCGCGAATGGGAGTGATAGCCGTTCTTCTTTGCAGTGGGGAGCGGCAGGTCCGCTCCCCGCGCTGTCAGGCCGCCGGTGCCGAGGTCCGCATCAGGTGGTCGAAGGCGCCGAGGGCCGCCTTGGCGCCGTCGCCGGCCGCAATGATGATCTGCTTGAAGGGCACGGTGGTGGCGTCCCCCGCGGCAAACACGCCGGGCAGCGAGGTCTGGCCTTTGGCGTCAACGATGATCTCGCCGTGTTTCGAAAGGTCCACCACGCCCTTGAGCCAGTCGGTGTTGGGCACCAGGCCGATCTGGATGAACACGCCTTCCAGGGGCACGGTTTTCAGCTCGCCGGTCGCGCGGTCCTTGTAGACCAGGCCGTTGACCTTCTGGTCGCCGGTGATCTCTGTTGTTTGCGCGTTGGTGAACACCTCGACGTTTTTCAGGCTCATGAGCTTGCGCTGCAGCACGGCGTCGGCGCGCAGCGCGGTGTCGAACTCGATCAGCGTCACATGGCCGACGATGCCGGCCAGGTCGATCGCCGCTTCCACGCCGGAGTTGCCGCCGCCTATCACCGCCACGCGCTTGCCCTTGAACAGCGGCCCGTCGCAGTGCGGGCAATAAGCCACGCCCTTGTTCTTGAACTCCTGCTCGCCGGGCACGTTGATGTTGCGCCAGCGTGCGCCGGTGGAGATGATGACCGTTTTGCTCTTGAGCGAGGCGCCGCTTTCCAGTTGCACTTCAATCAGGTCCTTGCCGGGCACCAGGGCCTTGGCGCGCTGCAGGTTCATGATGTCGACGTCATAGTTGCGCACATGTTCTTCGAGGGCGTGGGCGAACTTCGGGCCTTCGGTTTCCTTGATGGAGATGAAGTTCTCGATGCCAAGCGTATCCAGCACCTGGCCGCCGAAACGCTCCGACGCCACGCCGGTGCGGATGCCCTTGCGTGCGGCGTACACGGCTGCCGCCGCGCCGGCCGGGCCGCCGCCGACGATCAGCACGTCAAACGGTGCTTTTTCCGCGATCTTTTTCGCCTCGCGCTCGACACCGCTGGTGTCGATTTTGGCGAGGATTTCTTCCAGGCTCATGCGCCCGTTGCCGAACATGGTGCCGTTGAGGAAGACCGTGGGCACGCCCATGATTTCGCGCTCCTTGATCTCGTCCTGGAAGGTGCCGCCCTCGACCATGGTGGTCTTGATGCGCGGGTTCTGCACCGCCATCAGGTTCAGTGCCTGAACCACGTCCGGGCAGTTGTGGCAGGTCAGCGAAACGTAGATTTCAAAATCCAGATCGCGGTCAAGCGCGCGGATCTGGTCGAGCACGGCCTGCTCCACCTTGGGCGGGTAGCCGCCGATTTGCAGCAGCGCCAGGATCAGCGAGGTGAATTCATGGCCCATGGGCAGGCCGGCAAAACGCGGGCCGTGGTTTTCGCCCGGGCGGTTGATGGAGAAAGAGGGTTTGCGGTGCGGGTCGTCGCGGCTTTCGGTCAGCTTGACCAGCGGCGACGACTCGGCCACGTCCTTCAGCAGCGACAGCACTTCGCCTGAGGCCTCGCTGTCGTCCAGTGAAGCGACGATTTCGATGGGCGCGGTGGCGCGCTCGAGGTAAGTTTTCAGTTGGGCTTTGGTGGCGTCGTCGAGCATGGCGGACTCACTTTCAATTTCAATGGGGAACAAAAAAGCCCGGGACGGCACACGTGTGTGCCGGGGCCCGGGCCTTCGTCAGGAAGGCAGCAGGGCGGTTAAACCTGTACTTAGATCTTGCCGACCAGGTCGATGGACGGGGCGATGGTCTTGGCGCCTTCGTTCCACTTCGCAGGGCAGACCTGGCCGGGGTGTGCAGCGGTGTATTGGGCGGCCTTCAGCTTGCGCAGGGTTTCCTTGACATCGCGGGCGATCTCGTTGGAGTGCACTTCAGCGGTCTTGATGACGCCATCGGGGTTGATCACGAAGGTGCCGCGCAGTGCCAGGCCTTCTTCGGGGATGAACACGTCAAAGGCCTTGGTCAGCGTGTGGGTCGGGTCGCCCACCAGCGGGAACTTGGCCTTCCCGACTGCGGGTGAGGTTTCGTGCCACACCTTGTGCGAGAAATGGGTGTCGGTGGTCACGATGTAGACCTCGGCGCCGGCCTTCTGGAATTCGGCGTAGTTGTCGGCAGCGTCCTCGACTTCGGTCGGGCAGTTGAAAGTGAATGCGGCCGGCATGAAGATCAGGACCGACCATTTGCCCTTCAGCGATTCGTCTGAAACGTCAATGAATTTGCCGTTCAGGAAGGCTTGGGTTTTGAAAGGCTGGACTTGGGTGTTGATCAGGGACATGGGGGTTTCCTCTATTGATGGTGACGTAAAAATTAACGACAGGGATAGCTTAAGGTCTGGTCAGCGATTGATCCAATTAATTGAATGTATTTATGTCATACAGTATGACTATTGACTGGCGCGTGACCAGTTTGCTATCGAAACAAGAGCTGCTGGGGCCCGCGCCTGCTGGCTAAAGATGGCTTTTCATGTGAAGAAGTGCCCCTCAAGGCCGCTGGAAGCAGTTTTGGGCGAATCAACAAGAAAAATTGCCGGTTGGCCCAATAATCACGGGCGCAAGCAGCTACCAAAAGGATAGCAAAACAGGAGGGGAAAGCGGAGCTGACGCTCCTGACGCTCAGTACTCCAGCCGCTCGGGCCGGATCTCCTGCAGGATGGTGGTGGCGATCTCTTCGATCGACTTGGTCGTGGTCGACAACCAGCGAATGCCTTCGCGCCGCATCATGGCTTCGGCCTCGTGGATTTCGTCGCGGCAATTGGCCAGGCTGGCATATTTCGAGTTGGGCCGGCGCTCGTTGCGGATCTGCGCCAGGCGCTCGGGGGCGATCGTCAGGCCGAAGATTTTCTTGCGGTGCGGCAGCAGCGCCGGCGGCAGCTGGCGGCGCTCGAAGTCTTCCGGAATCAGGGGATAGTTCGACGCCTTCAGGCCGTACTGCATGGCCAGGTACAGCGAGGTGGGTGTTTTGCCACTGCGGCTCACACCCACCAGGATCACGTCCGAACCGGCCAGGTCCTTGTTGCTTTGACCGTCGTCGTGGGCCAGCGAGAAGTTGATGGCTTCAATCCGGTCGTCGTACGCCTTGCTTTTGGAGGCATCCGAAAAGCGGCCCACCCGGTGGTTGGACTTGATGCCCAGCTCGGTTTCCAGCGGCGCGACAAAGGTGCCGAACATGTCCAGCATCATGCCGTGGCAGTGGGCCTTGATGACGGCCAGGATCTCCATGTTGACCAGCGTGGTGAACACAATCGGCCGGTTGCCCTCGACCGCGGCGGCGTGGTTGATCTGGCGTACCGCCTGGTGCGCCTTGTCCACGCTGTCAATAAAAGGCAAGCGCACGTGGCGCGCCGTGAATTCAAACTGCGCCAGGATGGCGTTGCCAAAGGTTTCGGCGGTGATGCCGGTGCCATCGGAGATGAAAAATACGGTGCGGTTGGGCATGTTGGGCCTGGTTTGATGGCAAAGCGCCTACATGGACCATGCAGGCGACGTTCTACAATCTGATTGATTATCCAGATTTGCGACACCATGCCCCGCCACAACCCCTTCCAACAACCACAAGCTTGCCTGCCGCGCATGGTCGATGCCCCCGTTTTTAAACCTCCCGGAGTATTTTCATGTCCCACTTGTTTGAGGCGACCGCCCTGGTCGTACCGTTTGAAAACCTGAGGATGACCGACGTCGAGTCTGTCGGCGGTAAAAACGCCAGCCTCGGCGAAATGATCTCGCAGCTGCCGACCGGCCCCAAGGGCGTGCAGGTGCCCACCGGCTTTGCCACCACCGCCCACGCCTTTCGCGTGTTTCTGGCCCACGACGGGCTGGACAAGAAAATCAACGCGGTCCTCGACAAGCTGGACACCGACGATGTGCGTGCCCTGGCGGTTGCCGGCGCCCAGATCCGCACGCTGGTGGAAGCCCAGCCTTTCCCGTCTGAACTGGAAAAATCCGTGCGCAGCAGTTTTGCCGCCCTGAGCGCGGGCAATACCCAGGCCAGCTTTGCGGTGCGCTCGTCGGCCACCGCCGAAGACCTGCCCGACGCCTCTTTTGCCGGCCAGCAGGAAACCTTTCTGAACGTGGTCGGTATTGAGGACGTGCTGCACAAGATGAAGGAGGTGTTCGCCTCGCTCTACAACGACCGCGCCATCAGCTACCGTGTGCACCAGGGTTTTGCCCATGCCGACGTGGCCCTGTCGGCCGGCGTGCAGCGCATGGTGCGCAGCGACCTCGGCGCGGCCGGCGTGATGTTCACCATCGACACCGAAAGCGGCTTTGAAGACGTGGTGTTCATCACCTCCAGCTACGGTCTGGGCGAGACGGTGGTGCAGGGCGCCGTGAACCCCGACGAGTTCTACGTGCACAAGCCCATGCTCAAGGCCGGCAAACGTGCGGTGATCCGCCGCAACCTGGGCAGCAAGCTGCTGCAGATGGAGTTCACCACCGCGGATGAAAAGAAGGCCGGCGGCAAGCTGGTCAAGACCACCGACGTGCCGGCCGAGCTGCGCAACCGCTATTCGCTGACCGACGCCGACGTCGAGCAACTCGCGCGTTACGCCGTCATCATCGAAGACCACTACGGCCGTCCCATGGACATCGAATGGGGCAAGGACGGCACCGACGGCCAGCTCTACATCCTGCAGGCGCGGCCCGAGACGGTGAAAAGCCAGTCGAAAGGCAAGGCCGAGCAGCGCTACAAGCTCAAGGGCACCGGCACCGTGCTGGCCGAGGGCCGGGCGATCGGCCAGAAAATCGGCACTGGCCCGGTCCGCATCGTGCACAACATCAGCGAGATGGACCAGGTCCAGCCCGGCGACGTGCTGGTGACCGACATGACCGACCCGAACTGGGAGCCGGTCATGAAACGCGCCAGCGCCATCGTGACGAACCGCGGCGGACGTACCTGCCACGCCGCCATCATCGCCCGCGAACTCGGCATTCCGGCCGTGGTTGGTTGCGGCGACGCCACCGAACAGCTCAAGGACGGCATGCTGGTGACGGTCAGCTGCGCCGAGGGCGACACCGGCAACATTTACGACGGCCTGCTCGAGACCGAAGTGACCGAGGTGCAGCGCGGCACCATGCCGCCGATCGACATCAAGATCATGATGAACGTGGGCAACCCGCAGCTGGCGTTTGATTTCTGCCAGGTGCCCAACCACGGCGTGGGCCTGGCACGGCTGGAGTTTGTCATCAACAACAACATCGGCGTGCACCCGAAGGCCATCCTCGACTACCCGCAGGTCGATGCCGACCTGAAGAAGGCGGTGGAAAGTGTGGCGCGCGGCCATGCCTCGCCGCGTGCTTTTTATGTCGACAAGGTGGCCGAAGGCATCGCAACGATTGCCGCGGCCTTCTGGCCCAAGCCGGTGATTGTTCGCCTGTCGGACTTCAAGTCCAACGAATACCGCAAGCTGATCGGCGGTTCGCGTTACGAGCCCGAAGAGGAAAACCCGATGCTCGGTTTCCGCGGTGCGGCGCGTTACCTCAGCCCTGATTTTGCCGAGGCCTTTGCCATGGAATGCGAAGCGCTCAAGCGCGTGCGCAAGGACATGGGCCTGACCAATGTGGAGGTGATGGTGCCCTTTGTGCGCACCCTCGGCCAGGCCAAGGCGGTCACCGAGCTGCTGGCCAAACACGGCCTGCAGCGCGGCGAGGACGGCCTGCGCATCATCATGATGTGCGAGGTGCCGAGCAATGCAGTGCTGGCCGACCAGTTCCTCGAATACTTCGACGGCTTCTCGATTGGTTCGAACGACCTGACCCAGCTCACCCTGGGCCTGGACCGCGACTCGGGCCTGGACATCCTGGCCAAGGACTTCGACGAGCGTGATCCGGCCGTCAAGGCCTTGCTGAGCCAGGCGATTGCGGCCTGCAAGCGCCAGGGCAAATACGTCGGCATCTGCGGTCAGGGCCCCAGCGACCATCCGGACTTTGCACTGTGGCTCAAGGAGCAGGGCATTGGTTCGATCTCGCTGAACCCCGACACCGTCATCGACACCTGGAAGCAGCTGGCCAACTAGGCTGCTTGGGCTGACTTGCGCCGCAGACGCTCGGCGCGGGTCAGTCCGTGGATTCTCCTTGTAGTTCCTTGGTTGTAGTTGCGGCCTTCAGGGGGCAGCACCAAGGGAAAGTCCTAGGGAGGGTTTCAACGGGGTTCACCACCTTGTGTGGTGGTTTGTAAGAAGTTGGTAAGAACCGGGGCAACAATCAAGCCATTGTTGCCAGGGGTCTTATGCTTTTTGCCGTATCCACTCTTAAATTGATAGCAGAGATCGCATTGCTCGCGCTGTTCGGGCAGTGGGTGCTTGGCTTGCTGGCAGGCGCCAAAAAGGACGGCAACCTGTTCTACCAGATCCTGCAGATCGTCGGCAAACCCTTTGTGGTGGCCGCCCGCTTCATCACCCCGAAACAAATCATTGACCGCCACGTTCCGCTCGTGGCGTTTTTGTTGCTGCTGTTTGTCTGGATCGGTTCGACCCTGATGCGCATCCGGATCTGTCTTGAAATTGGTGTGGAGCTTTGCAAATGAACACAATCCTGGCCTACTGGTATCTCAAGCTGCAGGCGCTGGTCCTGCTGGTGTTCAGCAAGCAGCAGGCGGCCCTGGAGAAATTCGACCAGATGCTGGTGTTGCGGCCGGGTGACCGTTATGCCCTGGCCAGCCGCGCCCACATCCTCGCGCAGGAAGGCGACAAACACGGCGCCATCGCCGCACTGCGCTTGCTGGCGGAGCGTTACCCCGACAATGCCGCGGCCTGGTTCAACCTGGCCTACATGCTGGAAGACATCGGTGGCCATGCCGACGCGGAGCCCGCCTTTCGCCGGGCGCTGGACATCGAACCCAAGATGGACCGGGCCTGGTACGGCCTGGCACTGCTGCTGATTCGTGATCGCCGCTTCGACGAGGCGGTTCAGGCACTCAAGAAAAACACAGAACTGCAACCCATGAGCCCGTTCGGCTGGTATCAGCTTGCGCGGGTTCATGTTGACAGGCAAGACCCTGATGAGGCGGTGAAGGTCATTCGCCACCTCAAACGGTTTGAGCCTAAAGTGGCCGCCCAGCTGGAACGCGAGACGGGACTGAGCGTTGCTCAGTCTTCCTGACGGCAGACCAGCTGAGGGGTTATTTTGATGGCCGGGGTCTGAGCCCAGGCTTTATAAAAGAGACGCGATCCGGCTTGCAGGCCACGCTTGGGGACAAGTGGTGATCGTGATGTGCCCGAAAGGGTGTTGTTAGATGGAGGCAAGTGTTATGCAGTTGACTGACAACCATCGCCGTTATTGGCGCAAGAACCTCAACATCACGGGAATCCTTCTCGTGATCTGGTTCGTCGTGACGTTCGTCGTGAGCTACTACGCCCGCGAGTTGAGCTTCAATTTCTTTGGCTGGCCCTTTAGCTTCTGGATGGGAGCGCAAGGGGCCTTGGTGATTTACGTGGCGATCATCGGCTATTACGCCTGGTACATGGGCAAGCTCGACATCGAACACGGTGTTGAAGAAAGCGAGGAATAATCATGGCTGGAATGTTTGGTTCTGACGCTGGCACTAACACCGCCGCCTCCAATGCTGCCTTCAAGGCAGGCCTGAGCAAGGTCTACACTTGGTATACCGGCGGCTTCCTGGTCTTCGTGGTTGTACTGGCCGTCCTTGAACAGATGGGCTTGTCCCGCCAGTGGATCGGCCTGATCTTCCTGCTGGCCACGATCGGTCTGTATGCCGGCATCGGCATCATGAGCCGCACGACCGACGCTGCCGAATACTACGTGGCAGGGCGTCGTGTCCCGGCCATGTACAACGGCATGGCGACCGGCGCCGACTGGATGTCTGCGGCGTCCTTCATCGGTATGGCCGGAACGCTCTACCTGACGGGTTACAGCGGCCTGGCCTTCATCATGGGATGGACGGGCGGTTACTGCCTGGTGGCCCTGTTTCTTGCGCCCTACCTGCGCAAGTTCGGCCAGTTCACGATTCCCGACTTCCTGGGAGAGCGTTATGGCGGCAACACGCCACGCTTTCTGGGTATCGTCGCTGCGATTCTGTGCTCCTTCACCTATGTGGTGGCACAGATTTACGGCGTCGGCATCATCACCGCGCGCCTGACGGGTGTGGCCTTTGAACTCGGGATTTTCCTGGGTCTGGGCGGCATTCTGGTTTGTTCCTTCCTGGGCGGCATGCGTGCTGTGACCTGGACGCAGGTGGCCCAGTACATCATTTTGATCGTGGCTTACATGATCCCGGTGGTGTGGCTGTCGGTCAAACAGACCAGCGTCCCGATTCCGCAGGCGATTTATGGCTTCCAGCTGCAAAAAGTGACTGCCAAGGAAAAAGAGCTGACCAGTAATCCGAAAGAAATCGAAGTTCGCGAGATCTTCAAACAGCGTTCGGCCGCCCTGGATGCCAAGCTCAAGAACCCTGGAGCTGCGCTGGCCGCCGACAAGGCTGCGGCGGAGAAGGTCCTGGCGGATCTGAAAACCTCCAACGGTGCGCTGTCGGAAATTTCCGCGGCTGAAAAAGCGCTGGCTGCCTTGCCGAAAGATGAAGCTGCAGCCAAGAGAGCCTGGACAGCTGCCAAGGCTGGGGCTGACGCCAAGGCCAAACCGCTCAACGGTATGCCTCCGCACGCGCAGCAATATGCCGGCGACCCCAATGGCGATGCCGCTGCCCAGAAAGCCTACGACGTTTCGCGTCGCAACTTCCTGGCGCTGATTTTCTGCCTGATGGTGGGTACCGCCGCGCTGCCGCACATCCTGATGCGTTACTACACGGTGCCCAGCGTGAAGGAAGCGCGGCAATCGGTCACCTGGTCGCTGTTCTTCATTTTCCTGCTGTACTTCACCGCACCTGCTTTGGCCGTGCTGGTGAAATACGAGGTCTTCACCCTGGTGGTGGGCACGCCGTTCAACGCGTTGCCGGAATGGATCACTGCCTGGAACAAGGTCGATCCGACACTGCTGTCGGTGGTGGACATCAACAAGGACGGCATTCTGCAGCTCAACGAACTGTCCATTGGCGGTGACGTCGTGGTGCTGGCTGCGCCCGCGATTGGCGGCCTGCCTTACGTGGTGTCCGGCCTGGTGGCGGCCGGCGGTCTGGCTGCCGCGCTGTCAACCGCTGACGGCCTGCTGCTGACGATTGCCAATGCGCTGAGCCATGACCTGTACTACAAAATGATCGACCCGAACGCATCGACCGCACGCCGCGTGACCATCTCCAAGGTCCTGTTGCTGATTGTTGCGCTGGCTGCCGCTTACGTGGCAGCCCAGAAACCGGCCGACATTCTGTTCCTGGTTTCTGCGGCGTTCTCGTTCGCTGCGGCTGCGTTCTTCCCGGCGCTCGTGCTGGGAATTTTCTGGAAGCGTGCCAACGGCATTGCTGCGTCGCTGGGCATGGCCGCCGGTCTCGGGACCACGGTTTACTACATGATCATGACGCAGCCTTGGATGCGTGGCATTTTTGGCATCTCTTCCCCGGTTCAACTCTGGTGGGACATCCAGCCGATCTCGGCCGGTTTGTTCGGGGTGCCCGTTGGATTTGCCGTGATCATCCTGGTCAGCCTGGTCACCCCGGCGCCCAGCCGCAAGATCCAGGAGCTGGTTGAGCATGTGCGCTACCCAACCCTGCGCGCCGATCCCGTGCGCTGAATCCTGAACTGACCGGAACCTCCGGTCAGCTTCAGCCAAAAAGCCCGGCAACTCACGTTGCCGGGCTTTTTTTCGTCTGGGCGGGAGGCAACCTGGAAGCCGTGATGGGACGGGGGAGAAGGGCCCGGGGCGCCCGGCGGAACCGGGTTTTGGCCGGGCTGTGCCGTCTCAGGCTATAATCATGGGCTTCGCCTTGCTGCACCCTTAACGACGCTGGGGCAGCTTCAACCAAACCACAAGGAGAGTTTATGCGTCATTACGAGATCGTCTTGCTGATCCACCCGGATCAAAGCGAGCAAGTCCCAGCCATGCTGGAACGTTACAAGGGCATGATTACCGCCGGCGGTGGAAAAGTGCATCGTGTTGAAGATTGGGGCCGCCGCCAGCTGGTGTACCTGATCCAGAAACTCGCCAAAGCCCACTACCTGTGCATCAACATCGAAGCCAGCCAGGCCGTGATGGAAGAAATTGAACACGCATTCAAATTCAATGACGCCGTGTTGCGCCACCTGACCGTGGTCAAGAAAAAGGCTGAAACCGGCCCGTCCCTCATGATGCGCAACGTCGAGAGGGAAGAAGCCCGCAAGGCCCAGCAGCAGGAGTATGCGGCCTAACCCCTCATCGGGTTGCCCACACATGCTGTTGAACAACTGATTGCTGCGCATCGTCGCAAGATCATGATTCTGCAGTGAACCGCGTTGAATTGACCGCTTGTATCGCCGAGGCCAGTCCTCTTCGCTACACCCCCGCTGGAATCCCCGCTGCCAATGTCGTCCTCGAACACGAGTCCGAAATGACAGAAGCAGGTTCCACCCGGCAGGTCAACTTGACAATGAAGGCGGTTGCTTTTGGTACGCTGGCTGAGCAAACTGGCCAGCTGCCCTTAGGCAAACCTTTCAGGTTCACCGGTTTTCTGGTCAATGCCCGCGGCAGCAAGAGCGTTGTTTTCCATATTCAAGCCATCGAATCAGTACCGAACCCCATTTAAGGAGTCCATCATGCCCGGACCAAAACGTTTCAATAAAGACAAGCGCCCCAAGCGCAATACCCAATCCCTGCTGTTCAAACGCAAGCGTTTTTGCCGTTTCACAGCCGCTGGTGTTGAAGAAATCGACTACAAGGACATCGACACCTTGCGCGATTTCGTTGCCGAAAACGGCAAGATCATCCCCGCCCGCCTGACCGGCACGCGCGCGATTTTCCAGCGCCAGATCAACACCGCCGTCAAGCGCGCTCGCTTCCTCGCGATGCTGCCTTACAGCGACCAGCACCGCAGCCTGTAAGGAACACGACCATGCAAATCATTCTGCTCGACAAAGTCGTCAACCTGGGCAACCTGGGTGAAGTCGTCAAGGTCAAGGACGGCTATGCCCGCAATTTCCTGATCCCTTCCGGCCGCGCACGTCGCGCCACCGCCATGGCGATCAAGGAGTTCGAGGTCAAACGCGCCGAACTTGAAAAAGCCGCCGCTGCCAAGCTGGCCGAAATGCAAGCCCAGGGCGCAAAGCTGAGCGGCACCACCGTCAAGCTCACGCAAAAAGCTGGCGTTGACGGCCGTCTGTTCGGCTCCGTCACCAACCACGACATTTCGGCCGAGCTGACCAAGCAGGGTTTCCCCGTGCTGAAGTCGCAGATCCGCATGCCCAACGGTCCCCTGAAGACCGTCGGCGACCACCCGGTCACCGTGGCGCTGCACACCGATGTGGCCGTGGACATCACCGTGACGGTGTACGGCGAATCCGCTTAAACAGTTTCGCTGCCCCGAAAAAAGCCGCTCGCTGAGCGGCTTTTTTCTTGGCGTCGTTTCTCGATGGGGTTGTTCACACCTACAGCCCTGATTTACACCGCATTTCCCACGCTTATTCACAACTTTATCCACCGCATTTTGGCTGTGCCGGCGTAGTATTTAGCACCCTCTCAGGAAACCCATGTCCGCCGTACTTTCCACTGCTCCCGATCCCCGTTACAGCGCCGACCGGCAGATTGCCCAGCTGCGCATTCCACCGCATTCCATCGAGGGTGAGTCCAGTGTTCTAGGCGGCCTGTTGCTGGACAACGGCGCCTGGGACCGGGTCGGCGACCTGCTGGTGGACGAGGATTTCTACCGCTACGAACACAAGCTGATCTACGCGGCCGTTGGTGCCCTGATCAACGCGACGAAACCGGCCGACGTGATCACGGTCTATGAGCACCTGCAGAACCTGGGCAAGGCGGAGGATATCGGCGGCCTGAGTTACCTGAACTCGCTGGCCCAGTACGTGCCCAGCGCCGGCAACATCCGGCGTTACGCCGAGATCGTGCGCGAGCGCTCCATCCTGCGCAAGCTGGTGGCCGCCAGCGACGAGATCGCCACCAACGCCTTCAACCCGCAGGGCAAGGCCGTGGCCATGATCCTGGACGAGGCCGAGCAGAAGATCTTCAAGATCGGCGAGCAGGGGTCGCGCATGAAGCAGGGTTTCCAGAGCATGGACACCCTGGTGGTGAGCCTGCTGGACCGCGTGACCGAGATGTCGGAAAACCCGAACGACGTCACCGGCGTGCCCACCGGCTTTTACGACCTCGACAAGATGACCTCGGGTTTCCAGGCCGGTGACCTGGTCATCCTGGCGGCGCGGCCGTCCATGGGCAAAACCGCGCTGG
>NZ_NBZV01000021.1 GCF_002379095.1 Polaromonas sp. AER18D-145
ATTCGTCCACCGAGGGCGGCAGAAGGTAAGCAGTGTCTCGGTCAACAGATATGAACCGGCTCATCGGGCAGGACTCCTTTGGTCTACTCCAGCAATTGTTGCGCCATACCCCGCTTCGCGAAAGACGGGAAAGCCCGACAGGCTCCTAGAAGGTGAGCCAGGGTAGTGCGTGTTTTACGCGCCAACTCGCTTGAAACCTCGACATGAAGGAATAATGGATTTCCAGACCAGGCATTAAACGGACAAAAAAAAGGCCCATCCATCTGAAGATGCATAGGCCTTATGGGGTTTTGAAATTACGCTCGTATGCGTGGGCGCGATGTCTTTTTCTCGTGCTGAGAACAATCTGATACAACCAGCAGCGTTATGCCAGGTGGCGTTGATGCCAAGTATTGCTCCAACTCCCATTGCATGTCGTGCAAGTCATTCCAGTCACCAGTGGCAGATTGGTAAACATTGCGCTGAGCATCTGACGGACTTTCGATTGCATGAAAGCTATCAGCGAGCTGGGAGTATCTAGCCAGCTTCTCCTTGTTCGCGTTGAGTTGATCACGCTTCACAGCGTATTCGGAGTCAGGCAAAAATCGCTTCGGAATGGATGCAAACAGTTTGGCACCATCACCAGTCAACATTCCCCAGTCAATCTCTTGGCTAGGGAATTCGCGCTGCAACTGGTAAACCAGCGCGGACCCGTAACCGTTACGACGCAGGCTTGGCTGCACCTCAACCATGTTGATTGACGGCTTTCCCTGGAACAGAACATAGTCGATCCAACCAACTGTCGAATTGTTGACATCCGCAATCAACCTCAGATTGGATTGTCCTGATGGACCATCCCGTGACGCTGTGCGGAATCTCATTTCCCGCCCTTAGCCGCGCGGGCGGATTTCTTCAACAGATCGCTCGACTGCGGAATCTGCCTCAGCCACGATCATGGTAAATGGTCGTTTAGTTGCCTGCAGAGCAGGGAACCTGCTTACCCACGCTTCACGTCCGTCGGCGAGGGTATGGCGCTCTGGCTGCACAGGAGGAGTTACCCCATCCTTCAGCCGCAAGACACTGTTTTTCGCATAGACCTCAACATCCGAATCGGGGGCGACCACATCTGCAAAAGAGCGAAGAACAGAATCGTCCTGCGCGGCATCCGACAGATATACCCGTCGCGGATTTTTCCCCTGTTGTTGGTTTCCCCTTTTCCTTGAGCTACCAGAGTCTTTGGACGAACGGTCCAGCCCACGTTGGTGGGCTTCAAATCGTTCCTCTTCATTGGCGTAGGTTCGGACTTCCTGAACGACCGATGATTCGCCACTAGCCGCAACCCCAGGTCGATGCCAAACAATTGCGGGCTTACCATCTCGTGTTCCCCATTCGCCGGGGTTCATTATTTCTACCATTTTCCTATCGGGCTAGTGCCCGCTCCATGTTGTGAACAAGCACCGGCCCGGGAGGGCAACTGGTGCCCATCCGGGTTGTTCTGAAATTAACCGTATGCCTTCAAGACACGGTCCCTACCGACTCGCGGGGCAGCGCAATTACACCGCCGCGAGGGAAGAAGTAACTACGTCTATTCCGAAGACTTTCAACCTAGGCCTGGATCTTGTGCGGTAGGCTCGCCAAAAGTCGATGTCATCGCCCAAGGCAGTATTTGAATGCGGCTCCGCGATGGAGCCGTTGTTGAAAGGCTTGCACTTGGGCAAGCAAGTCAGCTTTGCGCTGAAGTGGTAGGATTCTAGCGATTTCTATGCGCTCTGTCAGGCCATCTGGCCAGAAGTCAAGAATCATGAAGGGAAGTTGGGAGTCGTGGGGGCGTGGGCCCGCAATTCACTACTTTCTATTTTATGCACGCCACTCCCTTGACGCCATGAGGTGCCCAGCCCACGGGCTGCGCCCGCATTTGCACTGCCTATGAAGCAACCAATACCTTAAGCTTCTCGAATTGGTGCAGAACTGGCAACTCCGCATCGCTAATGGTAGGGTGGGGCGGCCCGCTGTACCAGACGAAGCATCGGTCCTTCGCACGCGTGATGGCCACATACATCAGCCGGCGCTCAGCCTCAACATGGATCAGGTCGGAGCCATCCTCTGGCTTCGTGGCATCAATGACGTGTACGGTCTCAAACTCCAGCCCTTTGGAGCCGTGCATCGTCATGAGCGTTACCGGGGCGGTACCGGAGGCCTTCTTGTTTTGGTTGATGAAGTAGAGGCGATTCGAGATGGTTCCGGAGAGCTTCCCGAGGATGCCTGATGCCCTGGTCAGGATCTCCCGTGTTCGCCGGGAGCGCTGCTTCGACGCGAGCCATGCTCCCACATCCAGGACCACCTCTGTGTGGCTCCCAGCGGGCATCTGGTTGCGCCAATACCTGCAGGACTCGGCAAACTCCTTGAGAATCTTTGCGTCTTGCGGCGTTGCGGAATCGAGACTGGGAACCTCACCGGTTAAAAAGGCAGCAGCATCCCCTTTCATCACATGAAGCAACTCCGTTTTGACTGCATCGTCGAGTTCCATGCACCGAAGGCTGCCGAGCACACCTACTGGGGAGTTGTCGAGCAAGGATTGAAGCAGGCTAAGGTATGTCGCAACCCAGGCGTTGTCCCAGATTGACTTCCCGATCCGGATGTAGGGCACCTCGCATGCCGTCAAGGCCAGTTCCAGCTCGTTGAGCGAGTGGTTCATGCGCGAAAGCACAACAGTGTTGGTGTGGCGCTCGGGTGTTTTGCTGATTAACTCCGCAAGTTCCTCACACTGCGTCTCGATGCTACCGGTATGGTAGGCGGCGATCTTTCCGCCGGGGCCGCGAGTCGCCACCAGGTCCTTCTTCAGCCGGCTACCGTTGCGGGCGACCAACGTGATGGCATGCGAAAGAATTTCTTCCTTGCATCTGAAGTTGTCACCCAACTCGATCCGCCTCGCCCCGAAGGTGTCCATGAAGTCCTTCATGCCGGCGTAGCCAAGGGCATTGCGCCACTCGTAGATCGACTGGTCGTCGTCTCCCACGATCGTCACGTTGAGTCCCGCCCTCGCATGGGCAAATATCCACACCCTCTGCAGCTCATCGGTATCCTGTCCCTCATCCACGATCATGTCGGTGAAGTTCATCGGAGGGATAGATTCCTGATGGACAAGCAGGGCGCAGTCTCTCATGACGGTGTAGAGATCCGTCGCGCGGCTTGCATTCACGCGCTCCATGTACCGCTTGATTACTTCCGATGCGGGCGGGGTCAGTTCCACTCGATCTCGGTCAATCGCATACATGAACGACTCAAATTCAACCCTGATGGCCTTCACGTGGTCGTTGTCGGAGGCGTAAGGGTTGAGCGCCTCATTTAGAAGGATGCCTTGTTGTACGGGGCTTAGGAGCTTCTGGGCGGGGCGATGGGTGTGTAGGTGCTGCAGCGCAATACTGTGGAACGTCCCGACGCGTAGCTTTTCCCGGTTGAACGGGCGTCCTCCGGCTTCTTCTTGGGCCTTGTCGAGGCGGCGGCGCATTTCTTCCGCGCCTTCTTTGGTGAACGTCACCATGAGCAGCCGGCGGGCGGGGTCGGCGAGGATTCTGCGAGCTTTCGCAACAGAGGTTGTGGTCTTCCCGCTCCCGGGGCCGGCAACGATCAGTAGGTGGCCATCATGCTCGATGGCATCTTGTTGGGCGGGTGTGAATCCCATTGCAGGCCTAAAAAAAAGGCCGCTCGGGGCGGCCTATGGGGTACAGGGCATTCAGGCCGCTGCGACGGGCTGCTCTTCTACAGCAGGAGAGCCTGCGGGTGTGGCCGGCGCTGAGTCCGTTTTGGGCTTGCGCGCCTTCGAGGCTGACTTAGTTGCAGCAGAACTTGCGGCTACTGCATCGTCCAGGACTTTGCTCGGGTCTACGTCGCCCATGTTGAGAGCGCTGTCGGTCTTCCCATCGGCTTCCATCGAATTCGCAAAAGCCTGCAGCTCCTGGCCTTGCGCCTCGACCTGGGCGGACTGTTCCGGGCTTGACGACCCTTTGTGCCGCTGTTCCTGCATCATTCGGTCGGCCTCGCGGTAGAGCCGAACGACTTCGTTGCGCAACGCCGCTGCAAAGGCGCGCACGGCGTTTTTGCACATGTATTCGGCCTGGGCACGCTGTGTCGAGTCAATCACGCCCATAAGGTTGGCGGTGCCAGCCAGCAGGTTGAAGCGGTCGAGCTCCTTGAGTGTTGCGAAGTAACGACGGGCGAAGCCGCTGATCACTGGAACAGTCGCCACAATGCCGTTGGGATAGACCGTGCTTTCCATCTTGGTCCCGTTTTGCTGCATGACCTTTTCAAACCGGTTTGACCAGTTCTCGAGGAGGGTAGCCATGCTTGTGAGTTTTTTGGTCACAATCTCCGCGTAACGGTCCAGCAGCTCCTGGTTGTAGCCATGCCACGAACGATATTGGTATTCGTAGGCCAAAACCTTCGAGATGTAGCCGAAGTCCCGCCGGTAGAACGTCATGGCGGTCGGGGAGCTCAGCAACTCGCCGTCCATGAAGTGAATCGGGCCGCGGTAGGAATTGGCGAACGCCTCGCCAAAAACATCAACCATCGCCTGGCGGCGCTGTGGCGATAGTTGATCGGCAACGGGCTGGGCGTTGTTGGCAGAGGAATCGTTTGCCATGGTGGAACTCTCCAAAAATAGTTGTACAAAGACAACTTTGAATTTAGAGCACCCCCGTGCTGCGCGAGCCCGGCCAACGTAGCAAAAGTAGCTCGTTGAACGCCTAAGCCACCCGTGCCAGCCGTCAAAGTCCCTTGTGGTTGAAGCCAACCTCGTGCAACTGGTCGCGATCAATTGACGGATGGATTGACCGCTTCAATAATTGCCGCGTAGGTCGAAAATCGGCCTGCAGTGCAGATGGGACACTTAAACTTTTCGATCCGTCATAGTCAGCCGCGACGGCGGCCGACAGCCCGCAAGGGTAAAGAATTATTGTGAAGGCCGAGATTCGGTTTTCTGGGGCGAGGTGCTTCGGCACCTCATCCGCTAAACGTGGCCACTCGGGCAATACCTGACAAGTTTTCGGCGACTTGTGAGGTCTTTCTCGACGTTTGTCGTAAAAGATCGTGCAGCAATGCATGGTTGCGTGTCGTGTACACGCCTTATTGAGGTGAACTTGCTATCGCTTGTTCATCATGGTTTTTCTCATTCCCTCGGGGCACTTACCCCCTTGGGTGTGGTGCTTTCTTGGGTTTTTCTTAATTCTTTAGGAGACTCTCATGAAAGTTATCATCGTATTGGCCGGTCTTGCTCTCGTAGCTACCTTCGCCATTGGTACCGTCAAAAACGGCACCAACACCATCTCGGCAAACCATTCCAAGATTGAAAAAATCTTGGACGAAGCCAAGTAAACAGTAGAGGCCCTCGGGTCTCTGCTCGTTTATCCATCCCTTCCGTTCCTCTTCACACATTTTCACAGCGTGAGCACTTCTCGATGCAAGTCGATTAGCGCGAACCCTGGGTTCGCATTCACCTGGGCAGCACTCGCTGCCCTTTCATTAACCCAGCAGGGAGCACTCCCTGTTGGGAGTCTCCTTTGCCGGTTCGAGCCAAAGGAAGACGAAATGAAATCTCTTCTTGTGACCAGTCCCTTCAAGGCCTGTCATGTACGCGAAAACGCTTAGCCGCGTCCCACACGTACAGCTTTTCTTCCCTATGTTCACCTCGCACGAAATTGCGGTTTGGACAGAACACGAACTGAAACGCCTTGAGCGCAAAGAGAAGCGGCTGCAAAAGGTGGCGACGGTCTGGATTCCTCGGGATCCGCAGAAGGCTGTTGCCATTGATTTGCTTGCCGACTCTCTGCTCGATCAGCCGCTCGGTCTCACTCCCGACAAGGAGCTTGTTGATCTTGGCGATCCGTTTACCGACATCGGTGACGCGGACTGCCCAGGTTCTGAAAGCGACGAGAAGGTTGTGTGGACCGAGGACGCTATCGCGCAGCTGCACGAAGGCCTCGTGTTCTATTCCCTCCGGCTCCTACGGGCCAGAGGGAACGGGAAAGAAAAGAAAGAAATCCTTCGCTGGATCTTTGCCCCTCCTGCTGTGGCCTACGCCACGGTTAGCGAGTCAGGCAACAAGGTCTGGAAGGTTATCCAACCATCTGAAGTGCCATTTAGCTTTGAGCTGTCCTGCCGACTTACTGGCAAGAGCCCTGAGCGCTTGAGAGAGGGCTTAGTACCCATCCTCAAAGACATTGGCCTATTTGAACTCTTTAAGGAGATTGACGATGCACAACAATGCAAACAACGGCGCGCAAGTAGCGCCTACGACAACAAACGAAACAGCGAAAGCGGAGAGCCCACAAGCCCAGCCGAAGTCGCTGTTCCAGCGGTACGCAATCCGCTCGACATTCAACATTCCCGAGGCGCCGGAAAAGGCAGAAATCCAGGGGATGGCGCCGGGCCTCTACGGAGTACCCCGAATCGACCCGTTCTACGTCTTCGAAACAGAACGCCTGCGTGATCTCACGATGTTCTGGGTGGGGGGCTTCACGTTCTGCGTGATCGAAGGCGACCCATCGGCCGGCAAATCGTCTCTCTTTGAGCAATGGCATGCGCGGCTGAACGTGCCTTTGTACAAGATCTCCTGCGGTCCTACGACCGAGAACTATCACTTGATTGGCCAGTACATGCCGACAAGCGAAGGGAGCTTGAAGTGGCATGACGGACCTGTGACAAGGGCCTGTCGTGAGGGTTCATCGGTACTGCTCGATGAATACAACAATCTAGATCCTGCTGAAGCCACTGCGCTGAACCTGGTGCTGGAAGGGTATTCATTCATGATCCCGCAAACTGGGGAGATCATCCAGCCTGCGCCGACAACCAGGATCTTCGCAACGCAGAATTCGGTTGACTCGCTCGCAGCGGTTGCCGGTCGCAATGTGATGGACGTGGCCAACGAGGACCGTTGCTTCTACATGGAAGTCGACTATCTGCGGCCAGACCTGGAAACCGAGCTGGTCATCCGCAATCTCGTAGCTGGTGGCGTGAGCACAGCACTGGCCGAGTCCATTGCAATGATGACAGTCGGCGTGGCCAACAAGGTGCGCCGAGCCTTCCGCGAGGGGGCCGATGGGATCGAGAAACCAATATCGACTCGTGCGGTCTTGCGGTGGGCGAAGCTCACTGCGATGTACCAGCCGGTGCTCAGCAAACAGACGCGAAGCGGAATTCATTACGCGCTTCGCCGTGCACTGAAGATGCCTGTGACGATGGCGTCCGCGGTGAACGAGATGATCACCCTTGTTGCTGGCTACGACGAGAACTGTCGCAGCAGGGTCGGACCATGAGCGGCGTCTATGACGTCTATGAACACCCGACCAAGGGCGCTTGGGGGGTGTCGGTCCAAAGCATGAGGGTTCTGACGGCTGAAGTTGCCGGCGGGCTCGTCAGGCAGGCAAATTTGCTGCCCCACAACCTGGCACCGGAGGTCAGCAAGCGGGTGAGGGCTGGTTTCAGGAAAATTACCCGACGAAAGTATCTTCAACTCGATGGCGAGGAGAACGGGCTTCTGAAGGGACGCTTCACTGAGGACCATCCCGAGCTTGCGATTGGTGGGGAGTTGATCTTCTTTACAACCGTCAGCATTGGGGACGACATGGCCGCTCTTGCCCAGCAGTGGGAGGTGGTCCTTGAAGCGACCGATGCAAGGCCTGAAGTACTCGAAGAATGGTTGATCCGGGTTCGCCGGGCATGCCAGTACATCGCAGCCCCGGTTTCCCATCCTGCAATTGCCTTGGTGGTTGCGGATTGGGTTGTTGGCGGCCGTCGGATGTTGATCAGTGATCGCCCTGGTGTACCCCAAAGGGTTCCGAAGGAAGTCCCGCTGGAATGGGAGGAGTGGCTTGCCCACTTCTTCACGAAGCCAAACGAAACACGTGATGCCTTAGTGCATCTCGGGTGGTCAGTCAGGGATGCAATGTTTGCAAACCAGGCGATCACTTCTCCAAACAGTGGTGACGATGGCGGCTGGCTAGCCGACGCCGCATCAGTAGCCTTTTAAGAGGAACAAAAAATGAATAGTGGAAAAATGAGCTGGCTTTCTGCCGGCATCATGATCGTCTCGATGTTTGCATTGGGTGTGGTCTGGCTAGCCCGGAACGCGCTCAAGGTGGCAATTTGGACGGCATCGAAACTAGCCAAAGCCAAAGCCAAAGCCAAAGCCTTGCGCAAAAGCAATTCAGATGCACTCGCAGCGCAAGCTCAGCGGTCCGGTGCGAACCTGACTGTTCCAGTTGAGCGCGAGTTCGCGCCGGCAGCTGCTGTCGGCGCAAAACCGAATCAGCAGGAGGAGTTCATCGCAGCGGACCGTATCGTTACGATCCGCCTGGACCCATCAGTTGCGGTGGTGCATCTTCGTGTTTACAAGTCGCAAGGCCTGGTGAAACGCGAAATGATTGTGACGGAGCCACGGCTGCGGGGCTTGCTCCAAGGCAGGCGGCACACGTTGACGGATGCCAAATACGACCCAGCGATGGGACTCGATGACATCAAGGATGAGACAGTGAACCTGGTGCAGGATTTGATCAACTTGAAGGGCAACACGAAAGTCAAGGCTTTCAAACCTGTACCTGAGCCGAAGCCAATGCCCAACGCGCCGGCAAAACCGGCACCAAAGGCCGAAGTGAAGGTGGCGCTTGCGCCAGCTCCACAGATGGCTACATCGGCGAAGCGCGAACCCAAACCTTTGCCGCCGGCAAAGACCTTTGCCCCTCGGGTCGAGACAGGCGTCACCTTTGAGGGCCTCTTGATTGCCGCGGGAACGCGGGTGATGTCGCCGCAAGGCCGCGCCCCGTACGAGACCTTCGAGGCGAAGCTCCGGCTGGCCAATGGCGTGGATCTACCCCTTCGCGGGCTGGAGCTTGATCGGGAGCTGCAGGCGATGGGTGTGAAGATTGGCGAGAATGTGGCGATTACCCCGCTGGGGAAAGTGCCAGTTTCGCTCGCAGGTGGTGAGGAAGGCTTCAAAAACATGTATCGTGTTGTACGAACTGGAGAAGCACACTGATGTTGATGATGACTGCACACGGACGCCTCGGTCACCAGCCTGAGCTCAAGCTGCTCCCCACAGGGGGGGTGGTCTGTGAGTTTCGGCTGCTGGCTTCGAGGTTTGCCAAGGGCGGCGAAGTAACAGAGGCGGCAACGTTCTTCTGCTACGGGGATATGGCTGAGGAATTCTGCTCAACCACCGTCAAGGGTCAAGAGATCTTTGCGACTGGCCATCAGGAAACCCAGCAATACACATCACCAGCTGGTGAGACGAAGACATTCGTGAAATATCGAATGAGCTGGTTTCAGCGAGGGCGCAAACCCATGGGTGAGCGTTCCTCGGGAGGCAACCAACATGCGCAGGGTAATGGCGAGCAGCGTGGAGCCGGAAACGGGCAACCAGCAGCCCAACGCCGTCCACCGAACGAGAGTGTGCCAAGACAGCAGCCGCAACAGCGGGTGGGCGCCAGTGCCCGAGCTGCATGAGCATGTCGTTGCACAAGCGTGACGGCTGTGATATCTGCGAGAATTGCGGCCACACTGGCAGCTGCGGTTAGAGCAGGCCCTGGGCGGCGTTCAAAGCGCCTGGGGGATAGAAGAAGAGGTTCGCACATGCGGACCCGTGCAGGCTCTCGAAAGAGAGTCCTGCCACAAGACATTCCGAGTCTTGTGGCAGGATTCCTCCTCCCAGCAAACCGTAGTTTGCTTTCCAAACGTGGCTGGTCGCCATCGTTTGCACCCCTCGTTTCTTTGGCCTATATTGGCACCGTTCGGCCATGCCGTCCGCAGAACTCGTTTCTGCATTCATATCAACCCCAGCGGGAATCCATCCCGCACGGGGTTATTGGGTTCCCGCTTTCCTTTTTGGAGAACCCAATGACGAATAAATCCGTCGACGAAGCAATCACGAAAAAGTCCGTAGATGGACTGGTTTGTGTGAGTCTTGATGTGCATCTCTGGTCTGGACGTAAACGCCTCAAAAAAGAAGCGTTGATTGCCAAGAACCCGGAGTTCGCGAACCTTCCCCCCGAAACGTTGGCGACCTTGGGCTCGATCAAGATCTGCGACACCGACGATCTTGCGCCGTTTCTGAGCTTGAAGCGTGAAGCGGAAAAGCTCCTTGCCTACAACGGTCTGCCCCTTCTGGGGACGATCGGCATCCCGCAGGGCAAACTTGACGATGTCTACAAATCCTTGGTCCGCATCAAGGCCGAGTTTGATCAGACCGCGACCAGTTTCAAACGCCGTTTCGAAACGGCCATCGAGCTCTGGCGCGACCATCCCGACAACAAGGAATGGGCAGGTCTGATCAGCGACATCCCGACACCGGAACATGTTGCCGGCCGGCTGTCCTTCGGCTTCTACCTCTGCCGCGTGAGCGCACCGAGTAGCGAAGAGTTCAGCGATGCCAACGCGATGTACGCAGAACAGATGACTGGCCTCAAGGGCGAGCTGTTTGCGGATGCTGCAAAAGAGGCGGAGATCCTGATCACCAAGTACCTGACCGGTGACAACGGGTCAGGGGCAGTCACGAAGCGCGAGAAAGTGACCTGGAAGACTTTGCGGCCGCTCAAGCGCATCGGTGAGAAGTTCCAGAACTTCTCTTTCCTGGATCCGACCTGCGAACCGCTGGCAAGGATGATCGACCACGTCTTGAAGCTCTTGCCGACCGACGGGCCGATTGACGGGGTGAACTTGATGCATGTTTGGACAATCAGTCAAACCCTTGCCAACCCTGGGAAGGCAATGCGCATCGCCAGGCTCGCGTTCGAGTCTGAATCACCGGCCGAGGCGTTCGAGCAATTGCTCACTTTCGGCGGCGCTCCTGCCGCAACCTTTGAATCTCCGGCAGCTATCGCGGTGGAGACTTCAAATTCAGGGACCGGCGTTGACGCCGGGTTCCTGGATCAACCGCACAGCGAACCTGCCCAGCCGGCGTCCCACGGGAACCAGCTGGAACGTACGGGCGCTGAAGCAGAGCAGCCGATGTTCATCGGCTTGTTCTGATCCGATAAACCACCCCCTGGCGCTCTGGCGTCAGGGGAGCTTGGAATACACAATGACCAACTTGGTACAAATGAAGATTGCAACGGCGATGAAGACCATAGCCGGTTTCCTCTCGTTGATCGTCGGTCGAAAGGCCGTCATCGTATGGGGCCAGCCGGCTTCTTGCGGTGAGAACGGAGTCATTAGCCTCCCGCGTCCAAAAACGGGCGAGGCTGATGAAATTGCACTGCTAACACGGCAGGCCGTGCACGAAGCAGGGCATGATAGCCATACGGATTTCTCCGCATTGGATGGTGTCAGCGCGGAAATAAAGACGATTTTCAACACGCTTGAAGATCCGCGAATTGAGGCGGAGCAAATGAAGGAGTTCAGGGGCGCATCTCTGATCCTGAACCGAGGACTTGATGCGACGTATCAATCCATTTTCGCAAAGCTCGACGCTTCGAAAGAAGAGCACCTGTCGATGATTCTTGCGGTGACGACGCTTACCAGGGGCTATCTTGCGATGGCCGCCCATGACTCAATTCGGGAGTTGGGTCCCCAATTCCTAGCGAAGTTTGAGCCCGCTCTCACGTCGAAAATGCGCGACGCAGTGCAGGCGGCTGTATCAAAGCTTTCCAGCTGCGAGAACAGTGCCGATGTTGTCGCGCTCTCGCATGCGCTATTGAGTGCATTGAACGAACCCGCGCAAAGCGAGGCGCCCGAAGAACCAGCGGTTCCGGAGGTGCCTAACGATGGCGAGAAGGATTCGGCTACCCCGCCACCCGATGGCGAAGCGTCCGAGGAAGAGCAGCAGAGTAAGGCCGGCGAGGCACAGAAGCCGGAGGCCGATGTCCCTGACAATGCCGCGGCGCAGGGGAGCGACGGAAAGGAGTCCGCTGAGCCAAATGATGGCGCGGCACAAGGCAGCCCTGATGGTCCGGATGAAAACGACGGCGGTGAGCTTGACGGCGCGGAGGGCGATGACGCTGCCAGCGGTGAAGGAGCTCAATCGTCCGAGGGCGCGGAACCAGAATCGGCCGAGGGTCCGCAGGATGGGCAAGCTGGCTCCCAAACGACCGATAAAGCATCGGGTGAGGGGGCAGGAGAACCAACAGCGGAAGAGACCCAAGAGGCGAACGCGAAGCACGGGGATGCGGAGTCGTCTCCCGGCAATGCCGCTCCAGACGGTCAAAAAACTGATGGTGGCGGCGATGGGCCGGCTACAGGGGCGTCCACCGGGCAACCACGAGACCAGGGACAAGCAGACCAACCACAGCCGGCAAAGGAGGGCGGAGGCCAGGACCCTTTCGGGTCCGGTGTACCTGGTGGGAATGACTTGCCAGTGCCGATTGAGGACGGTGAGGCGGGAAATTCTGCGCATGCGCTGGAGGATTCCACCAAGCCGTTGGATCTCGCGTCTATCAACGGCCTTGACCTGGGGACGCTGCTCAAGCAGGCATACATTGACCAGTTTGGGCAACCGGACGTTGATGGGCAGCTTGAAGTTGCGGCAGAGCCAACGGAGGCGGACGAAGAGCTTACAGCGCACCTCAGAATCCTGATGGGTGACGCGGAAGCCAGCGGCGAACCACTGGAAGCGGTGCTCGCAGCCATTGAACTGGCAGTTGCTGCACAGGAGGCGGAAGAATCTTTGGGGCTGGCGGGTTCGGCTGCGGGAACTGGGAACGGCAGCGGCGCAGAGGTCCACCTGGATCTGGGTGTTCGCTTATCAGGTGTCCTGAGTAAGCTGGTTCGCGTCTTCACAAAAGAGCTGCAGGACAAGCGCCGGCGCCCGTCGAAATACGGGCAAACCGGTGGGCAGGTGGCAGGGGACCGTGTGTGGCGTCTCAAGCGATTGGGCGATACCAACGTGTTCCGCATCCGCAGGCCTGCATCAGGGATCGATGCGGCCGTGACGGTTCTGCTAGACCGATCGGCCTCGATGGAGCATGAGATCGTGGCTGCCGCAGAGGTGAGCGTGGCGTGCGCACAGGCATTGGAACGAATCTCAAAGGTGAGAACGTCAATTGAGATGTTCCCCGGCTACGACGCGTTTGTTGACGCGACGATGACACTGCAGTCATTTGGTGAGTCAACCAGACAAGCTGTAAAGCGGTTGGGGCAGATCAATGCCGCTGGCGGCACGCCGCTCGCGGCTGCGCTTCGCGAGGTACTTCCACGTTTGCTCAAGCAGCGGACCGAAAAGCACCTGGTGATTCTCGTGACCGACGGAAACCCCAGCAGCTTCGAGGAGGTCCAGGTGTTGATTGCGCAGGCGCAGGCTCAGGGTGTCGAATTCATGGGAATCGGCATGGGAGCACATTGCCAGATCGAGCGGCTACTGCCGTACTCGATCCACATCGGGTCAACTTCCGAGTTGCCCGATGGACTGGAAAAGTTGTTCAGCGGCCGAATGGCCGAAAGACTGACAGCTTGAAACTGAAGTCCCTACCTTTGCCGCGCAAAGGTGGGGGTTTTTTACAGGGGCCCAACAAGGCCCCTGTAAAAAGCCAGCGTCCAGCAGGGAAGGGGGTAGTTTTTTGGGGGGTCGTGATCGTTGGACTGAGGATGGGAATTGATGGACAATCGCACTGTTTTCGCTATTTCGCGAACATCGCAGTCTCTCGAGGCTGCATTTATCTTTAACCCTGTAGGGCCATGCGTCCCAACAGGGAAGCTCGGTCCTCTTTTTTATCGGAGGGATCATGAGCGATAAGGCAGAAGATCTCGCGTTCGGCCGATGGCCGGACATTCTTACCGCGAGAGGCATGGACAGCGCCTTCTTCTCAGGACGGAATGGACCATGCCCCTTTTGCGGGGGCAAGGATCGGTACCGTTGGACTCAAAAGAAATACGGTGGTGTGTGGGTCTGCAGCGCAGGATGTACTGGCCGGAAGTACGCGTCAGGTTTCGCGATGTTGATGCGACACATGGGCTTTACAACCTTTCGTGAAGCGGCTGACGACGTTCGGGACTACTTTGGGTGCAATCCCTCGGTTGCGCCGATTCCAAGGCTTCAGCGGCTCGCAATGTCAAATGCAATGACCCCTGAGCGGATCCAGCGTAATCGCGCCAGGATGCTCAAGTTCTGGAACGAGGCGCGCGAGGTCACCCAGGGCGATCCTGTGGCCAAGTACATGCAGAACCGCGTGCGAGGCATGGATTTCATGCCAAAGTGCCTGCGATTCCATCCAGCGCTGCAGTATTGGATGCCCGGGAAGGCAGTCGATGATCGACCGGTGTTGTTGGGCGAGTATCCAGCGATGCTGGCCTACGCTCAAGGGCCGAGTGGTGAGCTCGTTCAACTGCACAAGACTTATCTGACTGCAGATGGTCAAAAGGCGGATGTGCCAGTGGCCAAGAAGACCGATCTTGGCGTAGGCGTAAATTCCTTTGCCGTTCGGATGATGGAGATGCGCGGGGACACGCTTGGCGTCTGCGAGGGCATTGAAACGGGCTGGGCTTCGGCGATGCTGAAGAACATTCCCATCTGGCCGTGTCTCAATGGACCAGCCTTAGCCGCGTTTGAAGTGCCAGGCGATCTGAGCGCGCAGGTCCGCACTTTGATCATCTTCGCGGACTCGGACGAGTTGAAGCCGTCAGGTACCACGCAGAACGGTGGGACGAAATGGAAGAGGGCGGGCAGCGAATATGCCGACAAGCTGGCCGAAAGGTGCCGCGCGCGGAATCTGAGGACGATGATTGTTCGACCTGCGAAGGTTGGCCATGACATGGCCAATTTCTGGAGTGCTCGAATTGCTGCTTAGCTGCAGCTGAAAACGTGGGGCCTTTGCGCCCCACGTTGTCAAACCGAGTTTTTACGTTCATGGCGCCCTGCATTCATTTGCAGGGCGTTTTTTTTTGTGCGCCCAGCATGGGCGCACTCCTGCGGGTGCAAGTCCCGCCGCAAGTTGACCAAGACGAGCGAAGCGAAGCGCAACTGCACAAGGGCGACCGAGTGTGGGAAGGAAGCGTGGAACATAAATCACGAGCCGATGGACAAGAACCACATAGAAGGGGTTGCCGACCAGGGCGAGCGGGCAAGAAACCGCAAAGCTCTTTTGGTCAAAGGTCAGGCGGCGTAAATGTGGCGGTTGTGTGATGAAGGAATGCGCCCCTTACCTGGGGAGATCTCGCCTCATGCCTGAAAGGGCGACGGTGCAAACCGGAGCGAGAAGTCAGCAGAGGCCGTAGTAGCCGTAGGCAAGGCCGCAGAGGCTGTAGACCGAAAGCGAAGGGCCGAAGGAATGGAAGGTATAGCCCTTGGGTTATCGAGATAGGAGTGCCTCAGATGTTCACGAAAGTGAAGCTCGTCACAATGCCGGAGCAGGTGAAGCTTGCAAGGGCGTGGCAGCGAGGGAACCGATCTCGCCGAACCCGAATCGGTGAAACCAGGTGTGCAGTAGGGCAACCGTCTGCATGACCTCAACTATTCCAACCGCCCGGTGCGGACCCGCATGCCGGGTGGTGTGGGAGGGGAGTGAGTCACAATGACTCACCCCCTATCCCGATTGCTCTGGCCACCACAGCGCGCACGGCAAGTTGCGGCAGTGAGGCGGGTCTGGTCAGTGAGGCGTGGCCAACATCCCGTCCGGGCTGCGAAGGAGGGAGGCAATCTCCCCGAAATGGTGAATTCCGGAAGAATTCATCCGATCGCTGTCGACGGTTAACGCGCTGGTTATTGGCAGGATCAGGAATTCAGCCGAGTCCGTGCTGGCCCGCGGCCCTGCCATCACGGCACGCCCATTTGCGACTTCGATGCAGGTCCGAACTTCATATCGGTTCCGGACCCCTAGCAGGTAGAGATTGTCGACAGCCACATGCTGTGCGTCGGCTGGTCCACTGAAATTAACCACGAAGTCGTCCGTCTGAATTCCAAAACCCATTGCATCTTTTGATCTGAGGTATGTCCATTCGGCTGACGAAGGGCCCCACGACCTGCCCTTTCTTGGGGGCATGCGCACAACAATGTTTTCCCCAGAGGTAAGTGGCTTGACAAGGCGTGTTTCAGGCGGATATTGATTTAGAGAGTCATCCAGGAAGTATCCAGGTTGACATTTGGTAAGTGAGCAAATTCCCAGAAACAGGTCCCAGTCGGGAAGCATCAGGCCGTTGAGGAGGGTTGAAGCCAGGCCCTCGTCAATGGCGAGATTTTGCGAAAGCATTCGCGCTCGATCAAGGGGAGTGGCCGGATAGCGCATTTGGTCAAGGATTGCCTGCAGTCTGCTGGCAAACCGGCGCCCGAGAGCGTCTGGGGAGGTTTCAGAAGAAGAATTCATTGAATAGATCGTTACAACTCCGAACCAACGCCGCCATCGTACAAAAGGTTGACTCTATAACGGATTACAGCCGATTTACCCATAAAAGGAGCCCAAAGCGGTGCTCAAAAGGAGATTTGTTGGCAATTTTCGTTTCTTTTCAACGCGAAGGGGTTAAAAATATGGGTGAAGATGCCGTAATGAATACACGCGGCTTGTGTGTTCCAGTTTCAACTATGACCAAAAGTAACTCAACTTTCGCAGGAGCATCGCTTCACCCGCAGACGATGCATCTTCCTACGGTTGAGCGAAGCATTCTTGATGAAAACACCTTCGCGCTCATGCGGCGCTGGAAAGCTGCCACCGTCGATCCCATCGACGATCCGCGAATAATGAATCGGTGGTTCCCAGGGCAGCGCGAGCTTTTCAGAATTCTCTCGGTTCTTACGAAAGAGCAAGTGGTCGACCTGGCGGATTGCCGCATGCCACTGTTCAGCTTGCGACTCCCAGTCGTGTCGTCTGATGGTGTTTTCCGTAAGGCTCTCCCGTCGAGTAACTTTGAGGCAGAGTGCCTGGAAGAGGCCGCTTTGGCGCTTGTCACCCGGCTTGACGCATTGCGAACCTCGCATACGCAGGGGCGCATTTTGTACGACCTGAATTCGGCCCAGGCCAATTTTTTCTCACGGCACAGCCCAAGAGAGCTTTACGCTGTCGCTACTGATCCGGCCGTGGGCTTGATCCCAGCCTCTACCGATGAATTTTTCACCATCGCTGCGATGTCGAAACTGACTTCGCGCGAACGGACTGTGCTTGCGGCAACTACCCGCCGCAATCACCCGCTTTCCCACTGATCGGTCACGAGCCGAACAATAAGCAAACTATGAGCAAAGATATCGCAATGGGCCGCGCGCTGGCCGCAAGAAACCGGTTGAATCTTTTTGACGATCCACGATGGGAAGAGCGTTTCGAAGTCCTTATCCGACTCACACAGCGTACGCAGCTGATTCAATCACTTACCGGCACTGACGTGCGCCCGCAACGGCTCAAGGATGCGGTGGATAGGCGCGTTGCTGCAATGGGGCGCGACATAGCAAGGCCAAGGGGGATTGGGCAGTCCTACACAGCCAAGGGTTTCCTGAGCAAATTGGTGGACAAGTACGACGCGGCCTACTTGGTCAATCTGCACTATGGCGCCAATGGCCCCGGGGCAGCATCCCAGGCCGAGACCAATTTGGGCGCAGCGCTCGACAAACGAATTGAGGTCTACCTTCAGTACAGATCGGCCTTGTACGAGAATCCCGATGACGCTCGGGTGAGCTTTGAAACCTACGTAGTGCTAATTGACGGGGTAAGAAATCGAGTTGTCGACGTGCACACATGTCAAGAATGCTCTTCGCGGTTCGTCTGGACATTGGCATCCAACGTGCGGCCGACTTGCCCCGTCTGCGCTATTCATCAGCAAAGCATCGAATCGTCACGGCGGAAACTCGCGGAGCTCCTCGGCCGCAAGCCTGCTGACAACTGTTATTCGCTGCGTGCAGCATCGTAAGTGAGACGGACCGCATTGGGAAGGTGCTACGTGAGGCAGTGATTGAACACCCATTAGGCTCAATGGCCTAAAAGCGACTCGTAGAGCGGCGAACTATAAATCGCGCTCCCAGCACAATCAATAGATGATTTCGAGCTGGTTTCAGAAGACCTTCCTAAGACGCCCATCACCCGCTCCCGCCGCTGCCCGTCAGCCTGCTCGGGCCACCTTGCCTGTGTCGCGGGTGAAAAATATCTACCCCCCTGACGATCCGGGACTGCCAATCCGTGATGCCGAATACCTCCTCAACGGAAACTCGCAAATTCTGGGACGCCTTAAACTTCACGCCGCCACAAGTGAAGCCCACTTTGACCACAGGTTTATCAAACCCCTAGAGCGACTCGCAGAACACATCAGTGCGCTTCCTGCCACTTCGTCGGGCTTGTTCTCCGGAGAAGGGGGGCTGTTTTGCGCTTCAATCGAGCTGGCCTTTCTCAGCTTTCAGGCTTCCGATGGGCGAATCTTTACGGGTGCCGAAAGTGTCGAGCGGCGCCACAAGCTGGAACCACGATGGCGATACTTCTGCTTTGCCGCGGCGCTTCTCTATCCGCTTGGCAAGCCCTTAGGTCGAATGATCGTGACCAACGCACGCGGCGAAGCATGGCAGAAGCATCATCAGAGCCTTGTGAAGTGGACTCTCGCGAGTGACACCGACCGGATATATGTCTCTTGGCCAGAGGACAAGGCTGAGCAAGGCCAAATCCAAATCGGCCCTTCGCCGTACACGGCATCAATTCTCCACAAGATCCTCGGTCCGGACAACCTCGCGTGGTTGGAGGATGGCTCGACGCACCTGACCCGCGACCTATTTGAAGTTGTCAGCGGAGCCGATACGTCTGCAAGGATTGCGCGCGATGTCATTGCAACGATGTGGCAAAAGGTGAGGACTCGAGAAGAGGCCCGCATGCCAGAGAACTACGGTCGCCTGACCATCGGAACCCACCTCACGCCCTATCTTGTCGGTGCGATGCGAGCAATGGTAGACGCCGGCACATGGGTGCCCAACGGCCTTCCATTCATCGTGGACGCTACCGGGCTCTACCTGGTGTGGCCACAAGCAGGCCACGAAATTGTCAAGCAGGGGAAAATTGATGGTCACGAGGGCTGGCCATCCTCCCCGTCCGTCCTGGCCGAGCTGCTCAAAGCGGCGGGCATATTTGACACCGCACGTGGCGATGACAGCGGACAGGTCGAGGTTGTCGACGTAGAAGGCAATCTGCACCCGGCGTTTAAGCTGAAGAACCCGTTCGCGGTGATGGAATCATACGACCCGGCCGACTACAAGAAGTCGCCGCCAAAGACTCTTGTCGCGGTACTCGCGGCAGATCCAATTGCGGCGGTGGAACGCCGAGTCGCGCAGGCAGCACCGCCGCTAATGCCACCTGCAGCTAGCGCCGAAGCTGCCCCACCACCCTCGGGGAAGGGCAAGTTCGTAGATCAGGAGTCCGGGGAGATCTTTAACCATGGGCCTGCCGTATCAAGCGCCCCGGCACCACATCTAGCGAAGCGTGTGGAGGACGAAGCGCGCAATTCGGTCCATGGCACGAGCCACCAGGATGCGGTTGCGCCAACGGTAACGGCGGAGCCCAGTGACTCCAAAACTGGTAACCGCGATGCAAGCCGAGGTCCATCAGCTAACGCAATGTCGGTGCCCGACAGCGCGCCTGACGACCAGCTGAGGGTAAAAGAGGCGCCGGAAATTAAGTTCAGCGACCTGGTTCCAGAAGAGATCCGCAGGGAAATGAAGACCCCGCTTTCGGTCGAGCTTCTTGGAAAGGTAATTAAGACCTGGCGCGAGCGAGGCGAAGACAGTACGACGATGCGGATGACGGACAACGGGGCCGCCATCAGCTTTGAACTCTTGTCCTCAATGATTCGCAACATACCGGACTGGGTAAACGAGATCGCCGTCGCCGGGCTGGTCTACACCGCACCAGCGACGCCTGGTCTCAAAATCATGAAGGTCGCGATACCCGAGGGTTCGTCGAAACCGCGCGAGGCAATTGTTATTTCGCGCTATGGGTGCAAGAAGCTGGGACTCTAGATGGCAAATGGACAAAGATTCGAGCAACTATTGCGGCCGATCTATGAGGCGCGTTCCACTATTGCGTGGCTCGTAGCCGCGGTTTGGATGGCCCTATGTGCCCTCATCATCAACGCAACCACCGTCACGTTAATCTCTTCTGCGGCGCTGGCCGCAGTGATGGCGATGTTGAGGATGGTTGGCGCGAGACGGCTGCTGAACTACAAGCTTGCCCTTGCCGGCAAGGACGTGCGTGTGATTCCAACAAGCACCCTTCAAAAGGCGATGAAGGACATGGGCAACAACCTTTGGCTCGGCTGGGGATATCGATGGGAGCCGCGCCATACCCAGCGCGCGTACGAAATCATGAAGAGGGATCTTGTCGATGTGTACCCGCCCCTTTGGTGGATCAAGTGGACGAAGCTGAAGCAAAACCCATATAAGGCAAAGGGATTGCCGTGGATCCATGGGCTCGATATGAAGGAGGTTGACATCTTCCTTCCGTTCGAATCGCTCAAAGGGCATTGCGCGATTATCGCGACAACCGGTGCTATCAAGACGCGCCTTGCTGCGCTGGTGATATTCCAGCTTGCGATGCGAGGTGACACTGTCATCGTGATTGATCCAAAAGGGGATCGAGACCTTCGCGAAATCTGCCGCGAGGCCGCGCGGCTTGCTGGGCACCCTGAGCGGTTCCTGATGATTCATCCCGCGTTCGCCTCAGAATCCGTGCGCCTGGACCTCATCAAGAACTGGGATCAGGTATCACAAGTTGCGTCCCGCATAACGATGGTTTTGGACGCCCAGGAGGCCGACAATTTTAAGGAATTCTGCTGGATGGCCGTGCACCGGATCACCAACGGCATGAAGTATGTCGGACGCCGTGTCAGCCTCTACTCACTCAAAATTGCAATGGAGTCGCGGGTATCGGTCGAGAAGATGGCGGAAGCCGTGCTTGTGAAGTTCTTCAATGAAGAATGCCCCCAGCTCCTTGAAGCAATCGAGAAGGAAATCAATGCCTCGAATGCGGCAGGAAAGCGGCCTCAAAGCAAAAATGCGGTTGAAACAAGCTCGCCGACCTTGAGCGCGATGATCAAGGTTTTCCAATCCGACGTTCCTGAAACCGCAGAGGACGCGCAGAAGCTCGGAATTCCCGTCAAACCCGAAGAAGTCCGCGGGCTGGTGTCCATCCTTGAGGCCAATAAGGAATGGTTCGGGAAAATGATCGTCAGTATCACCCCCCTGCTGACCAAGCTCACGACGGATGACTTGAAGGGTCTCCTATCCCCTGACTATGAGGATGTTGCCGACACAAGGCCAATCATGGACGGCAAGCGTCTCGTTGAAGGGAACCACATTCTGTATATGGGCACCGATACCCTAGCAGATGAATCGGTCGGAAAGGCAATGTCGACAATGCTCCTTGCCGAGATGTCCTCGGTGGCTGCAGAGATCTACAACCACGGGCTCGACTCAGATCGTGGAGAGGAACCGCGGCGCGTGCATGTTGTGGTCGACGAGTGGGGCGATGCCGCATGCGCGCCGCTGATTCAGCAGGCGAACAAAGGCCGGGGAGCTGGCTTCTTCATCTGGGCTCTCGGGCAAACATTCTCAGACCTCGTTGACAAATTCGGTGGGAACGAAGCCCGTGCAAGGCGATTCATCGGCAACATGAACAACATGATCGTTGGTGCAACCCAGGATCCGGACACCATGAAGCTGATCATTGACAAATTGGGTGAAACCGCGATTACCGTGCGCAGTTCATCTTCCGGCATTGGGTCCAAAACTGAGGATGCGGGCCTCGAATTTTCTTCTAACCAGAGTGACAAGGCTGAAGACGTTGTCATGGAGATTTTTCCGAAGAGCCTTTTACCCTCACTACCAGATTTGCACTACATCGGCATATTCAACCGTGGCGAACTGATCAAAGGCCGGATACCGGTAATCCTAGAAGATGCGAAGGTAAAAAGATAATGAGCCAGGTGATCAATTTCGATCGTTCGAAAGCTAGCCCTGGTGGAGGGGTGCGTAAAGGTAGTTTGGGCATTTGGCCGCTCAGCGGCCTCTCGCAAACCTCGCCGGGGGCGTGGCTCGATGCAACCATTGACGGAAAAGCATACGCAGCGGTTGCGCTTTCGCTCTGGACTCACCACCCGCAGCTCAGGGCGGCGACAGAGCGCCTCGGTGTGCTGCTGACCCCAATGTGGCCAACATTGGCAGGCGACTCGCTGCTCGCATGTGCGATTGAAAATGCAGTTACGAAGGTCGACGCTGCTGTGCGCCGCGGCGAATCGTATGAGGGCCGCGTTGTTGCAATTTATCTCTATTGGCTTGCCAATTGCGTTGCAGAGGTTGCCCGGTTGGCGGTCTATGGCGAGAACACGGATGGGCAGCTGCTTCGGTGGCGGTACTTCTCTGAGCCGCTGCACTCGTGGGCTCTAGCCCACGGCATGAAGGAGCTGGAGACCGTTCTGGTTGCGGAACAGCCGACTGTGGAAGAAGTAGCCGGTCTGAGAATCCACCTAATCGCGCGGCTTACCGATGATCCCGTCGATGCTGGTTACCTTGAACTCCTGGCGCCGCGAGGATAACCATGGCCGTCAAAAGTAGCCAGCATATTGGCTTTTGGCTCGGTGTGATCGCCGTGGGGTTCCTTCTCGGGCCGGTGATGCGTTCCGGCTCCAGTATGGAGCAGTTCGTAAAATCCGAGATACAGCAGACGAGGGAGGCATTGGGGGAAACTGTCGCAGTCAGGGTTGTTGGGTTTGCTTCCGGAATCTTCACTGGAACTCCCCTCGGGATGATCTCCCAGACTGCAAACGGACTGAAGCATTCAAAGGAAGACCGCGACCTTGGGGGACGGGTGGCAGGACCTGTCGGCATAGCCATGTCATCCATGTACAACAGCTATCTGCAGGGACTGATGTTGCAGGCGTATGTCATGGCGATGCGGTTTGCGATAGTGATGGTCTGGTTTGTGATCCTTGCTCCTCTTCTATTTGCTGCGGTCTACGACGGATTTATGCAGAGAAAAATCAAGCGTGCTGAGTTCGGGGCACTTAGGCCTGCGACCTTTGCTCTCGCGAGCCTTCTGGTCATCCCCTTGCTCGTCTTACCTCTGGTATACCTAGTCGTTCCGTTCAGCATCTCCCCCCTCCTGGCCCCCGCTTGGGCCTTAATTGTTGCCATCCCGCTTTCGGTACTGATATCAAACACGCAGCCGCTCTTCGGGCGCTGAGGCAAATGGCTCGGACAACTGGCCTTGCCGCTCCAACGGCAAGTGTCATCGCCTATCTCGGGCAAACCTGACGGGCCGGCGGCCGGGCGTATTGAGTCAGGGCGATAACTACTTGCTGCATGGCGAGCGCTCATAACCATGGCGCCTATTCGCCGTCCTTCCTGTAAGTAGCCCGGGCGCTCTCATAACGCGGTCGCTCAACAAGCCAGTTTCCATGCGTTGAGCGGGACGGAAATTCCCTGTCTATCAACAGAATAGGGTGCATGCAAAATGCGAACCCCACCGGCGACAGATCCTTGAACGAGGTTGCTCGCGTTGGGAATACTCAGCGGGTTCTCGCTCAGTTGATGGACACATTGGACGTCCTACGGCCGTACTTCGCCGATGGCGAGATCAATGAAATCATGATCAACGGGCCCGACGACGTCTTCATCTCCAAGCATGGGGAGGACACAAAGGTCCGGGTAAAGCTGAGCGCGCCAAACATTCGGGCCGCAATTACTCTGATCGCCGGGTTGATGGAAAAAGAGGTTGGGGAAAAGTCGAAACAACGCGTTTTGTCGGCCAGGCTCCCCGGGTTTCGAATTGAGGCGCTGCTCCCTCCTGTCGCCGTAAACGGCCCGTCAATGTGCATTCGACGGCATGCCGCACGGGTGTTCTCGATTGAGGAATATGTCGCGTCAGGCGTGATTTCCGAAAAGTACGCCGACCTTATGGCGCAAGCCATTGCTGCAAAAGAGAACTTTCTTATCGTTGGCGGCACCGGGTCGGGGAAGACGACGTTGATGAACACAGCATTGAGCATGGTTCCAAAGGAGGAGCGGCTCTTCGTCATTGAGACAGTACACGAACTCAAGATTACTTCCCCGAACGCTGTCCTGGTCGAATGTGACGATGAGCAGGGCATGACTGCCCGCCGCGCCGTTCGAACAGCAATGCGATACGCCCCCAAGCGCGTGATTGTGGGTGAACTTCGCGGACCCGAAGCTTATGACTGGATGGACGCCGCTAACACTGGCCATCCAGGCTCCGCGGCAACCATCCATGCGAACAGCGCCAGTCGCGCGCTCGGCCGACTGGAGAACCTCGTGCTGATGGCAGACATGGGCATTCCACACGAGGCGATCCGTGTCGCAATCGCCGACACGTTGCAGTGGATGTTCTACATCAAACGAGAGGGCAGTAAGCGCGCCGTCTCCGAGGTTTGCCGCCTACACGGTTTCGACCGTGCGAGTGGCGACTACTCCCTTGAGCACCTTTAACAGTTTCCCTTTTTGAAAACCCTGGAGATATCCCAATGAAAGCATCAATCAGCCGCCTCGCCAGCATGTTCAAGGCATACGCGCCGATGGGGCAGCAAAACCGGCCCGTCGCTCTCGCATTTGCCCTGGCTGCAGCCTTCCTCTTGTCCGCGGTTCCCATTGAAGCGATGGCTCAGTCAATGAGCATGCCGTTTATTGAAGGTGTCGGCTGTCAGGTTGCCATGTGGATGAAAGGACCGCTTGCGATCCTGATATTTATCGTCGTCTGCATCGCCACATTGGTTATCGGCTTGATCACCAAGATGGACTGGGGCCGCATGATCAGCGTGGCGATTGTGTTCGGCATCATCCAGGGCCTGGTTTCGATCTTGTTGAGTACCGGGACTATTCAACTTCCAAGCTGCTTGTCCTAAGTTGCGCCTGGCTACGTCCTATGGCATCCCGCTCGTCACCATTTCATCAGTCTCTACACCGTCCCCGTTTGATCATGGGCGTCGAGAAGAGCAGCTTTGCAGGTCTCGCGCTCGTCGGCACTTTCCTCATCGTAGCCAAAAGCTACTGGGGCATTCCCATCGTCTTCCTGGGCTATCTGATCGCAAGGTGGCTCTCGAAGCGTGATGATCAATTCATCGGGATCTTGATGTGCTACCTGCGCGAGGGGCACGTTTATGACGCAACACCCCGGCTCGAAGACGCTAAGTCCCGGCCGAAGGGTTGGGGTAGGGGACTTCCCCTCTAATTTGTCAAAAGGCGTACATGGTTTCCTTCGAAGATCTATTCACAAAGCCGCGTAAAGCGGCGCGCTCGTTTGCAGAGCTCCTGCCCTGGTTCACGCAGGTTGCTCCCGGGCTCGTGCTTTGCCAGGACGGGTCTCTGCTCGCTGGATACACATACGAGGGCGCGGACGTCGAGGGCAAGCAGGATTTCGAAGTTGACCAAAGAATCTCCCAGCTCCAAACGGCACTGCGGGCGCTAAACGACCGAATTACGCTCTGGACAATCCAGGAGCGCCGCTTTGTCACTGGCTATCCCTCCGGTGAATTCACGAACCCGATTGCACAGGCCATTGATCGGCAGTGGGAGAAGGCATGCACGAAGCAACGGAATGCAGCTGTGACCCAATGCATGTTCCTTTCCTTCAATTTCCCAAATCGCTCCGAGGCCTTTTTCGAGGCGATTCGGAGTGAAGTAAGTGAGAATGACGGGAATTTTCTCGCTGCGGTTGCCGGCCTCATTCGGCGCCGGCTGACCGACAAGGGCGCGGTCGCACGGGTTCGCGGCCAGTTGAGCGACATGACTGTAGAGTTCGAGAAGATCCTTGATACATTCTCGGGGATCGTTGAGCTGAACTTGGGCTTTTCGCGCTTGCGCGATGACGAAATGCTTGGCGAGCTCTACGCGCGGGCAAATCTTGCTTCGCCACGGGGACCGGTGAGCGTCAGCAAGGGCATGACCTACCTCAATACAGCGCTTGCAACAGACACCTTGATCAGAAGGCAAGATCAAGTCGAGTTCCAGGGGCCGACCAAAAGCACGTTTGTTGCAGCACTTTCGACCACCGGTACGCCGCAGGAAGCGTTCAGCGGGGACGTCGACCGCCTCATGGGGGTGGACTGCGAGTATGTGCTCATACAGTGCTATCGCTTCATGGATCGGACGATTGCGGAGAAGGCCATTCAGGACGCGGAGATATTCTACCGCAGCGAAGTTAAGTCTGTTCTCACAAGGGCAGCTGAGCGCCTTCTTGATACCGTTTCCGACAAGGTAAACACCGGAAATTTGCAGCTCGCTGACGATGCACAGGAGGCACTGGTCGAGCTAACCGCCTCCAATGTGAGTTACGGCTACTACAACATGACGGTGCTGGCTCTGGGAAACAGCCAGAAGGAGGCTGAGAATGCGGCCGACCTGATGGCAAGCAATCTGCGCGCAAGTGGGTACACGATCATACGGGAGCGCCAAGGGCTTATTTCCGCACTCCTTACATCGATGCCTGGTAATGCCAACGCCATCATGCGGTGGAAACTCGCCTCGACGGCGAATCTGGCCGATCTGACCCCAATTCGAACAATTTCCACAGGGGAAAAGACGCACCCATTCTTCTCGCGCCTGCTTGGCTATGACGTTCCTCCACTCTGCCGGTTCGTCACTCCCTACGGAATCTCCTATGACTTCAATCCGCACGAGACCGACCTTGGCCACACAGCAATCGTAGGCGGCGCTGGCTCGGGGAAAACGTCACTTCTAACCCTGCTGATTGCGCAGTTTCAGAAGTACACCCCATCGCAAACGTTCATCTTCGACAAGGACCACTCGCTCATGATTGCCACTGTGCTTCTGGGCGGGAAGCATATTGATCTGGGAGGCAAGGGCGGCCGGAAGATCGGGATGAACCCCGTCCGAGTGATGCTCGATGCGAACGACGACATGAGATTGCGGCAGTGGGTCGAAGTGCTCATTGCAGCCGGCGGAAGTGAGGTCTCGGCAACTGAAGGACAGGCGATTTTTACGGCGATTCAAGGCCTGCGCCGCTCCCATCGGTCCGGCTGGCGTCTCTCAGCCTTGTATGCGCTAATCGCCGGCGCGGATCAAACACTTGCCGCGAAGCTTGCGCCTTATGTGGACAGAACCGACGACGATGATGCGGGCGCTGGGGCCTACGCTCCGTACTTCGACAACGACGAAGACAACTTCCAGCTCTCCAACATGGTGGGGATGGAGTGTGGCGGAATTTTGCAGACTCCGCAGCTCGCGAGTCCATTTATGGACTACGCGTTCTACAACATCGAAAGCCGGTTAGACGGGACCACACCTACGCTCATTTATATCGAGGAAGCCTGGTACATGCTGGCGAACCCGATGTTTGCAGCCAAGATGGAAGACTGGTTGAGAACCTTCCGCAAAAAGCGCGCATTTGTGATGTTCGCGACTCAAGCGCTGGACGAACTTGCTCGGCTCCCGAACATCGGAAGTTTCGTTACCAACATCCCTTGCCAGATCCTGCTGCCGGCAGTCAAGTCGTCTGTTCACCAGCAGGCGGCTCTGTACAGCCAGGTATTCGACATCAATGAGAGTCAGCTCAATCTTCTCGCGCATGCGATTCCGAAGCGTGACTACTTGCTGGTGAAGCCATCTGTCACCCGGCTGGTCAGCACACAAATGCCTGCGCTGCTCATTGCTATCAACGAGGCAACGACCCAGCCTGCTATGCGGCAGGCCGTCCTCGAGGCATCCATTCGGGGCGCACCTGATTGGGAACTGAAATTTGTGAAAGAGGTACTACATGTTGCTGCATAAATTGAAAACCCCCCTCGTCCATCTGCTGGTTCTCGCGGGCATTGCGTCCATTTCACTGCCGGCTCACACCGGCACCGTTGCTGGCTTCGGCGGCGGCACGGAGATCACGCAGCTCCTGAACAACGGCGAACTCGTGAAAGTAGCAGTTGACTCGGCCGAGACCGCAATGACTACAGTTCAGTCCCACATGGTTCAAATTGAGCAGTATCGAAACCAGCTGCTCAATACCATGGGAGTTGACCCGGTGGTCCTTGCGGGGAACATCGCTGACGCCAACAAGGCATACAACTCCTTGCGCAGCTACCAGCAGTCCATCAATGGACTGACCGGAAGTCTTTCGAGCCAGATGCAGAACCTTGACTCGAACCAGATGGCTGCGAAACTCATGAACATGTCCTGGAAGGACTACGTACTGAAGACGGCAAATGACGCGCGGCTTGGCAACGAGCGTGCAAAGCTGAGGATCCAGACCGCTCGTTCCACGATGGAGCAAGTCGACGAGGACTACAAGTTCGTACAGGAGCAGGGGAGCGCGATTTCGGCGGCAACAGGGCAACACGAGTCGATCAAGATCCTGAACAACCAGATGAACCGGCTGGTTCAACAGAATGCCCGTATGGTCGCCATAATGGCCAGGGCCGAGAGTGACGTGGACGCCAAGGTAGATGCTGCCAACGACAAGCTGAAGACGACGAATGAATTCGACCTCGTCCAGAAGCGACAGAAGGCGATTCGGGCGCAGCAACTTGAAATGATGCAGCGGTGAATACCATCTACGAAAGCCCAGCCCGATTCTGGTTTGCCTCGCTGGTCGGCAGGGCGGCATTCCGAGCTGCTGAGTTTGCCAGGAACGTCGGAGCGGCCTGCAAGAGGAAACGCCTTTTGCTCGCTCTGTTCTGTGTGACGTTGGCCGTTGGCGCTACCCTGACGGCTGCACAGAACCCACCCGCTGAGGGCGCGGAGTTGGAAGCCGCTCAGGCTGTGGCGCAGACGGTCCCAACCGCAGGCATTTCTGGGCAACAAATGGCTCAGGAGATAACGACTGCGCTAGATCAGGCGTTGCAGAAGCTCAAATCGAATTCTTCGATGAAGTCCTTCGGTGACAAACTTCTCGGGCTGGGCGTATTTATCGGCATGCTGTGGGGTGCGTTCAAGACTATGGCGGGGGGGAAGGGGATTGGAGAGTTGATAGGCGAATGGGTTCCAATTTTCGTAGGCGCCGGCGTTGTCGTCGCGATTATTGACCCTGCCTATGGGGGCGCTCGACAGATCGTGAGCCAGATGGACTCGCTTGCCTCGTCAGTCACGGGGGCCGATGTGAGTACCCTGACCGCGCTTCTTGGCGACTCTACGAAGCTCATCTTCAACAGCATCTATTTGATAGCTGACACGAGTTCGGCCACGGATGGGTCAGCCGCTGACCTGCTCTCCGGGAAGATCATGTACATGGTCGGATCGTTCATTTTTGTCAACATCATGAAAATGGTGACGATCTTCCTGGTGCTGCTTGCCGGGTGCGTCTTTCTAGCGACCGCAGCGATGGCAATGGTCAGCGTGGAACTTGTTGTATGCCTCGCTCCGGTCATGGTCCCCTTTCTGATATTCAAGCCAATGTCATGGGTCTTCGATTCATGGCTGCGATTCCTACTGGGCGCGTGCATGATGAAGCTGGTTGCAGCGTTCATGTTCCTGATTACCGGGAAACTGTTTGAAGCGCTGGCCAAGGTCGCGGCAAAGATCGCGAAAGACTCTGCAGGAACGGCTTCCATGGACACGCTGACAGCCGACGTAACGCTCTATGGATTCATGGTGCTGCTGGCAGTGATGGCTGCGCTGTTCATGGCCCAGGTGCCCTCTATCGCAACTGGACTCCTGCAGGGCAGTGCTGGCGGTGCCGGTTTTAGTGGGATCAAGGGCCTCACGCAGAGTGCCGGCGCCCGCGGTGCGAACTATGCTGGAGGCGCCGGTGGGCAAGCTGCAAAATCTGGTGTCTCATCTGCCTACAACAGCACCGTCGGTGCGCAGCGGGCATCGTCACTTGGGGCAAGTGACGCGAGAAGCGGAATGCCATCCGGTGCTACTCGTTTCAACAGCAACTCCCAGAATCGGGCGTATCAAAAGTCTTACAGGGCGAACGCACCATCCAAGGAGCAACCGGCCCCCCCGCAGCGATGACTTTCGGCGATGCCCGTGAGCGCGTCTGTCGAGGCAATTGACAGCCGAGCCTTCTGTGATACTTTTGGTAGAACAGAAACGGAATATCATGAGAAACAGCAAATTTTCCTTCATGGGCGCACTTCAGGAGTCGGCTGGTCGGGTTGGCATGTTTGCCACCTTCGCTTTGATGGTGCTGCTTGTCGTCTTTCCCCTCGTTGGAATTTGGCTTACTTGGGTCATTAACGCCTTTCAAGGCACCCTGACGACATTTGATTGGAGTCTCGGTGACAAGGGCCAAGTCCTTCCCACGAAAGGACTTCTTTTCCTCGCCGGCCCAGTGGCATTTCTCCTGGCCTTCCATCTACTCCGCTTCGTCACGGCCCTGATGGGGTCTGGTGGAGAAGCCGGTGTAGCAATTCCATTGACCGCCTCCATCGGGCTTTCGGCAGCAAGCGCCTGGGTCGTCAAGTTCTATGGAGCAACGTTTGCCATCTGGCTTGCCCTGGCCGACCACGGCCCGCAGGAACGGTACTGGCCTTTTGCGTCGGTCATTGGTCTGGGCCTAGCCTCGTGGTTGCTTGTAAAGAGCGAATTTCTCTATGGATTCAAGGCCAAGCCTTCTCAAGCTAGGGTTCGTGCCCAAAATACTGCAGGTGAGGTCGCCGTGCCAGATGTAGCGCGTGTGATCGTGCCGAAAATCACGTTCAAGGATATCCACGGGAACACAGACCTCAAAAAGCGCCTCCTCGCAGCCGGGCACGCAATCACTGCTCCGCGGGCAGAAGGGGCGAAGCCTCGAAACGGCATATTGCTCGGTGGCGACCCGGGCAATGGGAAGACTGTGCTCGCAGAGGCGTTGGCGGGTGAACTGAAGCTGCCATTCCTTACGCTCACGCATTCTGATGTGGCAAGCCAGTGGGTCGGGGAGCGTACCGTGCGGATCAAGGCGGCATTCGACCAGGCGATTCGAAATCAGCCATGCATGTTGTTCATCGACGAAATCGACAGCTTCCTCCCCAGCCGCGGCGACTCGGCCGGCCACAATAAGGAAGATAGTGATGTCGTTAACTCGCTTCTTACGCTGCTGGTTGACGTGCGCCGGCACCGGGTGGTGATCGTGGCCGCTACGAACTACATGGACCGGCTCGACGGCGCCGCTATTCGGGAAGGCCGATTCGACTTCAAAATTGAGGTTTCACCGCCGGATCAGGACGCCCGGGTGGGCCTGCTGAAGGGCGGAATCAAGGCTCATACTCCAACGGCGCAAGTTTCACCGGAGGTGCTGCGCAGCGTGGCGCTGCGTTGGAATGGCTTTTCTGTGAAACGCATCCTCGCCGTTACGGAGGAAATGCCCTCGTACCTCGCGGACAAGGCCGGTGCCGGTGGGCGCACGGAGCAGTTGTCCTTTGATGACTTCATGAATGCCCTGCGCCGGATTCAGGGGCAGCGTGGTGCGAAACCTGAGAATGTGAAAAGCTTGAGCGAGATGGTGTTCCCAGATTTCACAAGGAACGCCCTGGCAATGATCGCCAGTCGCTTGGCTGATCCAGTTCGCGTGGAGCGGCTGGGCGGGTCCCTTCCGACTGGAGTGCTCTTCTTTGGCCCCCCGGGCACCGGAAAGACGGCCGCGTGCAAGGCTCTTGCGAAGGAGGTTGGCTGGACTTTCCTGATTGCTACTGGCGCGGACCTGGCCCGCGACCCTAAGGCGCTGGAGAAGCTCTACACAAAGGCCAAGGAACTGCGGCCGACACTCATCTTTATCGACGAAGCCGATGAGCTTCTGCGGTCGCGGGAATACTCACAGAACACGGAAGCAACGAACAAGCTGCTTACCCTCATGGAGGGCGTGAACGACCGGGTACGTGACGTGCTCTGGGTTGCGGCAACTAACAACCCCGATCAGATTGACCCTGCCCTCTTGCGCGGTGGACGGTTCACCGAGAAGGTTGAATTTGTCAGGCCCAGCGGTGCGCAACTGGCGGCACACCTCACGCAATGGCTTGCCTTTCGCAAGGTAGGTATGACTCCGGATCTCAGCGTAGAAGAACTGGTTCAACTTATGGGCGATCAGAGTATTGCCAATGCTGAGGCAATCTGCCAGCACGCCGTCAACAGCGCCATTAGCCAAACTGACGGGGACCAGATCGTTATTAGTCGGAGCGACGTGGAAGTCGCAATTACAACTGTTTTAGGCGATCGAGGATGAAATTGGGAAAGTTATTCACTACGTGCGCTGCAGCGATGCAGGTCATTTTCTGCGCGCCGCTCGCTTCGGCGATGGACCTAGCTAGCACCGCACCGACGGGTGCTCAGCTGGCTCGGGCGGCGACCTTTCCGATCAGTCAACCAGCTCAGCCGAATGATTGCGTGTCACAGGCCGGTGATTTCCATGGTGTGAACTCGTGGATCGTGCGGGCGATTCTTAAGGTTGAATCTAACTTCAACCCTAAAGCGATGAACAAGAATCGAAACGGGACAACCGACGTAGGCATGGCGCAGATCAACTCGATGCACTTTAAGGAGCTGAAGTCACACGGTATCGCCCCCGACGACTTGCTCGACGGATGCATTGCAAGTTACGTCGCGGCATGGCATTTGAAGAAGCAGATAACTGCGTATGGGAACACCTGGTTCGCGATCGGGGCGTATCACTCTGCAACTCCATGCTTTAACAAGCGGTATACGGGACTCGTCTGGAATGTGCTTCGAACATGGGGAGTGGTTCAGGGAAAGAAGGAGTCGCCAGGGTCCCTTGATTCTTGTGGGTCAACCCAAGTTGCCAGCTCGGGCAAGCAGCGGACTTCTACGGCCGGGACATCGGTTTTGGCTCTCGACGGCGAATAACCTACCCACTTGAACGGATCAACATGCTTGAAAGTGCCAATGCTCAATAACCCAACGAACCCAACCCATGGATCTGCAGCGATGCTCGATCAGCTGCAGCAGATCATGGTGCTCCCGAACGAGCAAAGAATCGCGTTGATGAGCGCGTGGTCGGCAATTGATCCTGCCGTCGCCTTTGCTGGCCGGGCCATGCCGGCAGAGGAGGTCATAGTCGAAGAGCCTGGTGCGGATACCTTGGCAAATTGGCTTGAGGCTATTGGGGACTTGCCCAAACGCCAGCGGTACGCGCTGATGGAGGACGCGCTTGGACGTGAAACGTCCCTCGGTGAGCGGGAGGCCATCCATGTCGCGATGTCGAATCTCACGAACTCGGACCCCTTATTTGCAATAGAAGTGTCAGTGACTAAATATGCTTATGAGCACCCAGTGCTGATCTGTCTGGGTGCATTTGGATTGATTCTCCTAACCTGGGCCACAGTTAAGGGTGCCTGGCGAATAGTTTTTTAGGTCACTCTCTCCCTCTCTCCATCAATTGCCTGCTTCGCTGCAGGCTTTTTTTTGCACTCCGCGGATCAGCGAATCGCCCGAGCGGTAGACCGGCACGGTCGTGGCGTCACCCCTGGAAGTAGAAACTACTACCCTGCGCGACTGGCCGGCAAATCTACTTGAGATTTTGGCTCAATGCACCGTTTCTGCAGCGTTGAGCGGGAAAGGAAATGTCCCTGAGTCCTTAGCATTGCTCAGTACTTTAGGGCAAATTCAATGGGCATTTTTTCCGCGCTACAGAGAAAGCCGTCCCCGGACCGCGACGTGATAGCCATCGGCACACCGAAAACGCTCCAGTCGCACCCGAACACTCCAGTGGCAGCATTTGAGGACGGCGCGAACAAGTTCGCCGAGATCTACGGCAGCAGCATGGTGTCCTCGAACCGAATGTTCATTCTCTCTCTCGTCGCATTATTGCTCGCCGTGACGGCGGTCGGTGCAGTGACCGTGCTGCTTCCCTTGAAGGAGGTGAGGCCGTGGCTGGTTGAGGTAGACGCACGAACTGGGGTGGTGAACAAGCCCATTGAGGTGCAGAAGGTAACTCCGAACATAGCTGTTGTGCAGGCTGAGCTCTCCCGCTGGATCGAGGCGGTCTACACACTGGACCCACTACGAACCAATGAGCTATTCAAATATGCGAACGTTCGCTCGCGCGAGAAGGCCATTGGCCAGTTCACTGAATTTCGGGTACGCGAGCGCGTCTTTGAGCGCCTGCAGCGGGAGCCTGGGCTGATTCGCGAAGTAAAGGTCTCCTCTGTTGATGCCTCCCAGACGGGAATCGCCTTTGCATTCCTGACCACTACTGAGCGGGTCGGACGTGACTCGGAGCCAAAAGAAAAGCGTCTCCGCCTCACGATGCATTACCAGCTTGATCCCCCCAAGAACCAAACCGATTTACTGGCCAATCCACTCGGCATGTATGTGGTTTTCTTCAATGAAGCCGAAGAAAGGGCTGCGCGATGAAATTCAGGCAACTCGTGGCGTTGGCCACAGCTATCTTGTGCCTCGGAGTCGCCTCGGCGCATGCTGAGCTTATTGCAACGCCGCTCACGGGAGACTCGCGACTTGTCCAGTTTGGATATGACGAGGACAACACATTCCTTGTTCTGACCAAGCCAAAGGCTGTGACGCACATTCAGTTTGCGCCCGACGAAACCCTCCAATCTGTTGCAGCCGGCGACACGGCGCAATGGGAGCTGACCCCGACAAAGAATCGCAAGAACCTGTTCATCAAGCCGAAATACGAAGATCTTGAGACGTCGATGTCGGTGATTACTGACAAACGCACGTATCAATTCGTTCTGAAGTCCACGGGCGATGGGAAGAAGTGGTACCAGCGTGTGTCGTGGCTCTACTCTGGCACCATGCTGTTGGAGTCGGATGCTCAGCTCGAGGCGACCCCATTGCCATCTGGGAAGGGTGCGAGGCAAGCGTCACAGCCCTCATCCATCGGCGAAGCGTCCCTCGGCATCAGCGCCGGCATTGATCCCATCAAACTCGACGGGCTCAAGCCCGAGAATCTCAGCTTCAGCTATTCGACCAGTGGAAGTGCGGCGTTCAGGCCTGTGATGGTTTTCGATGATGGGCGATTCACCTATTTCAAGATGCCAGCTGACCTGCAAGAGCTTCCTGCACTCTTTGCGGTAATCGAGGGGCAAGACTATGCGCTTGTGAACTATCACATCAAGGGCGACTACATGGTTGCCCAGCGTTTGCTCGACGTGGCTGTCCTGAAGTTGGGCAAAGCCGAAGTCCGTGTTACCAGATATAAGCCCAGGACCGGATTCTTTGGCACCTCCATCGGCTCGAGCGAGGGCGGCTGATGTCAAGCAGCACAAAGTCGATCATTGATCCCAATGATCCAAAACCTGGGATCCCCATCCGAAAGGGAACCCTCGGCGCGATTGTCCTTTTTCTGCTGATTGGCACTTTCGTGAGCGCGCTGTTTCTCAGTGGCGGGACCAAACAACAATCGCAACAGCCTACGGCTGAGAAGAAAGCGGACTCGCAACCTTCTGACTCCGGTAGCCGGGCTGCAATCGACGAGGAAGAACGGAAGGCCCGGCAGGCCACCGAGATAGAGGCCCGCAGGAACGGGCCGGCCGGGACCGCTGTGCCGGTAAACCCAACGAACAGCCCTGTTCCTCCAAACTTGCGAAGAGACAACCCGGATGCAGCGCTCGCCGAAGGAGCATTTGCAGCGACTGGCGTAAAACCCCGTGTGGGTGCGTCTGTTGCCGGCAGCGCGGCTGTGGACCGTGATGTAGAGACCGAGGTCGGCTCGCGGTCTTCAAAGTCAATGGTTTTTGACAACGAGGGGCAAAGTGCTGGCGGCGGTGCCTCAGGTTATGGGTTGTTCAGTACCGCGTCCACAGGTGCACCCGCTCCGCAGGAGAAACCCCGCGCGCCAACTTCTATTGCATTGCCTGGCCTTGAGGCTCTCTCGCAGGTTCGTGCGCCGAGTTCCGCGATGACTATGAGCTCCGGCCAGCTTGCCGCGCTCAAGGCTGCCCAAACCCGCTCGCCTACAGCCGGGGCAGGGACCTCCGATAAGGCGTGGCTGAGTGAGTATGCCGATGAAGAGAAGAAGACCAACAAGGCGATCAAGAGCTACCGTACGGCCTCACGTTTCACTCTCCATCAGGGCAAGGTTATCCCTGCGGTGCTTGGTCGGAAGCTCAACTCCGATCTGCCCGGGGAGATCACTGCCTACACCACTGTCGACATCTATGACAGCCTCGGAAACGGGCACCTGCTAATTCCGAAGGGAACTGGTGTTGTAGGGCGGTACAGCTCTGGAATCAAGATGGGGCAGGAGCGAGTCCTCTTTGCATTTCAGCGACTGATCATGCCGAACGGCGAAGGATTTGACCTTCCCGCAGCTCAGGGCTCAGACCTCGCCGGCGCATCCGGGATCACCGGTGACGTTGACAACCACTTCTTCCAAATGTTCGCAAGCAGCCTATTCATCGCTTGGACGGCAGACAAAGTAGCGCAGCCCTCCAACGTAAACATCTACGGCGGACAGGCCCCTCAGTCTCCTGCAGGGGAGGTACTGGTGGACGTGGCCAAGACAGTCCTCGAGCGCCAAAAGAACATCCCTCCGACCATCACAGTGGATCAGGGGACCCGAATCAACATTGAAGTGAAGCAGGACATGGAATTCAGTGGCCCGTATATGAGGAGTAGGACGCAATGAGGTATCAGTTCTTTGTGCTCAACGCGGCGGTATCCGCGCTCCTGGCCGTAGTGCCGCAGGCAATCGGCTCGGCTCCGGAGCGGGTGGGGCAGTTTGACTTTAGCTACCTGACCAGTGGGGCCATGAGGGCAACTCCGGTTCAGGTTTTTGACGATGGCAAAACTACCTACTTCCAGTTTCGCGCTGGCGAGGCGGTTCCCGCGATCTTCCAGAACAAGGATGGCCAGATCGGGCTGCTCGTGCCGACACAGGAAGGGCCATATATTCGGGTCGCGGAGATTGGCGGGCGGTTCACCCTGCAGCTTGGACGCTCACAAGCGACAGTCGTCTATGCGGGTGCCGGGCGCGCAGACGTACCGCAGATTAGCGCCGTCGCGCCGAACGGGATGAAAGCTGAATATACGGGTGGGGGCTATCCCAAAGACCGAAGTGTCCAGCTCGTCGCATCCCTTGGCAAGGCGCAGGCGTTTCTCGGCTCAAACGCACTTGAAGCGAACAGCTACGCCACCCCGTTGAAGGGCGATGCGGTGACCTGGAAGGGCGGGGAGAGTCAAGTCTCAGAACACCAGCTCTGGTTCACGGTCGGTTCACCCAAAGTTGGTCCCGCAGCGCTGCGAGAGATCAGCCAATTGGCTAAGTCGCTAAAGCTTGCGACACGGATCACCATTGTTGGCCGCGATGATGAATCCTACAAAGAAGGCCTTGACATGGCGAGAGCCCAGGCGCTGCGCGATGCGATGTTGAAGGCGGGCGTACCTGCCGATCGGATCGTCCTGAAAACGGGCGTCCAGGGCGGGGCAAAGAATCGCCTCTGGCCGTCGGATGTACGGATTGAGACGATGCGCCCAACTCTCATTGCCCAACCTACGCCCAAGGCGGAGGCCGCTGCTGACAACAAGCATGCCTATGTCAAGGCCAATGTGGACGAACTGTTCAGGTCAGGTGCCATTACACGCGACCAGGCCCAGGCCATCCTCCAGCGGTCCTCGCAACAGGCGCCTGGCCCGGTCGCGGCGGCACCGCAGGCGCAGCAGGTCCCCGTGCAGGTCGACGTTCCTGCAGACGGATTCAACTTCAGGGCGTCCGATCTCACCGTGGCCGGCACGATTCGGCGCTGGGCCGCGTCTACGAACTATCAGGTCGTGTGGGACGCACCGGCGCATTCGGATGCGGCGATCAATGGTGACGCTCTCATGCAGTCGGCGTCCATGAAGGAGGCCCTCGAAAAAGTTGTTTCAGGCCTGCAGGGCAAGGGCTACGACATACAGGCCACCGTCTACAGCAACCGAGTAATCCGTTTTACGGGAGTCAGCAAATGAGTTTTCAAAGCAAGTCCGCGTTGGCGGCAATTTTATTGACGGTCGGCCTGGTGGCGATGGCCCAGCCAGTCAAAACTGTTGATGCCCCCTATGTCCCGAAGGGTGCTGCACCGGCCAAATCCACACCGGACCTTCCTTTCGCGTCCGCAGCAGCGCTGCCGGTCGACGCAAATCCCACCATGTACCTCCTGCCGACCAAATCAGTTGCGGCACAACTGCATGAAATGGCCGCCCTTGCTGGTTGGTCACTGGTGTGGGAGGCGTCTGACTTCACCCCCGTAAACAAGGTGTTGATCAGCTCGGATTTCATCAAAGCGGTCGGAATTGTCATCGATTCCGCCAATCTCGATCGGGCGAACCTGAAGGCGACGTTCTATCGCGGCAACAACATCGTGCGCGTTACGGAGACCCAAAAATGAAATTTACTCCTCTTTTCCTCGCTATCGCGATGGCTGTATCCGGCTGCGCGACAAGCTTGAATCCCCAAATTGCAGCTGTGAAGCCTGCCGTCGAGGCATCCAAGGCGGAGGCGCTGCAGCTGATCACAAGGCCAGCGCCGGCACCGGAGTTCTCAAACATTACGTTCTCCGAGCAAAGCTGGGTTGCCCTCCGGAAGATTGAGCAGGCAGACAGAGGGGCCGCCAACGAGCAGACCGATGCCGCACTGATCGAGATCAACCAGCGTTTTCAAAATCTGAACGAGGTCGCAAGCGTCATCTCCTCACTCACTGGCTTCCCTGTTTCAATCGCCCCAGACGTTCCAGTCGCATCCGCCACGGTTGGTATGCCTGGAATGCCGGGTGCTCCCCAAGGTCCGGGCGGCATGCCAACGGGGATGCCTGGAGGAAGTATTGTTCCCGCGATCTACCCATCCGGTGGGGCTGGCAGCATGTCGTCGCCCGCGAACAATGGCCAGATCGGTGTGAATTCTCCGTTTTCTGCAAACTACTCCGGGAGTCTTACCGGGTTCATGAACAAGGTGACCGCCTATTACGGCATCTTCTGGAAGGCTGACTCTTCAAGCCTGCGTCTGTTCTTGATGGATTCGAAGACGTTTCGCATTGCAGCGCTCCCTGGAGACACCCGCCTGTCCAGCACGGTGGAATCTTCTTCGAACTCGAATGGCTCGTCTGGTTCCGCGGGGGCAAGCACCGGAACAGGCGCAACCCAAAACGGCGCGTCTGCAAATTCCACCGGAGTGGCATTCGCCGGACTCTCGGTGTGGTCAGCACTGGAAACTGGCATCAAACAGATGCTCGGCACCGGCGGCCGCGTGATCGCATCGCCAGCCACCGGAACAATTACCGTCACCGACACACCGACAGTGCTCGCCCGGGTCAGCGAGTTCATCAATGGCCAGAACCAGGCTCTGAACCGTCAGGTTACGGTCAAAGTGCGCGTCCTGTCAGTGGAGCTCAATGAAGGGGACAACTACGGCGTCAACTGGGACGCGGTGTATTCGAATCTTGCTTCTGCTTCGAACCCGTATTCCCTCGCGATGAAAACTGCGTTCCCATTTGCCGCTGGGGCCGGGAACATGATTCTCTCGGCACCGGCATCTTCGACAAGCCGGTGGGCCGGGTCAAGCGCAATGTTCTCAGCTTTGTCGACGCAAGGCCGAGTACGCGAGTTGACCTCGGCGACGCTAATCACGCTGAACAATCAGGCCGCTCCTGTAAATGTTGGCCGCCGCGTCTCCTATCTTGCTTCGAGCTCGACCACGCAGACAGCGAATGTTGGTGCCACGACAGCGCTGACGCCAGGAAGCATCCAGACCGGCTTTTCGATGACCCTCGTGCCGCACATCATCGACAGCAAGGAACTCTTGCTCCAGTATTCGCTGGATCTTTCGTCTCTCCTCAAGCTGTCAACGATCACCTCGGGGAACAGCTCCATTCAGGCGCCGGATATCTCCACGAGCAACTTCATTCAACGCGTGCGCATCCAGACTGGAGAAACTCTCGTCGTTGCGGGTTACGACCAGGATAACCTCTCGGCGGTTTCCGGTGGAGTAGGCACGCCCGATAACGTGGCGCTGGGCGGCTCCCGTGAGGGCGCGACCAAGCGGACATTGCTTGTCGTGCTGATCCAGCCGATTATTTCGCAGTAACTCGAATCAAGCAGAACTTCGATATGAGAATTATTCAGGTTGGCTCGGGTAAGAAGCGGCTGGAGCTAGTCTCGGGCCTCCAGTGGCACCCGTTGATGAAAACAGGGTCCGCGCGTGTCAAGGAGCTGACTGCACTGGCGCTGGCCGCGCAAGCAGATTTCAAAGTGATCCGTGGCACCCAAAGTGTGCACGTTGGCTTCGCCAATCGATCAGATGGCGCTAAGGCCGGACAGCTCGCTGCGGCGGCCGTGATTGCTGACGTCCTTGTGGCGAAAGGCGCTGGGCGCAGTTTGCTTGCGGCTGTCAGGGTACCAGGGGACGCCGGTGACGCGTTCCTGTACGTGCAGGTCCGGGACGGGGTGATTCTCGCGGAGGGTGACCGGGTAGGCGAACGGGACGCTATTCGAGTCCTTCTTGGTCAACACGTCTCTTTTGGTGGTTGGGACACGATTGTCTGTCCGGGCGAATGGAGCATCCCGAATTCAAAAGAACATGAATTCGAGTACTTTTTCAACCCGCAGGCCCTTTGGGCACAAAGGAAAAAATGGGCGTTGGCCGAGGTTTCCATCGCCTGGAAGAAAGCCCTGATCCCAGCAGCACTTGTCCTTGCCTTGGCCGCAGGCGGGACGTACGCATGGAAAGAGTATTCAAAGAAGAAGGCTGCCGCTGCAGAGGCTCTCCGAATCCAGGAAGAAGAAGTTGCGCGTGGGCAGAGGATGGCCCCAAAAGAGCCTCCCAAACCATGGCCCGCGATGCCCTATGGGGTCGATTTTGCATATGCGTGCTCGAAGGCGCTTAGGGAGACCGGCGTTAGCGCCGGTAACTGGCAGTTGTCTTCGATCGACTGTGAAAGCGGAAGCTTGGTCGTCCGGTGGGTCAAAGCGGATGAGCGCGCTTGGATAAGTCACCTTCTGGCAGTTCGACCAGATGCCAGGTTTCTGGCTGACGGAATGGCGGCAAGCATCACCGTACCTGCACCCGCCGCGTCTTCAAACGACTTCGCGGAAAGACTGCCTGCGCAAGAGGGTGTGAGGCTGCGCTACTACGACTTAGCAAGCCGCTACGGAATGTCCGTTCGAATTGATCCGCCAAAAGAGGCGGTCCAGCCGCAGGCGCTTCCCGGGCAAGCGGTTCCGCCTGCCGCGATGGTAACGCTTCCGTCCTGGGCTGCGATGCCTGTAACGGTGACCACCAATATGGATCCAGTGCAGGCCGCGGCCGTGCTGGCTTATCCGGGGCTCAGATTTCAAAAACTGAGCTTTACCTACAAAGCAGGCGTGATGCAGTTTCAATTTTCAGGAGTTCAATATGTCAGGTCCTAAGACTCGGGTTTCATTTGCCGCGCTCATGTTTGCATCAGCGCTCGCATTTGCACAACCCCAACCGCAACCCCAACCGCAGCCTCAAGCTCCGTCGCCGGCACAAGCGCAGCCAGGCGCCCCGGAACAAGCAGTGAGCAGAGCCCAACCGGCGGCTTCAGCTATACCCTTCTCGCCACTGAGCGCCGCGAAGGCGGCACAGATTCAGACCATCAACGAGAACATGACGCTTCTCGCGGCGCAGCTGAGTGAGCTCGAGATGCAAGCGAAGATCGCAGCGAAGCAGAAGGAGATTGCAGGCAACAAAGGTGGCAATTTCAGTCCTCTGGGTACCGCAACTGGAACGCCATCGGTGATTTCAGTCGCTGGGCTGAAAGGCAAGCTTGAAGCCTTGCTGGCCTTTCCAGGCGGCCTGGAGCAACGTGTGCGCGCGGGAGACGTGATCGGTGATCGCCGAGTGCAAACCATTGCTCTTAACGAGGTCGTTCTTACCGATCTGAAGGGCGCAAATCCCCAACGCCTCGCATTTGGCAACTCGCCGTTGGCAACTCGCGAGGGGAGCATTGGGATGCCAGGGGGAGGCTCCATCCCGATGCCGTTCAACGCCGGCGGAAACATCCCCGGTATTCGCTAAATCGCTGCGCTTGAAAACAACTGAGAGTCAACCATGAACGCACCAGCAAGTGGAACCGACCTTGAAAAGCTAGTGTTCTTCGACGAGCGCGCGGCGGTCCTGTACGTCTCGAAGCAACACACCTTTCATGCCTCGGTTTGTAGCTACGTGAGGCTCTTGCGAGCTAAGGTAGCGAAGTTCGAGGTGGTCGACGTTTCGATGGATGACATTCAGCGAAAGCTCGACAAGAAGGACGACGAGTCAAATCGCGACTTGGGACTCAGCGAGATGCAGGCTATCGCGGTCAGCTTGTTTCGCCGGGCCACCGAACGGAAAGCCTCCGACATTCACATTCGTGTGCAAAACAAGGGAACGACAAAGATCTTCATACGAGTCAACAATGATCTTGAGTTGCTAGAACAGCACCCAGGGGCCATGGGTCAGCTGCTCTGCTCCTCGATATACACGTCGATGGCGGGCATTTCTGCGGCGACATTCGAAGTCCTCAAGCGGCAGGATGGACGGATATCCGAGCGTGACAATCTGCCGGCGGGCCTCGACGGAATACGTATCGCGACAACTCCGCAAGTCGATGGCATGCTTATGGTGCTCCGCTTGTTGTACCAGGACGAAACCGTAGCCACGGACCTCGCGGCGCTTGGATACCCAGAGAACCAGCGCGAGCTGATCGCATTCATGAAATCGCGGCCGGAGGGGATCAACATCATCGCTGGCCCCACCGGCTCGGGGAAGTCGACGACCCTGCAACGCGTGCTCCTGTCAATTCAACAGGAAAGCAGGGGGGCAAAGCACATCATCACGGTTGAAGATCCACCCGAGTATCCAATGCCGGGGATCGTTCAAACGCCGGTGGCCAATGTATCCTCGTCCGACGAGAGGTCAGAAGCTTTCCAGAACGCGATTAAATCGACGATGCGTCTTGACCCTGACGTCATCATGATCGGAGAGGTGCGTGACCCCCCATCGGCCAAGCTTGCCTTTGAGGCCGCGATGACCGGGCACCAGGTCTGGACAACTGTTCATGCGAACAACGTGTTCGCCATCTTTGACCGTTTGATAGGCCTCGGGATTCCACCCAATTTGATGGCTGATCCTTCGATCGTTAAAGGCCTAATTTGCCAGAGGCTTGTGAAAGTCATCTGTCCCCATTGCCGGGTTTCGATCCAGGACGTTTGGGACCGCTACTCCGACGCTCAGCAGCGGAGGGTAATGGGACTCGGTTCGTGTGAGGACGTTCACGTGGCAGGACCGGGCTGCAAGCATTGCGAAAACACAGGCGTGATCGGACGGACAGTGGTGCCTGAAATCATCGTGCCCGACCAGAAGCTGATGATGCACATCCGTCGGGGCGACCGCGACCGCGCCTACACCTACTGGAAGGAGACCGGAGGCAAAACAATGCTCGATGTAGCGAAGGAGAAGATTGTCGCGGGCCTGATTGATCCGTTCCAAGCGGAGTTGGTGGTCGGACTCCTCGACGCGGGGCTTGAGCTGGATCCTGCCTTGTTGGAGCAAGCATGAACTTCGAGGACTTTGATGCAGGCTACGTCCGACTCCGCTTCAAGCTCAGAACTAAGGTTCGTCAGCGTGTTTGGCGGAAGCTCGCAAAGCTTCTGAAGGACGGAATCCCGATGATCGCCGGCCTTGAGGAAATCAGGGGGTTGCGACGGCCGAAAGCGGCGGAATCAATTGCGATAGGTGAATGGATTCGCTCCCTTGAGAACGGTGCAAAACTCTCGGATGCTGTGCGCACTTGGGTGAGCACGGAGGAATACATGCTGATCATGGCGGGCGAGCAGTCGGGAACACTGGCTGAAACGCTGACGTCCGTGGTGACCGTTGCGAAAGCAAAGGCCCAAATTCAAGGAGCGGTAATAGGAGGCATCGCATATCCGGCCTTCATCCTGATCCTCGCATTTGTGATGTTGTATTACTTCGGCTTCAAGATTATTCCAGCCTTCACCAAGGTCGCGCGGGGCGACTCCTGGACTGGTGTCGCGCGGGTAATGATCGACCTGTCAGTTTTCGTGAGGGCATGGCTCCCAGCGCTCATTTTTTCCTTTTGCGCCGGAGTTGTCGCATTCTTCTACTCGCTGCCCAATTGGAATTCTCCCGTGCGGGTCGCTCTCGACCGTTTTGCACCTTACAGCATCTATCGCGTCATGCAGGGTTCGGCCTGGCTGATCGCTCTCGCCGCGCTAGTGCAAGCGGGCGTGCGCCTTGAGGTGGCTATTCAACAACTGGGGGACGGCGCCTCCGCATGGGCAAGGGTGCGGATGGACGGCGCCCTTGCCGGCCTCAGATCTGGTCGCAACCTCGGAGATTCTCTTGAGCGAACAGGTTATGAATTCCCAGACAGAGAGATCAACGCTGACATACGTGTGTATTCCACTAAATCAGGATTCGAGGAAGCCCTTCGGCTTATAGGGAACGAGTGGATCACCGAGTCCGTTGAACGGATACAGGGCCTCATGGGCGTGGTGTTCATCGTGACCATGCTCGTTGTTGGCGGCTTCATTCTCTTCCTAGTGGCCGGACTCATGGGAATGATGCTGCAACTTGCACAAATCATGCAGCGCAGTGCGATTTGATTTCGATTTTTTAAACCAACCAGAGGAATTTTTATGACATTCATTCGGAATCGCAAATCAGCAAAACAGGGCGGTATGACGTTGATTGAGACTATCGTCTCGCTCTCCATTCTTGCCGTCGTCGTTAGCGTTGCTTTGTCCCTATACAACTCTGCAACGTCGCAGCAGGCTTCAACTCAGATGATGTCTGATTTGAGCGCGCTTCGTTCTGCGACCAAGTCTGTCTACTACGGGCAGGGCGGATACGGAAGCGCCAATTTGAACCAGGTGCTGGTTCACGCGAAGAAGGTGCCGACGACGATGCTGGTTACAGCTGGCACCCCGCCTGTAATTACCCACGGTCTTAGCGGAACCGTTTCAGTGACTGGAGCGGTGTCGGCGTTCACCATCTCAGTTACCAAAATTCCTACTGATGTTTGCCTGAATGTCCTTGCAGGCACCAAGGGCTGGAACTCTGTGCAGGTCGGTGCCGCTACGCCGGTAACGACGTTTCCCATTTCGCCAGACACGGCGTCAGCTCAGTGTTCTACATCTGACGACAACACGATCATCTTCCAGTCCACCTGACCGAAAAAGGGACCTATGGCACTCCTTTCAATTCCATTTACTGACCTGTACCTGGGTGAAACAAGTTCCTGGATGTCGGGAATGCCTGGGACGACAGATCCTGAGCCACCTCCTGAGGCTGACTTGCCGGAACTTGCTGCCCTGAGAACTGACTGCGAAAAGTATTTCGTTGCCAACCCTGACAGGGAAGGCTGGCCGATCCGACACGCCGGCATCAGCTATCGGGCATCTCTGATGAATACCATCAGCGAGCGCGTGTATGTCCTGCGCCGACTGAGCGAGACGATAACGCCTCTTGAGGAACTCGGCTTGCCTGTTCCAATTGTAGAGAGCCTCATGCGGCCGGGAATGACGGGGCTTATTCTGTTCTGCGGGACATTCGGTCAGGGCAAGACCACGACAGCGTCTTCAACTGTCTATTCGCGCATCAGTAAGTTCGGCGGTGTGGCTGTGACAGTTGAGGAACCTCCAGAAATGCCGCTTCATGGCCAACATGGCCTGGGCGTTTGCTACCAGACCTGGGTTCAGCCGGGCGAGTTCGGGCATGCCTGTCGCCAGGCGGTTCGCTGGGCACCGTCCATCATCTTTCTCGGGGAGATACGCGATTCGGAAACTGCAATTGAAGCGTTGCGGGCATCCATCAATGGCCGGCTTGTGATCTGCACTGCCCACGCTGACAACTGTGCCATGGCGCTTCAACGTGTGTTCGCACTTGCAACCGGGGACAACAACTCAGCGGATGACGTTCTGGGCATGCTTGCGTCAGGATTGGCCGGTGTGTTACATCAGCGCCTTGAGCGGACCGACAGGCGCAAGCAGCTCGTTGTTGAAAGCCTATTTTGTATTGGCGAAGACGAGACAAGTATTCGCGCGACGATCCGCCAACGCAATTTTGAAGCACTGAAGAATACTGTGGCGCTGCAGAAGAACAGAATGTTCTTTGGCGTGCGAAAAGCGACTGCTTAGCCATGCCATTAGTGGTCAGCATGTTCTTTGTTGCCATGGTTGCACTTCTTAGCGCTCTCTATGTACCTGCGCAGGAAGCACGGATGTCGCTTGCGTCCGCAGATGTGGGCGCGACATCTGCGCTGGCATATCGTGAATCGCTGATCAACTATCTCAATGCGAATCCGACGGCCACCGGCACGGTTCCTGACGCTTCCCTCACGCCGCTGTGGGGGCATCAGCGAAACCCGCGCTGGACGAACACGGTTTCATCCGGGACGCTGTTTGTCTATGAATCGAGTCCTTCAAACACACCCAAACTGCTACACGAGTTGTATCGAAAGACTCTCTCATCGTACACAGTGGGGCGGAACGCTTCCGGATTCGTTGTGAGTGCTAAAGGCTTCGCAACTGGTATCCCAGTCCCGGCAATGGTCCCTGACGGTGCAATTTTGATAGTGGGAAAATAATGGATTCGACTTTCACGCCCTCCGAAAACGACGTATTCAACGCCGGCCTGCCAACTTCTGCTGCGCTGCTGAAGAATGACGCGCCACGTGCAGGCCAGGCTGAAGAAACGCTCCCGAAGATCCTCGACGTTGTTTCAAGTCCTTTGCCATTCAGTGACATGCTCGTTACGGCCGACGAGGACGTGATGATTCGCAATGCAAACGGATGGTTGAAATTTGACAGGGCGCCTTATTCGGAGGCAGACATCGAGTTCATTTTGTGGCAAATGGACGCGCAGTGGGCTGAGTTGCTTCACCGTGGAGGTTTCAGTCGGCCGTACGTCGTAGGGAATTTCCGGCTTCGGGTTACGGCGTATCTCGCATTCAGAGGGGCGAAGAAGATGCTTGCGATTCGTCGGACCCCCGTCGACCCCATGCACTTCAAAGATACCGGGCTGCCGGACTCGGTAAAGCTGATGATCGAGAATCCACAAGGGCTGGTGCTCCTTTCCGGCGCGACTGGGGCAGGAAAGACCACCACCATGGCCGCGCTGGTCGATCAGCTGAATGAGACACGGAACTATCACATCGAGACGATTGAAGATCCCATTGAATTTGTGTTTAAGCGGAAGAAGTCCGTTTTCTCCCAGCGAGAGGTCGGCCACGACATTCCAACTTACAACGAAGGTGTTCGAGGCGCAATGAGGCAGCGTCCTGACGTGATCATCATCGGGGAGATTCGCGACAGGGATACGGCCGAGAACGCCATCCTGGCTGGCGAATCCGGCCATCTTGTGATCGCAACGCTGCACGCGAGTAGCGTCAGTGGTGCGATTCAGAAGCTCGTCTCGTTCTTTCCGGGTGAAGAATCTGCGAAATATGCATCACTCGCTTCGTCGCTGGTTGGGGTAATTCATCAGTGCATGGTGCCCGGTACCACTCAAGGTGAGGGAGTAGTGGCCACGGAGTTACTTTTCAATCACAAGCAGAGCTTCTCGGAGTTCTTGAACAGCCCGATAAAAATCAACGCGGCCCTCGACGAAAGGGTTGGCGGAATGTCGCAGTCACTTGCGATGTCTCTGCATAGCTTGGTCAAGGAAGGGAAAATCGCAAAGGCAGATGCGCTCAAGACAGTCGCAAGCCAGGGCTCTGCCCAAGCAAAGCTCATAAAGATGTTTGACCTGCAGGGTGTGCGATGAGCAGGAGGCAATCTGGCATAACGCTTGTTGAGGTCATGGCCGGGCTTGCAGTTCTTGCGGCTACGTTGGCCGGACTGGCAATGATGACCGACCAGTTCAGCGATGAAACCCGGTCTGCGCTTGCAGCCAGCCAAACACGCACCTTTGGTGAGGCCGCAAACGCTTACATTAAGGCCAACTATTCTGCCGTTCGGGGAGTTGCGACCCCGACAACGCCGGCCATGCTGGATGTGCCAACCTTAGTTGCTGCCGGCAATCTGACGGCCGGATTTGGGGCAACTAATGGGTTTGGCCAGAGTCTGTGTGCGTTGATCCTCCAGCCGGTCCCTGATCGCCTTCAGGCAATGGTCGTTAGCGAGGGTGGATTGCCGATTGACGATCTTTCATTGGGAACTATCGCTGCGGTCATTGGAGGAAGCGGCGGAGGGGTCTACTCTTCCGACCCATCAGTGATTCGGGGCGCTGTGGGGGGCTGGCAGATAAGCGCCAGCACGTTCGACAATTTGGCCAACAACGTCGGTCGGAAATGCGACTCGACTATTGGCAATGTTCGTGTGGCGCCTGGAACGCCAGCTATGGCACTTTGGTTCGAGAACGGCGATACCTCTTCAGCGTTTCTGTCGCGTGACGCAGTCCCTGGGCGTCCGGAACTCAATCACATGAATACCCCGCTGGTCATGAATGCTGTGCAGGTGGTGGATGCTGCTTGCACCGTGGTCGGGGCTATTGCTAGAGACACGTCCGGACTGGTCCTTTCATGCCAGGGTGGTCGTTGGAAAAGCCAGTCTACCTACTGGCAGGATCCAGTTCCTAGTTACGCTGCGCTACCAGCTTGTAATGCCTTGTCTGCTGGCCACACGCGAGTTGTTAGTAACCCAAGCGTCGGATCTGGTCCAAGGCCCTACACCTGCACGGGTGCAGCCTGGGCCGCACTGTCGGTGGACGACCAGGGGAACTCGTACCAGGCTGGAGTTGCTACCAATGCCGGCATGAATTCGAGTGGACGCATCAATGTCAGCACGAACGATTGGAGCATGTTTATGCTCGATGGAGCTGGCGGTGCAAACGCAGCGGCGAAGACCGCTCCAGGATCGGCCTACGTGAACGACATTTTTGTTCGTTCAGTTGGGAAGTGGGCGAGCGAGATACTCACTGGAAACACTGGGGTGCGTGGAATTCTGGGGCCCCTGAAGGGTAAGCAGATCACTTGTGTTGACCAATTTGGGCAAAGTCAGGCCTGGGCTTACGTTGACGGAAATGGTGATCCGTTCACGCGTATGTATATTCCCCCTCTCGGGTATGACTCTGGATGGGTGCCAGGCTTCGGGGTCCAGCACACTAGTGGTACCGACACTTTCAATGTTGGGTGGTATACGTTCGTCATGGCGTACAACGGTCAAGCAGGCGCTCAGTGCTTTGCGAACTGGCCTCCGACCTGAGTCGAATTTCGATGCTCAGGGGGCCTTACGACTTTAGCGTTGCGGATCACGGGTACAAACGGGGTGCCTGGGCGCGGTGCGGATCCCGACGAACGCAGCAAGGGTTGACCCTTGTCGAGGTAGTGGCAAGTCTTGGCATTCTCGCCGGTGTTTTTGCCGGCTTGGCGATGGTTGCAGACTCGTACTCCCAGGACACAAAAGCAACAATTGCAGCCACCCAACTCCGCACCTTCGGCGAGGCTTCCCGCGCCTATGTGAAGGACAACTATTCCGCAGTCCAGCTAGTTGCCGGACCAACTATTCCGGCGATGATCGACGCATCAACGCTCATTGCATCAGGGCACCTTACAGCAGAATTCTCCAGCAGAAATGCCTACGCGCAGACCATGTGTACCCTCGTGCTCGAGCCCACTGCGAACAAGCTGCAGGCGCTAGTAGTTTCTGAGGGCGGAACGCCGATTGACGATCTCACCCTCGGCGTGATTTCAGCAATTGTTGGCGGCAGTGGTGGCGCTGTGTATTCAACGGCTCCAGCAGCAATCCGGGGCGCTATGGGTGGATGGGAGCTAACGACCAGCGCTTTTGACGACCTGGCGAACAATGTGAGTCGCAGGTGCGATGGCACAGCTGGCAATGTACGGATCGCGCCCGGAACGCCTGCAATGGCCCTTTGGTTCGAAAATGGAGACACGTCGTCTGCCTTTCTCGCTCGGGATGCGGTTCCCGGTCGCCCTGAGCTCAATGAGCTAAACACACCGCTCGTTCTAAATTCCGTGGTCACCCTTGACGACGCGTGTACGCGTCCTGGAAGCATTGCCCGCGACTCTACCGGCGCTGTGATGAACTGCAGGCTCGGCCAATGGAAAGCTGCAGGTGGTGGGTCGGAGTTTTGGAAGGACCCTGTAAGTACATTTGCGTCCCTCCCGCCCTGCGACGCTGGAAGTGTTGGCCATACCAGAGTGGTGGAAGTCCCTTCAGTTGGCGGCGGTCCCCGTGCCTATTCTTGCATCGGTGGATCCTGGGCAGCGCTTTCCTTTAATGACTCAGGCAATCTCGTGGTCCCATCGAAGATTATTGGATCCGGAGGTCAAGGGACCTACGGATCGATAACGGTGCAGGGGGACAAGAACAGCTACGCGGGCGTCAATTTCAGGAATGCGGGCGGTGATGCCGCGGGGACGTTGATGATGCACTCATCATACGGGGGATTCTTTAGGGCCGATGACACCAATTGGCGTTGGTACGTCGATGAAGCCGGTAACTCATGGCAGCCAGGCACCCCAAACGTTGCCGATGTGTACATTCGCAGCATTGGACGCCATGCGAGTGTAATTTTCGGCGGCGCCTTCTCCACGAACATTTACGTCGGCTGCTACATTGGCAACCCACGAGCTGGTGGGGCATGTGGTTGTCCGAGCGGAACTGGCGCATATCCAAGTGGGCAGTTTTCCGTTTACGCTGGGTCAGATTCGAATGCGTATTTATGTCAGTAGTGACTGTTGCGAAGTTTGCCTTCCGTATTTCGAGTCGAACTGGAAGGAATAGGTCCGGGCTGGTTCGTCAAGCAGGAATTGCCCTTGTAGAGGTCGTCGCGAGCTTGGCGATCATCGCCGCCGCAACGGCGGGGCTGGTGGCGATGTCTGATCTGTATGCGGAGGACGCAAAGGCATCAATTGCCGCTGGACAGGTTCGCAGCTTTGGCAACGCGGCTCAGTCATACATCAAAGACAACTATGCAGCGGTCCAGGCAGTTGCCACGGACACTGCACCTGCCATGATTGACGCAGCCACCCTTGTAGCGGCCGGCGCGCTCCCTTCCGATTTCGCCACGCAGAACAGTTTCGGCCAGACTATGTGCGTGCTCGTCCTTGAGCCAACAGCCGGCCGGCTGCAGGCTCTGGTGGTCTCCGAAGGCGGCCGATCGATAGATGATCTGAGCCTCGGTGGAATTGCTTCGATGATCGGGGGTAGCGGCGGGGCAGTCTACGATGCAGATCCAGCCGTGATTCGTGGCGCCTCCGGCGGATGGCAAGTCCCAGCTGCAGCCTTTGACGACCGGACCAATAATATTGGCCGTCGTTGTGACGGGACTGTCGGCAACGTCAGGCTAGCCGCGGGAACTCCAGTGATGGCACTGTGGTTTGAAAATGGGGCTACTTCAACGGCGTTTTTGTCCCGCGATGCAGTGCCTGGCCGTCCAGAGCTCAATGAGATGAACACGCCCCTCGTGTTGAACTCGATTCAAGTTGTCGGCGATGCCTGCACCCGCTTGGGCGCCGTGGCCAGGAGCGCTGCCGGCGGGGTCCTTTCTTGCCAGAGCGGGCAGTGGAAGGCGCAAGGCTCGTCATTTTGGGATGATCCGGTTGCGACTTTCGCAGACTTGCCCAGCTGCGCTGCCGCTTCTGTGGGGCAGACGCGTGTCGCCATGACTTCTACTGTGGGCCCGGGACCGCGTGTCTACACGTGCAATGGCACTTCATGGGTCGCCTTGGCGGTCGATGACAGTGGAAACCTTTCAGCGCTCGGGACCGTGAGCGCCGGCAAGCTGCTACTCAGTGACTCGATCGTAAAGGGGACGTTTTGCCCGGTAGTCGGCCAGGTTTCCAAAGTTGCCAATGGAGAGGTCTATTCTTGTAAGAATAATGTTTGGACCAGAGCAGGGAGCAATTTCAGCTCCAACGCAATTGCTGGATATACGCCAGCCAACCAATCAATTTCCGGCTGTTATGCAGCACCTGGATATTTGACGGTAACCACACCCGGGTATTACGGCATTAACGTTGATGCAAACGCGTACCGATATTCAGGTTCATATGTCTCACTTAATGTGACCCTAATTTCCCCCGGGGGCGCGGGCGTATGTGGTGCATCCGATAACATGCAAGCGGGAGGCGGCGGGGGATATATGACGCCGTCAGGGTTCTGCCTGGAACATCTCGATGCTGGCACATACCAAATACTCGTCTCGGGAAGCGATGCAAGCTCCTGCAGCACCTCAAGCCTTTACATGATGTTCGTTGGATCTGCCCGAGTTCGCCTCTTGAGTGAGGACTAGGGACGCTACCCAAGACCCGTGCGAGGCTCCTATGGCGCGCAATTTCCTTCGAGAACGTCGACTGACCACCAACTGTTGATTCCAAAGGCAATTTGCGGTGAAATGTAGCTGCTTTGCAATTTTTGCATCTCGCGTGCCTTGTGCACGCCTTCAACAAACCGGATGGGTCAGCCCTTCCGGGTGTGCCCGACGAAACCGCAAGGGGTTGTATGGGCATTTACGTTTCGATATCACCTACCTCCCTCTTGGAGGCTTCGATCAGCTCGTCTGAGGCGAATGTGGCACATGCTGGGAGGGCACCATGATGTACGTCCTGGCATTTCTCATCGTGATGGGACTTGGCTTCTTCTTGAGGCCCTCGAACGGATCGCCAGATGCTGGTGGCCCGGTCGACGTCCTTGACGGTGATTCCGAAACACCTGGACAGGACGTTTCGCTCGCCTATCAGGATGACTTCATGTTCGATCAGAACTCGAGCGCTGGAGATCAAGAAAACGACTAGTCGTTAGCTCAACTCGGGGGATCTTGCCGTAAGGCAGGGCCTTTCCCTGACTTGGGAATTGATTTTTCCAACTCTTCGGCACTTCCGTGCCGTACGGCTGGAGATTTTGGGCAGCTTTTCGCTGCCAATCATTGGCGTCACTTGACGCCGCGTATCGAGCTTCGCTCGGTATTTCAACCCGCAGGGCCCGCCCTGACGGGAGGGCTTCTGCATTTTTATCTGGAGACAGTAGTGTCCGGTGAACGCCGCTCGGTTTCGGCAGGAAGCCAATAACCACGCGGGTTAGCGGCCCGTTTTATTTGGTGCCGATTTGAATTTCGAAGCCACTTTTGTGAGTAGTTTCCCCAGATTGACTTTTTTGGGGATTCCTCATGAATCTTGGCAAGACGCTTTTCGCCCAGTTGATGGAGTTTGTGCCCTGGACCAGCTTCGCTCGCATCGTTGCACGTTACTCCGGCGATGCGCGAGTCTCCGCGCTGCCCAGCACCGAGCACTTTCGCATCATGGCCTATGCGCAGCTGACCTGGCGCGAGTCCTTGCGCGACATCGAGGCGACGTTGGGTGCCAACCCCGCCAAGCTGTACGCGATGGGCCTGCGCCAAGCGGTGCGTCGCTCCACGCTGGCCGATGCCAACGAAAGACGCGACTGGCGTATCTGGGCTGATTTCGCTGCAGTCCTGATTCGCCGGGCCAACAAGCTCTATGCCGACGAGCCTCTGGGACTGGATGTGAACATCGCGGGCAATGTCTATGCGCTGGATTCGAGCACCGTCGACTTGTGCCTGAGCCTGTTTGACTGGGCGCCGTTTCGTTCGACCAAAGCGGCGATCAAGTTGCACACGCTGCTGGACTTGCGTGGCTCCATCCCCAGCTTCATTCACATCAGCGACGGCAAGGTGGCCGATGTCAATGTGCTGGATATCTTGCCGCTGGAAGCGGGTGCTTTCTACATCATGGATCGGGGCTATCTGGACTTTGCCCGTCTGTACACGATGCACCAGGGCGGAGCCTTCTTCGTCACCCGCGCCAAATCCAATTTCAACGCCAGGCGCGTGTATTCGTCCACGGTGGACAAGACTACAGGCGTGGTGTGCGATCAGTTGGTGGCACTCAATGGTCACTACGTTGCCCGCGACTACCCCGAGCAACTGCGCCGGGTGCGATTCAAAGAACCATCGACGGGAAAGTCGTTGATCTTTCTGACCAACAACACGACGTTGCCAGCGCCTGTTATCGCCCAGTTGTACAAGAACCGTTGGCAGGTGGAGTTGTTCTTCAAATGGATCAAGCAGCATCTGCGCATCAAGCGATTCCTGGGCAACAGCGAGAACGCCGTGAAGACTCAGGTCTGGTGCGCCATCGCCACCTACGTGCTCATCGCCATTGTCAAAAAGGAGCTGCAACTCAAATCCTCTCTCTACACTTGTCTACAGATTTTGTCGGTGTCGGTTTTCGAGAAAACCTTGATTTCATGCGCCTTGCAGACCGATGACTACAAAACACAACCACCACCCGACGCTAACCAGTTGATTTTGTTGGGGTTTTGACCGGACAGTAGTGATCTGGAGAAGAAAATGCAAGTCCTCAAAAATATGAGCCTGGTCAATCGTGTTCTGGCTGTTCTCTACGTTGCGGCTATTGCTGTGGTCCTCGGTTTCGCGCCAGGGGCAAAAGCACAGTCCGGCAACGTCTACGCCAGCTCGCAAGCGCAGGTGATGTCGCCGACCATGAAGGGTGTGATCCTGCAGGTCAGCATGAAGCTCGTGCAGCCCTCAGGCATCACGCGAACTGGTGGTGCGGCGATTGGTGGTGTCCTTGGCGGCCTGATGGGAAATCAACTCAGCGGGCAGGGCAAGGCATTTGCCAGCGTCCTGGGAGCGACTATCGGCGGGTTTGTGGGTGAACGCGCGGCAAACGCCGCGTTTTCATCGCGTGCCCAGGAACTGGTGATCGGGTTGTATAACCCGACCACCGGTGCCCTCAGCAGCACTGTGACTGTGATTCAGCCTGAGCCTTTCGAGGCAATGTCGCCGAATCAGCAGGTGCTCATCTCGAACACCAACGGGGTGTTCCGGGTGATCAAAATCAGCATGGACGCACAGACGGTCAGCTACCGCTGAGTTGTCTAAGTCAAGAAAAAGCCCGCACATCCGTGCGGGCTTTTTTTATGGTGCGCCCAGCAGGGCGCACTTACTCGGAGGTGAAAGTCCTCTACTCACCCGGTAAGGGGAAGAGTTAGCCGAAGGCAAGGGTTTCGCGGGCGACTGCGAGTCTGAAGGAAGCCGGATGGCAAAGCGCTGGCCTGACGAACAGGAAGCGGATATGAGGCGACGTTGTGGGGTAAGCAGTCCGTAATCTGCAAAGCCCAATACTTGCACGGAACACAACGGCGTAGATCCGACAGGCATAAGCGTGAAGGTAAGTGCGTCATACCTGGGGAGATCTGCATGCGTGCCTTGTGCTACCGAGATCGTGAGGTGTCGGGAAGCGCATGCAGAAGTCAGCAGAGGGCATAGTAGTTGTGGGACAGGAGGTAAACCAGAAAGAGCCCATGGCGAAGGCCTGAACTTGACATGAGTGGATAGTCACGCGTGATCTCTGTACGAACAGGACATAAGCCTATGGCAACGTAGGGCCTGCGGCAAGACTGGAGGGGCCGGAAGTCCCGAAAGTGGCGGCAGGTGTCTATTGGCCAACAGGCGACACGATGAACGAAACGAAGCTCGCTGGGGAAACCCAGTAGTCAGGAACCGCCGTATGCGGAACCGCACGTACGGTGGTGTGAGAGGGCTGAGGGGGTAACCCCTCACCCTACTCGATTCCGAAGAATTGTCTCCCGATCGGGAGTTAATCCTGAGTTAGGCTTCTTGCGGCGAGATCTTCGGCGTCATAGAGTTCCAAAGTGAGGGGCTTCTTCTGGGCGCGCGCCAACTTGATTACGGCATCTGCTCGTCTTCCCCCCTTCACCTCGAACACCACCAGCTGGTCGCAAGCATGGACCAGCTCCGCAACCATCTCCGCGCTGAAACGGCTGAGCGGCTGGCCCAGGTAGCGCACAGGCACGTAATGCGCCAAAGCCCAGTCATGTAGGCGCCATGCCGCTTTGCCATTGCAGAGAGACAAAAGCGTCCAACTGGGCTTGTTGGCCACCGTTTTGCTGATTTTGCGGCCGACAACGCTGTCAGGGGCCGTATTGGCACCAAAGGACGCGATCGTGGGACCGGCTGCCCACTCCATGAAGCGGTCGACGCAGGCGCCTACAAAGCGATCGGGCAGCTTCATGGCCCTGAGCTGCTCGAGGAGCTTCTCCTTGGCCATCATTTCTAACCCTAGATCAGGCCGGTCAATCGCGAGGAATCCGAGACCGGCAATCAGGACCGAATGACGGACCAGGTTCCAATCACTTCGCCAGTCGGATTGACGCGCCTTGGCAAACTTGCGGGCTTCCTTCACCGAGGGGCAAAAGAGGACGCTATCCCTGAGCTCGGCCTTTGCCGGCATGAACTTGACGCTTTCGTACCAGTGGGCCAGTGACATGTAGTGATGACGCACCCGCTCGGGCTGGCCCGGCGCGGGGACCCACGGACCGAAGAAGGAGGCTTTGAGCAGGTCGTCCGGGGGATTCGTCATCCGCCTATGGTAGGTCGCAGCCTCGGCGTGAGATCCCGCGCAATGGTGCAGTATTGGGCTATTGAGCCTGTGTGGGCGGGATGGCTCGAGTAGGGTGGTCGCGATCAATTGACCCAACAGTTGCAGCAAGCTAATATTCCAACCAATTGGCGATTCTCGCCTTTGCTGGTCCAGTACCAGCCTGACGTTCGCTACATGGTCATCATGTAGCAGGCGCCCAACTTCGGGGCGCCGCATGACCAAATGCCCGGCTCCGGGCACCTCTGATAGCTCGCCCAGCGCGTGCTTGTCAGCGGCACGGTCACTTCACACCCAAGCAATTCCGGCCAAAACGGTCAATCTCAACTTGCACGCGTCCGCGCGCGCACGTGAGGGGATCGGCCTGGGGCAACTAACAAATCGAGCCACGCGGCTCAAAACTAGGAGTTTTATATGGCTGGAATCCAAAACAGTCGTGACCCCATTCTCGAACGCAAGCGGCGCATCACCATCTCGATCCCGGGGTATGACGCGGCGAAGGAAGTCAAGAAGGTCGCGGATCGGTTCAAGCGGCATCGCGAGAGCGAGAAGCAAAAAAGTGAGCATGTCGCGCACCAGGCGAAAGCCGTTCTGGCGGCCCAAGACGCCAAGGATGAACAGCAATTGAGCGAGCTGAATTCATGGCTGGTCAAACCAACGGCGGAGTCTCCGAAGGCCTCGGCGAACACTCAGGAAGGGAATGCGCAATGTATCTTCCTCTGAAACGCTGGTTCATTGCTCCGTCGCTGCCGGCGTACACCGTGCAAACGAAACGCTCGTCAAAAAGGGCCGAATGGGCAGGAGCTGCATTCGGTGTGATCGGCGCGGTCCTGCTCTGCCTGAACATCGACATGTCGCCATACGGTTGGCACTTCCTGCTGTTGTCCAACATCTGCCTGATTGCGTACGCGGTCCAGATCAGGGCACTTGGCCTGTTGATGATGCAAATCGTCTTCTTGGCCACGTCGTTCACTGGCATGGTGAGGTGGATGACGTGATGTCACGCAGCGATCTTCAACGGGCGCAGAAGCCCACAGTACGAACGCATGCGGGAAACGTCGGCCTGGCCGGTGCAATCGGCGGCGGATCAGCTATCGAAGTCACAGCCTTCGCGGGAAAACACTTCGGTGGCTCGCGGTTTGCGATTGAAACGCAGGTCTACGAGCGTCATGTCGGATGGCCCAGCAAGGCGATTCGCACGCACGCTCTGTACCTGGAGGAGGGCGCACGGCTGGACGGGCTCATCTCTGCAGCAACCCGCGCTGGGCGTCATGAGGCGCCGGCGGAGTTCGCGTATTCGACGGTGGACGCAGACGGCGACACCGTCGTTCCGAAGCGTCAGAGCTTCACGCTCATGCGTGTCAACGATGGCGACCGCACCGGCTGGCTGATCACTCAGTAGTCGTTTCGCGATCCGGGGCTTGCCCCATAACTCAAATGCAAACGCATTGGGGCCCCTTCTTCAGGGGCCTTTCTAAATGGCAGCCAGCGATGCGCTGCCATTTGGAAAGGCTGAAAGGCCAACGAAATCGAATGAGAGCCGCAAGGCTTTCACGATGCGCTCCGGCGGCTTTGTCCGCGGGACGTGCCGACAACTATTTCCACCTTGTGGGGACTCGCTTCTCCCACAAGGGGAGAGTCGCGTTCTCGCAATTCCTCAACGAATTGGAGAAAACGATGGGTACTTCCCATATCAAAAATCAGTCAACGGATTCCTCCGTATGGCTGGCAGGTTTCAGCATCGACGACTTCGTGGTCCCGTCCAAAAAGACGGAGATTGCGCAGGTTGCCGAAGTTGTCACCAAAGTCGTGCTCGACATGGCGACAGTAGATCTGGACGACGGAGGCTTGCCTCTTGAAGAAACAGAGCAGACGGACAGATCAGCTTTCGCGGAAGTGATTGCTGAATGGGGCGTCAAGGATGATCAAGAGCAGGACTGGGCGGACCGCAAGGTTCCCTGGCCTCAAATTGATCCCGACTCGTTTAAGCCTGCAGCGACCGCGGAGCGCCGCATTGAGGACAACCTCAATGCGATCAAGCTCATGCGGGAGATCCAGGCCACGGGCCGACCAGTCGACGACGCGGACAGGGCATCCCTGCTTCGCTACTGCGGCTGGGGCGGTTTGGCCAAGATTTTCGCGCCAGATGGATCTACGCCTCACGGCTGGGCCCACTACCGCGACGAGCTGGAGCTGCTGACGAGTGAGAAAGAGTTCACTCAAATGCGTTCGTCGATCACATCGGCGTTCTTTACCGATCCCGCGCTGGTCCGCGCCGCATGGGAAATCGTGCGCCACCTGGGTTTCAAGGGTGGCAGGGTAATCGAGCCAAGTGCAGGGCCGGGCCATTTTCTTGCCGGCATGCCGGCTGATCTTGCCAACAAGAGCCAGATCAGTGCAGTCGAGCTCGATCCGATCAGCGCAGCGCTGCTGGAGACGGGTTTTGCTCCCTTGGGTGTGCAGGTTCAGTCCTGTGCACTCGAGAAAGCGAACCTGCCAGTAGCGTTTTACGACTGTGTGATTGGCAATGTGCCGTTCGGCAACTTCCGGTCGCTTGACACGTCAACCGCTGCCTACGCGGACTGGAGCATCCACAATTGGTTCATAGCGAAAGCTGTTGACCTGGTGCGCCCCGGTGGACTGATCGTTTTGATCACATCACGTCACACGATGGACAGCACCAAAAGCGCTCATCGCAAGTGGCTCGCGGCGCATGCCGAACTGCTCGGTGCATACCGGCTGCCGACAATGGCGTTCAAAGGCCAGGCAAACACCGAGGCTGTCACCGATCTCATGGTCTTCAAGAGACGTGAGATGCCCGACTTCAACGCGGGCGGGTGGATTGAAATGGCAAAGGCAACGGAGACGATGCTCAAGCCAGGCCAGCCAACCAGCTACTACAGCCCGTCGCGCGGAAATTGCACGTACGACCCGCAGATCAACAGCTACTACGTCCGCCATCCGGAGAATGTGGTCGGCCTGTTGGAATGGGAGTCTGGCCAGTTCGGTGAGAGCTTGAATCCGAAGTTCGGTGGTCACATCGAGGCGTTGGAGGCGGCGTTGTCCGAAAGGACTGCAAAGCTGCCGGCTCTGGTCTACCAACCAGATCAACGAAACCAGGAAGGCGTGGCCCCCAGCGGGCTGAATCGCTACAGCTTGGATGCGCACATCTCACCTGGTTCGTTCGTCCTGAAAGACGAAAGGATCTGTGTGTCAGAAGGCGCCGAGCTGCTGGATGTCGATTCGATGTACACCGGGACGGCGCGCAAGCGTCTGATCGGGATGATCGTGTTGAAGTCAAAAGTGGTCGATGTGATCGCGCACCAGGCAAAGTCCCAGGACGATGTCCGGCTCGCTGAGCTGCAAAAGGACCTGAACCGGGAATACGACAATTTCGTCAGTGCCTGCGGATACCTGAGCACGAGCGCCAACAGTCGCTTGATGCGTGCAGACCCCGACTGGCCAGTCATGCTGGCTCTGGAGGTCTGGAATGACGAGGAAGGTAAGGCTGAGAAGGCCGACATTTTCTCGATGCGGACCGTGGGACACAGAACGGTGCCGGAGAAAGTGGACAACGTCAAGGACGCCATGTTGATCAGTCTTGCTCTATACGGGCAGATCGTTCTCAAGGACCTTTCGCTTCGCACCGGCACGCCGGTGATGCAAGTGGTGAAGGAACTGAGCGAACAGCAACTGGCATTCCGAGATCCGGTGGCCGCGAAGTGGGTGCCGGCGGATGAGTACCTTTCGGGGCACATCAGGGACAAGATGATTGCTGCAGCTGCTGCAGGCCCCGCGTATGCGGGGAACGTACCGGCGCTCGAGGCGGTTTTGCCTCGTGACCTTGGACCGCTGGATGTGGAGGCACGCCTTGGGGCGCCATGGATCCCAGTGGATGTGATTGAACAGTTTGCAACCGAGCTAGTGAATGCCAAGGCGAGCGACATTACCGTCTCGTTTGAAGCGTCTACGGCTTCGTGGAGTCTCAAAACGTCGAACTGGCGTGTTGAGTATGTTGGCGACAACATCCTGCAGACAGTGAAATGGGGCACTAGCAAGCGATGCGCTCTGGTGTTGATTGAAGCGGCGCTGAACCAGCAGCCACCCACCATCACGGTGGAGTGCGACGGAAAGCGTGTGGTTGACCGAATGGCCACACTTAGCGCGCGAGAGAAATGGCAGGCGATCCGGGATCAGTTCCGGGTCTGGATCTACCAGGACGCCGACAGGCGCGACCGATTGCTACGGATCTACAACGATCTGTTCAATCAGCTGGTCGAACGGAAATATGACGGCTCGCACCTGCTCCTGCAGGGGATGTCGTTGGTGATGGACCCATACGGGCATCAAAGAGATGCCATCTGGCGCATCCTTGTCAACGGTAATACGTTGCTCGGACACTGCGTTGGCGCTGGCAAGACGATGGTTTTATGTGCTGCCTCGATGGAGATGCGGCGGCTGGGTAAGGCTGTGAAGCCTGTCCATGTCGTTCAAAACTCAACCCTGGAGCAGTACACGGCCGAGTTCGTTCGCTTGTACCCTCAGGCGAAAGTGCTGATGGCGAGTAAGGAAACTTTGCATGGGATTAATCGCAGAACTTGGTGCGCGAGGGTCGCGACTGGGGACTGGGATGCGATTGTCATGACTCAGGCGACCTTCGAAAGATTGCCAGTTTCACCAGTGGTTCAGCAGACATTTGTTGAGCAGATGTTGTCGGAAGCACGCGCGTCAGCGCAAATGGCAACCGACTCAGGCGCTAAGCGTTCTCTCAAGGAGATCGAGAAGCGAATGAAGGACCATGAAGCCCGTTTGGAGCGAATGGTTCAGACAAAAGCGGATGTGGACTGCATCTGGTTTGACGAGTTGGGAATCGACGCGATCATGTATGACGAGGCGCACTCGGTAAAAAATTTGGGGAGAATCTCCAAGATGCCTCGCATTGCAGGGTTGCCGAACGTCGCGTCACAACGAGCGTTCGATGCATTCGTGAAGACGAGACTGATCATGGCTGCGCGAGGGGGAAAGCAGGAGGGCATTGTCTTCGCGACTGCAACCTTCCTGACCAATTCGATTGCAGAGATGCATACCTACCAGGTATTTCTGCAGCCTGAAACACTCAAGAAATTCGGCTTGTACGAATTTGACTCGTGGAGTGCAAGCTTCGGCGAGAGCGTAACGGGCATTGAGTTGGCACCAGACGGGAGTGGCTATCGGATGAACACTCGGTACTCCCGTTTCGTTAACCTGCCTGAGCTTATGGCGATCTTCAGAGAGGTCGCTGACATCCGTACAAAGCGGATGTTGAACTTGCCGACGCCGGTGATTGTCGGGGGAAAGCCGCAGACGATGGTGGCCAAGCCAAGTGCAGAGCTACTTGAAATTGTGGCCGGGCTTGTGAAACGAGCCGATGCGATCCGTAACAGAGCGGTTAAACCCGAAGACGACAACATGCTTGCAGTCACCAATGACGGCCGCAAAGCCGCGTTGGATGTAAGAATGGTGAACCCCATGCTGCCAGCGAACCCACAAGGTAAGTTGGCGATTGCAGCGGACAACATGGTGCGGATCTGGAACGAGGGGCATGCGCTGAAGGTGACTCAGTTGGTCTTTTCCGACCTGGGCACACCGACGGGGTCCAGCTTCAACATCTATGCGGAAGTCAAAAGGCTTCTGGTAGAGAAGGGCGTCCCAGCGGCGGAAGTCGAATTCATACACAGCCATTCGAGCGACAAGGCGAGAGCCAAGTTGTTTGAGCGGGTTCGCGGAGGCGCAGTGCGCTTCTTGTTGGGCTCGACTAAGCTGATGGGTACAGGAACGAACGTGCAGATGCGTTTGAAAGCGATTCATCAAGTGGACGGGCCGTGGGTCCCCTCGGATGTTGAGCAGCGTGACGGCCGGGGTGATCGACAGGGCAACCTGAACGAGAGCATCGAGCTGTGGCGGTACGTTACTGAGCGGAGTTTTGACGCGTACTCGTGGCAGCTTCTTAATACCAAGGCCAACTTCATCGAACAGGTGATGACGGCCGGCTCGGGCTTGAGAACTATCGAAGACATCTCGATGTCGGCGATGACGTACGCGGAGATCAAGGCGATCGCATCGGGGAACCCCCTGGTGATGGAAAAAGCCGGGATCGACGCTGATGTGCAGAAGTACTCGCTGCTCCGCGGCCAGTGGGAAGAGCAACAGTGGAGGGCCAGCAGCAGTGAGCGAGCTATCAAGTCACGCCTGGCCCGGATCGACAAATTGATTCCGGCGATTGAAGAAGACGCCAAGCTGGCGATGGCAGTCAATGAAAAGACGGTGTTCGCTCCGGCTACCAGCATCGCCCAGAAGGCGGTGGATGCAGCAGGAAGTGGAATGACAGGCCTCGCGGCCGCGTTCCGGGCACATTCCAACATGGGCGGCAGCATTGCCGGCGGAAGCATTGAGATTGGCAAGATCGGGGGATTCGCAGTCGAGTACGCCAAGATTGCGTGTCAAGCGGTCATGTATGTGGTCGGTCCGAACAGCCAGGAGGAAATTCGGGTCGAGAGGCCTCACATGAACGACCTCGGCGGGATGGCCAAAGCGGTGATGGTGACGGTTAAGTCCTTCACCACCGCATCGGCCGAATTGAGGGCAGAGTACGGTCGCAAGACCAATGAGCTCGCCTCAGCGAAGCAACTGCTGGCCCAGGAGTTCGAGTATGCGGATCGCCTTGCGGCACTGCTCGAAAGGCAGCGTGAGATAAACGCTGAACTGGATCTTGATAAAGACGCCGCGGGAACCCAAACCATGGCGGCCGAAGCAGGTTAAGCCTGCTTCAATAAATTTGCCACATCGGCAACCTTGAGCCCTCTACTGCAAAGTAGGGGGCTTTTTTTTGGCCTGTATTTACCGGGATAGCGGACTTAGGTCCGCACCCGGTTCCGGCGGCACTGACGCCTGCCGGCAGCGGGTGGTTGGCCGGCCTTGCGCGACAGGGCGCATGGAAACGCATATAGCCATTCAAAACCACATCAGGAAGCGAAATGGGCGAGGCAAAACGTCGAGGCTCACTTGAAGCCAGAACTCAGGACGAATTCGCCAGGCTCAGGGCGGCGCTTCCCGACTCTGTGACATGCAACAACTGCGGCGCCGAGCTTCGCGAAATTCGCCCGATCGACGTGCAGGCGATGGAAGGCATGCGAGCGGCTGGTGTTGCAGTTTGCACGTCGTGCTCGCACGACACCTGGGCTGTTGACGGCACGCCGGACGCACTCCGAGAATTTCAGCAGTTTCTTGAAGAAGAACACGGCGGTGCGGCTGTTTCGTCAGGGATTGCGCGAAAGCCTACCTAAACGCTGATCGGTTGAACTGGCAAACGGCCTGAACTGCGGGGCCAGAGGCAGATGGCCAGCAAGACAGACGAAGTCACCACCCGTCGGCTGCAGCGCTGTCTATGACGACTTGCCGGGCCCGCTTGAGCGCAGCAGCAGTGCGTTCAGGTTTGGTCGCAAGGTCCTTTTCCCACTCAGCCAGCCAAGCACGAGCCGATTCGAGCGATTCGAACGTGGCCAGTACCGCTCGCGGGAGGCGAGGATGGAGTGAGCCGATCGTCAGAGAATAGGAATCGGCGTCAATCGTCATAATCGGTCGGTCGAGGAATTCGAGCCAGTTTGCCAACTTGGCCGCTGCAATTTCCTTCGCGCTTGCGAGATTTTTCGCGGTGCCGTACCAGGTGCTTCTGTCATGGGCACCTCCGTCGAGACACCGAACGTCGAAGGTTCCATCGCCGCGGGTGACAGCAAAAGGCTTGAGCCACCATTGCGCAAGTTCACTTGCTGGGCGATCTTCGTTGGGGGTGTAGTCAAACATCGGCCGCAGGACGGGGTCTACCGGCAGTTCACGCTCCGATGCGGCCGCCGGCACAGGCACCGCCGCATTCTTGCCTTGCGTTACGGCATGCCAGCTTGCGAACCCGAATTCGCGGGCCACCACGTCCAGGGTGGCGTTGTAGGAGGCGTTTGTAGCATTTGCGCGCCGCTTGGCCTCGCGCTTGATGTTGGCCAGGAGGGTGGCAGTAGGAGGTTTGCTCATCTCGTTCTTCCTTAAGCGCTGTCTGGCAGCCCACTTGCCCCGCGCTGGAGTCGAGGTTGAGTTCGAGGAAGAAAAACGGCTCGCCGGAGCGAGTTCACCATGTGGGCGGTCGGCGACGTTCAACGCCAGACCGGTATTCTACAGTCGCGCTCAAGGCGCGGATCTCCCCGGAATGCAGCATCTACAGGCTATCCGGGGATTGTTTTGGCCTACGGGCGTGCAGTGAACCTGCTCCTCAATGCGCTGATAAGTTGCCTTTGCGATTGATGCCTGTTTGCCGAACGTTGACCGACCGCAGTGTTTCGCGTGCCTCGAGCAGCAGGTCGACCAGAGCCTTCAGTCGTTCGCCGGCAACCTTTGGCTGGTCTTGGTAGACATGGTCAGGCAGGTCGCGCCCTGTGCGTGCGCTGTTGAACTCCAGAGTGTTTTCCTTGTACAACTGACGCGCCATGTTCAGGCGATGGAGGTCCTGCAGGTCGGCAATCCTGGCCAAAATGGGGGCTAACGACTGGAGCATTCGGGAGTACTGGATCGGTGTGATACCGAGCGTTGAGTAGATCTCCGTCAGGCCAGCGTTGCGCCCGATCAGCCGGACCAGCAAAGCAGTCCCCAGAAAGGTGTGCAAGTCCCGATCGTGCTGGCTGGGGTTCGCTGCGCCAAGCTCTGCGCGAACCACCATCAAGGCTTCAGCGCGTCCCGCGCTCCGTTTGTGCTCCTGATTTGACAGGATACCCAGGCTGAGCAGCTCACCTTTCTGCCGCGGGCTCAGCCGGCCAGAAGATGCGGCGGTAATTTGATCAGTTGCCCACGTGGCAAGGTGTTTGGGCGTGTTCGTGTCGATCACGCCGCGAAATGCCGGGCACTTCGCCGTGGCCACCTTGAATGCTTGGGCAGTGGCCCACCAGCTGTCCTGGCTCGTCGGGACTGGCGCTTCACCAGGGCGGAGCCAGGCTCCAAAGCTGAAGCCCGGGAGCTTGCTCGCGATATTCCGCATGCGGCCCGATGTCCCGCGTGCCATAAAGCATTCCAACAGGCGTCGCTGCCACTCGAGGAGCTCGGGAGCCGCATCTGCTTGGGGGGTGAAGCTGCCGGTGGTGGAATGCAGTTTCAGCATCTCGTTGACCATCGCATCGTCGTCGAGCATGGTGCCGCGGCCGGTGTTGGGGGCCCGGTACAGGGCGAGGTCGATGTTGTAGTGCTCGAGCAGGCTGCGCGAGATGTCGCTGAGACGCCCTTTTTTGTAGCTATTGACCTGGTAGCAGAACCAGTTGCGCAGTGACCTCAGCTCCGTGGTGTCCGGCGGCAGCGTCACGCCGTTTTCCGCGACCCAGGCGCCCGCCCAGTGCCAGGCGTTCTCATATTCGGCGGGAACTCCCCGCGACGTGGTCGTGAGGATCTTCTTGATGCGGTTGATGGTTCCGGGGTCGTCGCTGAAGCGATCCACGACCTCCGCGCGCGCGAGTGCCGGCGTCTCCGCCTGGCGGTCATGGAATTTTTGCGCACCACTGAGGGTGTCGAGGGAAACAGCGTTGGCGGTGGACGCGAGTGAAGTGCGTTGAGTGGACATGGCGAGACTCTCCAAATTTAGTGTGAATCGAACAAATGCGATTCCCCAAGTGCTTTGCGGCGAACAATGCGGCGGCCGTAGCGCATCACGCAGGGCGATGGGCAAAGCACTTAGGGAATCGTCGGCGGCTCGCCGAAAAGATGAATAGAAGGGGCAGGGGGTCGTTGACGGGGCTACGAGGAGCACGTCACGCCGGCGGTCGACCGTGGTCGTCCAGGGGCTGAAAGTTGGAAGGAAATCACCTTGAGCGCATCGATGGCCAGAAAACGCTGGCGCGAAAGCTTCAAGGGGGACACGATTCGCCGGGGGCGTTCATGACTTGAGGGTGCAGGCGGACACTTGATCCGCAAACGCTCCGGAGCCGAGGCTTGGGAGTGAGTTAGCGAATTCTACTGTGGGTTCGTAGCAAATGCACGCAATGGCGACCAAAGCGTACTTTGCCTGCTGGGCGATTCAGGACTGCAGCTAAGAAAACAGGGTTCGCGCCTTTACGTCCACTCAGGGGTGAATTGCGAGCCTGGCCAACGGCCTGCCCGACCGTGGCAGAGAGGACACGTGAGCAAGGAGCACGCGCCGGCGCGCAGCGCGGCCGCGGCTTGGTCCGGGTTGATTTTTTTTCAAGCCTTTTCAGCCCGGCCGGTTGTGGACTCTATTCAATACGAATGGAGCAAAACACCCCAAAAACTGCCATTTGTTGTGGACTTTCTAGCCACCAAAAAACCCAACAATCCGATGAAGATACTTAGTAGGTCATATTGAATATACACAGTGGAAATTGCCCAATTCCGGGTGTATCCCCCCCTTTGGTCGACCTCTTTTCCCCCTTCGTTCCCCCTGAAACTCAGGCCGCGCCGCCGAGGCCGGGGCCACACGGATTCGGAGCAACATGTCACCAAAAAGGGGGAGGAAAAGGGGACTTGACAGGGTTTTGTTGTGGTGTAGATTGAAGATATGAATTTCCAAAAACCCTTCTCTCCACGTAATAGTGTTCACAACCTGACCTTAGGGGATGCCCCTAACAGCCTGGTCGATTTCATGCGCATGATGCTTTCAAGCCAAAACGACCCCGTTGGGCCGGCCGAAACGCGCAAAACTCGCGGCACACTTAGCCAGCCCACCAAATGGATTCTTGATCGGAGCCTCTATCCTGTACCGACCATGCCAGCGCCCGCATTGAACGCCGCGCCGATTGAATTCGTCATCCAGCGAGACGAGATCGAAGCCGGCGCCGTTGGCGCCTTCGTTGACCGCCTGATGCGCCTGTCCGACACGCAGGACAAGTGTCTCGGCGCCATGCAGCGCCTCGACCTCGTCTTCGCAGGCTTTGCAGGTGACTCGCGTGAGGTCCACCAGATTCCGGAAGTCTTCACGTTCATGCGTGCCGCTCACACCTTCTGGCCCTACTGGCTGCACTTCCTGCGCCCGACGCCTGATCAACTGGCCGTGCTGATCTTGCTTCTTTGCGATTCGAACCTCGTTCAAGGCGACAAATTGCGCGTCCAAGGCCGCGTGGCCGACGCGCAGCAAGTCTGGGACTGCCTTGGCGAGTTGGCCAAGGCCGCCATGACGCTGCATGCCGGCATGCGCTTGTCGGACAAGCACGTCCGTCCCATGATTCAGCGCATCGCAGATGGCATTGGCCAGATCGTGATTTGACGCGTGCCCCGATCCCTTCGCTCCCCATTCCAACAAAAGACAGGCCCCTGCACATGACATTCAAGTTTCACTCGCCCTCCAGCGTTCCAAACGGGCAATGGATCTGGGTATTTGCCTCCGATGAAGGCGGCAGTCACGCCAAGGGCGCCGCGCGCGTTGCCCGGGTGAACTTCCGCGCCGCCTACGGGGCCTCAAAGGGTTTGACTGGAAGCGCCTACGCCATTCCAACCACCGACAGGCACAAATCCGCGCTGCCGCTTGCCAGCGTCAAGTCCTCCATCACCGAGTTCCTGCAGTTTGCGGCCGCCAACCCGGGGAAAGACTTCTTTGTGACTTCCGTGGGTACTGAACTTCCCGGTGTGACCGACGACGTGATGGGCCCGCTTTTTGCCGCGGCGTCTGAGAATTGCTCCCTGCCGGAGAAGTGGCGCACCTACGTGAGCCAGGCGCGGGCAGCCTCCCGCACGAGCCCCACCGGTGCCCCGTCCACCTCCGCGCTCGACCGGAACGTGGAACGGTGCCCGTTTTGTGGGCACTTCACATATTCCGACTTGATCATGGCACCCGAACTTCACTGCACCCACGTGGTGCTTCATCCCAAATGATCACGACGACGCCCCAGCCCCTTACCGCCGCGGACTTGCCTGCCGGCGACGACCCTTACAAAGACTGGACCGATAGCATGGGGGACGAGCTCAACGCTTCCTCCAAAATTGCCTACCGCACCTTGTGGGACGCATGGTGCTGGTGGCTCGGAGAAAACAGGCAAACTTGGCGCACTGCTACAGCAAGCACCATCCAGATGTTCCTGGAAGGACCGGCGCCTGAACGCGCAGGGCGCCGAAAGGCACTCAGCGCTACACACATGTCTTCCTACACCCGCCAACGTTACTGGCGGATCCTGCGGGGCGTCTACCACTCTGCTGTGGCTTCAGGGAAACTCACCAACAACCCTACGTTGGACGTTCCGGAAGAGCAAAGGCCGTCCATTTCCGAGGTCGACCGGCAATCTCAGGTCCTTGAGCCGGCAGTTTTCAAGCGCTTGCGCAAGGCGAAAACGCTGGTCACGATCATCGTGGTCAAAAACGAGAACGACTGGTGGCATGTCCGGGACCGGGCCATGCTCGCTGTCCTGGTGGATACCGGAATAACTACTTCGGAGCTGATTGCGCTTCGAGGGGTGGATCTGCGGCGCGCCGACAACAAGCCGCTCTCGCTACAACAGATCGAGCATCCTGAATCGAATCCCGAACCTCTGCTCATCGAAGTCATGTTGTCGGACCAGCTCGTGGGAAGGCAGCTTGAAATCTCGCCACCCATGGCTGAGCTCGTCCTCATGTGGGTCTGCGCACGGGCAGCGCTCTTCGCCAAGCGTTCAGGCAGGCCACCGGGCGGCAACGCTGGCCAGCACCAGCCTGACTGGCTGGAACCGCTCTTTGTTGCGCGGCGGGCAAGCGCGCCTAAGCCAGGCGCCGCGCCTCAGGCCCTTCCTCCGATGGACCCCACCTCTGTCTACTACGCGGTCAGCCAGGCCCTGAAGCGGCTACGAAAGTCCGCCGGGAGCGCGCAGCCAGCCGCCGGCGGGCCACACGTGGCCCAGGGCCCCGCGGTGATCCGCAATTCCGTGATCCGGCTCTGGTTGGACACACTCGAAGTGTCGGAGGTAGTCGCGAGGGCAGGGCTGAAACGGATGGAGTCCCTGCGCCTGAAGGCTGAATAATCGGGGGAAAGCTGGAGACACCCATGAAAGTCCCACAGATCGACGAAATCGCCGCGTTACGCATCCCTCCTCACTCGGTGGAGGGGGAATCCAGTGTTCTGGGCGGCCTGCTGCTGGACAACGGCGCCTGGGACCGGGTCGGCGACCTGCTGGTGGACGAGGATTTCTATCGCTACGAACACAAGCTGATCTACGCGGCCGTCGGTGCCCTGATCAACGCGACGAAACCGGCCGACGTGATCACGGTCTACGAGCACCTGCAGAACCTGGGCAAGGCCGAGGATATCGTCGGCCTGAGTTACCTGAACTCGCTGGCCCAGTACGTGCCCAGCGCCGGCAACATCCGGCGTTATGCCGAGATCGTGCGCGAGCGCTCCATCCTGCGCAAGCTGGTGGCCGCCAGCGACGAGATCGCCACCAACGCCTTCAACCCGCAGGGCAAGGCCGTGGCCATGATCCTGGACGAGGCCGAGCAGAAAATCTTCAAGATCGGCGAGCAGGGTTCGCGCATGAAGCAGGGTTTCCAGAGCATGGACACCCTGGTGGTGAGCCTGCTGGACCGCGTGACCGAGATGTCGGAAAACCCGAACGACGTCACCGGCGTGCCCACCGGCTTTTACGCCCTCGACAAGATGACCTCGGGTTTCCAGGCCGGTGACCTGGTCATCCTGGCGGCGCGGCCGTCCATGGGCAAGACCGCGCTGGCCATCAACATTGCCGAACACGTGGCGCTCAACGAAGGCCTGCCGGTGGCGGTGTTTTCGATGGAGATGGGCGCGTCCCAGCTGGCGGTGCGTATCGTCGGCTCCATAGGCCGCATCGACCAGACCCATTTGCGCACCGGCGCGCTGACCGACGAGGAGTGGCCGCGCCTGACCGAAGCCATCGAGAAGCTGCGCAACATCTCGCTGCACATCGACGAAACGCCAGGCCTGACCGTCAGCGAGCTGCGCGCCAACGCCAGGCGCCTGGCCCGGCAGTGCGGCAAGCTCGGCCTGATCGTGGTCGATTACCTGCAGCTCATGAGCGTGTCCAGCGGCATGGCCGAGGAAAACCGTGCCACGGCCGTTGGCGAGATCTCGCGCGGCCTGAAGATGCTGGCCAAGGAGCTGCAGTGCCCGGTGATTGCG
>NZ_NBZV01000022.1 GCF_002379095.1 Polaromonas sp. AER18D-145
GTCCCCCTCCACCCCACCGCCCGCAGCGGCAGCGAGTCCCTCATGACCCCACCCCTCAAACGCGCCCTGGTCACCGGCGGTAGCGGTGGGCTGGGCTCGGCCATCAGCCGGCGCCTGGCGGCCGACGGCTTTGCCGTCATCGTTCACGCCAACAGCCACCTGGCCACGGCGCAGGCCGTCGCCGCCGACATCGTGGCCCAAGGCGGCCAGGCCCAGGCCGTGGCTTTCGATGTGACCGACGCCGCCGCCACCGGCCAGGCCCTGGAAACCCTGCTCGAAGACGGCCCCATCCAGGTGTTGGTCAACAACGCCGGCATCCATGACGATGCGGTGTTTCCCGGCATGCAGCTGGCCCAGTGGCAGCGCGTGCTGGATGTCTCGCTCAATGGGTTTTTCCACGTCACCCAACCGCTGACCATGCCCATGATCCGGACCCGCTGGGGCCGCATCATCACCATCACCTCGGTCGCGGCCGTGGCCGGCAACCGCGGGCAGGTCAACTATTCGGCCGCCAAGGGCGCCCTGCATGCAGCCACCAAGTCACTGGCGCTGGAAGTGGCGAGCCGCGGCATCACCGTCAATGCCGTGGCCCCCGGCATCATCGACACCGCCATGACCCAGGGCGCTTTCAGCAAGGACGTCATCGACCGCATGGTGCCGATGAAACGCGCGGGCAAGGCCGAGGAAGTCGCCGACCTCGTCGGATTTCTGGCCTCCGAACGTGCGGCCTACATCAGCGGCCAGGTCATTTCCATCAATGGCGGCATGATCTGACCCCAAAACCGGCGCTTGTCCGATTGACGCGCGAGGCAAAGGGCATGAAGCTGGCTGATGCAGCGTCAAAGGCCATCGCCCTCAGGGTGAGCGCACGAGCCCGCTGACCGAGGCGCCCCTTCCCGCAGGCATCAGCCTGCTCCTCCTTGTGCCTTGCCAGCACACACACCCATGACGGTACCTCCCGCGGCGCGTCCAACTGACTTTCCAGCTTGAAAGGCGAATACCCCATGAAGACTTCCGAACCCGTTCCCGCGGCGCATGCACCGCATGGCCCGCTCACCGATTACTACCAGACCGAGCAGGACAGGCAAGCCTATTTACGCCGGATTTTTGACAACACCGCTGCCGACTACGACCGTATCGAGGCCATGCTGGCCTGGGGTACCGGTTCGCGTTATCGGCGTCAGGCCCTCATTCGCGGCGGCCTGAAAGCGGGCATGCGGGTACTTGATGTGGGCGTGGGAACCGGCCTGGTTGCGGCCCAGGCCTGTCTTCTGACCGGCGACCCGGCCTTGGTCACCGGGATTGATCCAAGCTCCGGCATGCTGGCGGCCAGCAAGCTGCCCAAGACCATGGTACTGATGGAGGGCCGGGCCGAATCATTGCCGTTCCCCGACAATCACTTTGATTTCCTGAGCATGGGTTACGCCCTTCGCCATATCAGCGACCTGGGGGTGGCGTTTGCAGAATTTCAACGGGTATTGAAACCCGGCGGCCGCCTGTGCATCCTCGAAATCACCCAGGCAAAAAGCGGTCTGGGACAGTGGGTCCTCAAAACCTATATGCGGGGCGTGATACCGTTGCTGACACGGTTTGTTTCCCGGCAAAAAGAGACCGCAACAATCTGGCGCTACTACTGGGACAGCATAGAAGCCTGTGTCCCGCCGGAACAAGTCATGGCCACACTGAGCGCCGCCGGGCTGGTGCAGGTCAAACAACACGTGGAAGTTGGCGTGTTTTCCGAGTACCAGGCGATCAAACCCTAGTGCTGTTGCCCGCTATCTGGAACCTGAAACCGCGCCTTTTGCGCCATGGCGGCGCAGAAAAGCGGGCGCCATGAGCGCTGCCACTCAAGAGCGACCGGACCAGCGCCGCGCCAGCAACACGGGCAGCCGTAGCAAAAAACCCAAGAACAGGCGTGAGTGCATCCAGCTCAGCAGCAGGTTGTCGCGCAGGTAGTTGAAATGCGAGACGCCGCCTTCGTCGGGTCGGAAGTATTTGACGGTGGCCGGCAGGTTGACGGGTTTGACGCCCAGCCAGCACATGCGCACCACCGCCTCCGGGTCAAAGTCGAAACGCCGCATCCAGCGCTGGCCGTGCATGACGCGCCGCAGCGGCGCGATCGGGTAGACGCGAAAACCGAACAGCGAATCACCGATGCCGGCCCACAGCGTTTCCAGGTTGGCCCAGCCATTGGAAACCTTGCGGCCGTTGACACGCAGGCGCGGCGCGTCGGCGGCAAACACCGGCATGCCCAGCACCATGACCTCGGGCTGCGCGCTTGATGCGGCCATGAATTGCGGAATCAGGTGGGCCGGGTGCTGGCCGTCGGAATCCATGGTCAGCACGTGGGTGAAACCCTGCGTCGCCGCCAGGTCCAGCCCGTGCAGCACCGCCGCGCCCTTGCCCACGTTGTGCGGCAGCACGATCACGCGCAAACCTTCATCTTGCGCCGCCATGGCCTGCAGGCCGGTGGCGCTGTCGTCGGTGCTGCCGTCCACCACGACCCAGACCGGCGTCCAGTGGGCGCGCGCCGCGCGCACGGTTTCATAGACCTTGGGGCCGGGGTTGTAGCTCGGTATCAGGACCAGATGGGTGCGGGACGCACCGGGAGCAGAAACAGTCATCGTGTGAAAACCTGGACAAGGGGCGCCAGGCCACGATGCTCAGGCCGGCGGAGAAACGGGAAAGCCGGGCAACTGCGCGTGCGCCAGCTCGGTCTGGAAATACTGTTCGAGCTCACTGACGAAACGCGCCGTGTGCTGCGGCGGATCAAAACGCTTGCCGAGACGGACCCGGTAAGTGATGGGCATTTTAGGGGCTCGCAGCAAGGGCCAGCCTTTGCCCAGAAAACCGGAACTGGTTTCAATAAACACTGTCTGCACCGGCACACCCGCACTTTTGGCGATCAGCCCGGTCGTGCCCTGCAAGCGGCCCACGGGAAAGCGCGTGGTGCGTGTGCCTTCGGGAAACAGCAGCAGATGGCTGCCCTGGTGCAGATCGTCCACCGCCAGCTGCACCATGGTGCGCAGCGGCGTGTTGCGGATGTAGCCGGCCAGCCGCGCACCCGCCCCATAAAAAACACTGTTGACGAGTTCGGCCTTCATGATGCAGCCCGTACCGGGCAAGCGCGACAGAACCATCACCGCATCGAGCAGCGACGGGTGGTTGGGCGCGATGACCATGGGTGGCGCATCCCGCAACGCGTCCAGTTCCGACAGGTCGAAGCGGCAGGCCCCGATCAGCACCAGAAAACGCAGGTAGTGCCGCGTTACAGCGGTCACCAGCTTGCGTCCCAGCCGTTTGCTGATCACACGCGGCAGCAGTGCGCGCATCGGAAAGGCCAGCAACGTGACACCCAGGCTGATCAGGCCCAGCGCCAGGTAGCCCAGATGCAACTTGATGGTTTCATGCAGGGCACGGCGGAGCGACGGCAGCGCCAGCGGCTCGGTCATGAGGGCATTGGACTCGTGTTTCATGGCATCCGCGCTTTGCGGCCGTCAGCGCGCCGCAGGCGCCGCGTCCTCAACCACACGGATATTGACCTTGCGCATGCGGATCGCCTGCAGGGTGCGCTTGTAATTCAGGGCCGATGAAATATAGAAAATCGCCTTGAGCACCGCCAGCGAGCCCCAGATCGGTGTCTTGCCGAAAATGTCGCCCGCAAGCATGGACAGCAGGGCCTCCTTCACGCGCCACACATTGCGCGGCCCCATGAACATGTCGCGCATGGTCGGGTTCGTCACGCGGTAGATGAACCACGAAAACTCTTTCGGCCCCTTGCGCACCTGGCGGTCGAAATGCGCCAGCGCGGCCGCGGCCTTCGCCGGTTCGCGCAGGCAGGTATCGACCGTGTCGGCACCGTCAAAACCGCCCTGCATGGCCAGCATCACACCCGACGAAAACACCGGGTCGATGAAGGTGAAGGCGTCACCAATCATCACGTAGTTGGGGCCATGCGTGCGCTCGCAGGCGTAGGAAAAGTTGCCGGTCGCCTCGACATCGGACGATAGCGTGGCGTGGGCCAGGCGCTCGGCGAGCGCCGGACACAGGGCGATCGTGTCCAGGAAAAATTCCTTCACGGGTTTGCTGCGGCTCTTGAGGTAGTGCGGCCAGACGACCGCACCTATGCTGGTGGCGCCGTCGGCCAGCGGAATGAACCAGAACCAGCCGTGGTCGAACCAGAAAATCGTGATGTTGCCTTCGTCCTGCCCCGGGTGCCGCGTGGCGCCGGTGAAGTGGGCATACAGGGCCGAGCTATTGTGTTTGGGGTTACGGCGCTTGATGTCGAACTGCTTGCCCAGCAGGGTGTCGCGGCCCGAGGCGTCCACCACAAAGCGGGCCCGCCAGTCCTGCATGCGGCCGTCTTCATGCTGCGCGTGCACGGTGGCGCCGCTGCGGTCGGCCGCAAAAGCCACCTCGCGCACCCTGCAGCCCTCCAGCACCTCGGCGCCCAGCCGGGCTGCATTGCGTATCAGGATCTCGTCCAGCTCGGAGCGCCGCACCTGGTAGGAAAACGGCATGGACTTGTCCCAGGCGTCGCCGAACATGAAGGTCTGGCTCTTGTTGTCGTGCCAGGGCGACACAAACTCGGCGCCCCATTTCTCGATGCCGATGGCCCGGACGGCGTCCGCCACCCCGAGTTTTTCAAACAGCGGGAGGTTGGCCGGCAGCAGCGACTCGCCGATGTGGAAACGCGGATGGTGTTCTTTCTCCAGCACCACCACCTTGTAGCCCCGCTGGGCCAGCAGCGCCCCCGCCGTGGAACCCGCCGGGCCGCCGCCGATGACCAGCACATCGCACTCGCCCGTAACGGCGGGAGCAGGGGCGGCTGGTGAATTCAGCTCGGTCATGGGTTTTCCTTGGTCGGTAGTGTCGAACTTGCCGCAAACCTGCCGTGGTGATCCCGGACGGGACCATCGCGCATGTCAGGCGTGCAACTGTTGAGTCTACTTCGGGGTACCCTGCCTGTTTGTAGTGAAATGTCTGTTCTTTCGGGATTTACAGGTCCGGCGCACATTCAAGCCCCCTCCCGGAAGGGTCGACCTGGCAGCGATTTCCGTCAGGCCGCGGCGGCGGGCAGGCCGGCAAGTGCTATTATTTTCCCGGCCCCTCTCGCCACCCCCGCAGCCACCCTGAGTTCACCCGTGTATTCAGCCTTTTACCGTCCTTGCCTGAAACCCCAGTGAACCTTCCCCCGCCCGCTCTCGACACCCCTGATCCGGCCACCGCCGGGGCCGGAAAACACACGCCCATGATGGTCCAGTACCTGGGCCTGAAGGCGGACTACCCCGACACCCTGCTGTTGTACCGCATGGGTGACTTTTACGAATTGTTTTATGCGGACGCCGAAAAGGCCGCCCGCCTGCTCGACATCACGCTGACGCGGCGCGGCCAGTCGGCCGGTGAGCCGGTGGTCATGGCCGGCGTGCCCTTCCACTCGCTCGAGGGCTACCTGGCCAAGCTGATCAAGCTGGGCGAGTCGGTCGCCATCTGCGAACAGGTCGGCGACGTGGCCACCGCCAAGGGCCCGGTCGAGCGCAAGGTGGTGCGGGTGGTCACACCCGGCACCCTGACCGACACCGAGCTGCTCAGCGACAAGACCGAATCCATCCTGCTGGCGGTGCACCAAGGCAGCCGCAACACCTGCGGCCTGGCCTGGCTCAGCGTCACACAGGGCGAAATCCACCTGGCGCACTGCGCCAGCGACGAGCTCGAGGCCTGGATCGCCCGCATCGCGCCCAGCGAACTGCTTTACAACGTCGATGTCACGCCCGCCTTCGAGCAGCGCCTGAAAATCCAGCGCTGCGCTGTCAGCGCCCGCCCGGCCTGGCAGTTTGACAGCGCGCTGGGCGCACGCCGGCTGCTGGCGCAGCTGCAGGTGGCCTCGCTGGCCTCGTGGAACGCCGAGGCCCTGCCCGAGGCCCACGCGGCGGCCTCTGCGCTGCTCGGTTATGCCGAACACACCCAGGGCCGCGCGCTCTCCCATGTGCACAGCCTGCAGGTCGTGCGTTCGGGCGAGCTGATCGAACTGCCGCAGACCACACGGCGCAACTTGGAGCTGACCCAGACCCTGCGCGGCGAAGACACGCCCACGCTGTTTTCGCTGCTCGACACCTGCACCACCGGCATGGGCAGCCGCGCGCTCAAAAGCTGGCTGCTGAGCCCGCGGCGCGAGCGCAGCCAGGCGGCAGCGCGGCTCGAAGCCATCACGGCCTTGCGCGCCGGCCTGCAGCAGACACTGCGCACCCGCCTCAAGGGCAGCAGCGACGTTGAACGCATCACCGCCCGCATCGCGCTGCGCCAGGTGCGCCCGCGCGAGCTTATTGCCCTGCGCGATACGCTACAAAAAACAGAGCTGCTGGCGCCCAACCAGCAAGGGCTGCCGTCACTTTTGACCACTATTTTCGGGGACCTGCAGGCGCCGCCCGCCTGCGCCGCCCTGCTGCAGCGTTATGTGCTGGACGAGCCGGCCGCGCTGATCCGCGACGGCGGCGTGATCAACCACGGCTGCGACGCCGACCTTGACGAGCTGCGCGCGATCCAGACCAACTGCGACGACTTCCTGCTGGACCTCGAAGGCCGCGAGAAGGCCCGCACCGGCATCGCCAACCTGCGCGTGCAGTTCAACAAGGTGCACGGTTTTTACATCGAGGTCACCCAGGGCCAACTCGACAAGGTACCAAGCGACTACCGGCGCCGCCAGACGCTGAAAAACGCCGAACGTTACATCACGCCCGAACTCAAGACCTTCGAGGACAAGGCCCTGTCAGCGCAGGAACGCGCGCTGGCCCGCGAAAAATGGCTGTACGAACAACTGCTCGACGAGCTGCAGGCTTTTGTGCCGGTGCTGAGCCGCCTGGCGCGCGCGCTGGCCAGCCTGGACGCCCTGTGCGCGCTGGCCGAACGTTCACTCACGCTGAACTGGACCGCCCCGGTCTTTGTGAAAGAGCCCTGCATAGAGATCAGTCAGGGCCGGCATCCGGTGGTCGAGGCGCGGCTGGCGGAAACCACAGGCGGCTCCTTCATCGCCAACGACTGCGGCCTGGGTGGCAAGAGCCGCATGCAGATCATCACCGGCCCGAACATGGGCGGTAAATCCACCTACATGCGCCAGGTGGCCATCATCGTGTTGCTGGCCAGCGTGGGCTCGTACGTGCCCGCCGGCGCCTGCCGCCTGGGGCCCATCGACGCCATCCACACGCGCATAGGCGCGGCCGACGATGTGGCCAACGCGCAATCGACCTTCATGCTGGAGATGACCGAGGCCGCGCAGATCCTGCACGCCGCCACGCCGCATTCGCTGGTGCTGATGGACGAAATCGGCCGCGGCACCTCCACCTTCGACGGCCTGGCGCTGGCCGGCGGCATTGCCGCCCACCTGCACAACAAGACCCAGGCCTTCACGCTGTTTGCAACGCACTATTTCGAACTCACCGAGTTCCCGGCGCGCCACCACGCAGCGGTCAACGTGCATGTGAGTGCGGTCGAGTCCGGTGCCAGCATCGTTTTTCTGCACCACATCGAGCCCGGCCCCGCCAGCAAGAGTTACGGCATCGCGGTGGCCAAACTCGCCGGTGTGCCGGCGGCCGTGGTCAACCACGCGCGGCATGCGCTGGATGCGCTGGAAACCCAGCAGACCGCCAGCCGCGCCCAGGTTGACCTGTTTGCCGCGCCGCCCGAGCAGCCCGCCGCCGAACCCAGCGCGGTGGAAAAAGCCCTGCACGGCATCGACCCCGATGCGCTGAGCCCGCGCGAGGCGCTGGACGCGCTTTACCAACTGAAAAAAATAGCGGCCGCCTGAGCCGCCCCACCCCAACGATTTCCCCCATGACCTACTGCGTCGCCATCAAACTCAACGCCGGCCTGGTGTTTCTTTCCGACTCCCGCACCAACGCGGGGCTGGACCAGATCAGCACCTTCCGCAAGATGATCATTTATGAAAAGCCGGGCGACCGTTTCATGGTGCTGCTGTCGGCCGGCAACCTGTCGATCTCGCAGTCGGTGCGCGAGATCCTGCAGGTCGAGCAGCTCAAGGACCCGGAAGGCGGCCCGCCCATCACCATCTGGAACGCCAAAAGCATGTTCGACGCAGCGCGTGTGCTGGGCGCCGCGATCCGCCGCGTGCACGAGCGCGATGCCGACGACCTCAAACACGCGGGCGTCGAGTTCAATGTCTCGCTGATCTTCGGCGGCCAGATCCGCGGTGAAGGCATGCGCCTGTTCCAAGTCTATTCGGCCGGCAACTTCATCGAAGCCACGCCGGAGACGCCTTACTTCCAGGTCGGCGAATCCAAATACGGCAAACCGGTGCTCGACCGCGTGATCACCCCCGAAACACCGCTGGACGAAGCCGCTAAATGTGCGCTGGTCTCGATGGACTCCACCCTCAAGTCCAACCTGTCCGTCGGCCTGCCGCTAGACATGGTGGTCTACGAAGTCAACTCGCTGCAAAGCGACAAGGTGGTCTGCATCGACCACGAGAATCCCTACTTCCGCATGTTGCACAACAACTGGGGCAAGAAGCTGCGCGAAGTTTTTGACAGCATCGAAGACCCGATGTGGACCGGCGGCGAAACGCAGGTGCCGCTGCTGACGCCGCTGACGCGCAACCAGCCCCTGAAAAAAATCTCTTCGCCCGAAGAAAAACTGATCTGAACGCGTCCTGCCGCCACTGAACGACCCCGTGCCCACCTCCAGCAAACCTCTCATCATTTTTTCCCACGGCAACAGCTTTCCGGCAAGCACCTACGGCGTGTTGTTCCAGGGGCTGAGGTCGCGCGGCTTCCAGGTCAAGGCGATTGAAAAATTCGGCCATGACCCGCGTTACCCGGTCACCAGCAACTGGCCGCACCTGGTGCAGCAACTCGCCGACTTCACCAGCGAGCAGGTCGAAAAATCCAGCCAAGCCGCGTTTCTGGTGGGCCACTCGCTGGGCGGTTTCCTGAGCCTGATGTGTGCCGCACGCAACCCCGTGCTCGGCGGCCTGCCGGTGCGCGGTGTGCTGCTGATCGACTCGCCCATCCTGGGCGGCTGGCGTGCCGCTGCGCTGAGTGTGGCCAAACGTGCGCAGCTGGTCGGCTCGATCTCGCCCGGCGCGATCAGCCGCAAGCGCCGGCACCAGTGGCTGGACCAGGCCGAAGTGCTGGCGCATTTCCGCAGCAAAAAAGCCTTTGCACGCTGGGATGAACAGGTCCTGCGCGACTACATCGAACACGGCACGCACGACGCCCAGGGCGACGGTAACAACCAGCGCCTGCTGAGTTTTGACCGCGACGTGGAAACCGCCATCTACAACACCCTGCCCGACAACCTCGAGAGCCTGCTCAAACGCCATCCGCTCAAATGCCCGGTGGCCTTTATCGGCGGGCGCCAGTCGGTCGAGATGAAACAGGTGGGCATGGCCATGACCGAGAAGGTCACGCGTGGCCGCATCATGATGCTCGACGGCAGCCACCTGTTCCCGATGGAAAAACCCGTGGCCACCGCGGCGGCCATCGAAGCGGCCCTGCGCAACCTGATGGATTGATACAGCCCTTCGACCCTTCGACGGGCTCAGGACAGGCCCAGCTCAGGGCGAACGGAAAATTCAGGCCGCCCAGGTGACCCAGCCCATCTGCGCAGTCACCAGCACCACCACACCGAAGACGATGCGGTACCAGGCAAAGGGCACAAAGCTGTGGGTGGCGATGTAACGCAGCAGCCAGCGAATGCACAGCCAGGCGCTGACAAAGGCAAACAGCAACCCGACGCCGAACAGCGGCAGGTCCGCCGCCGACAGCAGGGCGCGGTCCTTGTACAGGCTGTAGGCACCGGCGCCGATCAGCGTCGGAATCGCCAGGTAAAACGAAAAGTCCGTCGCGGCCTTGCGTGACAGGCCCAGCAACATGCCGCCAATGATGGTGGCGCCGCTGCGGCTGGTGCCGGGCACCATGGCCAGGCACTGCACCAGGCCGACCTTGAGCGCATCCATCATGGTCATGGCCTCGACCTCATGGATGCGTGCCGTGGCCGGGTTGGTTTTCTGGCGCCGCTCGGCCCACAAAATGACGAAGCCGCCGATGATGAAGGTGCTCGCCACCACCACGGGCGTGAACAGGTGGGCCTTGATGGCCTTGCCAAACAGCAGGCCCAGCAGCACCGCCGGCACAAACGCGACCAGGACATTGAGCGCAAACTGCTGCGCCTGCCTCTCCGTAGGCAGTGCCACCAAGGTGTCGCGCAGTTTTTGCCAGTAGACCAGGATGACGGCAAAAATGGCGCCGGTCTGGATCGCAATGTCAAACACCTTGGCCTTCTCGTCGTCAAAACCCAGCAAGGCGCCGGCAAGAATCAGGTGGCCGGTGGAAGAAATGGGCAGGAACTCGGTCAAACCCTCGACGATGCCCATGACGGCAGCCTTGATCAGCAATGCAATGTCCACACGCGCTCCAAAAATATGGGCTGATTATCGCTGTCGGCCCACTGCACCCCCCGGGGCGCGGCAGGCGTGGGGCTGCGCTTTTCACGTTCGCTGGGCGCAACTCGCGCCGCTGCTCCTGCATTTCGTCGCAAAGTCCTCGCGCCGGCGCGGCCATCCGCTGCAGCCCGCACCTTGCACGTCCTCACCACCTCACCACCTCACCAATGAACAATGAACAAGGAGCTCGCCATGCACACCACAACCCGGAAAGACCCCGACCTTGAACAACTCGCCCGCAAGCGAGCAGGGGCCAAGCTCGGCTGGTATGTTCACCTCTGCATCTATATCGCCGTCAACCTGCTGCTCGCCACGCTGTCTTACCTGAGTGGTCGCCACTGGGCATGCAGCGGGATCCCTGGTGAAGCGGCAACCCTTCATCCGGGTTTGCCGCACCTGAAGCCGCTCCCCTGTTCTATTGATGTTTTCGTAATTCATGACGCTACACCGTTCGGGCTGAGCCTGTCGAAGCCTGTCCTGAGCAAGGACGAAGGGCCCTTCGACAAGCTCAGGGCGAACGGTAGTAAGTTGCCTGTCATGATTTATGGAAGTCTCAATAAAATGATTGGTTCTTCACACCCCTGCCATGATGCCTACACCGTCCCTGCCCGAAGACATCGAACGCCTGGCCCACAAGCGCGCGGGTGCCAAGCTGGGCTGGTATGTTCACGCCGCGCTCTACCTGCTGGTCAATCTGGTGATCTTCGCCACGTCGGCCTACGGCTTCGGCAGCCGGCCCTGGTCGCTGTTCCCGCTGCTGGGCTGGGGCCTGGGGCTGGTGCTGCATGGCATGTCGGTGTTTGTGCTGGGCAACGGCAGCGGCCTGCGCGAGCGCATGGTGCAGAAAGAGCGAGAACGCCTTCAGCGCGAGTTCGGTGACGGCCCGCAGCGATGAACATCGACTGGGCCGCCAAGCTGCTGACCGAATTGCTGTTTTTTGACATCCGCATGACCGGCCTGGGCGGCCCCTTCGACAAAGCGCAGGACAGGCCGCTGAAGGTGCTGCAGATCAGCGTGGACAAGACCATTCGCATGGTGCCGGTGGGCGAGGTGGTTTATTTTGAAGCGGCCGACAAATACGTGCGGGTGCTCACCGCCGATCACGAGTACCTGATACGCACCCCGCTGAAAGACCTGCTGCCGCAACTGGACACGCAAAGCTTCTGGCAGATCCACCGCGGCACGGTGGTGCAGGCCGGCGCGATTGAAACCGTCAGCCGGGACGAGACCGGCAAACTCACCTTGAGCCTGCGCGGCAGGATAGAGAAACTAGCGGTCAGTCGCATGTACAGTCATCAATTCAGGGCCATGTAAACAGCCCCGTTTCTGTCTGACCGTACCTGCCGCCCATGCCCTCTTCCTTCACGTCGTCCACACCTTCCACGCCCTCCCCGACCTCCGCCTCGCCCGACTTGGTCCTCGACTTCTGGCTCGGCGATGGCGTCACGCTGGGCTGGCCCAGCCAGGACATGGGCAAGCGCTGGTTTAACGGCGGGCCCGAACTCGACGAGGAAATCCGCCAGACCTTCGGCGAGCTGGTCGAACAGGCGCTGGCCGGCCGTCTGGCCGACTGGGAGGCGCAGCCGCTGAGCCGGCTGGCGCTGATCATCCTGCTCGACCAGTTTCCCCGCAATATCTTTCGCGGCAAGGGCCAGGCCTTTGCCGGCGACGAGCAGGCCCAGCGGCTGGTCAGCGATGCACTCGCACAGGGCATCGACGAGGCCCTGCCCTGGGTCGGCCGTGTCTTTTTGTACATGCCGCTCACCCATGCCGAAAACCTGGCTCTGCAGGAAGAAGGCGTGCGCCGCTTCAGCGCGCTGGCCGCGGCCGCGCCCGAGGCGCACCGTGCCAGCGCCCAGGGCTCGCTGGACTTTGCCATCAAGCACCGCGACATCGTTGCCCGCTATGGCCGTTTTCCCTACCGCAACGCCGCACTGGGGCGCACCAGCAGCGCGCTGGAATTCGAGTTCCTGAAAATCGGCCCGCGCTTCGGGCAATAGGCCCTTAACCGAACACCGCACCGCTGGACCGGCCGGCGCGAATTCGCGGGAGTAACGCGCCCGCCAGCACCACCCGTCCACTCCCCGCTCCGCACAACACCGCACTGCACTGCACTGCACTGCACTGCACTGCACTGCGTGAATTTTTTTCACACCCCGCCTGCCCGCGCTGAATCCACCGGCGCGCCGGCCACGTACCCCCGGCAGACGCCATCGAACTGCCGGCTTGATTGCGGCCATCCGACGCGTTGAACCCGCGACATCCACCACCAACAACTGGCGCCCGCCAGCTCACTACCAGGAGTGCCCCTCATGATGATCCGTACCGCCATCGCCACCGCCGCCGTCTCCCTTGTTGCCGCCTGCGGCACCATGACCCCGATGATGCCGACCTACTCGCAGGCCGGCCTGCCCGCCGCCGTCCAGGTGCCCGCCGGCAACCGGGTGGCCCTCGAAACCGTGGGCATGGGTGACATCACCTACCAGTGCAGCGCCAAAAAAGACATGGCCGGCCAGTTCGAGTGGGTGTTTGTCGGCCCCGACGCCAAACTGATGGACCGCAGCGGCAAACAGGTCGGCAAATACTACGGCCCGCCCGCCACCTGGGAGGCCGTGGACGGCTCCAGGCTGACCGCCACACAACTCGCCGTCGCGCCCAACATGGCCGGCAACATCCCGCTGCAGCTCGTCAAGGGCAACCCCGCCATGGGCAGCGGCGCCATGCAGGGCGTCACCTACATCCAGCGCGTGGCCACCCTGGGCGGCGTTGCACCGGCCACACCGTGCGCCGCCGGCAACCTGGGGGCCAAGCAGATCGTCAAGTACCAGGCCGACTACATCTTCTACAAGGCCATGTAAGCCCCGCGCTGCATTTCTTCGGGAGGTTCGCCGGAATGGTGAGCGGCCGGCTCCGCGTCTGGCGGGGCCGGCTTTGACAGCCTGCAGGCCATCGCGCGAGCGGTGGCCTGCAGGTTTTTTTTGGTGCATGCGGTCGATCGCGTTTTTTGCCCGCAAATCCCTGGCGCGGCGTCCTACATACGCTTACACCTGTTGCAACCGAAACTGGTCAACAGCTCCACCCAATAATGAACCAGACCTTCCATGAGACGCCTCCCCTTCAGCCAGTTTGAAAAGCCTCAACCCATGGGAGACCGTTGTTCCACGCCGCGCTGTGCGCTGTCTCATGCAAGAGGCAACCGCCTACAGGGCCCGGCCCGGAGCTGCGGTCTGATGAGTGCAAGGAGTAACCTGAGATGAGAAACACGCACCATATGTTTCGAGCGATCAGCCTGGCCATCGGCCTGGCCTTGCTGGTGGTCACCGGCACGGCGGCCATGATCGCTGCCTTTTCAGGCCCGGCCTTAACCCCCCGCGCGTATGGCGCTTATGACCAGCCGGTGGTGCTCGCGCCCCTGCCTGACGCTGCGCAAGCCCTTTCACCGGCGGGCGACGACCATGTGCTGTACCAGCGCGTGGCCCGAGCGGACGGAACCCAGGAATGGGAGCTGACGCCGGCTCCGCAAACCGCCCTGGCTCAGGACAACCGCAGCAGCGCCGTTGTGGCCATGCGCCCCACCCTGGATGCGCCGGTCTTCAGCCGTGTCAGCTACAGCCTGCAGGCCAAACCAGGCGGCTTCAGCAAGACCCTGAAAAGCTGCAACAGTGCCTTGACCGGCCAAGGCGCCAAGCCCAAAACACTGGCCGCGTATGACATTTCCTGCACCACCGTGGGCTAAAAAGCACCTGGAGCCGGTCGCGGACGGGACAAACCGCGCCGGCGTGCGGGGGTTTTCCCGTACAGAACACCCCATGATCATGGGGTTTACTAGGGCAAGCTCACCCTCCGGAACCTTCGTGAAAACACCCTCCCGCAGCAATGTCCCCTTTGGTCGCCTGTCGCGCAGCCTGCTTGTGATCATCGGCAGCGCCGCCTTGCTGGGCGCCTGCGGCTACCGCCCGCTCCAGCCCTACAACAACCAGAAAGACCTGCCCGAAGCCGTTCGTGTGCCCGACGGTTACCAGCCCGTGCTGGAAGCCACCAGCAACGGCAGGCTGCTGTACGAATGCCAGGCCGTCAAACGCGCGCCGTATGAATACGAGTGGCTCATGAGAAACGCCAGCGTGGACCTGACCGACACCTACGGCGGCACCATCATGCACAAGCCCGGGGCACGCGCGAGTTGGGTCCATCGTGATGGCTCCAGCGTCATGGCCCGCGAATTTTCCGAGGTGGGCAACGGCAGCAACAACCTGCCCCTGCAGCGCTACAACGCCCAGTCTTCCGGCGTATCCGGGACGCTGCACAACATCACTTATGTCCAGCGCCTGCGCACCGTGGGCGGCTGGATATCGAGCACCCCCTGCACCTCGGCGCAACTGGGCATGCGCAAGACCGTACCTTACGAGGCGGACTACATTTTTTGGCGCGCCAAGGGCTCCTGAAACGCCGTCTCCAGCACTGGGCCACGGCGCCCACAAAAAAGCCCGCAGGGTTGACGCTGCGGGCTTTTTTGATGGTGGCAAGCGGCGGGTTCAGCGGCCGTAATAACCTGAGCCCTGGTTTTGCACGTAGTAACCACCCTGGCGATAACCACCGCGGCGGTCATCGTCGTCGCGGTCGTGATGGCCATGCCGCTTGTGCCAGCCATGGGGGCGACCGTAATACACCGGGGCGGGCTGCACGTAGACTGGACGCGGCTGGTAATACACCGGCGCCGGCTGGTAATACACCGGTGCAGGCTGCACATACACAGGGCGGGGTTGCACATAGACCGGCTGGGGCTGCACGTAAACCGGTTGCGCATACACCGGGTAGGCATTGGTCACACCGATCTGCGCGCCCGGAAGCACCACACCGACGGAAAACTGCACATCGCTGCGGGCATGGGCACCGCCCGCAAACCCCATTGCCGCGATGGCCAGGGCGGCAGCAGCGCCGGCCATCAGCATCGGCTTGCGGGACGGTGCGGCTTGAACAGTTGTCTTAAGCATTGCTTTCTCCTTGTACTGGGCAGAAAAAGCCCATGTAGGTATTAAACGCGCCAGCCGGGTAACGGCCTACCGCACGCACAGTGAAGAGCGTAGCCAAAAGTAACGCCCAAACTGGGTTGTCCAGTGGCAACGCCCTAGAATCAGCCTCATGAACGCCCCTGCAGACAAAGAACCCCACAAACCCAGCAATTTCCTGCGCCAGATCATCGAGCATGACCTGGCCGCCGGCACCTATTCCGGCCGCAAATGGGGCGGCAGCCCCGGCGACGCCTCCCACCACGCCGCCGGCCAGCCCGATACCGCACGCATCCGCACCCGTTTCCCGCCCGAGCCCAACGGCTACCTGCATGTGGGCCACGCCAAAAGCATCTGCCTGAACTTCGGCCTGGCGCGCGACTACGGCGGCGTGTGCCACCTGCGTTTTGACGACACCAACCCCGAAAAAGAAGACACCGAATACGTCAACAGCATCATCGATGCCGTGAAATGGCTGGGGTTTGACTGGAATGCCCGGGTCAACGGCGTCGCTACCGCCCACCTGTTCCAGGCCAGCGACTATTTCGACTTCATGTACCGCGCCGCGGAATACCTGATCGAGACCGGCCACGCCTATGTGGACGAACAAAGCGCCGACGAAATGCGCGCCAACCGCGGCGACTTCCGGCTTGCCGGTGTGGACAGCCCTTTCCGCCAACGCACACCGGCCGACAACCTGGCGCGTTTTCGCGACATGCGCGACGGCAAGCTCGCCGACGGCGCCGCCGTGCTGCGCGCCAAGATCGACATGGCCAGCCCCAACATCAACATGCGCGACCCAGCGATTTACCGCATTCGCCGCGCCACGCACCACAACACCGGCGACCAGTGGTGCATTTACCCGATGTACGCGTTTGCACACCCGATCGAGGACGCGCTCGAGAACATCACCCACAGCATCTGCACGCTGGAGTTTGAAGACCAGCGCCCGTTTTACGACTGGACGCTGGAGCGCATCGTGCCCATCCTGCGCGCGCCGCAGTTTGCCCTTGCGCGCGAGCTGGTCGAAAAAATCGAAGGCCAGGGCCTGGAAGCCGGCAAGGAATTTGCCCTGCACTGCCACAACCACGCCGACAAGCTGTTTGCCAGCGAGGCCGAGGCGCAGATGCGCGCCATGTTTGTGCGCTGGGAGCACAACCCCGACGCCGTGCTGCACGACCTGCCCGCGTTTTTTGCGCTGCTCAAGACGGAACTCGCGCAGTTCACACCGCTGCTCGAACACGCACTCGACGGCGAACGCCCCAACCTCTTCCTGCTGCCGCACCAGTATGAGTTTGCCCGGCTCAACCTGACCTATGTGCTGACCAGCAAACGCAAGCTCGCCCAACTCGTCAACGAAAAACGCGTGAGCGGCTGGGACGATCCGCGCATGCCCACCATCGTCGGCCTGCGCCGGCGCGGCTACACACCCGAGGCAATCCAGCTGTTTGCCGAACGCATAGGCGTGACCAAAAGCGACAGCTGGATTGACTACAGCACTTTGGAGGGCTGCCTGCGCGACACGCTGGACCCGACCGCCCCGCGCGCCATGGCCGTGCTCGACCCGGTGAAACTGGTGCTGACGAACTGGGACGCTGAAATGGAAAACAGCGGTCAAGCCGCTGTAGATGGGCGCTATCTGGACGACTGCGCCGCCCCCGTGCACCCGCACCACCCCGACATGGGCACACGCCACTTCAAGATCGGCAAGGAAGTGTGGATTGAACGCACCGACTACGAAGAAACGCCACCCAAGGGCTTCTTCCGCCTCTTCCCCGCCCACACCAATACCAGCGGCCAGGCCATCGCGGCCAGCAAGGTGCGCCTGAAATACGGCCACGTCATCGAATGCATGGGCGCGACCAAAGACGCCACCGGCAACATCACCGAAGTGCAGGCCAAACTGATCCCCGACACCAAAAGCGGCACCCCCGGCTCCGACAGCGTCAAGGTCAAGGGCGTGATCACCTGGGTCGGCGTGAACGACGCCGTACAGGCCGAAGTGCGCCTGTACGACCGGCTGTTTACCCAGGCCCACCCCGAGGCGGACGGCAAGGATTTTCTGGAAAACCTGAACCCGGACAGCCTGAGCGTGGTCACGGCTTATGTGGAGCCTTCACTGGCGAATGTTGAAGCCGGGCAGCGTTTTCAGTTTGAGCGGCATGGGTACTTTGTCACTGACTTGAAGGATCACGCTGAGGGGAAAGCGGTGTTCAATCGAGTTACGGGGATGAAGGACAGTTGGGGAAAGTAACAAATAGCCCGACGATATAAAAACTGGGGAGGCAAAAATGGATTTAGCACGCTTTCACCGAGCCATTGCGTTAATCGATGATGACCTGAAACGAATCGACATAGATACACGTCTTCAGGAACTGATTACCGATCTCAACAATATTGCTAGCAATCCCGGGAATGTTGAGATAGCTAACGTTTTCAAAGATCATCTAGAGCAGCTCAGAAAATTATTCGAGATTAGCCCACTTAACAGGGCTGACGACGACACAGCGCAAGTCGTCGCCGATTTACATCTCCAAAGCTTCCTCGGTGACCAGCTTTTCACAAGAGTACTGGATTGCGTCCAAGCAAATCACCTTAGCGCAAATTTAGCGGCGACCGCACTCAACGAATTGAAAGAACTGGCAAAAAAGAAACTGAGATATATCCGATCCATGAATGAAGCATTCACAGAACTTGAGGTTGAATACTTTGAGTTAGGTGAAGGTGAGGCAGAGATGTTGATTGATCTTCCAGTTTCCACAGAAACAAAAACACTTGACGATCTTTCAAAAGAGGCAAAGGAGTGGAATCGAATTTGCGAAACCATTTCCGAAACGTTTGACCCAGAACGCAATCCTGTCACAGTGCGCACGCTGGCATCTGGTTCCTGGTTGTTGTACTTGGCCGGGACTGCTTCCTTTATATACGGCGTTTCGCAGTGCACAAAGGGCGTGAATGCAATATTGCGCGACTTGATAAAGATGAAATCGCTTTACACGCAGCTAGTCAGCACCAACACCCCCAAGCCAATCCTAAAGTCACTTGAAACTCATAACGCATCGAAAGTAAAAACTGACCTAGAAAAACTAGCATCAAAACTAGTGTCTGAATTTTACAAAGGGCCGGACAAAGGGAGGAAAAATGAACTGCGTACTGCTATGTCGATCGCGTTGCAAAAGCTTTCAAGAAAAATTGCGGAAGGTGCCAGGATTGAACTGCGGTTAGAACTACCTGAGAAGCCTACTGTTGCTGAGGGCGAGCAACCCACAGCAGAGCAAAAGAAAAAACTTGCAGCATTTGAGCGCGCCTCGCAAATTCAACTTGAGCTTCAGTATTCCAAGCCAGATGCCGAATTCGTTGAGCACGCGGATGACTTGCAGAGAGCGTTGCCAGCGCCAGCAGCAGATGGTTCCGACAACAGCACTTCAAATACTAAATAGATCTTTGCACCGCATGGCCTCAAATACGAAGTACTGACCGCAACAGCGTTCTGTTGGGCACCCCAGCCCACGTCCAGCCCATCGAAGAAGTCCCTTTCCTCACCTCCCCGACAACGTCACGCTCGAGATACTGAGCAGCGCCGGCGTCAAGCGTGGCGACAATGTGATTGACCTTGGTTAGAGTGAACTGGCGCAGTGTAGATACAGGAAAAAACATGCCACGGTCAAAAACCCGCAAGCAGAAGAAAAGCGGACTCGACGAGTTGCTGGAGAAAGGCGCGTCCCTCACAGCATTAGGGATTGGTTTACTGGTTGTGCCACTGTTTCTCGGGGTCTCGCCGATGCTCAAGCCCCTTGCAGGCGCATTGCGGGTTCCCGGCTGGATGGCGCTGGGCATTGGCTTGGTGCTGCTGGGCATTCGCTTGCTGTTGAAAAGCAAGGTTGAACCGGCTGCGAGCCTGACAGACTCTGCGGCCAGGCGCCAGGAGCCAACCGATCGCCAGAGCGCTTTCGGCCAAGCCATTCCTCCAGCCCCGGGGGGTTCTGCAGCTGAGGACAGGCGCGAGCCTTTTTCCAGAGCGGTCAGCGCCCGCCGGCTCGCCACCCAATGGAGTCCCGCCGTGTTCGCAGCTATCGAATGGCGTCGGTTTGAGGCAGTGTGCGAAACACTGTTTGCGCAGGCGGGATTTGCAACACGGGCGCAATCCCATGGCGCCGACGGCGGCGTGGACATCTGGCTGCACTCGGCCAACGCAGAAGGTCCGGTGGCCGTGGTGCAGTGCAAGCACTGGAACGGCAAGGCAGTGACTGTGAAAGAGATACGCGAGTTCTACGGCGTGATGGCTTCGCACCAGCTCAACCGCGGCACCTATGCGACCACGTCTACCTATACCGCCGATGCACAGAAGTTTGCAAAAGACAACGGCATCAATGCGCTCGATGGTACCGCCCTGCTCTCCCTGATTGCCAAACGCACGCCCGAACAGCAGCAAGCCTTGCTGGACGTTGCTCATGAAGGCGAATACTGGCGCCCCACTTGCGCGAGTTGCGGCATCAAGCTGGTCGAACGTACGCCGGCTAAAGGCGGAGCCGGATTCTGGGGTTGCAGCAACTACCCGCGCTGCAAAACGCGTATGCAAATGGCGGTGGCTGCATAGGGACTCCGCCCATTAGTCGCTGCGAACGACTGGGACCGGTCCCCTGATCAGCTCTTTTAGATGATCACGTCGCCGTCTGCCCCCGTCCAGCCTTCCCACAAATCACCCCCTCATAAGCTGGACCTCAAGTTTTGGCGCAACTTGCCGTTATTCAATAAGAGGCACCGGCAAGGCCTCAGCAGGGGCTGCCAGCGTATCGGCTGGTTTTTGCACCCGGCTGCGTGGGCCCGTGAATGCGAAGCGTGTGAAGTCCTGCGTATCCCGCCTGGATGTATTGAAGCCATTTAAATGGCATCGACCGCCGCCGAACCGCCACAGCTCTTTCTGTGAAATTAAAAAAAGGGAAGTGCACCATGAAACTCCGAACCAAGATGATTTCCGTGATGGCGCTGGTCTGCGCCTGTTTCACCTTGGCCATTGGGGTGGCGCTGGTAGGCATGCAGAACGCGAAAAGCCAGTTCGAGAATTTTCTCCAGCAGGACCAGGCCTTGCTTCAAGCCGGGAGCAATTTGTACGCCCAGGGTTTGCAGATGGGGCAGGCATTGCGCAATATCGTGCTCGACCCCACGAATAAAAAAGCGCAGGAAAATCTGGACGCTGCCAGCGACGAATTCAAAACTTCCTACCAGGCGGCGTTATCCCTTTCGAAAGGGGACGGGGACACCTTGAAAATCCTGCAGAAGATCGGCGATTTGCGTGACAAGCAGGCGCTTCTGCAGAAGGAAATTGCAGCGCTCGCCCTGAGTGATTCGAATGCCGCCAAAAGCCTGTTGAACACCGCCGAAACACCCACTTGGCGCGATATGCGCGGGCGTCTGCAGGAGTTCATCAAGGCAAAAAACGAGGCAGCCAAAAGCACTGAAGCAGAACTGCATCAATTCACGCAGCGGATGCTGCTGATCAGTGTGGTCATGGCGTGTATTGCCATTCTGCTGGGTGTTGGAATCACCTTCTGGCTAACCCGCGATGTGATGAAGCAACTCGGTGGTGAGCCCGACTACGCGGTGGCTATTGCGAGCAGCATCGCTGCCGGCGACCTGACGATGGATGTGCAGACCCGCGCGGGTGACGAATCAAGCCTGTTGTTTGCGATGAAAGAAATGTGCAGCAGCCTGGCCCGGGTGGTCGGCGAAGTCCGCAGCGGCACCGACACCATAGCCACAGCCTCCAGCCAGATCGCCGCCGGCAACCACGACCTGTCGTCCCGTACCGAAGAGCAGGCCAGCTCCCTGGAAGAGACCGCCGCGTCGATGGAAGAGCTGACCAGCACCGTCAAACAAAACGCCGACAACGCCCGCCAAGCCAACCAGCTGGCCGTCTCGGCTTCCAGCGTCGCCGTTCGCGGCGGTAGCTCGGTCGCCGAGGTCATGGGCACCATGAGCGCCATCAACGACTCGTCCCGCAAGATCGTCGACATCATCGGTGTGATCGACGGTATTGCCTTCCAGACCAACATCCTGGCCCTGAACGCTGCGGTGGAAGCTGCACGTGCCGGAGAACAAGGACGAGGTTTTGCCGTGGTGGCCGCCGAGGTGCGCAACCTGGCCCAGCGCAGTGCGACAGCGGCCAAGGAGATCAAGGGTTTGATCGACGATTCCGTGGGCAAGGTCAAGCAAGGCAGTAAACAGGTGGCCGAAGCCGGCAAGACCATGGACGAGATTGTGGACAGCGTCAAACGCGTGACCGACATCATGGCCGAGATCACGGCGGCCAGCCAGGAGCAGACCGCCGGAATCGAGCAGATCAACCAGGCGATCACGCAGATGGACCAGGTGACGCAGCAAAACGCGGCGCTGGTGGAAGAGGCGGCCGCGGCAGCGTCCTCCCTGCAGGAGCAGGCCAGCGGGCTGAGCCAGGTGGTCAGTGTGTTCAGGCTGAATCAGCAACAACACCCCGGACAAGGCGATTCAGCGCGGCACACCGCCCACAGCCATCCGCACGTGACGCCCACGCAGCCGCCCCGGCCCAAACAGGCCGTGGCTACCCCTGTGCAGCGGCAGTTGAGCCATGCAGGTGCCCTGGCGACCGCGGAAGGAAGTTGGGAAACGTTTTAAGAGGGTTGCTGCGTGGTGGGTAGCCGGCAGCACCCCAGCCCGACAGGGCTGGCGTGCCCTGCGCCGGAAGATCAGCTCTTCTTCTCAACCGGGTTGGCGGTCAGCCAGTTGGCCGGATAAGCCCGCATGAACTCCCTGGCTTTTTCAGGTCGGGCACTGAGCCAGGCATCGGCCGCGCCCTCGTTCAAAATCGCAACCATGCGTTTTTCGTTGCCGGGCTGCTGGTAGCGGCTCATCAGGGCGTGGCTGTTGGCGTTCACCGTGAGCAGGGTGTAGCTGATGATCACGTCGCCGTCGGCGCCCGTCCAGCTCTCCCACAAGCCCGCCACGCCCATGGGTTTGCCGTCCAGCCGGGCAATGCGGGTGGGCACGGCCTTGCCGCTGCGCCAGTCGTCTTCCATGAAGGCCATCATGGGTACGATGCAGCGCTGCCCGCCCAGCCAGGCGTCGCGGAAGTTGTTGGAGGTGGTCACGGTTTCCGAGCGGGCGTTGACCAGCTTGGTGGAACGCAGCTTGGCGTCAGACGCCGACTTGACCCAGCGCGGCACCAGGCCGAACTGCCCGGTCACCAACTCACGCACCAGCGCCTCACGCGGGGGCTGGTCAGCGTCTGCGGCCTCTTCGACCTCTTCTGCAGCCTCTGCGGTTTCCTGAGGCTCTGCGGCCAGGGCCGCCCGGATGAAGACACCCGGTTGGCGCGGCCACACCTTGCGCCCCACTGGTGAAGCAGGGGCCGCCACATGGAAGGCATCGGGGTAAAGCGTGGCGGGGTGAAGGCTCTCGTATTGGGTACTCATGCGGTGATGCTATCGCAGTGCAGCCAACGGGCGCTGCAGAACGGCTCCGCCCGCCCCGCGTTGCACTTGTTTTCGTAATTCATGCCACCACACCGTTCGGGCTGAGCCTGGCCTGTCCTGAGCTTGTCGAAGGGTCGAAGCCTGTCCTGAGCAAGGACGAAGGGCCCTTCGACAAGCTCAGGGCGAACGGTCGTAAGTGGCCTGTCATGATTTAGGAAAGTCTCAATAGTTTGATGCCCTGGCTGCCGCAAGTCGCGTCCTTCGCCGACACACAACACCCGTCTCCGCGCGTAATATGTTTTCTGCGGCCTGTTAGTGCAACACTGCACCCGCTGCCGTTCACATCATTCACCCATCCCTCCAGGAGATTGCCATGCCCCAGTTCGCCATGATTACCGGTGACGTGACTTACACACCGGGTGACGGTGCGCCCATCACGATTCCGCAGGTGCGCGTGGAAGTCGCGCTGTCTTTCGACAGCGCCACCCTGAGCTGGGAAGATGCCCCGGGCATCGCCGGCCTGACGGCCATTCCCATCACCCAGTTTGACGACTATGTGAAAGACGGCAAGATCACCTGGATACCGGAATAAATCAGCAAACAAACAAGCCAACCTGCCCGTCCGCACCGTGCCCACCCGCCCTCCTCACCCCGCACCCGCGCTGTTTAACCGCCGTTGTGCCCTGCTCGCCGGCATGGGCCTGCTGGCCTGGCCGGCTGCGCGCCTTGCCGCCGCCCCAGCCGCGCCGTCGCCGTCTTCCTCCGGGGTCTGGCCGCGCGCGCTGGCCGTGCCCGGCGGCATTGCCCGGCTCTCGCTGGGCCCGGCGGCGCTGCGGCCGGTGGCGCATCTGCTGCAGGCCGATGGCGACGTGCCCTTGCTGGTGGTGGGCGACGTGATCGAGTGGACGGCGCTGGTGGGTATAACGCTGTCGGCCGCGCCCGGCGAGGCGAGCATTGCCGTGCAGGCACCCGAAGGCGGCCAGCGGCCGCTGGGTTACACGGTGGCGCCCAAGCGCTACCGCGAGCAGCAGCTCAAGGTCTCGCCGCGCACGGTGGACCTGTCGCCGGAAGACCTGGCGCGTTACGAGCGCGAGCGCGCGCACCAGGCTGTGGTGATGGCGACGTTCAGCCAGCCCTTGGCGCAGGCCCTGCGCATGCAGGTGCCCACGCCGGGACGGCGCTCCAGCTCGTTCGGGCTGCGGCGCGTGTTCAACGGGCAGGCGCGCAGCCCGCACAGCGGCATGGACATCGCGGCCGGCACGGGCACGCCGGTGCTGGCGCCGCTGCCGGGCCGGGTGATCGACACCGGCGACTACTTTTTCAACGGCAGCACGGTCTGGCTGGACCACGGCGGCGGGCTGCTGAGCATGGTCTGCCACCTGAGCGCCATCGACGTGCAGCTGGGCGATGTGCTGAAAACCGGCGAACGTGTGGGCACCGTGGGCGCCACCGGCCGCGTCACGGGGCCGCACCTGCACTGGGGCGTGATGCTGAACCGCACCATGGTGGACCCGGCGCTGTTTCTGGCCGCCTGAGGCGTGGCGCCGCCGGTGGGGGCGGCCTGCGGGCGAGTGCCCATGCTGTTTTTCAGGCGACACCACCCCCGTTCGCCCTGAGCCTGTCGAAGGGTGGCCACAACGCAAACAGGCTTCGACCCTTCGACAAGCTCAGGACAGGCCAAGCTCAGCCCGAACGGTTAAGCGCAAATTTACATGCAAAATGTGCCTCCAGCCCAATAGCTGCGTGCGCCTGTAGCTCCCAAAAACGTAGCAAATTCGGCTCTCTGGCCCGGTCGCGGCCCGGTTCTGAATGCCCGCCCCTAGCCCACTAGGTCGCAAACACTAGGGAAAACCCGCATGATTGGGGCATTGTTGAACCACTTCCCCAAGGAAACCCCATGAGCGCCAAAAACCTGTCTGCCGTTGCTGCCGACCTGATCGAGTCTTACGGCAATACCGCCAACCACGTGATCGAGGCCTACCGCGCCGGCGGCGAGCGTGTGGTCAGCGAGCTGGAGCAGCGCTGGAACCGCGCGCTGAAACAGTCGCGCTCGGAACTGAGCGCTGAAGTCGCCAAAAACGCCACGGCCGCGCAGCTGGCCTTCAGCGCGCTCTACAGCAAGGGCCTGACCCTGAGCTCGGACGGCGCGCAGCAGGTGGTGAGCCAGTTGGTGAAGCTGGCCGAAACCGGCGTCGAACGCGCCGCCGCCAACGCCGCGCTGTTTGAAGAAAAAACCGGCGTCAGCACCCTGGCCACGCTGGCCCAGGCCAGTGCACCCGGCGCCCTGGCGCTGAGCAAGCTGGCCGCGCAGATCGAGCAGAAAACCGCCGACCTGGCCGGCAAGATCGCCGGCGACGACGCCACCACCGTCAAGACCAAACGCAGCTCGGCCTTCAGCCAGCGGCGCGCTGCCAAGGCCGCCTGATACGGATTTTTAAGGTAACGACTCAGTCGCTGCATGCAGCACGCTTTTCTTGCCCCCTCGCCCTCCGGGAGAGGGTTGGGGTGAGGGCCAGCAAGCCACAACCTACGATAGCTCTTGGCACAGTCCGCCAGCCCTCACCCCGCCCTCTCCCAGGGGGAGAGGGAGTAAAACCGGCCCAGACTACCTGCGCCGTTGCTCTTTAAGAAGAAAGAATGGCCTCGCCCCTTGAGGGGCGAGCGCCACTAGCTATCAAATATGTAGCATTCTTCGCCCAGAAAGGTAGCCACCTTTCCGGGCGTTGGTCTTTTTCATCGGCAGCTTGAAGCGGCCCGGCGCGTGGCGCGTATCGCCGGCTCCCAGCGTGCGGATAATGCGCAAATGACCACACCACCCCCACCCGCGCTTCCCCAGGTTCTGGCTTTCGATGTTTTTGGCACCGTGGTGGACTGGCACAGCGGCATAACGCGCGAAGTGCAGGCCCTGCGCCCAGATGTGGACGGCGCCGCGTTTGCGCTGGCCTGGCGCGCCGGTTACCAGCCGGCCATGCGCCGCGTGATGGCCGGCGAGCTGGGCTGGACGCTGATTGATGACCTGCACCGGCTGATCCTCGACGGCATCCTCGGCCAGTTCGGCCTGGCCGATTTGAGCGAGGCGCAAAAGCAGCACCTGAACAAGGCCTGGCACCGGCTGGACCCGTGGCCCGATGTGGTGGCGGGCCTGACGCGGCTCAAGTCGCGCTTCACGATCTGCACGCTGTCCAACGGCAACATCGGCCTGCTCACCAACATGGCCAAGCGCGCGGGCCTGCCGTGGGACTGCATCCTGTCGGCTGAAGTCTTTCGCGCCTACAAGCCCGACCCGGCCACCTACCTGGGCGTGGCCAAAGTGTTTGACCTGACGCCCGCCGACGTGATGCTGGTGGCCGCCCACCAGGACGACCTGGCCGCTGCCCGCGCCTGCGGCCTGCAGACCGCCTACATCGAGCGACCGGCCGAGTTTGGCGCGGCGCAACCCAAGGACGTGTCGCCCGACCCCGCCAACACCTGGCACGCGAAAGACCTGCTGGCCCTGGCGGAGCAGCTGGGCTGCTGAGGCCGGAGGCAGCGAGGGCGCATCCCGCTGGCAACATTCAGCGACAAGAAGGCCTGCGCTCACGGATAATTCCATCCCATGAACCTTTCACTTTCCCTCTTCCCCCTCGGCTGGCAGCACTACCTGCTCGGCGGCCTCATCATTGGCCTGGGCACGTCGCTGCTGTTCGTGCTGACGGGCCGCATCGGCGGCATGAGCACGGTGTTTTCCAGCACCTGGTCCTTCGTGCTGCGTCGGCCGTTTTTCCAGCAGGCGCGTTTTGTCGAGTCGCGCGGCTGGCGGCTGGTGTATGCGGCCGGCCTGATCCTCGGCGCGCTGGTGTGGTGGCTGGGCTTTGCCGGTGGCAAGCCGGAAGCCACGGCGGTGCCGGTGTGGCAGTTGCTGGTGGGCGGCTTCTTCGTGGGTTACGGCGCGCGGCTGGGCAATGGCTGCACCTCGGGCCACGGCATCTGCGGGCTGGGCTCGCTGCAGCTCCCCTCCCTGATGGCGGTGCTGACCTTCATGGCGACCGCCTTCCTGACGGCCAACCTGGCTGCAAGGTGGCTGGCATGAACCGCCGGGCCGTTCCCAAGGTGAATACCGCAGCGCGTCGCGCGGAGGCTGCGCAATGAGCGCCGCACGCGGCCTGGCCACGCTGGCGGCGGGCGCACTGTTTGGCTTCGGCCTGTCGTACTCGACCATGATCCGGCCCGAGGTGGTGCTGAGCTTTCTGCGCTTTGAAGACTTCGGGCTGATGCTGGTGATGGGTGGCGCCGTCGTGGTGGTGGCGCTGGTTTACAAGCTGGCGCCCCGGCTGCTGGCCAGGCCGTTGCTGGGCGACCACTTCCACGCCCACCCCAGCGCCTGGAACCGCGACACTGCGGTGGGCGCGGCGCTGTTCGGCGTGGGCTGGGGCCTGTGCGGCGTGTGCCCCGGCCCGGCCATTGCGGGCCTGGGCGCGGGCAACTGGGACCTGCTGTGGGCGCTGGCCGGCATCTCGCTGGGCGCGCTGGTGCAGGGGCTGCGGGCGAAGTGAACGACAGCCCAGCCCGCCTGATCCTTTTCAACAAGCCCTATGGCGTGCTGAGCCAGTTCACGCCAGAAGGACGCTGGCGCGGGCTCAAGGACTTCATTGCGATCCCGGACGTGTACGTGGCCGGCCGGCTCGACGCCGACAGCGAAGGCCTGCTGCTGCTGACCGACAACGGCCGGCTGCAGGCCCGCATCAGCGACCCGCGCTTCAAGATGGAAAAAACCTACTGGGTGCAGGTCGAAGGGGTGCCCGACGAGGCCGCGTTGCAGGCGCTGCGTGCGGGCGTGCAGCTCAAGGAGGGCCTCACGCTGCCGGCCAGGGCCCGCCTGCTGGTGCCGCCGCCCGAGGTGGGGGAACGCGAACCGCCGATACGCACACGGCAAGCCATTCCCACCGCCTGGATCGAGCTGGTGATTCGCGAAGGCCGCAACCGCCAGGTGCGGCGCATGACGGCGGCCACGGGTTTTCCGACGCTGCGCCTGATCCGCGCCGCCATCGGCCCCTACCGCCTGGACGGCCTGGCGCCGGGAAGCTGGCGGGAACTGACGCAGGAGACTGACCATGACGATGCCTGAAAATGGGCCGGCGAAGGAGCCGCTGCAGCGCGATGCCGGCACGTCCTGGTACGACCGCCACATCCTGCCCCGCGCGCTGGACTTTGCCTGCGGCCTGCCCATGCTGGGCCGCCAGCGCCAGCTGGTGGTGCCGCTGGCGCGCGGCCGCGTGCTGGAGGTGGGCGTGGGCACGGGGCTGAACATGCCTTACTACGACAAGACCCGCGTCAGCCGCATCATCGCGCTGGACCCGGCGCTGGCGCTGCACCCGCTGGCGCGCGAACGCATCGCGCAGGCCGGGCTGGAGGTGGAGTTGCTGGCGCTGTCGGCCGAAAAAATTCCCTTGCCCGACGCGAGTGTGGACACGGTGCTGATGACTTACACCCTGTGCACGATTCCCGACCCGCTGGCCGCGCTGAAGGAAATGCGCCGCGTGCTGGCGCCCGGTGGCCGGCTGCTGTATTGCGAACATGGCCGCGCGCCCGATGCCTCGGTGCGGCGCTGGCAGGAGCGGCTGCAGCCGCTGTGGGGAAAGGTGGCCGGCGGCTGCCACCTGGGGCGCGACATTCCGGCGCTGCTGCAGGAAGCCGGCTTTGTGCTGCCTGACCTGCACACACGTTACCTGCCCGGGCCGCGGCCCTTCACCTTCCACTACTGGGGCGAAGCCCTGCCCGCCTGAACTCGGCCTGTGCGCTTTACTCGGTGTCGCCCATCACCAGGTAACGCTTGACCAGGTCGAAAAAGCGGTCGTAAAACGCGTCGGAGGTGATGGTTTCGCTGCTCACCTTGACCAGCGAGTCATTGCTGGCACTGAAGGGCAGCGAGACCGACCCGATCGCCCCCACCCCGAGGCTGGCCGAGTTGTTGCTTTTCTTCAGGGCATACGTGTCCTGCAGGGCCGTGACAAAACCGAGGCTGACCTTGCCATCGATGCTTTCCGGCGCGCACACCACGCGAATGGCGATTTGCAGGTGGGCCTCCGGCTCGGGCTGGAAACTTTTCTGGGCATCCACCAGGTCTTTTCTGGCGGTGTTGATGAGGTAGCCCTGGCTCAGCAGCGCGCGCCGTGAGGCCTCGCAGGTCTGCGCGGGCGTGGCGTCAAACAGGCGCGAGTAAGTGGCGGTTGATGCGAACTGCTCCTGCAAGGGAAACTGCTTGATGGGGGCTGCGCAGCCTGCCAACAGGCCGGCGAGCGCACACAGGCCAAGCCGGCCCGCCGGTGGAAAACGCATGCAAAACAGGTTCAAAGCCGGGTACTCCTTGGCATCAGTCTTCTGGAGCGCCAGACGTGCCGGACCGCCCCGGCAAAGCGGTGGGGGCATACACACACAACGCGGCGTCATCCATGCAAACCAGCGTACCACAGCCACCGGCGGTTGATCTCCCGCCGGGGTTGCTTGCCGCCGCATGCACGATGTAAAAAAGCTGCAAAGCCGCCGGACTGTCCGCCGGGATCTGTGCGAAACAGATGGGCGGTGGAAATGAAGGGTTGGAGGAAGCCTGGGCTCAGTCGAAAATTTCGCTGAGCCAGGATTTCTGCCGGCGCGGATAGCCGCGCTTGCCGTGCCGGTAATCCGAGTCCACAAAGTCAGGTTGGACCTGCTGGACCGGCTGGACAACCGGCCGGGCGGCGGGCGCTGCGGCGGAGAGGTCCAGCAGCTTGTCGAGCTCTCCGCGGTCCAGCCAGACACCACGGCACTGGGGGCAGTAGTCAATTTCGACGCCTTGGCGTTCAGACATCAGCAGGGTCGCGTCGGGGCAAACGGGGCATTTCATGGGTGTTCCTTTCGAGGGTTATACGGCAGCGCTCAGCGCTGGTGAGTTATGGCGCGGCGCCGGGTGCGGGCGGGCTGCAGCTTGCGCAGCAGCGCCCGAACAGCGCGCGACAACGCGCTTTGCAGAGCCGATCCCCAGTCACGGGTGATCGACGTGACCACCACCGTGCCGGCGCCTTCGGCGCTCAATTCGACCTGGCAGCGTTTGTCGATGCCGTCCCGGGCGCCCTGCACGTCCGACATCTGCACCCTGGCGCGCGGCGCGAGCCAGCCGAGCGGGCGCGTGGCCTGGCGCACCCGACGCATTGCCAACCCGCGCAGGCGCTCCAGCCAGGGTTCGCGCGATTCAAAAATGATCTGCATGTGGGAGTCCTTCGCTTTGTAAGGCTCTGACGATACCGTGACACGTACTTCTTTAAAAGCAGATAATTGTGAATAAATACTTCTGAAAAACAGAAACATGAGCAAAGACTTCAGCTACCCCCACCTCTACTATTTCTGGGTGGTGGCCAAGGAAGGCGGCATGACGCGCGCCGCCGACCGTCTGGGCATGGCGGTGCAGACGGTCAGCACGCAGGTGCGCGAACTGGAACGCTCGCTGGGCTACGCCCTGCTCAAACCCGAGGGCCGCGGCGTGGCGCTCACGCCGGCAGGCGCTGCGGCCATGCGCCAGGCCGAGCAGATTTTCCAGCTCGGCGAACAGCTGCCGACCGCGGTGCGCGAGGCAGCCAGCACCCCGACGGTGCGGCTGGCGGTGGGCATCTCCGACGGCCTGCCCAAGCTGGCGGTGCGGCGCCTTCTGCAGCCGGTCATGCATGAGCCCAGGCTCAGGGTGCTTTGCCACGAGGACGAGTTCGAGGACCTGCTCGGTGACCTGGCGCTGCACCGCCTCGATGTGATCCTGGCGGACCGGCCCGCGCCGCCCAACCCCAACGTCAAGCTGTACAGCCACCCGCTCGCTTCTTCGCCGCTGGCCTGGTATGCGCCGCCTTCGTTGTATGCCGCGGCGCGCCGGGGTTTCCCGCAGTCGCTGGCCCGGGTCCCGGTGCTGCTGCCCACCAGCCACAGCGCGGTGCGCGCCCCCATCGACCAGTGGTTCGAGCGGCTGGACATCACCCCCAACATCGCTGGCGAATTTGAAGACAGCGCGCTGCTCAAGACTTTCGGTGCGGCCGGGATGGGCGTCTTTCCAGCGGCCGAGCTGGTGCAGGAGGAAATGACCGGGCGTTACCAGGTCAGGCGGGTGGGGCCTTGCGAGGGCGTGGAAGAACACGTCTACGCCCTCGCCGCGCACAAGAAGCTGCTGCACCCGCTGGTGCAAAAGCTGCTGGCGGCCGCCCGACCGCGGCACGCCTGAACCGGGAAGCTGGAAGCGGGCCCCGGCAGGGCTGGCGGCGCGCGGCGCAGTTCGCTAGAATTTACTGGTGTGGGGGGGTAGCTCAGCTGGGAGAGCGCTGCGTTCGCAATGCAGAGGTCGGGAGTTCGATCCTCCTCCTCTCCACCAAAGTTTTTCGTTCACTTCGTCAGCTTCATGCATCCCCTGCCCCACCCGGCCGCCACCACGCGGCGCCAGTGGCTGCTCGGCAGCCTTGCCAGCACCCTGCTGCTGGCCACCGGCTGCTCGAAATCGGCCAAACCCACAGCCAGAACATTAGCGAAGGACGCCACGCTGCTGTGCCTCGGTGACTCGCTGACCTTCGGTTATGGCGCGCCGGCGGGCACCGCCTACCCGCCCTTGCTCGAGCAGTTGACCGGCCGCGTGGCGCAGAACGCCGGTGTCAATGGCGACACGGCCGAAGGCGCGCTGGCCCGCCTGCCGGCGCTGCTGCAGGCCAACACGCCGGGCCTGGTGCTGGTGTCGATTGGCGGCAATGACTTTTTGCGCAGGCTGCCGCCGGAGCGCACGCGTGCCGCGCTCACGTCCATCGTGCAGACGGCCGCGGCCAGCGCGCAGGTGGTGCTGATTGCGCAGCCCGAGCCGGCACTGATGGCGCTGACCACCGGCGCGTTGAAAGACCATGGGGTGTATGCCGAAGTCGCCAGCGCCACAGCCGTGCCGCTGTTTGCCGGCGGCTGGTCGCATGTGCTGTCGCGGCCCGAGCTGCGTTCGGACCAGATTCACGCCAATGCCGAGGGCTACAAGGTGTTTGCCGAACGCCTGGCGACCTGGCTGCGCGAAAACCAATACCTGGCATGAGCCTGCGTCGCTCAGCAGCTATGCTTTTAATAGCAAACTGCGCAGGTATTTATTGGGCTGAAAGCATTTTTCCTCATCAAGCATAAAAAAGCCAGGCACTGCCTGGCTTTTTGTCCGTGCGCTGTGAACGCCCGGTGTCGGCCTTAACCGTGGCCGTCGCGGCCGTTACGGCGGTCGTTGCGCATGATGCGCTCCACGTCGTCGCGCAGTGCAGACAGCTCGGCGCGCAGTTGCCGGCGCTCCTGCTGGGTCACGACACCGTCAGACTTGAAGGCTTGCTCCTGGCGCTCAATCACACGCTCGCGTTTGTACAGCCTGCGCGCTTCGCGCTGGGTGATGCGGCCAGAGCGCACACCCTGGTCAATACGCTGGCTGATCTCCTGCGCGCGCTGGTCGATGCCGGGGGTGGCGACGGCCTGGTCTGCATAGCCGGGACGGACCACGTCGCGGTTGGCCATCATGCGTTCCACATCGGCGCTCAGGGCGCCCAGGTCGGCGCGCAACTGCTGGCGCTCCTGCGGGTTGGCACTGCCGTTGGCCTTGAAGCGCATTTCGCGGGCTTCGATGTCGCGGTCACGCTGGTACAGCGCCTGCGCCTCGGAAGGCGTGATGTGGCCGGACGCCATGCCCTGCTGGATGCGCGCACCGATCGCCTGCTGCGACTGATCAATGCCCGGGGTGTAGTTGCCCTGCGCCATCGCCGGGGCCATGCCCAGACCGGCGAACAAGGCGGATGCCAACAAGGAAGCGGTCAACAGTTTCGATTTCATGGGGTTCTCCTGCGATGCGGATGAATAACCAGCAGCCCGGTGGGCAGCTTGCGGTGGCTGGAGCGGTTTCCAGGGTCGGCAAGCGGCGGTGGGAGCTGCTCCTGAATCGCTGCTTTTTGAAGGCTTGTGTGTGATTCAGTGAGGCCATTGTTGGCCTGGCTTTGTGAACGCCGTGTAAGAAAAACGGAGATTTACCGGGCATTTACCGCGCGACTGCAGTGGTATCCAGATGCGCGCAGGAACCGACGCGCTGGTGCAAGTCCGGCGTCCGACCTTCGCAACGCGGCACACCCCTGCCAACATGGGCATGATTCGTGTAAGAAAAGTCAGCCCGGTACGACCCCATCTTCATGACATCCATCTCCCCGGGCCAACCCCGGCTCCCATACCTGCTGCGCCGCGGCTTGCCCCTGTTGCTGGCCTCATGGGCGCTGGCCGGCACGTCCTCGGCGATGGAGCTCCGGGTGGAAGCGTCGTCAGCCCAGTGTGGCGTTCATGCGCCGGCCCCGCCTGCGCCATCCGCAGCGGCCAGGCAACGCCTGCCGCAAAGCCAGGCCGTGCAGGGGCAGAAGGACATTCTGTGGGCCTGGCTGGGCTCGCCCACCGCACGCTACCCGCACGCGGCGCTGGGTTCACCGGTCCACGCGGCCAGCCTGCATGTGCTGGTGACCGGCGCATCGGGTGCGTCGCAAGAGCTGGTGTATCACCTGCCGCTGCACCGGGTGTTTGAAGACAGGGTGCCCCGGCTCGCCGATCTGGATGCGGACGGACGCGATGAAATCATTCTTGTCGAAGCAGACGCGCTGCGTGGTGCGGCTGTGGTGGTGTTTGGGTTGCGCGCCAGCCCGCAGCCCCGCGCCGCCAGGGACGCGGATTCAGGCCAGGCCTTGTCCGAAGTGGCCCGCAGCCCCTATGCTGGCGCCACCTTCCGCTGGCTCAACCCGGTGGGCGTTGCCGACTTTGATGGCGACGGCAAGCCTGACATTGCCAGCGTGACCACACCCCATGTGGGCGGCGTACTCACGCTGTACCACTTTCGCCCGCCCCGGCTCGAGGTCTACGCCAGGGCGATGGATGTCTCCAACCATCGCATGGGCGCGCTGGAGCAGCAACTGGCGGTGACGGTTGAACAGTCTGGCAGCCGGCCCACGATCGTTGTGCCGGACATGCAGCTTGCGGCCCTGCATGCGCTGCGCTGGGACGCGCCGGGACAATGGACAGAGCTTGCCGATCCCAAGCCACTGCCGGCCCGCGTCGAACGGCTCACCCCTTTGGCCGGTGGCGGCTGCCTGCTGCTGGCGGACGCCTCGTGGTGGCGCGTGACGCTGATGCCCTAGGGCCGCGCCATCACCCGTGTTTGCCCGCCGTCCAGCCCTGATCGCCGAGGGCCTGCGTGGCCACGGCCGCGGGGCTGGCTTCGAGCGGCGTGGCCATGGTGTCGTTCCAGCGATTCAAAAAAGCAAACAGCGCCACCACGCCGAGGATTTCGGTGATTTCGCTGTCGCTCCAGTGCTGCTGCAGCTGTGCAAACTGTTCGTCGGTCACGGCGTTGGGCTGGCTGGCCGCGGCCAGGGCAAAGTCCAGGGCCAGGCGTTCACGCTGGCTGTAGAGCGGGCTGCTGGCATAGCTCCAGACGTCGGCGAGCTTGGCTTCGCTGATGCCGAAGTTTCTGGCCCCGAGCAGGGTGTGCGCCTGGCAGTACAGGCAGCCCGCCACCTTGCTCACCACATGGCCGATCAGCCGCCGAAAGCCCAGGTCCACCTCGCCTTCGGGGTCCATCACCGCGCCATTGAGCTGCGCCAGCGCCTGCACAAGTTTGGGCTTGCGCTGCATGGTCAGCACACTGTTGGGCGTGAACCCCAGCGTGGTCAGGAAAAAATCGAAATGCGGTTTGAGCGCCGGCGTGGTGTCGGGCGGCAGGGGTGCAAGGCGTGGCATGGCTGGGGTGTCCGTGGATGGTTTTCAGGTGGGTTGCCGGGCGCTGGCGTCCGGCGCTGCGGCCGCGTCAAACACGCCGCTGAGCAGCTCGGGCAGGCGCGCGACGCCCATCTTGAAACCGCAGGCCTGCGCGTGGCCGCCGCCGCCCATGCTCTCGGCCAGCGCGATGCAGTCAAAGCCGCGTTGCGAACGCAGACCGGCCTTGACGACACCACCCGGGGCCACCGTCCACATCAGCGCAAAGGTGCCGCTTTGTTTTGAAAGCATCTCCCCCACCAGGCTGTGAAACACGCCGGGTGCGTTGACCATCAGGCCATGCTGGCCGTTGAAGGTGACAGGCTGCGCGTTCTCGGCGATGCCGGCCGCGAGCTTGCTGAATTTTTCGTCCATGGCCTGGCCGCGCGCCATGAAGGCCGCCACCTGCTCGGGGCTGAAGGCGGCGATCGCCGCCCAGCGCGCAAAGTCGTGCGGCTCCATGTCGAGCGCAGCCAGGAAGGCCGGGCTCTCGGGGTGGCGCCAGACCCAGATGTCGCGGTCCTCGATGTAACGCACCAGGTCCGGCAAGGGGGCGGCGGGATGAAAAAACTCCCAGGCCAGGCGGGCGCCGCATTTGTCCATGTCGAAGTGCACCACACCGCAGCGGCAGGCAAACCCCGAGAGTTTTTCTGCGGCGCTTTTGTGGTGGTCCAGCATCACGAGTTTGGCGGCGCGTTCTTCGATGCCGCGCAGGATGTCGGCGGAAAACGAAAAGTCGAGGATGTACACGGCGCGCCCGGCCAGCGCCGGCAGGTCATCGACCGAGCGGGTGTCGCCGTGGTCCAGCCCCACCAGCTCGGCCCGGCCTTCGTAATACAGCCAGGCGGCCAAGGCCGCGGCAAAGCCGTCCGGACAGCCGCGGCCGTGGTAAAGAACCAGGGGCTGCGGGTCGTTTTTGTCGGGGGCAACCAGCAGTTGCAGGGGAAGTATGGTTTTCATGGCCCTCTGATTGTCGCCCAGCGGCGGGGGCTTCTTCGCGGATCAGTCGCGCTGGGCTTCTTGGGGCGGCCGGCGGCTGGCGGCCTCTTCGACGCTTTCCATGCCGTCGCGCGGCCGGTCGCTGTGCGACACCCAGAGGCCGTCGGCCACATAACCGGGGCCTTTCATGATCATCACGACCACGCAACCAAAAGCCACCGTGACCACCATGGACCAATGGAAAAGGATCGCGCCCAGCACCATGTAGCCCACCATCTGCTCCCAGCGCGCCTGGGCGGCACCGGCGGCAGGATCGTTGAACAGGTACACCAGCCCCAGGACCAGCAGGGGCAGCAGCGTGCCCACCGCGGCAATCAGCGGCAGCTTGCGCCACAGCGTCCATTCCAGGCCGCTGGCGGCGCGCCGGGAGTTCGGGAGTTTTTTCAACCAGTTCATCAGGGGCACGGCACTCCATGAAAAGCTTGTCGCAAAATGCCCAGTATTCCACGGCAAGCACCGCCCGGCCATGACATGAATCAGGGGTCAGGCACGATGGGAAGCAAAGATGTTTCATGTTTTAACCCGGCTTCTCCCGCCCTGCAGCGGCGCCCTCTTTGTCCCTGTTGAAGGCGTGGAAGCCTGCCGCCCAGCACCGGAGCGGGAACCAATCTGCGCCCGCCGGCTCCATCGTGCAAGTGTTTGCGCGCATGGCCGCAAAGCTCCCAAGGAAGCCCATGCTCAGAACCCTCAAAGACCTGTTTGACACTTTCACCGCGCCGGCCCAGGCCCCATCCCCGGGCGAGCGCGACCATGCGCTGCAACTGGGCACCGCCGTGCTGCTGGTGGAAGTCATGCGTGCCGACCCTGCCATCACCGCCGCCGAAAAGGCCACCGTGCTGGACACGCTGCGCGAAAAATTTTCGCTCGCCGACGACGAGCTGGCCCGGTTGCTGGAACTGGCCGAAGACACGGCCAATTCCAGCCACGACTACCACCGCTTCACCTCCGCCATGAACGAGCACTTCACGCAGGCGCAGAAGATCCACATGGTGGAAACCATGTGTGAGGTGGCGTATTCGGACGCCCACCTCGACGCCCATGAAACCACCTGATCAGCAAGATTGCCGGGCTGCTGCATGTCACGCATGGCGAATACATAGGCGCCAAGATGCGTGCCAAGGAAGCCGCCGGCCATGCCTGAGCGGGAGTTTGGCGCCTGAATATGCTCTGTTATTGATAGCATCTTCCGCCCGTTCTAAAAGGGTTGCAGGCACTTTTTACCGACTCCCGCCAGCCGGGGTCAGCGTGATGGTTTCAATACACGCAGCGCCACGACGGCCACCACCCCCCAGAACAGCAGCCTGAGCGCCAGCGCACCCACCGTGCGTGTTTCATAGGCACCCCCACCCGCAACATGCACGGCAAAGGCACCCGCCACGAGGGCCGTGACCAGCGCCAGCAGGCTGGCCGCCCGGGCGGCCCAGCGACGCCGCCGCCACAGCCCGAAGCCGCTGAGCACATAGGCGAAGCCGGCAAAAAAGTTGAACCACAACACGAAGTCCACGGCGTTGCCAACGGCGGCGCGTGCCTCTGCGCCGCCAAACAGCGCTCGCCCACCACTGAAGACCGTGAGTACCCCGAAAACGATGGCCACCGCGGCGAGGAACCTGAGGAGCCGGGAGAGGTTCATGCAAGTCCTTTCATGCGTCCGGCGCGCGCCAATCCGGCATCACAAGCTCAGCCCCTGCCCGGCTTCTTCAATCGTCTGGCCATCACGGATGTGATAAATGCGCTTGAACGTGGGAATGATTTTTTCGTCGTGGGTCACCACGATGATCGCGGTCTGGGCCTGCCGGGCCATCTGGTTCAGGATGCGCATGACGGCGAGCGCCCGTTCGCTGTCCAGCGGGGCGGTGGGTTCGTCGGCCAGGATCACGGGCGGACGATTCGCCAAAGCCCGCGCAATCGATACGCGCTGCTGCTCACCGCCCGACAGTTGCGAGGGCTCGGCCCTGGCGCGGTGGGCCACATCCAGCGCGGTCAGCAGTTCCAGCGCCCGGGCCCTGGCCTGGGCATTGGATACGCCGGCCAGCATGGGCAGCAGGGCCACGTTGTCGGTGATGTCCAGAAAGGGAATCAGGTACGGTGCCTGAAACACAAAACCGATGCGGTCGCGCCGCAGGGCACGCAGGTCGGAGGTGGTCCAGCCATTGTCGTAAATCACATCGTTGCCCAGCGTCATGCGCCCCGACGTGGGTTCAATGATGGCACCCAGGCATTTGAGCAGCGTGCTCTTTCCCGAGCCCGAGGGGCCCACCAGTCCCACGACCTCGCCGGGGCCCACGGTCATGTTGACGTTCCTGAGTGCCTCGACCGCGGTGTCGCCCTGTCCATACACCTTGCGCAGGCCTTCAATGCGGATGCCGCCGGCGCTTGCCGGGGTTGCAGGGGTCATGTCCATCCCCTGGGTCATCCGATCGCCTCTGCGGGATCGACCTTGAGTGCCGCGCGGATAGCCAGTGTGCTGGCCAGCGCACAGATCAGCAGCGTGCCACCCAGCCCCATCATGGCATCCTGCGTCAGCAGCAGCACGAACTTGGGAAACACCGGCGCCCAGATAGTGGCGCTCACCTTGCCGACGACAAAACCGATCAGCCCCAGGCCCAGCGCCTGCTGCAGGATCATGCTGGCGATCGTCAGGTTGCGCGTGCCGATGAGCTTGAGCACCGCGATCTCGCGGATCTTGCCCAGTGTCATGGTGTAGATGATGAAGGCCACGATCGCTGCGCTGACCACCGCCAGAATCACCAGGAACATGCCGATCTGTCTGGCCGAAGTGGCAATCAGCTTGGCAACCAGAATTTCCTCCATGCCGGCCCGCGTGAACACCTCCAGGTGCTTCCAGCGGCGAATCGGCTCGGCCACCTGCCCGGCCTCGAACCCGGGTGCCAGCTGCACCAGCACGGCATTGACGTTGTGGCTGCTGGTCTGCAGCGCCTGCACCGCATCAAGCAGGCCCGGCACGCCGGGGCGGTTGAAGGCCGGGTTGGTGGCGGTTCGGGTACGGTCGTTGATGATGGCGTCGTTGTCTTTCAGGAACTGCGCCTCCTGGGCGTCCTTGAGCGGAATGAACACCATCGGGTCGCCGCCCGAGGACACCATGCGTTGCGTCAGTCCCACCACGGCGTAATCGTGGCGGCGGATCCGAATGCGCTCGCCCAGGGCAAAGCCGGTTTTTACATCGGCCACGGCCTCGTAATGACTGCGTGTGAGCTGGCGGCCCGCCACCAGATAGCCCGGTTCGCCAGGCTGGCCGGATTCCATCCCGACCACCATGGCGCGGATGTCGTCGCCGTCATGGCGCTGAACCTGCATGGTGAAGTAGGTCACGTTGGCTGCCTGCGCCACACCGGGCATGCCACGCACGCTGCGCACCACATCGTCTTTCAGGCTCGACGATTCGGCATACGGCCCCTGCGTGTCTTTTTGCACCACCCACAGGTCGGCCCGGCTGTTGGTCAGCAGGGCCTGTGCATCATCGACCATGCCGCGGTAGACACCGGCCATGGTCAGCGTCACACCGATCAGCAGGCCCAGGCCCAGGCCCGTGAGCACAAACTTGCCCCAGCTGTGCGCAATGTCGCGCCCGGCCAGACTGATCACGGTACGGCCCCTTTGTGTCCGTCCTGGATCAGCGTGTCCACCACCTGCACGCGGGCGCCGGGGGTGAGAGCCTTCTGGCTGTACACCACCACCTCGTCACCCGCTTTGAGGCCGTCAAGCACCTGCACCTGGCCATCCAGACTGCGGACGCCCAGCCGCACGGGCGCGAACACCGGCTTGCCATGCTCGATGCGCCAGACGCCGGTTTCACCCTGGCGATGCTGGATGCTGGCACTGGGCACCAGCAGTGAAGAAGCTGTTTCGGGCAGTTGCAGCGTGACTTCGGCCAGTTCACCCACGGAGGCCCCCATCGCCCTGGCGGACGGCGCCTGCGCAAAGGCCACCTGGGCGATGCGCTCCTCGGTCACGCTGTCGGCCAGCAGCTCCACGCGCGCGACCTGCCCCGGCACGGGCGCACCCGGATGCGAACGCAGCACGATGCTCGCGGCCAAGCCCGGCGCGAGGCCGGCCGAACGCCCCTGGTCCACCCGCAATTTGACCCACAGGCTGGCCGGATCGATCAGGCGCAGCACAGGCTGGCCTGCCACCACGGTGGTGCCGGCTTCGGCGTCGCGGCTGGTAACCACCCCATCGGACGGGGCCAGCAGACGGACATTGCCGCGTTGCTGCTGCAGGCCGGCGCGTTCCGCCTTCTGGCGGGCCACGTCCTGGCCAGCGCCGGCCAGATTGGCCTGGGCAGCCTGCAGCGCAGCGTCGGCGGACGCTTTCTCCTGCATGCGGGATTCAAGCGCAGCGGCACTGATGAAATTTTGCGCAGCCAACTCCTGGTTGCGTCTGGCATTGATGGCGGCCAGTTCCCGCCTGGCCGCAGCGTCCTTCAACTGGGCCTGCGCCGCTGCCTGCGTGCTGCCCGCGCGGGCCAGTGAGGCATCCAGGGCCGCGAGGCGCTGGTCGAGATCCACCGGGTCCATGTCGGCCAGCAACTGCCCGGCCTTGACCGTGTCGCCCACGTCCACCCGGACAGCCAGCACCCGTCCCGCCGCCGTCGGGCCAACCATCCAGCTGCGCCGCGCTTCCACGGTGCCGATGCCAAAAATCGCCGGGGCCAGACGCCCCTCCTGCACCCGCATGACCGTGATGCGCGTGGCCGCCAGCGGGCCGGTGCGCAGCGCCACCCAGGCCAGCGCGCCCACAAGCACCAGGACCAGGGCGCCCAGCGTGATGCGGCGTGAAAACGGGAGTTTGCCTTTCATGAGGTCTCCTTCAAGGCGGGGGCATGCCGGTCTGTTGCCGGTGTCCGGCTTCTCCCGGCGGCGAGCCCGCGCAGGTAAATCGTGAGCACCCCGAGAGCATGCGTGGTCACGGCACGGACGTCGCCACTGAGCAGCGACTGCATGACCAGGCCCTGCACCGAACCGATGAACAAGACGGCGGCGGCCTGCAGGTCCGTGCCCGGTGCCAGCAAGCGCTGGTCCTGCGCCTGCTGCAACACACCCATGAGCAAGCTCCGGTATTTCTGCATCAGGCTGCGCACGCTGGCCTTGAGTGCGGTGTCCTGCGCGTGTTGCAGCTCCTGAAAGAGGAGCCGGGGAACACCGGGATGGGCCACCACAAAGTCCACATGCGCCATGAATACCGCCTGCAACGCTGCCAGCGGGGTGGGCGCCGTGCCAGCGGCCGTTTGCAGCCGGGACATCAGCGTGTCGGAAGCCCTGTCCATCACAGCCAGCCAGATGGCCTCCTTGCTGGCAAAGTGCCGGAACACCGCGCCCTGGCTGATGCCCACGGCCTGCGCCAGATCGCCCGTGGTGATGTCAGCCGGGCTGCGCTGTGCGGCCAGTTGCAGGGCGGCCTCTACCAAGCCGGCCTGGCGGACTTCCGTGGCCTGCTTGAGGCGCTTGCCGCTTGCTTCTGCATTCATGGGCATCCAAGTAATTGATAAATTACTTTGATTATGGCTTCAGGCCTGTTGCCGCGCAGGCATGGATCCGACCGAACTTTGATCAAGGTCAAATGACACGGCCAGGACCAGCCACGACTACCACCGCTTCACCTCCGCCATGAACGAGCACTTCACGCAGACGCAGAAGATCCACATGGTGGAAACCATGTGGCAGGTGACGTAGCTTGAAAGAGGTGCCGGCCGGGACCAACGCGCCCCTGGTCAGTCCGCGATCAAGGTTTCAATGATGGCAAACAGCTCCGCGGTCTTGATGGGCTTGGCCAGGTAGTCGTCCATGCCGGCCTCCAGGCAGCGCTCGCGGTCACCCCGCATGGCATTGGCCGTCATGGCCACAATGGGCGTGCGCAAGCGCTCCTGTTTGCGTTCGAGCAGGCGAATGGCCTTGGTCGCCTCCATGCCGTCCAGGTCGGGCATCTGCATATCCATCAGGATGATGCAAAAGCGGTGCATCAGGAATTTCTCCACGGCTTCCCGCCCTGTGCCCGCCAGGGTCACGCGGTAGCCGCCACGTTGCAGCAGCGTCATCACCAGGGTCTGGTTGATCAGGTTGTCTTCCACCACCAGCACGGGCAGCTCCTCTTTCGTCCCCGGCGGAAGGGTCGCCGAGAAAACCGGCAAGGCGTCCGGTGCCGGCAAGGGCGTCGCGTCCTCGGTGAAGGCCATGGTGAAATGAAAACTGCTGCCGGCGCCGGGGCTGCTGTCCACCCACAACTCGCCCTGCATCAAGCCGACAAGGCGGCGCGAAATTGTCAGCCCCAGGCCCGAGCCGCCAAACCTGCGCGTGGTCGACGTGTCTTCCTGGCTGAAGGCCTGGAAAATATGCTGCTGCTTTTCAGGGGAAATGCCGATGCCGGTGTCCGTCACGGTGAAGTGCAGCATGGCGCCGCCGGATGCGCCGGGCTCCAGCGTGCAGTGAACGCTGACCTCGCCGCGGTCGGTGAACTTGACGGCATTGCCCATCAGGTTCAACAGAATCTGCCGCAGGCGCACCTGTTCGCCCACAATCCGCCGGGGCACCGCAACTGCCATGGTGCTGCTCAGGCGCAGCCCTTTTTCCTGGGCCCGCATGGAAAGCGACTGAACCGCTTCGTCCATCAACTGGTGCAGATCGAAAGGGATCAGCTCCATGGTGAGCATGCCTGCCTCGATTTTCGAGAGATCCAGAATGTCGTCAATGATGGTCAGCAAGGCATCGGCCGAAGTCTTCACAATCCCGAGAAACTGTCTCTGCTGCGCCGTCAGCTCGGTTCTGAGCACCAGGCCGGTCATGCCCAGGATGCCGTTCATGGGGGTGCGGATCTCGTGGCTCATGTTGGCGAGAAATTCGCTTTTGGCCCGGTTGGCTGACTGTGCTGCCGCGACGGCCTCCTGCAGTGCGTCGCGCCTGGCCCCACGCTCCTGCACCAGGTCGGCAATCGTGCGGGACAACACAGCGATGTCGTCACTTCCTGCGAAACCGTCGGATGCAACGTGGGGCAGCAGTTCCGCCAGCGCGCTGCGCAGCGACCCCAAGGCCTCCTCGCGGTTGTCCAGCTCTTTTCTCAGGCTGTGGGCGGTCTGGTCGAGAACCTCGAACGTGGGGCGAAATTCCAGGGGCAGGCTCTGCAGCAGCAGTGGCCTCGACGCGGGATCGCCATGGCGAGGAAAGTCCGCCTTGAAGGTGTTCACGCGCTCCAGCGAACCCAGCCAGTGGCGCAGCGGAAACCAGATCAGCAGCAGCCCGCCGGCAACACCGGCCAGCGCCAGCCCCAGGGCGGCCAGCATCAGTTGCCACAAGCCTGCAGCCACCTGGTCCACCGCAAAACCCAGGCGCAGCACGCCATAGTCACGCCCGTCCAGGGAAATGGTCCGGTGGACGTCATGCAGATGGGCTGCCGCCGCGTCGCGCAGCCACGCAGGGGGCTGCACCGGTGACGGCTGGGGGTTGCGGCGTTCGATGACCCCGCCTGCCAGATCGATGAACGAGGCCGACGAAAACTGCGACCGCAGGACAACCTTGTCCAGGATGCGCTTGATGGTGTCATGGTCCCCGATCACGGCGCTGTCGGAAATGGTCTGCACGGCCACCTCGACCAGCATGGTCGCCGAGTCCTGGGCTTTCTCGACGGCTTCGGAGAACTGGTAATGATAAAAAAGCCACAAGCCGCTGCAGACAAACAGCAGCAGTGTCACCGTGTAAAGAAGGTAGACCCGCGCAACCAGCGATTGCGGAAGGAGTCGGGCCAGCGCGATCATTGGCAGCCGCTCAGCGCAGGCCGGGCAGGCCGGCTGGTGGCACGGCCAGCGGGCTGGCCGTGCCACCCCGCTGGACGGTAGAAACGCGCTGGATGATCGGGTTCCGGCAGGCAGCGGTCAGATGGATCTCGTACGGACTGACCGGGGAGAAGGCATAAACAGCTTTTTTGGCATGCGCGAGGGCACGGCCTGACAGCATGGCCATAGCGGCCACAAGGTGACGAAACACGGAGCGCCTTCAAAGTCAATGTAGTTAAAAAGTGTAGCTACAGGCGGTCCGCCCGGTTGGCCGAAGTGCGGCCAGAACGCCCCTGACTTCGACCGATCGACGGTCAGGCGTTCAACCGCCGGACTGCATCCATTGCCAGAGCCGCGCCGGTGAGATCGGCATCTGCAGCGCCCTGGCCTGGGCGGCCCGGCCGAACTCGGCCAGCGCCTGCACCGGCGGGACGCCGACGACCGGGCCCACGATGTGCGGCCCGAGCAGCAGGCCGACCAGTAGGTAGCCCAGGTTGGACGGGATGCGCAGGTGCCGGAACAGCAGAACGATGGCTGCGGCCCAGCCCAGCAGGAACAGGATCGGGACAAAGAGCGGGGCGAGGTTCACGGGCGCCAACTGCGCAACAGGGCCGCGACCTCGATGGCCTGCTCACCGAACCGCCACGCCCAGCCGGCGCAGCATCAGCTTTTCCACTTCCAGAATCACTAGCACCGCCACGCCAACGCCAACGATTAGCACCACGGTAGTCAGCGGTAGTGCGGTCGTCACGAAAAACTGCTGCATGAAGGGTGCGTACGTGAAGCCCAACTGCAGCATGAACACCGCCGCTACCGCCACCAGAACGCGTGGCGTGCCCTTGACACCCTGCAACGTGAACGACGGCGCCTTCAGGTAGCGCACGCTGAAGAGGTAGAACACTTCCATGCATACCAGTGTGTTGACGGCCACCGTGCGCGCGGTCTCGATGCTCGCACCTTGCTGCATGGCCCAGATGAACATGCCGAAGATGCCAGCCAGGAACAGCATGGAGACGAAGGCGATGCGCCACAGCACAAAGCCCGACAGCATCGGCTCGTCGGGCCGGCGCGGCGGGCGGCGCATCACGTCGGCCTCGGTCGGCTCGAAAGCCAGCACCAGCGCCAGCGCGACCGAGCTGACCATGTTTACCCACAGGATCTGCGCTGGCGCGATCGGCAGTGCCACACCCAGCAGAACCGCCAGCAACAGCGAGAGAGACTCTCCACCGTTGATTGGCATCAGGAAGGTCACCGTCTTCTTCAGGTTGTCGTAGACCGTGCGGCCCTCCTCGACCGCGTGCGCGATGGAAGCGAAGTTGTCGTCCGCCAGCACGATGGCGCCGGCCTGCTTGGCCACCTCGGTGCCCTTCATACCCATCGCGACGCCGACGTCGGCCTGCTTGAGCGCCGGCGCGTCATTGACGCCGTCGCCGGTCATCGAGACGATCTCGCCATTGGCCTGCAGCGCGCGCACCAGGCGCAGCTTGTGTTCGGGGCTGGCGCGCGCGAACACGCGCGTCGTGCGCACCGCCGCGCGCAGCGCGCCTTCGTCCATCGCCTCGATCTCGGGACCGGTGATGGCCTCCAGGTCGTCGCCCATGCCAAGCTGTCCGGCGATCGCGATCGCGGTGACGCCGTGGTCGCCGGTGATCATCACGACACGGATGCCCGCGTCCTTGCACTGCTTAACCGCGGAGATGGCCTCCTGGCGCGGCGGATCGATGATGCCGACCAAGCCGAGCAGAGTGAGCCCGCACGCAATGTCGGCGTGGCCCAGGTCCTTGGTGTCCGGCGGCAACTGGCGACGCGCCAATGCCAGCACACGTCGTCCATTACGCGCCAGGGTCTCGATAGCCGCCGTCCAGTAGGCCTCGTCCAGCGGTTGCGGCCGGTTGTCGGGGCCCAGTTGGTCGTCGCACATGCCGATCACGCGCTCGGGCGCGCCCTTAACCAGCGCCACCGTCGCATCGCCGGCCGAGTGCAGCGTGGCCATGAAGCGGTGCTCGGACTCGAAGGGGATCATCTCAAGCCGCGGGCGATCGAGCGCCAGCTCGGCCGGGTTCAGCCCGACCTTCATCGCCAGCGTCAACAGCGCGCCTTCGGTGGGGTCGCCGGACAGATGCCACCGGCCTTCCCGCTCGTGCAAGGCGGCGTCGTTGCACAGCGCCGCCACCTCGGCCAGCGCCCAGGCCGCCGGTACATGCTCGGCCAGTGCGCCATTCGAAAGCTCCGTGCCGGCCAGCCACAGTGCGCCCACGGGCGCGTAGCCGCCGCCATCGACATCGACCACCCCGCCAGCACAGATCACCTGCTGCACCGTCATCTCGTTGCGCGTCAGCGTGCCGGTCTTGTCGGAGCAGATCACCGTCACCGAGCCCAGCGTCTCGACCGCCGGCAGCCGGCGGATCACCGCGTGGCGCGCAGCCATGCGCTGTACGCCGATCGCCAGCGCGATGGTCATGATGGCCGGCAGGCCTTCGGGAATCGCTGCCACCGCCAGGCCGACCGCGGTCATGAACATCTCGCTGGCGGGCATGCCTCGCACCAGCGTGCCAAAAACGAACAGCAGCGCCGCCGCGCAAAGGATGACGAAGGTCAGCGTGCGCCCGAAGCTTTCCATCTTCTTCAGCAGCGGTGTCGTACCCGGTTCGACCGATTCGAGCATGCGCCCGATGCGTCCGATCTCGGTCGCGGCGCCGGTGGACACCACCACCGCGCGCGCCTGGCCTTGCGTGACCAGGGTGCCGGCATAACCCATGCACTGGCGGTCGCCGATCGCGGCGTCGGCGACCACCGGGTCGATGCCCTTGTCGACCGGCACCGATTCGCCTGTCAGCGCCGCCTCATCGACGCGCAGGTTGCGCGCCTGCAGCAGCCGGACGTCGGCCGGCAGGCTGTCGCCCGAGGCCAGCAGCACGATGTCGCCCGGCACCAGGTCGGAGGCGGCGATCTCGTGCTGATGGCCGTCACGCAGCACCACCGCATGCGGCGCCAGCAGGTGGCGGATGGCCTGCAGCGCCTTCTCGGCCTTGCCCTCCTGCACAAAGCCGATTACCGCGTTGAGAATGACGACCGCGGCGATCACCGCGGTGTCGACCCAGTGGCCCATCAGCGCCGTGACCACCGACGCGGCCATCAGCACGTACAGCAGCAGGTTGTGAAACTGTCGCAGCAGCCGCTCGAGCGTGCTCAGCGGCTGGACTTCGACCAGCCGGTTCGGGCCATGCGTAGCCAGGCGGCGCGCGACCTCGTCAGCGTTCAGGCCATGCGGCGTGGCCTGCAACGCGGCCAGTGCGGCGCCAGCGTCGAGGGCGTGCCATGCGGGCGCGTCGGCGCGCCCGACACCGGCAGATTCAATGCGCAAGTCAGCCATGCCAGGAGCTTGGTAGACCGATTGCCTGGTACTTCGACCCAGAAATATCGGAACACAATGAAAGCGATGGATTCGTGCCCAGGGCGAGGCGCAAACCGCAGACATGGCCGTAGCCATGGCGATGACTGGCAACGATGCCATGGGTGCGAAGGCGCGCTTTCATGTTTCGATATTTCTGGGTCGCTCAAGTGGCGGCAAGTTCAACGGGATCACAGCGTTAAGCGGCGAGGCACTGAAACGACCGAGTTGGGCGCTGTTCCCACCCCCCGCTGGTGCATCACGTCGCCGATGATCGCAGCCCGCACGGAGGCTGGCTCCGGGGCTGCGCCGCGGCGGCCATGCTGCAAAACCAGGTCGTGCAGAGAAACCGACGCCAGGAATTGCGCCATCTCGCGTTCAAGGTCGGCACACCAGTCGCTGGCAATCCGCTGACCCGGAGGATGGTCGCGGCTGGACGACTGGGCTGCGGTGCGGGTGGATCGCGGCCCCGACTCGTCGACAGCGTGCACGATGTCGGCGACTGTAATGTCAGCAGCGCTGCACGCCAGGCCATAGCCGCCGCCGGGCCCGCGCGTGCTGCGCACCAGACCTCGCCGACGCAGCCGTGCGAACAGCGACTCGAGATACGTCAGTGAGATCTTCTGCCGTGCACCGATGGTGGCCAGCGCAATTGGCCCGTGATCGGTGCGAAGGGCCAAATCCAGCATAGCGATCACGGCCAGACGGCCTTGGGTGGCGATTTGCATCCTGAACTTTCGGTTGTTGTTTCCAGAATCAGAACTTCTCGGGGCGCAAAACGACGACCTCGCCAACGTACATCACCATCGAGTAGTTGTCGTAGTAGCGTTCGCGCAGCGCAGTGCAGATGGCATGGGCCGTGTCGGCGTCGCAGAGCACTTCGAGGCGGATGTTGGCGTGCGGCGCCCAGGTGGCGTCGCGCATGCCGCGACTGCCCTTGCCGCGTGCATCGGTGATGGTGTAACCGCGCGCACCGAGATTTTCGATGTCGCGCACGAGGATGTCCTCGAGGGCGGCCTCGGTCACGATCGTCAGCAGCTTGCGGGTGGTCAATTCCATGGCGTCAGGCTCCGGCGTGATGAAGGTACTGGGCAAGCCGGTGGTACAGCGGAATGCCCACCACGAGGTTGAACGGGAAGGTGATGCCGAGCGCCGCGCCGATCGACAGCGCCGGATTGGCCTGCGGCACGGCGATGCGCATGGCCGCAGGCGCGGCGATGTAGGAGGCACTCGCGTACAGTGTGGCCAGCAGCGTGACGCCACCCACCGACAGCTCGAGCAGCATGCCGGTGATCAGGCCCAGACCCGCGGCCGCCAGCGGCATGAGGACGGCAAACACGACCAGGAAGGCGCCCGCCCGCCGCAGGTCGCCGAAACGCCGGGCGACCACCAGGCCCATCTCCAGCAGGAAGAAAGCAAGCAGCCCCTTGAACAGGTCGAAGAACAGGCTGTCGAGCGGCGCGATGCCGCCGGGCCCGGCTACCCAGCCGATCATCAGTCCGCCCAGCAGCAATACGATGCTCTTGCCGGCAAAAACCTCGTGCATCACCCGTCCCCAGGGGGTGCTTTGCTCGCCGCGCCGGGCCAGCAACACACCGATCATCAGGGCAGGAAACTCGAGCAGCACCAGGAACACGGTCATGTAGCCTTCGGCGGCCTCGCCCAGCCGGGCGAGATAGCTGGAGCCGACGGCGAAGGTGACCACGCTGACCGATCCGTAATGCGCGGCGATCGATCCCGCATCGGCGGTTGACAGCTTGCCGACGCGGCGCAGGACCGGAAACGCGGCCAGGGGGATCAGGGCGCCGGCCACCACCACGGCGAGGGCCGGCAGCGCGACGTCGAGCAGCGGATAACGCGCCAGCTCGACACCGCCCTTGAGACCGATGGCGAGCAGCAGAAAGATGCTCAAGGACTCATAGAGGACGCCGGGGATCTTGAGGTCCGAACGCACGAAGCCGGCGATCATGCCGAGCACGAAGAACAGGATGACGGGTTCGAAGTAGGGCATCGTCAGTTATGGACGTGGCAGGCGTCAGCGCACGATCAGCACAGGCAGCCTGGCCAGGTGCACGACCTTGTAGGCCACCGATCCCAGCAACAGGGATTCGGTGGCGGTCAGCCCGCGCGAGCCGATGGCGATGCCGCGACTGCCCAGCGCATCGGCCAAGCTTGCGATCTCTGGCGCGCCCTCTCCCATGACGACATGCAGGCGCCAGCGGACCGACGCCGCGTCGAGCAACTGGCGCGCCTGCGCCGTGGCGGTCCATCCGCGCCGCGCCAGTTCAGACTCTGCAGCCTCTTTGTTAAGCCAGGGCTGGACATGCACCAGATCGACCCCGGCGCCCTGCTCCAGTGCCGCCAGCCCTGCGACCATCGCGACGGCGCGCAACGAGCACGCCGAGCCATCGACCGCCACCAGCCAGCGCGCGCTCCCGCTGCCGTCACTGGCCTCGTCGCCGTGCCAGGTCACGGCGACGAGCCGGCCCATGTCATCGCGTCGTTCGAGCGCCGGTGCCGGCATGGCGTCTCGTGTTGCAGCATCGGTCATGAATCACTCCTGGAAGGTTGGCGGGCAGTCATCTTCAAGCTGAGGACAACGGAAATGAGAATGATGGAGCCCACGATCAACAGCGACCACTGCACCGGCATGTGGAACCAGGGCATCACCAGCATCTTGCCGCCGATAAAGACCAGCACCAGCGCCAGGCCGTACTTGAGCAGGTGAAAGCGTTCGGCCATGTCAGCCAACAGAAAGTACAGCGCCCTCAGGCCCATGATGGCGAAAATGTTGGAGGTGAACACGATGAACGGATCGGTGGTCACCGCGAAGATTGCCGGGATGCTGTCAACGGCAAAAACCAGGTCGCTGGCCTCGATCATCATCAGCACCAGGAACATGGGCGTCGCATAACGCAGGCCGTTGATGCGCACAAAGAAGGCCTCGCCATGAAAGCCCGGGGTGATGCGCATGTGGCCGCGCAGCCAGCGCAGAAAGGGATTCTTCTCCAGATCGGGCTGTTGATCGGCCATGACCAGCATCTTGATGCCGGTCACCACCAGGAACGCGCCGAACACGTAGAGAACCCAGGCGAACTCCGACACCAGCCAGACGCCGGCCATGATCATCCCGGCGCGCATGACAATCGCGCCTATCACGCCGTACAACAGCACGCGGCGCTGCAACTCCGGCGGAACGGCGAAGTAGGTGAAGATCATCACGAACACGAACATATTGTCCACCGACAGGGTCTGCTCGATCAGGTAGCCAGTGAAGAACTCCAGCGCCTTGCGGTTGGCGATCTCGCGACCGGCCGTGCCGTCCAGGTACCACCACAACAAGGCGCCGAATGTAATGGCCAGGAGCATCCAGGCCACGACCCAGCTCCCGGCCTCCTTGACCGAAACACGGTGCGCCTTGTTACCACCCAGTACAAACAAGTCCAGGGCAAGCATGACAATGACGAAGGCGATGAAGCCGGCCCACATCGGCCCGGTAGCGAAAGATTCAATATTGCTCATGGGCACCCCCCAGACGTGGCGTGCGTGGCTGGTCTTCTTCGAAAAGGCGTGATTGAGGCGATTGTTTTCATGGGTTGTCAGGTGGCGTTATGGGTCAGCAAGAAAAATCTGGTCGAGGGCCGATTTGCGTCGGCGCGAGAGGGTTGGCGGCGGCATACCGCCGGTCGTCAGCGTCCAAAGTGGCTAGGCCACGTCGAACGCAGAAACCCTGGTGGCGTGATTCGCGCCAATCGGTGCAACCGAGCCACATCAGTCGGCCGCCATACCCAGAACGAGGAGGCCCGCCCCGACGCCTGCCGGAATGCCAACACGCTCCAGACTCGAGGCTGCGTCCCCGGCAATCACCTCCACGGGCACCGTCGTGCGTTCGATCACCTGGTTGGTGACCGAGTCCTCGACCCAGCGAATCAGCGAACTTTTGCGCGCGGTACTCATCACGATGCGCTCGCATCGGAGCCGGCGGGCCGCATCCGCAATGCAATCGGCCTTGTCGCCGACTTCAGTATGGACGGTGTAGGGAATGCCGGCGCGGTCCAGCGCCTGCCGCACGGGCTCAAGTGCTTTCTGGGCCTGCTCTTGATGGAACGCCATCCGGTCCCGCCTGCTCGTGAAACGGGCGACCTCGCTCGAAAACGCTCGTTGTATGTTGAGCACGTGGATTTCGAGCTCCCGATTCTTCTTGAACTCCCTCGCAACGTGACGCACGCCGTGCAGCGAATTGGGTGATCCATCGGTCGGGACAAGAACTCTTGACATGGCTTTACTCCTTCAGCTGATCGGTTTGACGAGGCAATATTCAGCGGCCCGTTGGGTCAGGCCAGCCACACAGCGGCACCCGCCAGCATTCCACCCGCGCCACACGCGGCTAGCAGCTTAGCATCGCGCCGGTTGTCGCGGACATACTCGTACCAGGCGCACCACAAAATCAGGACTCCCAGCGCTGCGATCGGGAGCGCGTAGTCAAGCATGTTCGACGCCTCGTTTGGGAAGCTCCCGCAGCATCTCGCGATGCAGGCCCCAGTGCTCGACCGCTGCGACGAGCACAACTGCTTCGCCCTCCGCGACACGTTCATCCGCCTCAATCACCGAGATACACAGGTGCAGCACCTTGAGGCGCAGGTCCCGATCGGCGACCTCGGCCATCAACCCGGCAAGTGCTCTAGGATCGACCCGGCATGCATCGGCCCAGGTAAGGTGAGCTGGCATAAGCAGATCCTCGCACAGGGTGTGCACGACTGCATGAAACTCGGCCCGCACCAGGCCAAGCTGCTCGTGAACGCGCAGCCGGTCGAGCACGTCAACCTCGACTTTGCATATGTTTCCGTCGGCCAGCGTAGCCAGCGCGACGATACGGGCGGCCGCCTGCGGGCTGTTACACGGGTAGGGTCGCATGATTTTTATTCCTTGGGTCAGGTGAAGAGCATCAGTCAAAGATGTCATTCATCCAGGACTTTTTTCGGCGGTGGTGATGACCTTGCGCGCCCCGGTAGTCTGAGTCCACGAAGTCCGGCTTCGATGATGCGGCGGCAGAGCTTGACGCAAGCGCCGCGGCGCGATCAATCAGCTTGTCGAGCTCGCCGCGATCAAGCCACACGCCCCGGCACAGCGGGCAGTAGTCAATCTCGACACCCTGGCGGTCCGTCATGACCAGGCTTGCGTCGGGGCAGGTCGGGCATTTCATAAAATTTTCTCCTGGAAAAAAAGCTTATTCATCCGATCCGCCCAGACCGAACAGGCTGAGCAGGCTGGAGAACAGGTTGAAGATGGAAACGTAGAGCCCCACCGTGGCCAGCACGTAGTTGGTTTCGCCGCCATGCACGATGCGGCTGGTCTCGTGCAGAATCAGGCCCGCTGAAAGCAGCGCAACCATCGCAGAGACGGCCAGCCCCAGCGCTGGAATTTGCAGGAAGACGGCGGCCAACCCGACAAGCAGTGCGATGACCATTCCGACAAACAGGAAGCCACCCATGAAGCTGAAGTCGCGCCGGGTTGTCAGCACCCAGGCCGACAACGCGAGGAAAGTGGCGCCCGTTGCGGCTAGCGCCATCGTCACGATTTGGCCGCCACCGGGCAGCGCTAGCGACTGCGACAGCACTGGCCCCAGCGTGTAGCCCATGAAGCCGGTGAGTGCAAACACCGCCGGCAAGGCCCAGCCACTGTTCTTGAGTTTGTAAACAGCAAAGAGCAGGCCAAAATATCCTGCCAGCGTGAAGATGATCCCCGGTGCCGGCAACTTGAGCGCCAGGCTGGTAGCCGCGACGCCGGCGCTGAACAGCAGCGTCATGGCGAGCAGCGCATAGGTGTTGCGCAGGACGCGGCTGGTGTCGGTGTTGAGTGCCGCAGGCGCGTGAATGATTAGTTTCGGGCTAGCGGTCGCGCTATTTGACAGGACTGTCTGGGTGTGATCCATGGTGTCTTCTCGTTGTTTAGATGTGAAGAGTCAACGCAGGAGGACGCGAGCGTTGCTGGTTGCAGGCGCGCTGCCAGCTGTGCAATAGCGCACGCGTGGCGCGTGTCAGCACGCTCCGCAGCGCAGAACGCCAGTCTCTGGCAATTGAGGTAACGACTACAGAGTCGGAGTTGTTCGTCATCAGCGCCACCTGGCATAGTTTGTCGATGCCGCCGCGCGGGCCATTCACGTCCGACAGTCGCCCCCTGACACGAGGAACAAGCCAGACAAGGCGACGCATCGCGAAGCGGACTCGGCGCACCGCCAGCCTGCGCAATTGAGCGCCTTCCGGATCGCGGGACGCAAAGATCACTTGCATGGCATGGCTCCATTGAGTTGAACGAAGCTCAACCATACGGCTTCGACAGGTTTTAAAAAAGCAGATAATCAGAGATAAATAGTTCTGAAAAAACTGAATATGAATCCAGGCTTCAATTACCGGCATCTTTATTACTTTTGGGTCGTCGCCAAGGAAGGCGGCATGGCCCGCGCCGCCGAACGGCTGGACATGGCGGTGCAGACCGTGAGCACGCAGGTTCGCGAACTGGAGCGCTCGCTAGGCTACGCCCTGCTCAAGCCGGCCGGGCGCGGGGTTGCGTTGACGGACGCGGGTATCGCGGCCATGCGGCAGGCCGAACAAATCTTCCAGCTCGGCGAACAACTGCCGGCGGTGTTGCGTGACGCGGCCGGCTCGCCTGCCGTGCGGCTGGTCGTTGGCATTTCCGATGGGCTGCCGAAGCTGGCGGTTCGGCACCTGATGCAGCCGGTGATGCAGGCGCCGAACCTGCGACTGCTGTGCCACGTGGACGAGTTCGCGGATTTGCTGGGTGATCTGGCGCTGCACCGGTTCGATGTGGTCCTGGCCGACCGGGCCGCGCCGCCCAACCCCAACCTCAAGGTCTACAGCCACCCGCTGGGTTCATCGGCGCTAGCCTGGTACGCGCCAATGTCACTGTCTGCGGCAGCCCGGCGCGGCTTTCCGCAATCGTTGGGCAAGGTTCCCGTGCTGCTGCCCACAACCCATGCCGCGGTACGCGCGCGGATCGACCAGTGGTTTGAGCGCATGGCCATCAAACCCCACGTGGTGGGAGAGTTCGAGGACAGTGCCCTGCTCAAGACGTTTGGCGCAGCGGGCATGGGCGTCTTTCCGATGGCCGAGCTGGTACATGACGAGCTGACGACCCAATATGGCGTGAAGCGGGTGGGCAGTTGCGACGGTGTCGAGGAACACTTCTTTGCGATCGGGGCACACAAGAAAGTGCTGCATCCACTGGTACAGAAACTGCTGCCGCCTCAGCGGTAAACCGCTGCGTACTTCAAGAAGTCAAGAAAAGCCTGGGGATTGGTGTGCCTCAGCCTTGCATCCAGCCCCAGAGCCGCGCCGGTGAGATCGGCATCTGCAGCGCCCTGGCCTGGGTCGTCATGCCGCGGCGGGCCAGCGCGTCGGCCACGGCGTTGACCACCGTGGGGCCGGCGCCAATGGTGCCGAGTTCGCCCACTCCCTTGACGCCCAGCGGGTTGTTCAGGCAGGGCGTGGACTCGTCCATCTCGGTCCTGAAGTCGGGCGCGGTGTCGGCACGCGGCGCGGCATAGTCCATCAGGCTGCCGGTCACGGGCTGGCCGGTCTCGCGGTCGTAGACCATGTGCTCGCACAGTGCCTGGCCGATGCCCTGCACCGCACCGCCGTCGAGCTGACCGCGCACGATCAGGGGGTTGACGACACGGCCGACGTCGTTGACGGACGCGTAGGCCACGACCGCCACCTGGCCGGTCTGCGGGTCGACCTCGACCTCGCTGATGTGGCAGCCGTTGGGCCAGGTGGGCCCTGCCACCTTGGTGGTGGAGTCCACAAAGATCTGCCGGTCGCCTTGCCGCGCGGCCAGATCGAAAAGGCCGATGCGCAGGTCGGTGCCGGCGACCGTGAAGTCGCCACTCGCGTAAACAATGTCCTGCTCGGCGGCCTCGAATTCCTTGGCTGCGAGCTGTTTGCCCAGTGCAATCGCCTTGTCGGCACCGGCGCGCACCGCCGAGCCGCCAGTGAACAGCGAACGTGAACCGGCGCTGCCAAAACCATTGCCGCGGTCGGTGTCGCCCATCACCACACGCACCTGGTCCGCGGGCACACCAAAGGCATCGACCACCAGCTGGGTCAGCGTGGTGGCAATGCCCTGCCCCATGGCGTTGACGGCGGTGAAGACTTCGATCATGCCGTCGGCCTGCACCGCGACCGTCACGGTTTCTTCCAGCGCGTTGCCGCCGGTCCACTCGAGAAACGTGGCAATGCCCAGGCCGCGCAACAGGCCGCGCGAGGCAGACTGCGCCGCCCGCGCATCAAACCCCTTCCAGTCGGCCAGCACCAGCGCCTGGTCCATCACCGACTCGAACTTGCCGGTGTCATAAACCTGGCCCATGGGGTTTTTGTAAGGCATCTGCGCGGGCTGGATGAAGTTGCGCCGGCGCAATTCAATGCGGCCGATGCCGGTCTGGCGCGCAGCCTCGTCCATCAGCCGCTCCATCGTGAAAATGGCCTCGGGCCGGCCCGCGCCGCGGTAGGCGCTGGTCGGCGCGGTGTTGGTCAGCACGGCGCTGAAATGAAAGTCGATGGTCTGGATGTCGTAGACGCTGGTCTGCACCCAGGGGCCGATCAGCAACTGGATGGCCACCCCCGCGCCGGTGGCATACGCACCCACATTGGCCAGCGAGGCCAAGCGCAGCGCGAGTATTTTTCCGTGCTCGTCGAGCGCCAGTTCGGCGCGGCTTGACACGTCGCGGCCGTGGTAGGCGGAAATGAATTCCTCGCTGCGCTCGGCCACCCATTTGACCGGGCGCTGCAGGGCCCGGGCGCAATACGCGGCGGCAATGTCTTCGGGGTAAACGCCGGTCTTCATGCCGAAGCCGCCGCCCACATCACCAACCACCACACGCACCTGCTCCTGCGCCATGCCCAGCGCGTCACACACCGAGTTGCGCACACCGGTGGGCATCTGCGTGCTCATGCGTATCGTCAGGCGCTGCGAGGCTTTGTCAAACACGGCCAGCACCGAGCGCGGCTCCAGGCTCAACGCATGCAGGCGCTGGTTGACGATATCCAGCGCCACCACATGGCGGGCCTTGGCAAAGGCGGCGGCGGTGGCCTCCACGCTGCCGTAACGCGTTTCGCAGGCGATGTTGTCGGGCGCTTCCGGCACCAGTGCGGGGGCGCCGGACGCGGTGGCGTCGTTCATGTCCACCACCATGGGCAGCTCGTCGTAGTCCACCATCACGGCTTCGGCGGCATCGCGGGCCTGCTGCAGGGTCTGCGCGACCACGGCGGCGACCGCCTCGCCGACGAAACGCACCCGTTCATGGGCAAGCACGCGGCGCACGGGTGACACCCCGGGCGAGCCGTCGGCCCTTGGAAAGCCGCTGGCGCCGGGAATCGGCTTGACCCCGGCGGCCACCAGGTCGGCGCCGGTCACGATTTTCAACACGCCCGGCATGGCCAGCGCGGCGGCGCTGTCCACCGCCACGATGCGCGCGTGCGGGTACGGTGAACGCACAAAAAACAGGGCCACCTGCTCCGGCAGGGTCACGTCGTCGGTGAACTGGCCGGCCCCGGCCAGCAGGGCGTCGTCTTCGAGGCGGCGCACGGCCTGTCCGCTGCCAAAACGGGTCGGTTGAATGGCTGCTGTGGGTGTGGTGGACACAAAAAACTCCTGGAAATGGCCCGCACGCACGGAGGGCGTGGGCCGGAAAATAGGTAGCCGCCACTATAAGTCCATTACTGCGCTCCGTCCGGCGCAATGCCGGCAAGCCCCCGGGGGCGCCCTGTCCCCCGCATTTGGCCGACAATCAGGCCATGCCCCTACCTCCACCCCCCATCCGCAGGCACAGCAACAAGGCCAACAACGAGCTTTTGGTCAAGGGACTCCTGTGTGTCCTGATCGGCCTGGCCGTGCTGGTGTCGCCGTATTTCATTACTTCGCCGGGCATGCAAGGCATCGTGGCCAACTCTTCACTGGTGGGCTGGTTTGCGCTGGTGCTGGGCCTCGGTTTTATCGTCCTGTATGTGCGCCGGCGGCTGGCCGGCAGGACCGGCCCGTCGGGTCCGCTGTAGTCTCGCCGCAGTTCCGCCAGTCGCAGATGCTACTTTTTTTGTAGCTTGAGGCGCCCGGAGCGCAAGGGCCGGCGCCTGCAGGAGCATGCAAAGCCTGCACCAGCCTGACGATCAGCACAGGCCCGCTGGGGCTTGAAGCGCACTGTCCTACACCGGTGCAGTGCAATCCCTTGCGCCCCTCCTGCGGTCATCGGGGGAGACTGGCTAAGTGACACCCGTGAACCTTGCCGCCGGAACCCTCCAGGGACCCGGCCTCCCTTCCCCCACCCGACGCCCCGCAGCGTTGAAGGCCTACATCGTGGAAGACAACGCGGTGATCCGGAACAACCTGGTCGAAACATTGACCGAGCTGGCCGGCGTGCAGACGGTGGGCTACGCGGAAACCGAACAAGGTGCCTGCACCTGGCTGGCGCAGCACCCGCGCGACTGGCAGCTGCTGGTGGTCGATCTTTTCCTCCAACAGGGCAGCGGGCTAGGCGTGCTCAAGGGCTGCCGGCAGCGCGCGCGGCAACAACGCGTGGTGGTGTTGTCCAACTACGCCACGGATGACATCCGCCAGCGCTGCCTGGCGTGCGGTGCAGATGCGGTGTTCGACAAGTCCACCGAACTCGACCAGTTCCTCGCCTACTGCTCGCGCCCGCACTGACAGACTCAGGCCAGGGCCACCTCAATGCGGCGCGGCCTGGCCTCTTCGGCCTTGGGAATGGTCAGCCTGAGCACCCCGTGGTCGAGTTTCGCCTCGATTTTTCCCGGGTCCAGCTCCCGGCTCAAGGTGAAGGTGCGGCGGTACAGCGGGTTCAGCACCTCGCCGTAGATCAGCGTCATGTCGGCCCCCACCGGCGCCGCCGCGGCCCCTTCAATCACCAGGCTGTCGCCCTCCACCCGCACGGTCAGCCGGTCCTTGGCCACGCCGGGCAGGTCGGCCAGCACGGTAAAGCCGGCCTCGTCTTCAAAAATATCCACCGGCGGCAGCACGGCCGTTGTGCGCTGCGCCAGGGCGCCCTGCGCGCTGTCGGCGCCGCCCTGGACGGCTGGCGCCACATCGCGGGCCGGGTTGCTCTGGCTCAAAGCTGTGTTCTGGTTCATCACATGCTCCTTGAAGAAGGTAAAAAAGTTCAGGGGTTTCAGTGGATCTGGATCTGGCGCGGCTTCGACGACTCGCGGCGCGCCACCGTGACGCGCAACAGGCCATCGCGGTAGGTCGCACTGATGGCGGCGGGGTCGGCGTCTTCGGGCAGGGACACCACGCGCCGGAAAGCGCCCTCGAAGCGCTCCTTGGCGTAAACCGCCACCTTGTCATTGGCCGGCTGTTCTGCCTTGCGTTCGCCGGCCACGACCAGCAGGCCCTTGTCGACCGTGAGTTGCAGCGCGGCGGGGTAGAGGCCAGGCGCCAGCGCCAGCACCTCGATGGCTTCGGGCGTGCTGCCCACATTGATCACCGGGAAGGTGTCGCGCGGCATGGCGCGTATGCTGCGGGCGCCGTCGGGCCGGAAAACCTGCTCGAAGCTCTGCTGCATGCGGTTGAGGTCGGCGAAGATGTCGCCGTACAGGTTCAATCCATTCATGATGGCAATCTCCTTTTCTGAAAATTGTGAAGGGACTCACACCATCAGGTGGGCTGCCGGACCGCCGGGACGGGCCACGGCGCCACGGCAAACGCAGCCACCGCACTGCGGCGGCCGCCCTGACGGCAGGGACATATTGGCGCTTTGCAGGCTTTCAAGAGGCCGTGGCCAGAAATTTTGAGGGGCGAGTCGCTGCCGTCAGGCAGTGATCGAACACATCTGAATCGGCTGTCCCCCGATGGCACGTCCGCGCGCGCGGGCCCTGTGCTCAACCCTCGCGGGGCGGTCTCGGAATTTTCTTGAAACGGACCAGGCGGTCGGTTTCTATCCTGTCCTTTTTGACCTGCCGCTCGGCATCCAGCAGTTGCCCGGCAGCCAGCCACTGGGCGAACTCCTCGGGCGTTTCCAGCGTGATGCGGCCCAGCGTGGCTGCACGGAACTCGTAAATCACGATCTCCGCGGCTTTCTGCAGGTTCACACGGCCTTTGCTCAGCACCGCACCGCGCTTGCGGCCGATCTCCTCGAGCAACTGCTCGTCGGTGATGCCGGGCGCCAGCTTGAGCTTGTAGCGCGCCTCCAGCAGGGCCGGGTAGGCCTGGATCAGGTAGTCCAGCAGTTCCAGCGCCACCTCTTCCTCGTTGAAGGCATTGCGCCCAATGGCGCCGCTGGCGGCGAGGTTGTAGCCGCTTTTGGCGACGATGATGCGCGGCCACAACATGCCCGGCGTGTCCCACAGGTAAAACCCGTCGGCCAGCACGATGCGCTGCTCGAGCTTGGTGATACCGGCCTCGTCGCCGGTCTTGGTGGCGCGTTTGCCGGTCAGGGTGTTGATCAGCGTGGACTTGCCGACGTTGGGAATGCCGCAGATCAGCACCCGCATGGGCTTGACCATGCTGCCGCGCGTGGGCGCCAGCGCGTGGCAGGCGTCAATCAGGCGGCGCGCCGGCGTGGTTTCGCTGGCGTCGAGCGCAATCGCGCTGGTACCGGGCAGGCTGTTGTAGTGCGCGAGCCAGAGCGGTGTGCGCGCCGGGTCGGCCAGGTCCTGTTTGTTGAGCACCTTGAGCGCGGGCTTGGCACCGGTCAGTTCGGCCAACATGGGGTTGGCGCTGGAGCCGGGCAGGCGCGCGTCCAGCAGCTCGATGACCACATCAATTTCCTTGATGCGCTCACTGATCGCCTTCTTGGTCAGGTGCATGTGACCGGGGAACCACTGGATCGCCATCGGGAGTTTTCTTTCTTGGGTGCGAAGTAGGGGTCGCGGTGGGAAGCAGGACGGACACGCGGGGCGCTGCAGTCCGGCACTTCAGTGCAGTGTTGCACCAGCCAGCCCCGATTATCGGTGCGCCGGCCGACCAATGCGCTGCACCGCGATCCCCACCCGCCATGCCTGACCCTGGCGGCAGACGGGATTGCTACTTTTTTAATAGCTGTCTGCGCATATGCAGAAAGGGCTGCCGGCCTTTTTTCCCCGCAAAGAAAAGCAGGCCTCACCCACCCTGGCGGTTCACGTCGGCAGAACGGCGGCGATACAGTTCAGACACATGGCGCCACGATGCTGCGGACAGCATCACTGATCACCGGAACCCGCCATGAACGCCGCCGAGCGCCTGCCAGCGCTGGTGCCGGGTTCCGCCAAAAAAAAGCCGAAGGGTCAGGCCGCGTGCGCCAGGCTGGGGATACCCAGCCGTTCAGGTGACACGTACTGCTGGCGGTAGATCTCGAAAGGCATGGTGTCGGCCGCTTCTATCTTTTTCTGCTCGGCAACGGCCTGGCGCGACAGGGCCTCGAACGTGGCCTGCTGCTCGGCGGAAAACGGCAGGCCGAGCAGCGCCTCTTTGGTCAGGGCCGACCGCTCACGCGCAAACGCCACAAAGGAGTTCTCGTGGTCCTTGGCCATGGCCGCCAGCACACGGGCCGACGGCAGGGTGGCGGGGTCCAGCAGCGCCGCCTCGGCGGCCAGCAGGGTGTCGCTGTACTGCGTGCCTCCCCCGTTCGCCGCGTCCAGTGCGGCGGCAATCGGAGCACACTGCGCCACCACCTCGGCACCCCAGCCGGTCAGCGGCACCTCGCGCCCGCCACGCTTGAGCAGCAGGCCGCTCTGGCGCCCGCGCGCCGCCGTGTGGTGCTGGTTGTGCTTGAGTTCGGCGATCTCCTGCGGCGTGTCGGGCGGGCTGTCGCTGAGCAGGCAGTGCAGCAGGAACACATCGAGAAAACGCATGGTCTGGGCGTTGATGCCGACCGGCTCGAACGGGTCCAGGTCCATCAGCCGCACTTCGATGTATTCGACGCCGCGCTCGCGCAGCGCATGCAGCGGTCGTTCGCCCGGAAAAATCACGCGCTTGGGCCGGATGGTGCCGTAGAACTCGTTTTCAATCTGCAGCAGCGTGGGGGCCAGCTGGTTGTAGTCGCCACCGGGGTTCTGGATGCCCACCGCTTCATAGGCCGGGTAAGGCCGTGTCAGCGCGCCCTGCAGCGAGGCGCCGTAACCTTCCAGGCTGTTGTAGCTGACGGCCAGCGAGGCCTGCGCATCGCTCTGGTAACCCAGGCGTCCCATGCGCAGCGAGGTGCCGTGCGGCATGTACATGGTGCTGTCCGAGAGTTGCTGCAGCTCGTGCTGGCGCCCGGCCACAAAGGTCGAACAGACGGCCGGCGAGGCGCCGAACAGGTAAAGCAGCAAAAACGCATGGCGGCGGAAATTGCGGATCAGCGCAAAGTACTGCTCACTCGTCACCTCAGGCAGCGACCAGTTGTAGTGGATGCCCGAGATGGTCTGCATGCGCCGGCCGTAGCGGTGCGACAGGCCCATGCGGTAGACGCTTTTGGCGCGCCCGACGTTGGACGAGCCGAAACGCGCGATCGGGATGGTCTCGTCGGTCGGCAGGCCGCAGGGCATGCTCGAGACCCAGAGCATTTCGTCGCCCACCGCCTGCATCGCGCGGTAGGTGAACTGGTGAATCTGCGTGAGCTCGCGCAGCGCGGCGTCCGCGCCGTCGCCCAGGCCCTTGTGCGCGGCGGTGACCAGTTCGACCTGGGACTCGCTGAAGTCGGTGGTGATGCAGGGGTGCGTCAGGGCCGAGCCCAGCGCGGCCGGGTGCGGCGTCAGCGCCAGCGCACCGCCGGGTTGGGCGCGCAGGCTTTCCTTCTCGATGCCGCGACGCATGCCTTTCAGCCTGGCAGGGCCGAGCGCCTGGAGGCGGTCTCCCAGAAGCGCGGCAGATCGCGCATGCAAGCTGTTCATAAAGTCTTCCCTCTGTATCTTTCGTGGCGTGCAAGGTATCACAGGCCGGGGTTGTTTGCAGGCCGAGCGGTGCGGCGCCGGGCCGTGCCACGCGGCGCGGCGCCGCCTGGCGCTGCCAGCATGTGTGAACTACTATTGTTTTGATAGCTGGTTGCGCCCGCCCTGATTGGGCCAGAGCAAGATTTCATTTAAAAGTACAGCCGTCTGCCGCAGGCGGGCCGGAAACCCGGCGCGGCGCCATGACGGGAAAGCCCTTACGGCTGCCGGATTTCGCCCGAGACGTTAGGACAACACCTGCAGCAGCCACTGGTTCATGTCGGCGATCTCTTCCATGCAGACCGAGTGTTCCATGTCGTATTCGTGCCAGTCCACCGGATAACCCAGCGCCGCCAGCGCGTCGCGCGTCCCGGTGGCCGCGGCCAGCGGCACCACGCCGTCGCGCTTGCCGTGCGCCAGGAAAATCGGCAGCCCTTCGTTGGCCGGGCTGCGCTCTGCCGCCACGGTATGCGCCAGCGGCAGGTAACCCGACAGGCCCATGATGCCGGCCAGGCGTTCGGGATAACGCAGGCCCGTCATCAGCGCCATCGCACAACCCTGGGAAAAACCGGCCACCACGATGCGGCTGGCCGGAATGCCGCGCGAGGTTTCGCGTTCCAGCAGCGTGTTGATGGCGGCCTGGGTCTGGCGCATGCCGGTTTCGTCCTGGCCCGCCGTCAGGTTGGCCCCCAGGATGTCGTACCACGCCGGCATCTGGTAGCCGCCGTTGATGGTGACGGGAATCACCGGCGCGTGGGGAAACAGGAAACGCACCGGGCCCACGCTGGACAAATCGAGCTGCTCGGCCACGGGAACAAAATCGCGGCCGTCGGCGCCCAGGCCATGCATGATCAGGATGGTGGCGACGGGCTGCTCGCCCGTCTGGGCTTCGGTAACTTCAAGAGACATGGGTCAACCCGGTAATCGGTGGGAAAGCCGGCTGCCGCGGGTCGGTTCATGCGGGCAGCGGGCGCAAGCCGCTGATTTTAAGTGCCTGCCGCTTCCTGGGCGCAGCGGCCGGCTTTTGCCGCAATGCCCCGGCCGGCCTTGCGGTCAAGCGCTTGCCTCCACGGGGTGGTTGTTGTTAGGGCCTGTTCACCTGTGGATGCAAGTGCGAACGTGGTTAAAACAGCGCCAATCTAGGCGCGCGACGACGTCCAGCCTGGGCGGCTGGGCTAGGAGTGCAACGACGAGTGGCGCTGTTTTAACCACGTTCCCTCCGGGTTGCGGCCAAAAAGGCCATGCGCAGCGTTGCAAAGCCTTGCCGGGCTCCAGCCCGGCTGCATTTTGCGCCTCGCGCATGACCTTTTTGACTCGCAACGCATCTTGCATCCACAGGTGAACAGGCCCTATCATTTGCCGTCAGAATTTTCTGACACGCATTGGACATGGGAGATTCGCATGAAACTCATCATTGCTGCCGCGGCCCTGGCCGCTTCGTCACTGGCCCTGGCCCACAACTGCCCCAACGAGATGAAGGCGATAGACGCCAAGCTCGCCAGCAACCCCAAGCTGTCCGCTGCCGACATGGGCAAGGTCAAGGGCCTGCGTGCCGAAGGAGAGACCTTCCACAAGGCCGGCAAACACGACGAATCGATGAAAGCCCTGGGCGACGCCAAAAAACTGCTGGGCCTGTGAGCCAGCGCTGTTGTCAGCGCCTGAGCGCGGCCAGCCGCGCTGACAGACCGGCCTGCGTGTTGAGCTCGCTGTACCAGAGACGGTAGCCCGCATCGCTGGGGTGCAGCCCGTCACTGGCATTGAGCTCGTCGGGCCGTTGCGCAAACGGATCGTCGGCCCTGTCCTTGAACAGGTTGACATACACGGCGCCGTTGTCCGTGGTCGCCTGCCGCACAAAGCGGTGCAGGTTTTCCGAGCGGCGCCTCATGAGCCAGGACCAGGGCGCAAAGAAAAACGGCGCATTGCCGACATTGCCCGAAGGCATGAACACCACCAGCCGGGCGCGCACGCGCGCCAGTTCGGCCGCGCGGGCAATGTCCTGCTCCAGCTGCGCATCGCCGGTGAAGCGGATCACGTCGTTGCCGCCGCCGAGCACGAGGATGGCGTCGAAGCGCTGCTGGCCTTCCAGTTGGCCGACGATGTCGGCAAACCTCGCGCCATCCCGCGCGCGGTTGACAATGGTCAGTTGCGGATGGTCACGCCCGATCAGGCCGGCGATGCTGGCGGCCGGCGACGATGCACCCGTGCCCACAGCGGTGCTGTCGCCCACCACCAGCAGGCTGGCCGTGACCTGGGCGGGCGAAGCTTCAAAGGGCTCGCTTTGCCGCGTCAGCGCCACCGACTGCCCGATGCGCCAGGCGGCGCAGCCGGTGGTGGCCAGCACGGCCAGGGCGGCGAGCACGCCGAGCGCGCCCAGCATATGGGGTCGGCGCATCTTCATCAGGCGCCCCGGTTCAGCCAGGTGATGCTGAGTTGCAGCACCGTCGCGAACAGGACCCACAGCAGGTAGGCAATGTTGACCCAGACCACCCAGCGCGCCCGCTGCCAGATGGCCGCCATGGCCCAGACCAGCGTGCCAAGCACCAGCAGGATGTCGAGACTGGCCAGCGCGTTGTTTTTCAGGCCGAACTGGAGGGGCGTGTACGCCAGGTTGCACAGCAGGTTCAGGATGAAAGGCAGCAACACGCGAAACGGCAGGCGGCGCCTGAGGTATTGAAGCAGCACAAAACCGAAGCTGACGGCGATGATGACGTAAAGAACGGTCCACACCGGACCGAACACCCCTGCCGGTGGCGCAAAAAAAGGCTTGCTCAACTGGGCGTACCAGGCGGCGCTGCTGCTGTCCATGAAAATCCTTCGAGAAAGTCGCGTTGACGACGCGTTAACGACGCGTTAACGACGCGTTGCTGTCGTGACGACTGTTTTTAGCACCCGACGGGCCATGGCATCAGCACCCGGCGCTGATCCTCAGGTAGGACGTGACCGCGAAGCCGGGCGGCCAGCACGTCCACCTGAAGCGGCTACCATGGCGGGTTGACCGGCCTGCCCCGCGCACGATTTCCCCCACCCATGACGACACCTTCTGCCCCTGCCAGCCCCGATGCGGCCCGGGCGATCTTTTCTGCGCTGCAGCAGCGGGCCGCCGTCGCGGGCCTGTTTTTGCGGGCGCCGCCCGCCGAGCCCACGACCTGCTGCGGCCGCGGCTGCAACGGCTGCGTGTGGGAAAGTTACTACGTTGCGGCGGCCTGGTGGCAGGAAGAAGCGCTGCGCAGGCTGGAAGCTTGACTTGACTTGCCACTTGAACGACCATCAATCGACAAGCTGGCACTGAGCGGCCAGAGTGCTCTGGCCCGTGCCGGCCGCGGGGGTGTACCACATGAAACAAGTGTTCGAGAGACTGCTGGGACTGAAGAACAAGGCGGCTGACCGTCCGGATTCCGGGCTGAAACCGGCGGCCCGCACGCCGGCGGGGACCAACCGGGACAGCCAGCACACCATCGAGGACAACTCCGACAACGGAACGCGCCGCCAGCTCGTGCAGATGCTGCTGCGCGACTGCCTGCGCAGACACGGCATTGCGACGGAATGGGTGGAGTGCCAGATGCTGGTGGTCAACAGCCGCAGCCGCGGCCCGGGCATGTACGTGCGGCTGGTGCTGCGTCACTGGGACACACGCCTGATGACCTATGCCCTCGCTTTCCAGAACGAGCTGCTCGCCGCGATCACCCAGTTCGAGCCGCAGTCCGCGACCTGGCTGCACGGTATTTCCTGGGAATTCAAGGTCGGGGACAGCTGCCCCTACCCTGACATGCCCGACCCGGCCATCTGGGGGCCGCCGGCCCTTGCTGCTGCCGCCACGGCCGCGCCTGCCGTGCTTCCCGCCGCTGACATCGAAGACGACGTGATGCGCGACCTGAAGGACCTGCAAAACATGTTTGCGGCGCGCGACGCCAGCATCGAGCAGGAAGCAGCCTTGGGCGCCCACACCGATTTCCAGCCGACGCAGCCTTCCGGGCTGGGTTAGGGCCAGGCGCCCGGCCAACTGCCCGGCCGGGGTCGGTTTGTGCCGGTTTGTGCATCAAACCGGCCTCCAGCCCATATTCCACCTGCGGAACAAGCTATTTATTCGATAGCACATAGCGGACAACACGGCACCAGCCAGCGCATCGGCTGACACAAGAACCGGCCACCCGCCTGCGCTGCCGCCACGGCTGCCGGCTGACAATGACCTCTTTGAAAGGCCTGCGCATGAACACCGCCCTGAAATACGCCCTCGCCGCCCTGCTGCCCGCCTTGACCGGCGGCCAGGCGCTGGCCTGCTACACCGTCTACAACCGCGCCAACCAGGTGATCTACCATGCCGCGCAAGCCCCGGTGGACATGCGTTACCAGTTGCACCAGACGCTGCCCGCGATTTTTCCGAGTGGCCACATGGTCTTTTCCATCACCGACACCTCGTGTCCGCCGGTCAACCTGACGCGCAGCAATGTCAGGGATTCGGCAGGTGGCAGCGTAGCCTACGCTGCGGGGCCCGGAGAAACCATGATGCAGGCGCCCAGGAACCGGCCTTACAAAGAGGCCCGGAACTAGGAGCCTGTCGGACTTGGGAATCGTCGGCTGCAAATCGACCGCAGCGGTCCATTTTTCACCGTCTTTTTGTCCCATAGTTGGGCTATGGGCCTGCAAATCCGGCAAAAACTGTCCTCGCCGGGGCCTATTTTCGCTTTCGACGCCCCAAGCCCGACAGGCTCCTAGGGTCCGTCAAGCAAGGTGAACGGTGCTTACTGCGAGTGCGCGTCGAAAAACGCGTGTACCGGCGAGTCCTCCGGCAGCACATACACCACGCCGGGGTTTCGGCCCAGCGTGGGGCCCACCACGGCTTCATAAAAGGCCACAGGCACCACCACACAGCCCAACGAAATGCGGTTGTCCGCCGGACTGCCGGAAGCCAGCCGCTGCGCACGCTGCTCCTGGCTGCTGCCGGGGCGCAAGCGGTGAATCGCCAAGCCGTCCCGGTAGTTGACCCACACCACCTCCTCGCCCTGCAGGTTGCGCCCGGGCTGCGACACAAAACGCCCGGCCGGGGTGGTTCGCTCCGCCGGCAGGATGCGCGAGAGTTCACGCTCGCCGATACCAGGCACTGCGTGGTCGCCGCTGGCCAGGCCCAGCAGGACGGCCGAGGCGCCACGCAAGCGGCCGCCCGGCCCGAACACAAACATCTTCGCGTTTTTCTTGTCGACAATCACAAAGGGCAGCCCCTGGTGGTCAGATGCGCCCAGCACCCGGTTCGCCGCGTAGCGGGCTTCGGCAGACGCTGCCTCGCCAGAAAAATCTGCCGACAGCAAGGGCTGCGCCTCGCTGCCCGCTTTCGCCATGGGGGTTGCAAGCAGGGCCAGGGCCCCCAGCGCCAAGGCGGCGCGCAGCATGCTGCTCTTGATGCTCATCCAGTTCCCCGGTGTGGTTGTGACGACACATCACCGGGATTTTTCCCGAAGACGTAGGAAACATCCTACACGGCAAGGCCGCGAACTGGCAAGCCTGGAACACGTTTGAACTCGAAAAATTTATTTTGATAGCAGCCAGCCCTTTATTTAAAAGGGTAAAAATCGAATTTGACCTGCAAGGGGCACATCAGCGACCAAGTGCAAATGTAGGCGCCGTCTGACAGGGGGATTGCCGATCAGGACGGCTGGCGCGCCGGAACCAGGTCGCCAAACACGGCCTGCAGGGGCCGAGTCTCCGGCAGGACATAAACCACGCCGCGGCGCGTGCCGAGTGCGGGTTTGACCACCGTGTCATAAAACGCGGCAGGCAGATTGATGCAGCCAAAGGAGATGCGGTTGTCGTCCGGCGTGGCGGACGCGAGCCGCTCCAGCCGGCGCTCTTTCGGATCCTTCGCCCGCACGCGATGCATGGACACGGCAGCTGCGTAGTCCACCCAGACAATGTCTTCGCCAAAGGAGTTGACGCCCGGCAGCGAGACAAATCGGCCAGCCGGCGTGGTGCGTTCGTGCGGCCGGATAGCCGACATTTCGCGCTCGCCAATGCCGGACACCGAATCGTCGCCGAGGGCAGAACCCATCAGGGCCGGGGTGGCGCCGCTGAGTTTTCCGCTCGGTTGGAAGACAAACACCCTGACATGCTGTTTGTCAACGATGACAAACGGCATGCCACGATGATCGCGTGATGCCATCACCCAGTCGGCCATCTGCCGCACGGGTGGCGAAGGCTCCTCGGACAGGAAATCGGCCACCCGGGGAAGGTCCACCGCGGCGGACACGGCGGCATTTTGCCGGCTTTGGGTCGATGTGACATGGCCCGGCAGCACCAGGGCCAGCACGGCACACCCCATGCCCAGCCCCTTGAGGACGGCGTCGAAGGGTGAGGCTTCTGTCGGGGTCATGGCAGACATATCGGGATGTCCGGTTACGCGGGCCAAGGCAGGGACGCGCCATGACCACATGGGACGTCCCTGCGAAAGCCTTGTGCATGAGGGTTGACGCAGCAGGCTTAGTTGCGGTCAGCGCGGGGCTCGGGCATCACGGTGCCGCTTTGCATCGTGCTGCTGTTGCTGGTGTCGGCCGACGTTGCGGTACCGGTGGCGGGCTGGGCCTGCAGGGTCGTGTCGGCAGCCGGGTTGACGTCGGGTGCCTTCATCTCTGCGGCACCCTGCCTGTTCAGGTCGCCGGGGGCACCGGGGGTTGTACCGGATTGTGCATAGGCAAAACCAGCGCCGGCAACAAGTGCGGCAGCAGTGATGGCAGCGGTCAAGGTTTGATTGAATTTCATGAGTAGCTCCTGAATGAAAAAGCCCGGTGAAGGGCCAAGGGTTCATGCCGACCGGAGGGCCGACTGGTTCCAATTTAGGACGGCCCGCATGCCGGTGGAGTGGGCCTCATCCCCCTGTGCCTGTAGGACTGGTCCGGTCTGCGGAGAAATGCTTGCACAACGTTACGCCCGGTTGCACAACTGGAATCCATTGGGCCGGATGCTACCTAATCAATAGCATATTCAATGCCGGATGCTTCAACAGGCATGAAGTGGCGACGCGAGTAGCGATTCGGGCCATGACCCAGGCCGTTGCAGTTTTTCCGGGGTTTCACTGCTCCTGGACGCCACGCCGGACAAGGCCTACAGCGTTTATCAGCGCCGGCCTGCAACACCGGCGGCCTGTGTGTCGACACACTGGAACCGTGCCTGCCGGGTTCGCGCCATCAAGACAGGTATCGGACTTCTGCCCTTCGGCGAAACGTCGGAACATTGTCCAGTGAACCCGGCGGCATCCATGGCTTTCGCCTCTCGCGTTCTTCCCGCGTCTCAGGCCGGCAGTCTGCCAGCCATGGCCTTGCCGACCTCATTGCTGCCTTGCGCAGCGCCGCTTTGCGGCACCATCTCGCCAGCCCGTTCCGTCACCTCGGCCAGCCGCGCGGCCAGCGCCTCCGGCACCTGTTCGCCCGTGCCCAGGTAGACGCCCTGCGTCAGCGTGATGTTGGCCGCCTCGAAGGTGCCGGCGCCCGCGCAAAGAATGGTGCGCGTCGGGGCGTCCTGCGACGCCAGCACCAGCATGGCCGGCACCACGGCTTCCGGCTGCAGCGCCTGCAGCACCTCTTCGGGCATCAGCCCTTCGGTCATGCGCGTGGCAGCCGTCGGTGCCAGGCAGTTGACACGGATGTCGTTTTTCGCCCCCTCGATGGCCAGCGTCTGCATCAGCCCGACCAGCGCCATCTTGGCCGCACCGTAGTTGGACTGGCCGAAGTTGCCGTACAGGCCCGACGACGAGGTGGTCATCACGATGCGGCCGTATTTCTGCGCCGCCATGATGTCCCACACGGCCTTGCTGCAATGCACGGCGCCCATCAGGTGAACGTTCATCACCAGCGCAAAGTCGGCCAGGTCCATCTTGGCAAAACTCTTGTCACGCAGGATGCCGGCGTTGTTGACCAGGATGTCCACGCGGCCCCAGGCGTCCATGGCCTGCTGCACCATGGCCTGTACCGCCGCAAAGTCGGTGACCGAGGCGCCGTTGGCCATGGCCTCGCCGCCGGCCGCCCGGATCTCGGCAACCACGGCCTCGGCGGCACTGACCGATCCGCCCGAGCCGTCGCGTGCGCCGCCCAGGTCGTTGACCAGCACCTTCGCGCCGCGCCTGGCCAGGGCCAGCGCATGCTGCCGGCCCAGTCCGCCGCCTGCGCCCGTGACGATGGCCACCCGGCCCTTGAAATCAATACCCATTTGCTTGTCCTTGTCGTGTTGGTGATGCCTGGTCTGCCGCAAGTCTGATAGCCTAGGAGTCTGTCGGGCTTGGGGCGTCGAAAGCGAAAATCGACCCCAGCGAGGACAGTTTTTGCCGGATTTGCAGGCCCATAGCCCAGCTATGGGATAAAAAGGCGGTGAAAAATGGACCGCTGCGGTCGATTTGCAGCCGACGATTCC